>JBILDO010000006.1:0-137197 GCA_044352585.1 Verrucomicrobiales bacterium
GCGTTGTCCCCAACGCGCCGCGCGGATGACCGGGCGACCTCCGAAGCTCGTCCGGCGGCGGGTTGGGGACAACCCGCCCTACCCATTTTCAGGCACGCCGGCCGGGTAGGGCGCGTTGTCCCCAACGCGCCGCGCGGATGATCGGACGACCTCCAAAGCTCGTCCGGCGGCGGGTTGGGGACAACCCGCCCTACCCATTTTCAAGCACGCCGGCCGGGTAGGGCGCGTTGTCCCCAACGCGCCGCGCGGATGATCGGACGACCTCCGAAGCTCGTTCGGCGGCGGGTTGGGGACAACCCGCCCTACCCATTTCCAAGCACGCCGGCCAACGTAGGGCGCGTTGTCCCCAACGCGCCGCGCGGATGACCGGGCGACCTCCGAAGCTCGTCCGGCGGCGGGTTGGGGACAACCCGCCCTTCCCATTTCCAGGCACGCCGGCCAAGGTAGGGCGCGTTGTCCCCAACGCGCCGCGCGCAGGTTCGTCCCGAACTTCGGATCCCCTCCCGGGAAGTGTTTCCACCCCGCACCCAACTCACCAGGGCAGTTCCCGGAGATAGAGATTCTTGAAGAAGAGTTCGCTGCCGTGGTGTTGCAGCTCGATCTGGTCGGCGCGGACGAGCGGGATGGTGCCGGTCTTGTCCCAGTAGTTCTCCAACTCGGTGCGATCGACGACCTGCTTGCCGTTGAGCCAGATGCTGACGCGGTTGCCGACCATGCGGATGTAGAAGGTGTTCCATTCGCCGATGGGATTGTCGGCGAGGACGAGGGGCTGGTTGCGGGCGCGCCGGTTGTTCCAGAGTCCACCCGATCCGAGGTTGCGGCCGGTCTTGTAGGCCTCGACCCATTCCTGCGGCGTGGTGGGCAGGCGCTTGGTGCCGTCCTTCGCCTTGTAACTGGCATCCCAGGGATCCCAGATCTGGATCTGCGGGGTGCCGCGCAGGTAGATGCCGCTGTCGGCGCCGGCGGGGATCTTCCAGTCGCAGTAGAATTCGAAGTCCCCGTAATCCTTGTCCGTGCAGAGGCTCGCGCCCTTGCCGTCGTAGATGAGGACGCCGTTCTCGACGCGCCAGTGTTCGTTCATGACCACGTCGGCCTTGGCCTGGGCCTCCTTGAGCGCGTCACCGGTGAGGGCGCGGCGCTCGACGGCGTTGCCGTGCGCGAGGCCCTTCCAGCCGGAGAGGTCCTTGCCGTTGAAGAGTGCGTTGAAGCCCGCCGGCGGGGTGTTGTCCGCGTTGCCGGCGAGGGTGGGCTGGGACGGGGAGAAATCGGCGATCTTGAGATGGCGGAACTCCATCGGATCGCTGTGTCCGGCGAGGGTGATGCGTCCGGTGCGGTTCTTGCGGCCGTCGAATCCCTTCTCGAGCGGGGCGTGTTCCTCGAGGAAGGTGTCGACGATGACGGCGCCGTTGAGGATGACCATGATGTGGTCCTCGATCGCGACGATGGTCTGTTGGTTCCATTCACCGACCGGCTTGAGGTAGCCGGTCTTCGCGGGGACGTGACCGTAGACCGAGCCATGGACCTGCCAGGGCTTCAGCCAGGTCAGCTTGCGCGGTTTGCCGTCGACCATCGCCTCGCCGCCGTAAATTTTCCCTTCGGTGTCGAGGATCTGGATTTCGAGCCCGTCACCGGCGGCGTGTCCTCCCGCGGGCACGCGGATGCCGATGCCGTTGTTCGCGCTCTCCTGCATCTTGAACTCGAAGGAAAAGGCGAAGTCGCCGTAGTCCTTGGCCGTCTCCAGGTTCTTACCGCCCGGCTTGCAGACAAGGACCCCGTCCTTGACCTCGTAGCCGCTCGTGTCTCCGGCCCAGCCGGCGAGATCCGTGCCGTTGAAGAGATCCCGCCAGGGGGCCTGCTCGAGGATGGCGAGGGGACGCTTCGCGGCCTCGCGGTTCGGGTCGGGTTTGGCCGCGTTCTGGGCGGGGGCGAAGGTGACGGAGAGCGCGAGCGCGCTGGCACCGGCGAACAGGATGGGGGAGAATGGATTCCTCATGGAGGCTATGAGACCACGTGGCGACGGGAACGCCAATCACGTGGTTGCGCTCTCATCGCCCGATCACGCGGGGGGGGGCGGCTCCGCGCTCCGTCATCCCTTGCCCTTGGTCCTCGTTCCCTTCTTGCCCTTCACCTCCTTCTCGATGAAGTCGATGATCATGCCGGCGATATCCTTGCCCGTGGTGGTTTCGATGCCCTCGAGGCCGGGGGAGGAATTCACCTCCATGACCACGGGGCCGTGGTTCGAACGGAGCAGGTCGACGCCGGCGACGTTGAGACCGAGGATGCTCGCGGCCCGCACCGCGGTGGAGCGTTCCTCGGGCGTGATCTTGACCACCGAAGCGGTGCCGCCGCGGTGGAGGTTCGAGCGGAATTCGCCCTCCCTGCCCTGGCGCTTCATCGAGGCGACGACCTTGCCCCCGATGACGAAGGCGCGGATGTCCGCTCCCTTGGCCTCCTTGATGTATTCCTGGGCGAGAATGTTCGCGTTGAGACCGCGGAAGGCCTCGATGACCGACTCGGCCGCCTGGCGGGTCTCGGCGAGGACGACGCCGACGCCTTGCGTGCCCTCGAGCAGCTTGATGACGAGCGGCGCGCCGCCGACCTGGTCGATGAGGGCCCCGGTCGCCCGCGGATCGTTTGCGAAACCGGTCACGGGCAGTCCGATGCCCTTGCGCGCGAGGAGTTGGAGACAACGCAGCTTGTCGCGCGAACGGGAGATGGCCACGGACTCGTTGACGCTGTAGACGCCCATCATCTCGAACTGGCGCACCACGGCGCATCCGAAAAAGGTCTGGCTCGCGCCGATCCGCGGGATGACCGCGTCGAACCCGTCGAGACGTTCGCTCCCGAGGTAGATGGCGGGACGCATCGAGGTGATTTCCATGTGGCAACGCACGTAGTCGATGACACGCATTTCGTGGCCTCGCTTGGTTCCGGCTTCATACAGGGCGTTGGTGGAATAGAGCTTCCGGTCGCGGGAAAGGATGGCAATCTTCATCAAGGGGTTCGAAAGGATGGATCGGGTGGAATATGGGAACGCAAGCGGAGGCGGCACGCGAGGGGCGTGCCGTGATTCAGGACCGCGGACGGCGGACCGGCTTGCCGACTTGGTAGGAAAGGGACGGGTTCACGAGGAAGCGATCTTTCATCGCAGTCCGGCCCAAAAGCATACGAAATTTCATGTTGTCCCGGCTCGTGAGGGAAAAATCCACCTCCCAGGTGTGGGTGCCGAGGGTGACGGGGATGCGGATGAAGGGGCGTTCCTCCTCGTGGCCCCCGGAGTCGCGCACGACCCTCGTCGCGAGCAGGGGAAGATCGCAGCGCGCTTCGAGGGAGGGCTTCTTCGGCAGCGGATGCACGGAAAAGCGGACGCGACGTTCCCCGGATTCCGAGGTGTAGACCTCGAGCCCGCGGGTGTGGAGGCAGGAACTGCGGGCTCCGGTATCGATCTTCGCCTTGATCCGGGCAATGCCGAGACCGGGGATGGAAAGCCATTCCCGCCAGCCGAGCAGTTCACTGATTGAACACGATCCCATCACTGATTGTTATTTTACGCAAGGACCATGCCGGGCCAACCCTTTTCCGCGTCGGTAGCGGAAACGAGACATTCCAGTCCGGCGTGAACGATCCCGAGTCGTGAGGAAATGGTATTCAAAATAGTTGACCGTTCGTCTAGTTTCGCGAGAATTCCGCCATGGGACGCGTCAGTGATGCGAAGGAACGGCTCCTCGGGGCGATGATGGAACTGATCTGGACGGGGAGCTACGGGCGCACCTCGGTCGATCACATCTGCGAGCATGCCGGTGTCAAGAAGGGCAGCTTCTACCACTTTTTCGAGTCGAAGTCCGTCCTTGCCCTCGCCGCGGTTGATCACGGATGGGCCGAGCACCGTCTCCATCTTGACGCGATTTTTTCCGCCGAAACGCCTCCGCTCGGGCGCATCCTGCGATGTTTCCGGGATTTCCGGGAGGAGCAGGAAGCACTCCTCGGGAAGCACGGACGCGTCCTCGGATGTCCCATCCATTCCCTCGGGGCCGAGGTGGCGACGACCGATCCGGAGTTGCGCGACCGGCTCCAGGAGATCCTCGCGGAATTCCTCTCCTACTACGAGTCCGCGATCCGTGACGGACAGGCCGATGGCACGGTCGTGCCCGGCGACGCCGGGATGCTCGCGCGGATGGTTTTTGCGTTCAGTGAGGGACTCCTTCTCCACGCCCGCATGAAGAACGACCTCGCCCCGCTCGATGACTTCGAGGCGGGGGCGCTCCACCTCCTCGCGGCGAAGACGCCGGTGTCCTGACCGACGCACTGTGATGTCCGCCCGGCTCCATTTTCCGCCTTCTCCATGAAACTCCGCCTCCTCCTTCTCCCCGCCTTTGTCCTCGCCTCGTGCGGACCTCCCCAGGGGCCGCCGCAGGGCGGTGCGATGCCGCCGGCGCAGGTCACCCTCGGTGTGGTCGAAACCCGCAAGCTCGTCGAATGGGAAGAGTTCACCGGACGCGTCGAGGCGACCGAGACGGTGGAGCTGCGTCCGCGCGTCTCCGGCTACATCACCGGGGTGCACTTCGAAGCCGGGGCGCTCGTGAAGGAAGGCGACATCCTCTTCACGATCGACCAGCGTGCCTTCGAGACCCGCCTTCGTGCCGCGAAAGCCGACGTGAGCCGGGCCGAGGCCGCCTCCGACATGGCGAAACGCGAATTCGACCGGGTGAACCAGCTCCTCGCCGCGCGCGCCATCGCCCCGGAACAGGCCGAGAGCCGCGAGAGCGCGTGGCTGCAGAGCCAGGCCGTGCTCGAGGCCGCGAACGCCGCCCTCCACGGCACCGCGATCGAGATGGAGCACACCGAGGTGAAGGCGCCGATCGGCGGCCGCATCAGCCGGGCCATCACCACGACCGGGAATTTCGTCACCGCCGGGACCACGCTGCTCACCACCCTCGTGACGGTCGACCCGGTGTTTGTCTACACCGACATTGATGAACAAAGCCTCCTCCGCCTTCAAGCCCTCAAGCGCGAAGGCAACCTTTACGTCGACGAAAAGGGCCGCGTCCCGGTCGAGGTGCAGCTCGCCAACGAGACGGACTTTCCCCACCGCGGGTTCATCGAGTCCTTCGACAACCGCCTCGACGCCGCGACCGGCAGCATGGTGGTCCGCTGTGAGCTGCCCAATGCCGACGGCCAACTCACTCCGGGTCTTTTCACCCGGGTGCGATTGCCCATGACCTCCGAGTATGACGCCCTCCTCGTCGAGGCCGAGGCCATCCTCACCGACCAGGCCAACAAGTACGTCCTCGGCGTCACGCCCGAGAACCTGACCGTCTACAAGCCCGTCGTGATCGGACCCGCGATCGACGGGAAACGCATCATCCGCAGCGGCCTCGCCGCCGGAGAGAAGATCATCATCAACGGCATGGCGCGACTGCCTCAGCCGGGCATGCCGGTGCAGCCGGTCGAGGCTCCGCCGGGAGGAGCGGCCGGAAGCGGGAACGCGCCGAAGCCGTGAGATTCCCCAGCCCACCGGGTTCACCGAAATCCATCAGCGGAAATCAGCGAAGATCAGCGGTCCTTCCCGACACCCAGGCATGAACTTCTCCTCCTACTTCATCACGCGCCCGGTCTTCGCGGGCACGCTCTCGCTGCTCATTCTCGTGCTGGGTGGGATTTCGCTGTTCCAGCTCCCCGTCTCCGAGTATCCCGAGGTCGCACCGCCCACCGTCATCGTCACCGCGACCTATCCGGGGGCGAATCCGAAGACCATCGCCGAGACCGTGGCCTCTCCGCTCGAGCAGACCATCAACGGGATCGAGAACATGCTCTACATGGCCTCGCAGAGCACCGCGAACGGGGTCATGACCCTGACCGTGACCTTCAAGGTCGGGACGGATCTCGACCTCGCCCAAGTCCAGGTGCAGAACCGCGTCGCCCAGGTCCTGCCGAAGCTGCCCGAGGAGGTGCGCCGCTTCGGCGTCGTCACGGTGAAGTCCTCGCCCGACATGACCCTCGTCGTGCACCTCCTTTCCCCGAACGACCGCTACGACGAGATCTACCTGCGGAACTACGCGACCCTGAACGTGAAGGACGAGCTCTCCCGCCTCTCCGGCGTCGGCCAGGTGCAGATCTTCGGTGGCGGTGAATACGCGATGCGCATCTGGATCGATCCTGACAAAGCCGCCGCGCGCGGCCTCACCGCCAGCGACATTGTCAACGCGATCCGCGAGCAGAACATCCAGGTCGCCGCCGGCACGATCGGCCAGCAGCCGACCAAGAACGCGGCCTTCGAGCTGACCGTGAACGCGAAGGGGCGCCTCGTCACCGAGGAGGAATTCGAGGATATCATCGTCAAGACCGGGCCCTACGGCGAGAAGCTTCGCCTTCGCGATATCGGGCGGGCCGAGATGGGCAGCGCCGAATACGCGATGCGCAGCCTCATCAACAACAAGAAGGCTGTTGGCATGGGCGTCTTCCAGCTCCCCGGGGCGAACGCCCTCTCCGTTTCGCAGTCGATCCGAGAGACGATGGAGCGGCTCAAGCTGAAGTTCCCCGAGGGCGTCGACTACGCCATCGCCTACGATCCCACCGTCTTCGTGCGGAAGTCGATCGACGCCGTCATCCACACCCTCCTCGAGGCCATCATCCTCGTCGTCCTCGTCGTCGTGCTTTTCCTCCAGACCTGGCGGGCCTCGATCATCCCGCTCGTCGCCGTGCCGGTCTCGCTCATCGGGACCTTCGCGGTGATGCATTTGCTGGGCTTCAGCATCAACAACCTTTCCCTCTTCGGACTCGTCCTCGCCATCGGCATTGTCGTCGATGACGCCATCGTCGTCGTCGAGAACGTGGAGCGGAACATCCGCGAGGGGCTCGCCCCGCTCGAGGCGACGAAGAAGGCCATGGGCGAGGTGACCGGACCCATCGTCGCGACCGCGCTGGTCCTTTGCGCCGTCTTCATCCCAACGGCCTTCATCAGCGGGCTGAGCGGCCAGTTCTACAAGCAGTTCGCCGTCACCATCGCGATCTCCACGGTGATCTCGGCGGTCAATTCCCTGACCCTGAGTCCCGCGCTTTCGGCCATGCTCCTGCAGGGACACGGGGCGAAGAAGGACCTCCTCTCGCGCCTCATCGACGCGCTCTTCGGCTGGTTCTTCCGTCCCTTCAACCGCTTCTTCGACTGGTCGTCGCGGGCCTACGTCGGTTTCGTGAAACGCATCATCCGCTTCGGATTCATCGCCATCCTTCTCTATTTCGGGCTCGTCTGGGCGACCGGCAAGGGGTTCCAGATGGTGCCGACGGGTTTCGTTCCTGGGCAGGACAAACAATACCTCGTCGGTTTCGCCCAGCTCCCCGACGGCTCCTCGCTCGACCGCACCGACGACGTGATGCGCCGCATGTCCGACATCGCGCTCAAACATCCCGGGGTGAAAGACGCGATCGCCTTCCCGGGGCTTTCCATCCACGGATTCACCGTCAGTCCGAACAGCGGCATCGTCTTCGTAGGCCTGAAGGATTTCGAAGAGCGCACCACGCCGGAGCTGAGCGGCCAGATGATCGCGAACCAGCTCAACGGCCAGTTCTCCTCGATCCAGGATGCGATGGTGCTCGTCCTCCAGCCGCCTCCGGTCAACGGCATCGGCACGACCGGAGGTTTCAAGCTGATGGTCGAGGACCGCTCCGACCAGGGCTACGAAGCCCTTTACCGAGCGACCCAGAGTCTCGTCGGCGCGGCCTACGGCAGCGGCAAGCTGACCCAGGTTTATTCCGGCTACACCGTGAACGTGCCGCAGCTCGAGGCGGACGTGGATCGCGAAAAGGCGAAGGCCCAGGGCGTGCCGCTCGCGAATCTTTACGAAACGCTGCAGATCAATCTCGGCAGTCTTTACGTGAACGACTTCAACCGCTTCGGCCGCACCTACCAGGTCGTCGCCCAGGCCGAGCAGCAGTTCCGCGATGATGCCGCCGACATCACGCGGCTGAAGACCCGCAACCTCGCCGGTGACATGGTGCCGATCGGATCGCTCGTGCAGGTGAAGGAGAGCTTCGGTCCCGACCGCGTCACGCATTACAACGGCTACCTCGCGGCCGATCTCAACGGTGCGCCGCTCCCGCCGCTCAGCTCGGGTCAGGGCGAGGCGGTCATCTCCGAACTCGCGAAGCAGGTCCTGCCCGCCGGATTCGAGTTCGAGTGGACCGACCTCACCTATCAGAAGATCATCGCGGGGAATACCGCCGTCTTCATCTACCCGCTCTGCATCCTCCTCGTCTTCATGGTGCTGGCGGCGCAATACGAGAGCCTGCGCCTGCCGCTCGCGATCATCCTCATCGTGCCGCTCTGCCTGCTCTTCGCCCTCATCGGAGTTCATCTCACGGGCGGCGACAACAACATCTTCACCCAGATCGGCTTCATCGTCTTGATCGGTCTCGCGTGCAAAAACGCCATCCTCATCGTCGAGTTCGCGAAGGAGAAAAATGATCACGGACTTTCTCCGCTCGAGGCCGCGCTCGAGGCCTGCCGTCTGCGTTTGCGGCCGATCCTGATGACCTCGATCGCCTTCATCGCCGGTGTCTTCCCGCTCGTCATCTCGACCGGCGCCGGAGCCGAGATGCGGCGCGCCATGGGCACCGCGGTTTTCGCGGGCATGATCGGGGTGACGGTGTTTGGCCTGCTCCTCACGCCGTTGTTCTATTGCCTGGTGATGAAGATCGGACGGAAGAAGAAGGAAGTTCCCGCCGTCGAAACGGCCGCCGGAGCCGACCCGGTTCAGTCCCACGCCTGACCCTTTTCGATCATTCTTATGAAGCAATGCAGCAGCGGCATGTGGCATGGGCTTCCAGCCCATGCGTTCGACGGTGACAAGGCCGGTGCGGTGGATCAAAGCGAATCGCGTGTCGGTTCCTTTTTTCGTCCGATCCACCGAAAGCACCGGCTGGAAGCCCGTGCCACCTCCGTTCTCGGCGCCCTCCTCCTCTTCGCCGCTCCCGCCTTCGCCCAGTTGAAGCCGCTCGGTCCCGACTACGAGCGTCCTCCCGTGAATCTGCCCGAGAAATTCAAGAACGTGGCGTGGCGCGAGGCGACGCCGTCCGCACACCTGCCGAAAGGGGAATGGTGGAAGGTCTTCCGCGATCCCTCCCTGAACCGCCTCCTCGAGCGGGCCACGCGGAACAACCAGCAGCTCAAGGCCGCGATCGCCCGCTTCGACCAAGCGCGCGCCACCGCGCGGATTACGAAAGGCGATCTGCTCCCGCGCCTCGGTCTTCCGCTTTCCGCGGAGCAGCAGCGCACGTCGGAGAACATGCCATCTCCCTTTCCCCTCAACGGGATGATGTATGACGGCCCCGCCTACACCGCCCTCGCCGATTTCGGTTGGGAGATCGACCTCTGGGGCAAGATCCGCCGCAGCGTCGAGTCGGACGAAGCGAACGCGGTCGCCGCCGCCGACGCCGTTCACAACGTCCTCCTCGGAATCCACGCCGAACTGGCCTCGACCTATTTCCAGATCCGGGCGATCGATGCCGAGATCGCGATCGTGCGCGAGGCGGTCGGCTGGCGCGGCGAAGCGCTGAAGATCGCCCGGTCCCGTGTCCTCGCCGGAGCGGCCAACGATCTCGAACAGGCCCAGTCGGAGACCGAGGTGTCCACGGCCGAGGCGGAGATCTCCGTCCTCCAGGCCCATCGCGACCGCCTCGAAAACGCCCTTGCCCTTCTCGTCGGGGAGAATGCCTCCTCCTTCTCCCTCGTTGCGAACCCCGGCGCACTGCCGGGGCCGCCGAAGATCCCCACGGGTTTCCCGAGCGATCTTCTCGAGCGGCGTCCCGACGTCGCCGCGGCCGAGCAACAGCTCGCCGCGGCGACGTCGCGGATCGGCGTGGCCGAGGCGCAGTTTTTCCCGAGCGTCTCGCTGCTCGGAAACGGCGGATTCCAGAGCGGCGATCTCGACATCCTCTTCGATCCCGCCTCGATCCTTTGGACTTATGGTCCGAGGGTCCGGGTTCCGCTTTTCTCCGGCGGCAAGGACCGCTTCAATCTTTCGCGCTCCCACGCCATCCACGACGAGGCGCTTGCCAATTACCGTCAATCGTTTCTAACCGCCGTTGCCGATGTCGAGAACAGTCTCTCGGGACTCCGGCATCTGGCCGGGGAGGCCGATGCTCTCGGCCGGGCCCGCGCCAGTGCGACCCGCGCGGCCCAGCTCGCGCGGACCCAGTATGAAGCGGGCACCGTCCCGTATCTCGACGTCATCACCGCGAACCGCACCGCGCTGAACACCCAGCTTGCCGTCGAGCGCGTCGGGGGCCGGCGCCTCGTCGCCGCCGTTTCGCTGGTGAAGGCCCTCGGGGGTGGCTGGGACCAGACCCGGTCGCTGCCGATGCCCGAAGCGGCCGCCGATCCCGTGTCCCGGTCGAATCCCGAGAAAACGGAGACGCCGTTCTTGAAACGCCTGTTTCGGAAGAAGGGATAAGGCCTTCGGACGTTCCCTGGTCGCCCGGGATGGGGGATTCGCCTTGCTGGGAGGATTGCTCCGTATTACGGTATTACCCATGAAGACAATCAGCTTCAAGGTCTCGGAAGCGGAAGAGAGGATCATCCGGCAGCGGGCCAAGCGCGAGCGCATCAGTGTGTCCGAATATCTCCGACGCAAAGCGGCGGGAAACGAGGCCTCCGGGATGATCGGAAAGGTTCGCTGTTCGATCACGGGTGCCGAGATCTTCGCTCCGATGGAAAGCGACCCTCCGTTCACGACCGAGCGGGTTCGTGAGATGCTGGCGGATTTTCCATGAACTATCTGCTCGACGTCAATGTCCTCGTCGCCTGGGGGTGGTCCGATCACGAGGATCACCTGCGTGTGGTGACCTGGATTCGTTCGATCCTTGGCAAGCGCTCGCACCGGATCATGACCTCGGCGATTCCGGAATTGGGTTTCGTGAGAGTTTCAGTCCAAAGGGGCGGTGGCCGGGTGCGCCTCGAGGATGGTGTGGCCACGTTGGATTCGATGGTGAAGAGTCTCGGCTCCAGGCATCGATTTCTTCCGGACGATCTTTCTTCAACCCTGCCGTTTCCGTCCTGGTGTGAAGGTGCTTCCCGATCCACGGACGCGCACCTGTTGCGGCTTGCCGAGCGAAACGGAATACGGCTCGCCACCCTTGATGGAGCGATCCCCGGGGCCTTTCTCATTCCGCCGCTCGTTTCCCGGCGGTGAAGGTTCGGCGGAAACGGTTCTTTCGCGCGAGCCTTCTTCAGGGCATGAGATAGTCAGTGATCCTGAAGGGCGATTGCAGAATTGCGATCTTTCGCAAAAACTCGAATCATATTCTGGACTCGGGCCCGGGGTTTGCTCTAATCGACGGTGTGAGCACCCTCGGTCTCAGTCTCCGCGAGCGCGTTTACAGCCGGCTCCTTTTTTATTCCCTCGTTCTCGCGGGAATGTGGGCAATGAATCGCGTCGTCCCGGATCCGGCCGAAGTTGAGGCGGCGAAATGGGAGAAGCTCGGGGTGGCGAGACCCTACATCGCCGTTCCCATCGAGGAAATCGAACGGATCCTCGTGCGCGAGAGCCGTTGACCCCGGCGCACTTCACGCGGAATAACGCAACTCGCCGCCAACGTAGGTGGCGACGACCTCGAGTCCGGGAGTCAGGAGGGTCAGGTCGGCGAGCAGACCCGGCAGGATCCGCCCGCGATCCTTGAGACGAAGGGATTTCGCCTGGTTCGCGGCGCAGGTCTTGGAGAGCTCGTTGAGCGGCAGTCCGGTGAGCGAGGCGACATTGCGGAGCGACTGGTCGAAGGTGACGATCGATCCCGCGAGGTTGCCTGCGGGAATGCGGGCGGCTCCGTCCTTCACGATGATCTCGCCATCGTGCAGGGGATAACGCCCGTCGCCGAGGTGGGCCGCGGCGATGGAGTCGGTGATGAGCATGAGCCGGTCGCAGCTGCGGTGCTTGAAGACGAGGCGGATCATGTCGGGGCAGAGGTGGATGCCGTCGCAGATGACCTCGATCATGACGCCGTCGTCGAGCAGACCCGCGCCGACGAGGCCGACGTTGCGGTGGTGCAGGGCCGACATCTGGTTGCAGTAGTGGGTGAGATGCGTCAGTCCCATTTCCCGCGCGGCGCGGAAATCGTCGTAGCCCGCGGCGCTGTGTGCGGCGGAGGTGACGATGCCCATGCGGCGCATTTCGGAGAGGAAGGGGAGGGCGCCGTCGAGCTCGACGGCGAGGGAGATGAGGCCCACGGGACAGACGGCGTGGATCCGCTTCACTTCCTCGATGTCGGGCCGCCGCATGAAGCGGGTGTCCTGGGCTCCGGCCTGCGCGGGATTGAGGTAGGGACCCTCGACGTGGAGAAAGGGGGCGCGGGCGAAACGCTCGTGTTTCCGGTAGGCCGCGGCGGCGGCGGCCATGGCGAGCTTGTGTTCGGGCGAGGCGGTCCAGGTGGTGGGCAGGAAGGTCGTGACCCCTTCCGCCAGTTTCGCCTCGGCGTGGGCCTCGACGGCCTCGAGGGTGGCGTAGGAGAGATCGAAACCGCGGGCACCGTGGGTGTGGATGTCGATGAATCCGGCGGTGAGATACACCTCGCCTCCGCCATCGAAGATCACCTCGCAGCCCTCCGGCGGGCGGTGGCCCTCATGAAGTCGTGCGATTTTGCCATCGTCGCCAAGTTCGATCGAGACAGGGCGGATGTAGTCGTTCGGGGAAACGAGGAGAACGTCGGTGATGACACGGGGCATCGGCCACGATAACGGGGCACCCGGGGGATGGAAACAGAATCTTTCCGGTCAGACCGCCGCCGAAGTCTCGCGGATGGCGTTCCGCCACCAGGGGGCGAGATCCTTGTTCGGCCGCAGCCAGGCCTGGCGATGGAGCCAGAGCATGTTGTCGATGTCGGAAAGGACGGAGATCATCTCGGAGGTCTCGAGGGCCTTCGGTCCCTCGCGGAGAAGCTTCTCGGCGAGAAGTCGCCTCGCCCGCGATTCACCGGCGGTGGGAATGACCGAGCCGGCGGTGGCCCCGTAGACTTTCTGACCGGTCATGAGGCGTCGCCGATTGCGTCGCAGCAGGGAGATGTGAACCGCATTGAGGAAGGGATCGAGCACCGCCGCGGTGATGCCCCGGAACCGCCGGGTGTCGGGCTCGGCCGGAGGATGGGTGGCCTCGGCGACCTCGCGGGGCGGGGAACTTTCCTCGGGGACGAGGAACAGCTTCTCGCGCTTCGCGTTCATGCCGAGCTCGAGACGGCTTGTCCAGACGGAGATCGGAATGCTGAACCAGAGCCCCGCGAGCACGGGCGCGAGCCACGCGAAGAGCATGGGATTGGTGAAGGCGGTGACGAGCCCGATGCCGACACCGAGGAGCGTCTGGATGCCGTGCACGGAGATGGCCTCGTCCCACGAGGTACCCTGGGCGCCGCGGCGCTGGGCGTTCCAGCCGACGGTCTTTCCGAGGAGGTTCCAGATCACGAAGCGGGTGTGAAAAAGCATCATGACCGGAGCGATGAGGGCAGAGAAGAAGGTCTCGACGACGGCCCCGGTGAGGGCGTTGAGGATTCCGCCGAAGCCGCGGCGGCGTTCGCGGTCGAAGATCAGGTCGATGAGGCAGAGGATCTTCGGCGAGAAGAGCAGGACCATCGTGAGGACGAAGACGGCGAGGGCCTGCGGTCCCGTGCCGTCCGAGATCAGCGATCCGGGCCCCCCCGTGTAGCCGCGCCAGAAGGCGATGCCCATGAAGAGGAGCCAGAGCGGCGAGGCGACGTATCCGAGGATGCCGTTGGCGAGGTGGACGCGGGTCTTGCCGCGCAGTCCACGGGCGAAGAGAAGCATGCCGTGCTGCAGGTTTCCCTGGCACCAGCGGCGGTCGCGGATCGCGGAATCGATGATGCTTTGCGGCCCTTCCTCATAGCTGCCCCCGAGGTCGTGGGCGAGCCAGACCTCCCAACCCGCGCGGCGGAGGAGACCGGCCTCGACGAAGTCGTGCGAGAGGATGTGGCCGCCGAAGGGCTTGCGTCCGGGGAGCTGCGGCAGGTCGCAGTGCTCCATGAAGGGGCGCAGGCGGAGGATGGCGTTGTGGCCCCAGAAGTTGCCTCCGTTCTGCTGCCAGAAGGCGAGCCCCTCCATGAAGACGGGACCGTAGAGGCGGTTCGCGAACTGCTGCATCCGTCCGAAGAGCGATTCCCCGTTGACGAGGGCGGGCGCGGTCTGGATGAGGGCGACGCGGGGATTCGATTCCATCCGCAGGTAGAGTTCGACGAGGGTTTCGCCGGTCATGATGCTGTCCGCGTCGAGGACGATCATGTAGCGGTAGTGGTCGCCCCAGGTGCGGCAGAAGTCGGCCACGTTGCCGCTCTTTTTGGCGTAATTGTCAGGACGGCGGCGGTAGAAAACGCGGTCCTGCGCCTTCGGGTCGCGCAGGATCTTGAGCCAGGCCGCCTCCTCGATGACCCACTGCTCCGGCTGGTTCGAGTCGGAGAGGATGAAGAAGTCGAAGGCGTCGCCGAGCGAGGTCCGCATGACCGAGTCGAGAATCGCGCGGATGCCCGCGAAGACGCGGTCGACCGGCTCGTTGTAGACCGGGATGATGACCGCGACGCGCGGGGTGACGTGGAAATCCTGCAGGGTCGAGGCTTCCTCGTCCACCTTCGGCATGTGCGCGAAGGGGAGTCGGAAACGGCGGAGGATGAACCCGAAGAAGGCATGGCAGAAGCCGAAGGCGAGATATCCGAAAAGCACGGTGAAGAGCACCCACAACGCGGTCGAGGACGAGCGCCAGCCGAGTTCCCACAGGTAGTCGGCCATGAGGTAGGCCCCGACCCCCGTGATGACGAGGACGAGGGAGAAAAAGAGGAAGGCCTCCCAGAAGGTGGAACGTTCCTGCCGCCCCTTGTCGCGGTCGAGTTCCGATTCGCTCATCGCGTGAAATAGAAGATCGCGGCGAGGACGGCGCCGAATCCGAGCCAGAGGAGCCACTGCGCGGCCGTCTTCCGGGTGCCCATGCTCTCGAAGGTGCGGTTGGCCACGTCGACGATGCCGAGGTCGATGGGGCGGGGACGCATCTCGACGAAGCGGAAATCCGGGTCGGCGCGCAGGTAGGCGGTTTTCATCGCGGCGGCGACGGACTCGGGGATGGGGTCATCGGTGAGGAACAATTGCTGCCAGGGGATTTCGGATTGCACCATGAGGAGGGCGAGGCGACCCCGGGCGGAAAGGCGGTCGACCGGTTCGACCTCGGATCCGTCGAGGACCCGGCGGAACCATTGCACAAGGAGACGGTCGGTCTCCTCCGCGGCAAGTTCGACGGGGAGGCGGTCCGGTTCGGTGGCGGCGCGCTCGCTGACCTTTCCGAGGATCTTGAAGACGAGGGAACTGAGGAGCAGCTTGTTGTCGACGCGCAGGGCGGAGAAGTAGGCCTCGACGCGGCGGTAGGCCTCGTTCCACTCATCGAGGGAGCGGGCGCAATCCTTCCATCCCCCGGGAGGGGTGGGGAAAACAAGGGGTTCGACGGTGAGTTCCATGACTACGGGAGGACCGGCATCAGGCGGGACGGGCGCGTTGCGGAGGGAATTCATGGTTTCCTCAAGGGCGTCTTCCGTGCCGCGCCCTGATGGCGCGATCGCGCGATCATTCCACAGGGAAACGGAATTTCCACGGGAAAAATCACGCGCGCAAGGCGAACCCGGCGGAAAGCTTGTCGCGGCAAGGGGAAAGACCCGAAAGGGTACTTCGCGCGTAAGCTTCGGAACAGAAACTGCCGGATTTTTCAGCGTCGGGATGCGACGATTCATTTCCTCCTTTCCCAAGTCCCATGTCTCCTCTTGAAACACCCTCCGCCCGCCCGCCGGAAACTCCCCTCGCCGAACCTCCCGCCGAATTCACCGGCATTCGCGTCGGTGACCCGAAGGACTACGCCGCCGGCGCCGCGGCGGTGGCCTCGTCGCTGAAGCATGTCTTCACCCAGGCCGGGGTCACCCGCGGGATCCGGGGCATGGCGAAGCTGAACCAGACCAATGGGTTCGACTGTCCCTCCTGCGCCTGGCCGGATCCCGATGATCACCGCGCCGTCACCGAATTCTGCGAGAACGGAGCCAAGGCGCTGGCCTCGGAGACGACGAAGCGCCGGGTCGATCCCGCCTTCTTCGCGAAACATTCCGTCGCCGAAATTTCGAAAGAGTCGGATTACTGGATGGAGCAGCAGGGGCGCCTCACCGATCCCGTCGTGCTCCGTCCGGGCGCGACCCACTACGAGCCGATCGGGTGGGACGAGGCCTTCGCCCTCGTTGCCGCGGAGCTGAACGCGCTCGACCATCCAGACGAGGCGGTCTTCTACACCTCGGGCCGCACCGTCAACGAGGCCGCCTTCCTCTACGGCGTCTTTGTCAGGATGTTCGGCACGAACAACCTGCCCGACTGCTCGAACATGTGTCATGAATCGAGCGGTGCCGCCCTCGGCGAGTCCCTCGGGGTGGGGAAGGGGACCGTGACCCTCCGCGATCTCGAGGAGGCCGACACGATCCTCATCGCCGGGCAGAATCCGGGGACGAACCACCCCCGCATGCTTTCAACCCTCCAGGCCGCGGTGCGCAACGGGGCCGAGATCGTGGCGATCAATCCGATGAAGGAGGCGGGCCTCGTCGGCTTCGCCCATCCGCAGGAGATCGCGGGGATGATGGGGGCCTCGACCCCGCTCGCCTCGAGCTACCTGCGCGTCGCCATCAACGGCGATTTCGCCCTCTTCCGCGGACTTTGCAAGGCGGTCCTCGCGGCCGAGGCAAGGGCACCCGGAACGGTGCTTGACCGCGATTTCATCGAGAACCACACTGCCGGTTTCGCCGGGTTCCGGGATCGCGTCGAGGCCACCGACTGGGAGGAGATCACATCGCTTTCGGGACTCGGTCGTGACGAGATCGAGGAGACCGCGAAGACCGTTCTGCGCGGGGAACGCAAGCTGATCACCTGCTGGGCGATGGGATTGACGCAGCACCTCAACGCCGTCGCCACGATCCGCGAGGTTGTGAACCTGCACCTCCTCCTCGGCGCCGTGGGCCGCCCCGGAGCCGGGCTCTGTCCGGTGCGCGGACACAGCAACGTGCAGGGCGACCGCACCATGGGCATCTTCGAGAAAATGCCCGAGGCCTACCATGAAGCGATCGACCGCGAGTTCGGATTCACCTCGCCGCGGAAACACGGCCACGACGTCGTCGCCTCGATTCTCGCAATGCACCGCGGGGACGCGAAGGTCTTCTTCGCGATGGGCGGCAACTTCCTCCAGGCCACGCCCGACACCCAGTTCACGGCCGAGGCGCTGCGGCGCTGTTCGCTCACCGTGCATGTCTCGACCAAGCTGAACCGCAGCCACGTCGTCACCGGAAGAACCGCCCTGATCCTGCCTTGCCTCGGGCGGAGCGAAGAGGACCGCGACGAGAGTGGTGAACTGCAGTTCGCCACGGTGGAGAATTCCATGAGTGTCGTCCACCAGAGCCAAGGCATGCTCGCGCCCGCGTCGGAGAACCTGCTCGGCGAGTCCATGATCGTTGCGAGGCTGGCCGAGGCGACGCTGGGGGCGCGGACGAAGTTCGCCTTCGTGGAAACGGCGAAGAACTATGATCGCATCCGCGAAATCATCGCCCGCACCCTGCCCGGCTTCGAGAATTTCAACGAGCGCGTCCGCCACCCCGGCGGATTCTACCTGCCCAACGCCGCGCGAGAGCGTGATTTTCAGACCGCCACCGGAAAGGCGAACTTCTTCGACGCGGTCTTGTCGGGGGAGAAGCCCCGCGAGGGCGAGCTGATGCTGATGAC
Source organism: Verrucomicrobiales bacterium (assembly GCA_044352585.1). GTDB lineage: Bacteria > Verrucomicrobiota > Verrucomicrobiia > Verrucomicrobiales > DEV007 > Arctic95D-9. Next base: position 17,774 of record JBILDO010000006.1, read on the forward strand.
GATCCGCAGCCACGACCAGTTCAACACCACTGTCTACGGCCTCCACGACCGCTACCGCGGCATCGCGAATGAGAGGCGCGTCCTCTTCATGCATCCCGACGACATGCGGGAGCGCGGACTGAAGCCCCTCGCCGAGATCGACGTGCGCAACGAGAGCGACGGCCGTCTGCGGGTCGCCGAACGTTTCCTCGCGATTCCCTACGAATTGCCGAAGGGGGCCGTGGCCGGATATTTTCCGGAGCTGAACGTGCTCGTCCCCATCGGACGGACCGCGGAGATCTCAAACACGCCCTGCTCGAAATCGATTCCGGTGACGGTCGTGGCGAGGTAATACGGTGGGTCCCCCCCTGGGACCGCAGGGGCGATTGGGTTTCAGCCTCAAAGGCACCTGGATTGAGGGCGGATCCCAAGTCAACGTGAAGAGCGGCGTGGCTGGGTTCATTTTGCCCCTTGCCATGGCCGCGTCCCCGCCTAACCTCAGCGGTTCATGAGCGCATTTTCCAAACTGGTGTCCGTCGTTTGCGATCGTCCCGAAGGGGAAACGGTCGAGGGGGTGGACGTCGCGGACCGGCTCGACGCGCTGGCCCGTGAACAGCCCGATGCGCCGGAGTGGCGGAAGTCGATCGTGGACCTGCTGAAAACGGTCGGCCTCGACACCAGCTTCGGAGCCCGCAAGAAACTCGCCCTCGAGCTCGGCTACACGGAAGATCTGATCGTCACGAAAGGCTCCTCGGAGATGAATCTCTGGCTCCGCGGCGAGGTGATGAAGCGGCTCGCCGACGCGGGGGTGAAACTGCCCCTGGAGGTCTTTCCCTGAGTTTTCTCAGCGGGCATGCACGGTCGAGAAGACCGAGGCGTGAAGGAGCTTGCCGCCGCTCTCGGAGGGCACGTTCTGGCAGGTGACACGGAGGACGTGTCCGGGATCGACCGCCTTGCTCTTCAGCACCACGGTGCGGCCGCGGGCATCGATGACTGGCTCGATCTCGAGCGCGGTCTCGCCTCCGCCGAGCGCGATCGCCTTGACCGAATAATTCTCCGGCTTCACCGCCTCGAAGCGGTCGACGGGCTGAGTGAACTCGAGCACGATGCCATCCTCGGCGAGAGTCATCGCGGCGATGCGATAGACCGACGCGTCCCCGGCCAAGGGAAGGAAGCCCTCGTCGCCGCCGCCGAGAAGCTGGCCCGGATCGATCTCGACGAGGGTTTGCAGCGGCTTGGGGCTGATGCCCCGGAGCAGGACCGAGCCCTGCCAGAGCCCACCGGCTTTCTCCGGCACGATCTCGACGAGATGACGGGAGACGGGACAGGTGAGGATCAGTTTCCGCACCCCGTCCTCTTCGAAAAAGGCGGGCGAGACGGGTCGGTCGCCCTTGGTCAATTCGGCGGGAAGGATCAGCGAGGGCAGGGTTAAGGGCAGGGGAGCGGGAGTGGCCCCCGGGGAATCGGCCAAGGGCGGAGGCAACTCGGTGAGCGAAAGGAAAAATCCGTCGGTGTAGTCGGGCATCGAGAGCCGGATCGCGAGCAATCCATCGCGGCGCAGGGCGAAACTCTCGATCGGCAATTCGCTTTCGGTCACGGGAATCGATTGTCCGGTCGCGGGAGCCCAGGCCATGAGACGGGCCTTGATCGGCTCCCCCGCTTTCAGCGAGTGGGGAGAGAGGGCGTAAAGAAGCCGGCCGTGGGTGTCGGCGACGGGACCTGCGGTGATGACGACGCCTTCGCCCCGGGACGGCCAATCCCGGACGAGGGCCTGGAAGAAATCGAGCTCGACATCCTCGTTGGTGTCAAAGCCCTGCGTCAGCTCGACCGGAGAGGCGGCCACGATCGAATACCCGGGGCCCACGGCGAGGAAGGGGAGGGCGTTTAGTTTCACTTCCGAGTAGAATTCCCACCCGATCTGGCTCAATCCGGGGGAAAACTTCGCGACGCCGACCTGGCCGCGATGGTTCAGGAAAAAGACGTTGCCGCCTCCGATCGGGGCGATCGCGCGCACGCTCGGAGACTGGTCGTTCGGGGTGATCTGGATGACGCGCCGTTCCCGGCTTTCCGGGGCGGGCTCGGCGGGTGCCTTCGCCGGTTCCTGCGCGGTCCCCGGTTCCGGGAGGGCGGCAGCGAGGCACCAGAGGCAGACGGAGATGGAAATCGCCTTGCTCAAGATCAAAGGGATTTGGGTTCCGGGGCGGGCGGGGGTCCGGCGGGAGCCAGCGGATAGGTCAGGATGACTTCGCCCGAGGCTTCCTCGGGAACGGTGAGGATCGCGCCTTTCCAAGTGCCGGCGGAGGCCTCGATCCGGCCTTTCCACGCCCCGGGAACCGCGATCTGAAGCCCCCGCGTCGCTTCCTTCACGGAAAAGCGCTGCTTCAAGACGCTCCCCCCTTGGTCGAGCCAGAGCCGTTCCTCGACCGAGAGGCTGCCGCAGGTGTAGAGAAATTCCGGGACTCCCTTGACGAGGCGGAATCCGAAGTAGCGCGGCAGATCGGAGGCTCCGGCGGTTTTCGCGAGGGGAAACGGGCCCTCGGCTTTGTAGAGATAGGGAGTCGGAGCGGGCGCGGCACCGGACGGCTCGTCGGATGTCTTCGGGGCCTCGGCCCCCGTTGTGGAGGAAACCGTCGCCGCTGGGGGCGGACTGGTTTCCGGAGGCGCCTCGAGGTCGATGATCCCGACGAGGCGGCAGGCGAGTGGATCCCAGAAGACCGCGAAGCGGGTCTCGACCGATCCGAGGGTGAAAACGTCGCGGAGATCGGAAACGCTGCCCTCGTTTTGTGGGTAGGGAGTGAGGGCCGTCTTGTCGGAGAGGAAGTTTTTCAGATCGCGCCGTGAAAGATCAAGCCGGACCGGGGTCGAAACGGGGAGCGAGACGGCTCCCGCAGAGGGGGCGGGGGCTTCGGCAGGCTCTTGGGCGAACCCCGCCGAAGCGAGCGCAATGAGTCCCGATACCAATCGGGACGGTCCCGGCGAGGGGGGGGGGAGTCCGGGAGTCTTGACCGGTGGATTGACGGATCGCATAAGCAGCGCGGGCGTCGGGCACTGTAAGAGCCGCCGGGAAAAGCTCAACTGATCCACAATCAAGTCCCGTCCGAAGCAGGAAGAAAATTTGTCGAGACTCCGCAAAATTTTTTTGATTTTATTTAAAATTTGTTAATAATATGGAAACATTCTTAATTTGACCCACGCCATGATTCCCGTTTCGACTGTTTACGCCTTGTTTTTTGGTGCCGCCGTGTTTGTGCTGTTCCTGATTTTCTGCGCAAAGCTGCCGGAACTGTGGCGTTCCTGGCGTCGTTTTGCCAGGCAGATGGTGGCGCGCCGCACGCGGGAAGAGCGGATGCTGGCCGATCTCGAAAAGCTCATGGCCGAGGCCCGGCGGCTCGAGGGAATTTACTGTTTCGAACGGTTCGAGCCGCACCACTCGCCGTCGAAGGCGGGTCTGGCGCGGAAGGCGATGGAGGAGGTCCCGGAGTCGATTGCCTGTTGATCGATTTGCCCTCCCGTCCGGGAGCGGCGTTTCAGGCTCAGGAGGTCGGATCGACGAGGACGAGGGTTTCGCTTTCGTCGGAATCGGTTTCGTCCTCTTCGGGCGCGGGCGGTGCGGCGAGGTGGCTGGCGGCGATGTCCTCGAGTTCGGCGATGGAGGAGACCGTCGAAAAACGCTGGCGCAGGAGTTTGCCGCCGCGCAGTCCTTTCGTGTAGGCCATCAATCGTGAACGGAGGGACTGCATCGCGGAGCGTTCGCCGGGGAACTTGCCCCACCCGACGAGAAGGCGGGCGTGACGGAGGATGAAGGACCATCGCTCCTCGAGGCCGACCGGCTCGGGAGCCTCTCCGTTGGCGAGATAGTGTTTCGCTTCGCGGAAAATCCACGGATAGGCCATCGCGGCCCGGCCGATCATGACTCCGCGGACCCCGGTGGTGGCGCGGCGTTGCGCGACGTCGGCACCGGAGGCGAGGTCGCCGTTCCCGATCACGGGAATCGCGACGGTGCGGCTGCAATGGTCGATGACCTCCCAATCGGCCTCGCCCGAGTAGCCCTGGGCCCGGGTGCGGCCGTGCACGGCAATGGCCTGCATCCCGCAATCCTCGAGGATGTGGCAGACTTCGGGGGCGTTGATGAGCTGCTGGTCCCAGCCGATGCGGATTTTCGCGGTCACGGGAACCCGGTCGCCGACCCCTTCGGCGATGGACCGGGCGACGTGGGCGAGGATGGGACAATCCTTGAGGAGGGAGGATCCCCCGTTCTTTGACACGACTTTCTTGACCGGGCACCCGAAATTGATGTCGATGAAGTCGGGCTGCTTCCAATCGATGATCTTTTTGGCGGCCTCGGCCATCCTCGGCCCATCGGCCCCGAACAGTTGCACGCCGACGGGGCGCTGGGTGTCGTCGAACTCCGTGTAGACCCGGGTGCGTTCGTCGGCCTGCATGATGCCCTCGGCCGAGACAAACTCGGTCACCATGACGTCGGCACCGAGTTCCTTGCAGAGACGGCGGAAGACGAGATCCGTCACTCCCGCCATGGGGGCGAGGTAGAGCGGAAAGGCACCGTTCTGGAACCAAGGAAGCATCGGAGCGGGAATCGTGGGAATGTTGGGGACAACATCGCACAAATTCCGGCCGGCGTGGCCTTCGAAAACGGGAAAGCCCGCGGGTCGGTCGCCTTTCCGGCGGCTCGGGCGCGCCGGGCCGGTCACCACACCCCTTCGAGCATCTTGTTCCCCGGGAAGGGCGCGTCCGAATCCGGGCCGAAGAACATGCGGAAGCCCGCCCACACCGTCAGTGCGTTTTCGTCGCTCATGGTCGAGTATTCGACGCCGGTCATGATCTTGGCGCGGTGGCCGATGAGGTGATAGTTCAGGCCGGCGTATATGGCCTGGTAACAGTTTCCGGAGGGGAGGCCGGCGGGGCGCTCGTAGCGGCGCTGGGGGACGAGTCCGACCGGGTCGTCGGACATGGCGATCTGGTAGCGTCCGACGAGCTGGAGCCGGTCGGTGAGGTAGATCCCGGGCTGGAGGTTCAGGGAGACGCCATCACCGGTGGCGCTGCCGAACCCGGCGGTGAGTTCCGAGACCAGCGAGGTCGAGCCTTCGGTGAGGATCAGGGCGCCGGAAATGGCGTTGGGGTAGCGGTTCAGGTTGGTCGCGTTGGCGTTGAAGTCGCTGTGCAGGTAGCTCGCGGTGAGGTCGGCGGTGTCGGTGGGGAACGCCTGGGAGACGTCCCAGGTGCCCGCGAAGAGATAGGACCAGCCCGAATCAAGCTCGGTGAAGGCCCTCCACATGTCGGTGTCGGCCGCGTTGGAGAAGATGCCGGTGTAGTAGTTGAAGTTTCCCTTTTCCCCGGAAAGCGTCACCGCGGGGGTGTAATCCAGCGCCATCATGTTCACGAACATGGAGCGCTCCATGTAGTTCATGTAGCGGCTCGAAATGTTCCGGTCGTGGGTGAAGCGGTGTTTCTGCTGGCCCACCGTGAGGTTGGCGAAATCGTCGAACTTCCAGCGGACCCAGAGCTCGGTGAATCCATTGTAGATCGGCTCGAAGTTCGAACCGCTGATCGACTGGGCGTGAAAGGTGAGGTGGTCGAACAGCCTCGCCTGGAAGCCGAGACGGGTGCGGCGGTGCTCCCAGCCGGAGTCGTTGCCGACGGAGCCGTCGGTATTGTGGTGGTGGAGGTGGTAACGGCCGAGGAACCAGAGATCCTGGATAATCGGATTGTCGCTGTCGTCGATGACGTGTCCGAAGTTTTCCCATTGCTCCGCGATCGATTTTTCGGACGTGAGTGCCTTGTCGTCAATGACCAACGGCCCGGCGAGGGCCAGGGAAAGGTTGACGAGATTCAAGGTCAGGGCGAAAACAAGCGGATTCGCCCTCCGGGAAAGGGATGGGTTCATTGGAGCGGTTCGTTAAAGTGTCATAAATGTCACAAGTAAACCCCGGCCACAAGTTGAAATCCAGATTTTTGAGGGTGTTTTATGTGACGGGGATGTCACATTTGGCTGCATTCCAAGATCGCGACGACCGCCACGAGGGAGTTGGCCTCGCGGGGTTCGGTGAGAAGAAGGCTACCGGCCCGCATTCTGCCGTCGGAATCGAGGACGGGCTGGTCGTCTCCCGGACCCAGGTTCCGGGCCTTGAGCAATCGGAAGGCGAGGTCCCGGCCGGGGGCGATGCGGCGCTTCAGTTCCAATGCCACCAGTCCCATGGTATGGCGCGGGTTCACCTCGCAGATGGGACGGTGCAGGAGATGCCCTGTGGAGTCGCGGTGGACGTAGGCATCCAGTCCGAGCGGTCCCTCGTGTCCCTTCTCTGCGGCCCATGCGGCCACGTCCGCGGCGAGCGCGCCTTGAGCGTCATAGAGCGGCAGGCATTGCTCCATGAGAAATCGGGCCAGTTCCGCATCGAGGCCCCTGCAGAACTTGTTGCGGCAGAGGCTCCCACGGTAACCGCCGAGCCCCTCGATGCGTTGCTCGACGAAACCAACGAGATGCATTCTTCCTCCCTCGAGACGGTATTGGATCGAAAAGTCGAACACGCGATCATGACGGGGCTCGAGAAGAATCCCGCCCTCGGCTTCGACGGCGGGAGAAAAGGGACGTTCCGCGAGCGCCGGGATCTCCCCGTCGCGGATCGGGGTGATGCCCGAGCCGGCCGTGGAAAAGGCGCGTTTCAGGACAAAGTCGCGGTGTCCTGCGGCCCGCAGCGAAGCGGCGGCCCCGGCGAGGTCCCGGGGCGAGGCACAGGGGATCGAGGGGCCCATCCACCGGGCGAGTGAACCGGCTTGCTCGATTTTCGAATAGAGGCTCCGGATTCCGCTCGTCCAGGGGGCTCTCGCGAGTCCTCCATGCGAGACGTTCCGGAGCGGTGCGAATCGATCGGCGAGATCCGGGGCGATCGCCCATGGCCGGAGCCGGTCGACCCTGCGTGAGGCGAGGAGACCGGACGGATCGACGGAGCCCGTTGGCGAGAGCAGCTCGATTTCGGGAAGGGTGAAACCGCACCGCGCCAGTTTCTCGAGATGGGCTGTGGAAGGGGCGCGCCGGAGCAGGAGCACGTCGTCGCGGCGGGCGAGGAAACCCGCGAGCAGTTCGAGGTCCTCGCCGACGGCGAGCCGTGTCGCATCGGGATGGTAGACCGCGGGCCACCGCGCCGCGCGATGTTCGGCTTCGGGATTGAAGTAGAACACGTTCGGAGTGCGGCCCTTGGATCGCTCGAAGCAGGCGAGGCGGCGGATGTAATCCTCGTCGAAGCCGGCGGCGCGGCGGCCTTCCTCGTTGAACCCGGTGCGGTTGCCTTTCGCCCGGCTCGGTGAGAGAGGGAAGGGGAGGCGTTTCTGGAGCGCGCCCCAGTCGCTCTCGGACGGGTCTTTCCATTGCCGGAACCAGTGCAGCCCGTAACCGACATGCTGGATTTCGTCCTCGTAGATCTTCCGCAGGATCGAGGCGCTCTTGGGATCGCCCGCCTCGGCGAGGATGGCGGAGAAATGGCGCGCATAGTCGAGGTTGGCCTGTTCGAAGGTCAGGCTGAGCCTCGACACGTAGTCGAGCGGGCTCTCCATCGGCGAGACCGCGTCCCAGAAGTAGCCGCTGAGCGGATACTGCCCGAACTCGACGCCGCATTCCCTCATCCGGGCGAGATACCAGCGGGTGTGGCGCTGCTCTTCGCGCAGGGTCTCGGCGAGCCCGTGGCGAAATGCCGCCGGCGCATCGGGGAACTTCAGCAGGGCGAGAGCCATGAGCTCCGCCGCGAGCAACTCGTGATTGGCGAAGAAATGAAGGAGGACGCCCCGGTTCGCCTCGTCGACCAGTCCCGGTCGTCCCGGGAGAGAGGGCCGCTCCGAACCGGAAGGGGCGAAACGGAGTTCCGCGGGTCGACCGGGAGTGAACCCTTTCCAGTCCGGAAAATGCCCCGGTTGGACCGGGTAAACATCCTCAATCAGAGGAAAAGAGCGGAGTTTATCCTCCAGATGGGTGGAAAAAAGAACCCGTTCGGCGAGCTCGGACGAAGTTTCGGGGGGGCGCCCACCGTCCAACCGTGGAGATTCGGGAAAAATATCCGATTCGTCCCAAGCAAAGCTGGCCCTTGACCGTTTCATCGGATGTGGTGAGTTTCCTTGGTTTGGAAATGCGGACATTCAGAGAGTCCGACCGAATGCCGGGCGGCAAGATGCCCCATGATCGAACGTGTGACAAGAAACCCCGTGATCGGGAAGTTCAAGGCGGTGGCCGGGAAAACGGGTGTGGCCTTCACCCGGTTCAAGTCCCTGCACGACAAGGGCGGCTTTGCCCTGAAGACGCTCATGGGGGCGTTTCTCGGGGGGCTGGGACTCTTGTTCGTCGGGTCGATCATCGACTTCGGTGAGACCTCGGAATTGATCCAATCGGGGGACGAGGGAGCCCTCGGCAGGCTTCCGAATGCGGTGCCAATCGTCTTCCAGGGCATCGCGCTGCTCCTCTCTCTCTTCGCCTTCGTCGCAAGCCTGTTCGTGCGGGAGGGGATCCCGATGGAGCGCCGCCGCGGTCTCGTCGTGATTTCCCTCGCCATCGCCGCCGTTGCCGGTCTCGCCGCCTGGCTTCCCACGGACGTGATGGCGACGCGGGAGGCGATCCTCGGAAAAGCCCCGGCCGGCGAAACCCCTTCCATTCCCGCCTATCTCGGGATGCTCTTTCTCGTGTCGGCGCTCATCCTGAGCATTCCCGTGGCCGCCCTCGTCTATTTCCGGCTCGGTCTCATGGACCGGTATCTCGTGCACAATTTCCTCTCGCCGTTCGCGATGTGCCTCTTCTCCTTCATGGCCATCTTCGTGCTCGCGGATCTCACCGACAAGGGCGAGACGCTCGCGACGATGCCCTTCGGCAGGGTTCTCACCTTTTACGTCGTCCAGATCCCGTTCATCCTCCTGTTCGTCATGCCGATCGCGGTGCTCCTCTCCGGGCTCTTCGCCCTCGCGAAGATGTCGAAGGCGAACGAATTCATCAGCATGATCGGTGCGGGTCGCAGCGTGCCGAGGATCCTCGCGCCGCTCTTCATCGCGGGAGCGTATGTCTCACTCGTCGGCGTGGCCTTCAAATACCAATGGGGGCCGGAGTCGTTCGGCTACACCGAGTCGGTCATCCTCACGGCGAGGCGCGAGCAGTGGATCAAGAACTCCGGAGCCCGTCAACTCGACGAAATCTGGTCGAAACGCGGCTGGATGCACATGAACGAGGTGGGGCGCCGGAGTTGGTTCGTGGGGCGCGTTCCTCTGAAACTCAGTGACGAAATGGGTGACGTGATCGTGACCCAGCTCGACGAAAACGACCAGCCGACCCGGATGTGGATCGCGCGCCGCGCCAAGTGGGTCTGGGATTCGAAGCCGCCCCGCTGGGTTCTCACGCGGGTCCGGGTCTACCATTACGACGACAACCACGTGCCCGTCATCGAAAGTGCCGCCCGCATGGAGTTGACCGAATGGAACGAGACCCCGTGGAAGGTGCTCAGTTCGTCCCAGAATCCGGAATACCTCGGCATTCCGGGCCTTACGATGTATCTCAACGCCAATCGCGACCTCGACGATGCGAGCCTCGCCCCATTCCGGACGAACTGGTGGTATGCCTTCGCCGAACCGATCTCCTGTCTCGCGATGATCCTCGTCGCGGCACCGCTCGGGATCGTCTATTCCCGGCGCGGTGTCATGGGCGGGGTGACGGGCGCGATCTGTATTTTCGCCCTGATGTATGTGATGCGGGGGACCTTCCTCGCCATGGGCCACAGCGGCCGCATGCCTCCCTTCCTCGCGGCCTCGCTCACGAACTTCATCGTCTGCGGGATCGGGCTGTTCCTCCTCTGGAAGAAGTCCCGGAACGAGGAGATCCCGAAGCCGGGTGTGCTCCTCAAGCGGATTCTGGGGAAAGTCCTCTCATCGCGTTCCGCCCCGGCGGCCAAGGCGGTTTCGCATCCCGTCACCTGACCCTTCGATCGAACCGTTGCCTCCCCCGACATGGCCATTATCCAAGACTGGAAGATCCGATCAACCCAGGCCCGCTGCGAGGCCACCGGCCAGCCCTTTGCCGACGGCGAAGGTTTCTACACCTGCATTTTCGAGGATCCCGGGAGCGACGGGTTCCTCCGCCGCGATTATTCCGCCGAAATCTGGAAACAGGTCAGGAAGTCACTCGATCCCGCGCCGTTCTCCTTCTGGAAATCGACCTACAAGGCTCCGGACCGCGACCCGGAGGGAGAGACCACTTCCGAGGCTTCGGTCGAGGGCATGCTGCGGCGTTTCATCGAGGAGGACGACCCCCGCACCGAGAACGCCCGCTACATTCTCGCGCTGATGCTCGAGCGCAACAAGACGCTCATTCCGACCGACACCCGCGAAACGGAAACCCGGACCCTCCTCTTCTACGAGCACGCCGACAACGGCGATGTTTTCATCGTCGCTGATCCCGGTTTGAAGCTCGACGAGATCGAGTCGGTGCAACGCGAAGTTTCGGAATTGCTGGCCGAGGAGGAGCAAAAGCTCCGTGAAGACCCGCCTTCACCGGGGGAAGGTGGAATGGAAGTAAAGGAGGAGCTTTCCGAGCCCGACAAAGACCAGCCCGAGGAGCACGGTGGCCGAGCCGCCGAGCCCGAAGAGGATCCGGTTGCCGGTGCCTAGGACGAACTTCCGCACCCACTCGGAGCGGACGCGTGACCAGGCCTGCGGGGCGAGTTCTCCGACCAGATAGATCGCCATCTTGATGGCACCAAGGAACACGAGGGTCCATCCGCCAAGGATGACGATTTTCAAGGCGAAGACCGGTTCGAGGAGATTCATGGGGATCAGCCGACGAGCTTTTTCAGGTTGGCCTCGTAGATCGCCCGCTCGGTAACCGATTCGTCCACCTCGAGGGGGCGGCCGACGAGAATCCCGGCGTGGGCGCTGAAGCGAGCGAGGTATTTTGAGATCGAGTCATCGACCACGACCTTCTTGAAATCGCGCGAGGCGTGCATGAAGCGGGTCACCCCGTCCCCGACGCGCAGGGCGAGGCCGACATGCGAGCAGAAAGCCCCGTCGTATTTTGTCGCGATGCCGATGACGTCTCCGTTCTGCAATTCCGGCTCGATCGCCGCGACCTTCGATTTGGGGACATGATAGACCGGGAGCGACTCGACACGTTCCTCGATCTCGCGCATGGGCGGACGCAGGTCCGGGTTGTTCCGAAGGTAGCGGTAACTCTTCCAGAGGGTCGTCATCTCGGAAACGCGACGGTCCGTGATGCGTGCAGCGCCCGGCAGGGACGGTGAAAGATGCCGGCAGGTGCCGCGGGCGTCGTTCTCGAAGAACCATTCCTCGAGGTAGTGGATGCGTTCGAGGTAATTACCGCTGCAGCGGCCCGCGTAGTAGCGGGTGAACTCGATCTCGCGGAGGAGATCCTCGGGCGTGTAGGCATCCTTTTCGATCCCGATCATGCGGGCGAGGCCGAGACACTGCTCGAAGAAACTCCAGCAATCGACCGCGACGAGGTTGACCGAGGGCGACTCGATGTGGTCGTCGATCTCGAGAGTGAAATTAACGTAGGGCGTGCCCTCGAGTTCCTTCGCAAAACGGACGATGCGCTCGCCGATGGGCAACTCCGCCCACTTTCCGGCCGCCGCCTTTTTCACCATCGCCTCGAACGTTTCCCGCCCCTTGAAGAGGGTCTCCATGGGAAGCTGGCGTTTCGCGGCGGCCGGGTCTTCCGCACCGGAGGACCGGAACATGGCTGGAAAGAGGGAGAGGCCTCCGAGAAGGAGGCAGGACCGTCTCGTGGGATGTTTCATATTTCCAAACTAACGGATCCGAGGTCGCTTGCCAAGTGGAGTTCGGATCCGGTGGACGACCGCATCGGTTCATGACGCCGTCCGCCGCATCCCCGAGCTCCTCCGGGACCAAGGCAACGGGGCCGATCGATCTCCGCGCGATGGCATTTCTCGAAACGCGCCTCCGTCGGTGCCGCGGCTCAGGAAACTCTTTACCTCGACCTTCGATCTCATAGATTCCGGTCATGGCCCGCCGAAAGTCAGCCGGATGTCTCGGGATGCTGTTGTTTTTCCTGATCGGATCGGCCTTCGCCGGGATCGGCTGGTTCGCGATGCTCGCTCCCGAGCTGGAGGTGGGAAACCGGTTCGTCGAGGGGCGCTGCATCATTCTGGGCAAGGAAATGGTCTCGGAGCAGAAACGTGCGCAGCGCCGGGCGGGCCGTTCGGGCCGGACAAGGACGGTCTATCGGCCGGAGTTCGACATCCGCCACGAGGTGGCGGGGAAATCCTACGAAGCGCGCACCTTCCGGATCGTTCCGTCATCCACCTCGGACCGGGCTTCGCAGGAGGCGATCCTCGGTCGCTTTGAGACGGGCCACGCCTACCCGTGCTGGTATGATCCCGCCGATCCCTCGAGGGTGGTGCTCGAAAAAGGGGTCTCGAAGGGATCGCTCGTCTTCATCGGCGTCGGATTGTTTTTCGCGCTCTTCGGTGCCGCGGGCGGGGCGGCGATGGTCTTCCGGCGGAGCCGATCCGCTTGAAAGGCCGCGCTTTTTGGTCCGGTTCCACCAAGTTTCGCTTGACCGAACCGTCGTCCCTCCTAAACCTTATCTATGGGTGATCTTCCACTTGGTCTCAGCTTCGACGACGTTCTTCTTGTTCCGCAGCGCAGCGGGGTTCTTCCCGCGGAAGTCGATGTATCGACCCGTCTCGCGTCGGGGATCGGGTTGAACATCCCGGTCCTTTCCTCGGCGATGGACACCGTGACCGAGGACGAACTGGCCATTGCCCTCGCGAGGGAAGGCGGCCTCGGGGTCATCCACCGGAACATGCCCATCCCCGACCAGGCTGACATGGTCGCGAAGGTGAAGCGTTCCGAGAACACCGTCATCGCCGATCCCTTCACCATCACCGCAGACACCACCCTCGCCCGTCTCCAGCAGATCATGCGGGAGAAGGGGGTCAACGGTTTCCCCGTGATCGACGCGGACCGCGTTCTCATCGGCATGGTGACGAGCCGGGACATCTGGTTCATCGAGAACGACCACGCCACCGTCGCCACGGTGATGACGCCGCGCGAGCGCCTTGTCACCGCCACGGTCGAAACGAAACTCGACGAGGCCCGCCGCATCCTCCACCAGAACCGGATCGAGAAATTGCCCCTCGTCGACAAGGACGGGCGTCTTGCCGGATTGATCACGGCTCAGGACATCGAGAAGCGGGACCGTTTCCTCAATTCCGCCAAGGATGAGAAGGGTCGCCTCCGCGTCGGCGCCGCCATCGGGGTCGGGGAGGATTGTTTCGACCGCGCCCGCGGGGTCATTGAGGCCGGGGCCGACGCCGTCTTCATCGATGCGGCCACGGGCCACACCGAGCGGGTTCTCTCCGTGATCGAGAGACTTCGCAGTGAATTCTCCACCGCCGTCGTCGCCGGCAACGTCGTCACCGCCGAAGGCGCGCGCGACCTGATCTCGGCCGGAGCGTCGGCGGTGAAGGTCGGGGTCGGGCCCGGATCGATCTGCACCACCCGTGTCATCGCCGGCGTCGGGGTGCCGCAGTTCAGCGCGATCCAGACCGTCGCCACGGTGTGCCGGTCCAAGGGCGTGCCGCTCATCGCCGATGGCGGGATCCGTTATTCGGGCGACCTCGTCAAGGCCATGGCCGCCGGAGCCGACCTCGTCATGCTGGGCTCGCTCCTCGCCGGGTGCCGCGAGAGTCCCGGAGCGATGGTGCAATCGCAGGGCCGCACCTGGAAGGAATACCGGGGGATGGGATCGCTCAAGGCGATGCGCAAAGGCTCGGGCGACCGTTATGGACAGAATTCCTCCGGCAAACTCGTCGCCGAAGGCGTCGAGGCGCGCGTGCCCTACCGCGGACCGCTCGCCGACACCGTTTTTCAACTGCTCGGCGGCTTGCGCAGTGGCATGGGCTACGTCGGGGCCGGAAATCTCGAGGAACTCCGCAAGCGGGCCACCTTCGTTCAGATCACCAGCGGTGGTCTCCGCGAAAGCCACGCCCACGACATCACCATCACCGAGGAACCGGTGAACTACCAGCCCGCGAGCTGAACGCCTTGGCCGATTGATTTCCTCCAGGAAAGCGGCGGGACGCCGCTTCTACTTTTTACCTTTCACCTTCCCACCTTTTACCGCGGCCTCCGGCCGCTCCGCCATGGACCATCCCATCGCCGTCATCGACTTCGGATCGCAATACACCCAGCTCATCGTGCGCCGCATCCGCGAGCTGGGTTATTTTTCGAAACTCTACCAGCCCGGGGAATTGCGCGAGACCGGCTCGCCCGCCGCCGTGATCCTTTCCGGTGGCCCGCGCTCGACGCGCGAACCCGGTGCGCCCGACATCGACTTCGATTACCTCGTCGGCATGGGCGTGCCCGTGCTCGGCGTCTGTTACGGGATGCAGTTGCTCAACCGCAAGTTCGGCGGCGAGGTCGCGCCCGGAAACACGCGCGAGTATGGTCCCGCCACCCTCATGATCGAGCCCGGGACCGACAGTCTCTTCAACGGACTGAAGGGCCACTCGCAGATCTGGATGAGCCACTCCGACACCGTCAGCCTCCTCCCCGAGGGTTGCGAGGTCACCGGTCGCAATCTCGACGGCATCCCCGTGGCCCTGAAGTGGAACGACCGGTTCCAGGGCATCCAATTCCACCCCGAGGTCTCCCACACCGCCGAGGGCGTCGGCATGCTCAAGAACTTCCTCGCCCAAGCCAGGGATCTGCCGAAGTTCAAGATCGCCTCCTTCAAGGACGAACTCGTCGAGCGCGTCCGCAAGGAAGTCGGAGGCCGGAAGGTGGTCTGCGGCGTCTCCGGCGGGGTCGATTCCTCCGTGCTCGCCGCCCTCCTCCACGAGGCCCGGATCGACACCCGCAACCTCTTCGTCGATACCGGCCTGCTCCGCGCCGACGAGGCCGCCGAGGTGCAATCGCTCTTCGGCGAGGTCGGCATCGCCATCGAGACGATCGACGCGTCGGAGCGCTTCCTCACCGCGCTCAAGGGCGTGACCGATCCCGAGGAAAAGCGCCGCATCATCGGAAGGCTCTTCGTCGAGGTCTTCTTCGACGCCGTCGGCGACGACGTCGAGCTCCTCGCCCAGGGGACGCTGTATCCCGACGTCATCGAGAGCGCCACGAGCGGATCCATCGCCTCGACCATCAAGACCCACCACAACCGGGTCGATCGGATCATGCAGTTGAAGAAAGAGGGCCGCGTCATCGAGCCGCTCGACGAACTTTTCAAGGACGAGGTCCGCGAGCTCGGCCGTGTCCTCGGCCTGCCCGAGCGGGTTGTCGGACGCCATCCTTTCCCCGGACCCGGCCTTGCCGTGCGGTGCCCCGGCGAAGTCACGGGGGAAAAACTTGAGATCATCCGCAAAGCTGACCAGATCTACATCGAGATCCTCCGCCAGCGTCACTGGTACGACAGCGTCTGGCAGGCCTATGCCGCCATCATCCCCGTGAAGACCGTCGGCGTGAAGGGCGACGAGCGTAGCTACGAGTATGCCCTCAGTCTCCGCGCCGTCACCAGCGAGGACGCCATGACCGCGCAGTGGGTGCATCTGCCCTACGAACTCCTCGCCGAGGTCTCGAACCGCATCCTCAATGAAGTCCCCGGCATCAACCGGGTCCTCTACGACATCTCGACAAAGCCGCCGGCAAGCATCGAGTGGGAGTGAGGTGAATCGAGTGGTCCTCGGGCCCCGACGCCGCAATCAGGCCGGATGACGCCGTCTCCGGAATTGAGCAGGATCGCGCTCATGAATCGCTTGCCCCTCCTGCGCTCCGCCTGCTTGCTCGCCGCCCTCGCCGGGACGCTCGCGGCGGCGGATCCGGTGCTGCATCCGGCGGGAGAGAAGCTGCCTTTCACGCATCAGGGGCCGTTCGTGACGACTGGGGACGGGGCGATCCTGTGCCTCGAAGGAAAAGCGGCCCTGCGTTCGACGGACGAGGGGCGGACCTGGTCATCGACGCCACTCTTCAAGGACGCGGCGAAGCACACCGTCAGCAGCGAACGGGCGCTGCTGCGGACGCGCGAGGGGGTGATCGTGACGGCGTTCATGAATCTGGTGGAGCGGCGGGCGCCGAAGGACTGGCGCTGGGGCGAGCCGGGGGTGGATTGGCGGGAGTTCGTCCTGCCGACCTGCGCGATGCGGAGCGTGGACGAGGGAAAAACCTGGGAGACGCCGGTGACGCTCTCGGACCCTTGGTGCGGCTGTGTGCATTCCATGATCCAGCTCGCGGGCGGGCGGATCGTGCTGGCGGGGCAGGAGATCATCCCGGCGTGGCGACACGCCACGGTGATGTGGGTCTCGGATGACCTGGGGAAGACGTGGCAGCGGGGATCGGTGCTGGACTACGGGGTCGGGGCGCACGATCACGCGGGATCAATCGAGGGCAGCCTGCTGGAGCGGAGCGATGGATCGGTTTTGCTCCTCTTGCGGACGGAGTCGGGAGTGCTGTGGCAGGCGACCTCGCGCGACGGGCTCACGTGGGAGGGTCTCGCGGCGACCACGATCCGCTCGGTGACCTGTTGCCCGCAACTGGGCCGGCTGGCGGACGGGCGGGCGGCGCTGATGTGGAATGCGCCGCCGCGTCATGCGCCGGGGAATGGCACGAGCCGGGCGGAGCTTTCGCTGGCCTTTTCGGAGGACGACGGGGCGACGTGGTCGGATCCGGTGATCGTGGCGGCGAATTACGCGGCGGGCGGCCGGGTCTCGTATCCGTATCTCTACGAGCGGCGTCCGGGGGAGCTTTGGATCACGACGATGCAGGGCGGTCTGCGGATGCGGGTCGCGGCGGGGGATTTGGGGAAGGGGAGCATCCCGGTGCACGTGCCGCCGGCGGCGGAGCGTCCGGCACCGGGCGGGGTGTTGTTCTTCGGCGACTCGACGACCGCGCCACGGCCGGGGGCGGTGGAGAAGGTGGCGTCGGTGCGGCTGGCAGAGGCACTTCAGAGCATCGGGTCGAGCCTGACGGTGGGGAACGCGGGGGTGGGCGGGAACACGACGCGCGACGGGCTGCGCCGGCTGGAAAAGGACGTGCTGGCGTATCGGCCGCGGGTGGTGGTGGTGTGCTTCGGCATCAACGATGCGGCGGTGGACGTGTGGAAAAAGCCCCCGGCGACGGAGCCGCGGGTGCCGCTCGCGGAATATCGGGAGAATCTGCGGACGATCGCGGCGAAGGTGAAGGCAGCGGAGGCGGAGGTGGTCTTCGTGACACCGAATCCGCTGCGCTGGACGTCGATGCTGCGGGATCTCTACGGTCGGGCTCCGTATGATCCGGCTCGCGAGGATGGATTCGACGCGCCCCTGCTGGAGGGTTATCGCGCGGCGATGCGGGAGGTGGCGGCGGAGTTGGGGACGCCGGTGGTGGACGCGCCTGAGGTGTGGTCGGCGGCCCTGGCAGAAAAGGGCGGAGGGAAGGTGGAGGAGTTCCTCCTCGACGGGATGCACCCGAATGATGCAGGGCACGCGGCGATCGCGAAGGCCCTTTTGCCGCTGATCGGTGATCGGTGACACTCGGACAAATCGCCCGGAATCCACCTTTCGGAATTGGCGCCATTATCGCGGTGAATTTCGCGATCGTGACAGGGCGCCCGATCTGGTGGTGCCGATGATCTGTTGCCGAAAATCATCGGAAGCGGAATTCGGGTCGTGCGGAAACGGAAATCTCCTCACGCGATTCCCCATCCTCCTCCCCCCGGCGTCTCGATGATGAGCCGGTCCCCTGCCTGTGCGGCGAAGGCGGTGATGCCCGGCAATTCCCGGCCATTCAAGATCTGTCGTCCGCATTGTCCGGGTTCGCCCCCTTCGCATCCGTAGGGCGCGACGGCACGATGCTGGGCGAGGAGGGAGACTTGCAGCGGCCGCAAAAACTCGATCTCGCGCACGATGCCGTCACCCCCGCGCCATCGACCACGACCGCCCGATCCGCAGCGCAATGAAAAACGATGCAATCGCACCGGATAACGCTGTTCGAGAATCTCGGGATCGGTGATGGCGGTGTTGGTCATGTGGGTGTGGACGCCGGAGGTGCCGTCATATCCCGGACCCGCTCCCGAGCCGCCGCAGATGGTTTCGTAGTAGCCGAAACGACCGTCGCCGAAAAGGAAGTTGTTCATCGTGCCCTGCGAACAGGCCTGCACGCCGAGGGCCTTCAACAGGGTGTCGACGACGCGCTGGCTCGTCTCGACGTTGCCGCCGACGACGGCGGGGCACCGCATCGGGTCTTCGTCGAAGGGCGGATTGAGAAAGCCCTCGGGCAACTCGATCGAAACGGCGCGCATGATCCCCTCGTTGAGGGGCACGGGACTCTGCGTCCAGAGCCGCAGCACGTAGAGCACCGCGCTCTGGAGGATCGCGGGAGTGGCGTTGAGATTGCCGGGATGCTCCGCGCCGCTGCCGACGAAGGAAATCGCGAGAGTGCCGCCCCGACATCGGATCGAGACGCGGATCGGGGTTCCGTCATCGAGTGTTTCCGCTGCGGAAGTGTCGCGATCGCCGAAACGGACGAGGTGTTCGCGCAGGGCCTCGAGGCTGCGGTCCTTGAGATGGTCGAATTGCTCCTTCAGCGCGGCCGCGCCGTGTTCATCGAGGAGCGCCTCCAGCATCGCCGCTCCGCGGCGGTTCGCGGCGAGCTGGGCGTTGAGGTCGGCGAGGTTGTCGGAAAGGCGTCGCGTCGGGTAAGGCGCGTTTGTCAGGATCCCGGTGATTTCGTCGAAACAGGATCGCCCGCCACGGATGAGATGGCGGGGGGCGAAGACGACGCCTTCCTCCGCCAGTCGTGTCGCCGCCGGCGGCATCGATCCCGGGGTGATCCCCCCGATCTCGGCGTGGTGGGCTCGGTTGGCGATGTAGGCGACGGGTCGGTTGGAATCGAGCCCGTCCGGGCCGAGAGGGTCGAAGACCGGAGTGATCAGGGTCACATCGGGCAGATGAGAGCCCCCCGCGGCGGGATGATTCGTGAGGATGGTGTCACCCGGGGCCATCGCGATGCGTTCGCGCACCTTCCTGACACACAGTCCCAGCGCGCCGAGATGGACGGGGATGTGCGGGGCGCTCGTGATCAGTTCGCCTTCTCCATCAAGGAGGGCGCAGGAGAAATCAGCGCGTTCCTTCACGTTCGTGGAGATGGCGGAGCGCTGCAGCATCGTGCCCATCTCGCGGACGAGGTGGTCGAAGCGGTGGCGGAAAAGCTCGCGCACGACCGCGGGGGGACGGGAAGTGGCGTTTTCAGTTTTCGCTTCCTGAATTGTCACGACGAGGGATCCATTTTCCGCCGCTCGCGCGATCCAACCCGGAGCAAGATAAAGGGTGCTGAAGGGATCCTGGATGACGCGTGGTCCGGCGATCGTGTCGCCGGGGCGGAGCGAGGACCGGGCGAGGTGTGGCGTGGGCATCCTGCCCATGCATCCCGGGGAGACGTTCGATCGCGGGTGGAGGTGGTCCGGCCCTTGTTCGTCAGGGACAGATCCATGGCCCGGAAGGCCATGGCACATGCTCCGCGGGATGCGGCGTCCGGTGCCGGCGATGGCGCGGTAGCTCACCACTTCGATGGGTCTTCCCGCCGGAAGCTCGTAACCGAAAATGCTTCGATAACGCGCCGCAAAGGCCTCCCCGAGCGAGCCTGACACATCCACGTCGAGCGTCAAGGTCGCGTCCTGTCCGGCGAGCCGGAGTTCGGCGAGTCGCCGGGTGATCGAGCCCATTTCCTCGGTCGCGGCGAGGGAGGAAAGGGCGTCCTGCTCCACCCCGGCGAAGAGACCTTCGATGGCCGGATCATCGATGGGCCGATCGATCTGTCGTTCCACGACGCGTTCGATCCCCGCGCATTCGAGCCCGTAGGCGCTGAGGACGCCGGCTTCGACGGGCACGAGGATGGTGGTGATGCCGAGCCGTTCCGCGATGGCGCAGGCGTGCAGCGGTCCGGCTCCTCCGAAGGCGAGAAGGGCGTAATCGGCGGGATCGGCGCCTTCGCGAACGGAGATGGTGCGGATCGCATCGGCCATTTGCTCGACGGCGAGGTCGAGGAGTCCGGCGAGAAAGGCGGCATCGGGTTCGTCGCCGCCGAGTCCGGCCTCGTGTTGCACTGTCAGGGCGGCGTCGCGGGCGGCGGCGAGATTCGAGGCGGTGAGGGGAATTCCGAAGTTCCCCGGGTCGATCCGCCCGAGGAGGAGATTCACGTCCGTGATCGTGAGCGGTCCGCCGCAGCCATAGCAGGCCGGGCCGGGCGCGGCGCCGGCGGACTCGGGACCGACCCGCAGTCCGCCATTCTCCCACCGGCAGATCGATCCTCCGCCCGCCGCGACCGTCTCGATGCGGAGGGCCGGGGCGAGGACGCGGGCGTTGCCGACGCGTTGTTCGAAGTCGTATTGGAATCCGCCTTCGTAGCGAGCCACATCGGTGCTGGTCCCTCCCATGTCGAAGGTGAGGACGCTCGGGAAGCCCAGTTCCTCCGCGATCGCCGCGGCTCCCGAGACGCCTCCGGCGGGACCGGAGAGGAGGGAATCCTTCGGCCGGAATTGCTCCATTGGCTCCAGTCCTCCCGCGCTCGTCATCATAAAGAGGCGGCTCCCGCCGGAAAGCCGCTCGCGATGGTGGTCGACGAAGGCCTGCATGAACGGCTGCAGGGTGGCGTTGGCCAGGGTGGTGTCGAGGCGGGGGATGATTTTCACGAGCGGCGCGAGCTCCGCGCTGGTCGAGACGTGGGTGAAACCGAGACCGAGGAGGTGATCGCGCAGGGCCAGCTCGTGTGCCGGGTTCCGGTGGCTGTGGAGGAGGGCGACGGCGGCGACGGTGATCCCGGCCCCGAGGATCTCGCGGGATTGGGTGTCAATGTCAGGATCGATCGAGAGGGCTGTCAGGATTTCCCCCGAGGCGTCGAGCCGTTCCCCGACCTCGACGACCCGGGCAAAGAGGGGAGCGGGTCGATCGTGTTTCAGGGCGAACAAATCGGCGCGCCGCTGGTCGCGGAGGATTGGGAGGTCGGCGAAGCCCCGGGTGACGAAAAGGGCGACCTCCGCCCCCTTGTGCTCGAGGAGCGCGTTGGTGCCGCGCGTCGTTGCGAGGCGGAAATCCATCGGAGGAAAAGGCCGGTCGAGCGGCGTGCCGGTGAGGAGGCGCGCCCCGAGGACGGGGGCCTCCTCGCGGGTGAAGAGATCGACCGAGGCGGCGGCGGGCAGGGGACGGGAAAGGATGGTGCGTCCGGTCGCGGCTTCAAAGGAAAGGACGAGGGCGCTCGTGCCGGCCGACTCGAGCTTGTAGCCGGTGAAGAACGCGTCCGCGACCCGCCATGAGTCCGGGACCGCGATGCGCAGTTCGTTTTCGCGCAACCATTCCCGCACCGCGACGCGGAGTCGTCCCGAGGAGAGGACCTTGGCGAGGCGGGGACTCGTTTCCCCCTCGCCCAGTCCCCAGCAGTCGGTGAAGGTGCCGCCGGTATCAACGCGGAGCTTGAACATGGCGGAACCTTGCCCGCTCCGTGGATTCCGGAAAAGCTCAATTTTTGTCCCGCAGCGTTCCGTCATCCATCGGAACCTTGCCACAAACCCTCCCCTCCACCCCCATTCCTTCGCTTGAACGACCCAAGGCTCTTGTGGTGGTTTTCTCGCATGGGCCTTTCTTATCAAACGGTCCGCGATCAGCATGGCACTCCCACGGCGGCGCTGATCCCGTGGAACGAGTTTGTTGAATTGATGGCGTCGAGCAGTCTCGATCAGCCCGATATCGCACGGGAGGAGCTTCGTGAGGCGTGGCGCGATTCGGAATCCGGCATCCGATCGGCTTTCGTCCGCGAGGATGAGGGATGAGGGTGATCCTCTGCCACCGACATGCGGCTGGTTATCTCCGCGGGATGCCGGATGATCGGAAAAGCCAAGTCAAGGCAGCGCTGGCGGAAGCGGCGTCCCTTCCGGAACCCCTGGCCTATCCCCAATTGTTGGTCATGACGGGCGAATGGAAGGGATGCATGCGCATCAGAGTGTGAACCGATCGCGCCATCTTCCGATGCGCGGATGTCGATGGCGTCGCAACCATGGAAGCGCTTCATGAGGATCCCCGTGGGGATGTTTAGGGTTGATGGATCAACCGCCCCCGAACGTCGATCCTCACGAAAACAACTCCCGCATCGGCTCGCCGTGATACAGCGGCATCGGCCTCCCGGCGGTGTCGGTCCAATGCGCGTCCTTCGGGATCCCGAGCGCGTCGTAGATCGTCGCGGCGAGATCCTCGGGACGGCGCGGATCGCTCGCGGGATTGCCGCCGAGCTTGTCGGTCGACCCGAGGACGGCACCGCCAGTGATGCCGCCTCCGGCGAACCAGACCGTCTGCACCGCGCCCCAGTGATCGCGGCCGGGCAGGGGGACGCCGCGCAGGGTCGAGATCTTCGGGGTTCTCCCGAATTCCCCGGCCATGACGATGAGGGTGTCATCGAGGAGGCCGCGTTCCTTCAGGTCGTCGAGCAGGGCGGAGAGGGCGCGGTCGGTCGGCGGGAAAAGATAGTCGCGCAGGTTCGGGAAGATGGCCTGATGATTGTCCCAGGTCTCGTTGTTACCGAGGTTCACCTGCACGAGACGAACCCCCGACTCGACGAGCTGCCGGGCCATCAGGAGCGACCAGCCGAAGGAGTTGCGGCCGTAACGATCCTGAGTCGCCGCATCGACCCCGTGCACGTCGAAGGCCGCCTGCACCCGGGGATCGGAGAGCAGCCCCACGGCCATTTCGCGATAGCGGTCATGGCCGCCCGCGGTCGAGGCCGCCTCGAGGTGACGCTGTTGCTCGTCGAGCAATCCCCGGAGGGTGAGACGGTCCTGGAAACGCTCGAAGTCGATCGTGTCGGGCAGCTCGAGGCTGAAGGTGCGATAGGGGATCTCGCGGTCGAGCGGTCCGTCGGCGTGATGGAAGTCGTACTGCGGAAAGGCTCCGTAGCCGACCGCGTCGTAGGGGGCGGCCTCGAGGAAGAAGGGATCCTTGTGGCGCCCTAACAACCCTCCAAACTGGCCCGGGATGGTGCGGCCGGTGCGGTGCACGAGTTTTTCCGGAAGGACGAGGGACGAGGGCAGGGCATCGCGGGAGGGAAGCATCTCGGCGGCGAGGGCGGCGAGGGACGGCCAGTCGCCTTCGGTCGGTTTGCTCGGGTCGAAGCCCGGGGTCGTGTCGGTCCGCCCCGTCATCATGATGCAGTGGCCCTTCGAGTGGTCGTTCGAGCCGTGGCTGAGCGAGCGGCAGAGGGCCCACGACTCGCTCCGTTTCGCCAGCTCGGGGAGGTGTTCGCAGAGATGGAGTCCGGGAGTCTTCGTCGCGATGGGACGGAACTCGCCGCGGATGTCGCTAGGGGCGTCGGGTTTCAGGTCGAAGCTATCGAGCTGGGAGAGACCGCCCGAGAGGAAGATGTAGATGACGTTTTTCGCCTTGCCGGCCTTCGCGCCCGCGGAACTCTCCAGAGCGGAGAGCCGGTCGAGACCGAGGCCGCCCGCGAGGCCGATGGCCCCGGCCTTGAGAAAGGCGCGCCGCGTCGATCGGGCGGCGGAGTGGCGGAGGTGCGGCGAACGGAAATCCGAGGACATGCTGGTGATCGGAAGCGATTGACGACTTGAGCATCATCGCCGATTTCCCTGGCGTTGGGAAGGGTTTGCAGGGGACGGAATCGCGCACCGTTCTGGCGTGGGGGGTGCCATCGAAGCGCGATCCGCTCACTCACGTTCGCGGCTACCTCGCCAGCGTGGCGACGAGCGTGAGCGAGTCGATCCCACCCGGGTCCGCGATCCGCTCACTCACGTTCGCGGCTACCTTGCCAGCGTGGCGACGAGCGTGAGCGAGTCGATCTCCACCGGGGTCCGGTCGATCCGCTCACTCACGTTCGCGGCTACCTTGCCAGCGTGGCGACGAGCGTGAGCGAGTCGATCTCCACCCGGGTCCGGTCGATCCGCTCACTCACGTTCGCGGCTACCTTGCCAGCGTAGCGACGAGTGTGAGCGAGTCGATCCCGCCCGAGCCCGCGATCCGCTCACTCACGTTCGCGGCTACCTTTTCGGTTGTAGCGACGAGCGTGAGCGAGTCGATCCCCACCCGGGTCCGCGATCCGCTCACTCCCGTTCGCGGCGACATGGAGCGGCAGATCCTCACGCCAGCAACTGCTTCACCACTTTCGCCGCGGGATCGTTGGTCAGGGTCGCGGCGAGGCCGTTGCGCTTGTAGGCGAGTTTCGTGTGATCGAGGCCGAAGGCATGCAGCAGGGTGGCGAGCCAATCATAGTGTTTCACCTCGTCGACGACCGCCTTGTGGCTCCACTCGTCGGTTTCGCCGTGCACGTAACCGGCCTTGAAGCCTCCGCCCGCGACCCACTGGCTGAAGCCGTAGGTATTGTGATCGCGGCCCCACTTGTCGCGTCCGGCATCATTCTGCAGCACAGGGAGACGGCCCATTTCCCCGGTCCACTGCACCACGGTGCTCTCGAGGAGTCCGCGCTGCTTCAGATCGGTGATGAGGGCGGCGCAGGGCTGGTCGGTCGCGGCGCAGTTCGCGGGCAGGGCGCTGATGAGCGAGCCATGCTGGTCCCACGATTGACCGGCGTTGAGGACCTGCACGTAGCGGACGCCACGCTCGATGAGACGGCGCGCGATGATGCAGCGCGTCGCGTAGTCGCGCGTGGTCGGGTTGTCGACGCCGTAGAGCTTCTTCACCGATTCGGGCTCGTTGGAGATGTCGAGGGCCTCCTTCGCCGCGGTCTGCATGTGGGCGGCGAGTTCGTAGCTGGCGATGCGGGCGCGCAGGTCGTGCTCGGCGGGGTGGTTCGAGGCGTGTTCCTCGTTGAGGCTGCGGAGCAGGTCGAGCTGGCGGCGCTGCCCGTCTCCGGCGAGGGTCGCGGGCGGATCGAGGTTGAGAATGCGGGGCTCGGTCGCTCGGACCACGGTGCCCTGGTAGAGGGCGGGCAACCATCCGTTCGTGAAGTGATCGCCCTGGAAGGTGGGCAGTCCGTTCGGATGAGAGAGCACCATGTAGGCGGGCAATTCCTCGGTCTCGCTGCCGAGTCCGTAGGTCAGCCAGGAACCGAGCGCGGGATTGCCGCTCGTGACGCGGCCGGAATTGATCGCATAGAGCCCCTGCGCGTGATTGCTCACGCCCGAGCTCATCGAACGGATCAGGCAGATGTCATCGACGACCTTCGCGAGATGGGGGAGGAGTTCGCTCAACTCCATCCCGCATTCGCCGTGTTTCGAGAATTTCCAGGGCGATCCGAAGACCTTCGAGGAGGCCTGGGCGAGGTTGTCGTATTTGATCTCGCCGGGGAAGTTCTGGCCGTCGTACTTCGTCAGCATCGGCTTCGGATCGAAGAGGTCCATCTGCGAGGGCCCCCCCATCATGAAGAGCGAGATCATCGCCTTCGCCTTGCCGGGGAAATGCTGGGCCTTGGGGAGCAGGTCGAACTGCGCATCGGGACCGAGGGCCGGTTTGACCGGCGCGCTGAGGAGGCCATCCTGTTTCAGCAGGGTGGCGAGGGCGAGGGCACCGAGGCCGAAGCCATTGGCCTCAAGGAAATGGCGGCGCGAGCAGAGACGGGCGGTCTTCATTCGAGATAGAGGAAACGGTTCGAGCTGTAGAGCACCTGGCAGAGGCTGGCGAGGGCTTCACGGGCGGGATCGGGTTTTGGTGGTGCCGCGGCACCCTTCGCGGGGGCGGCGGGCGGATTCTGCGCGTGATGGACGATGAGGCTCGCGGTCTGGAGCCTCAGGTAATCATGGGCGCGGGCAAGATCGGACTCGTCGGGTTCGGTCGAGAAGAGCAGCCGCCAGGCGAGCCGGAGCCGCTCGCTCTCGTCCGACGGTGCGGCCTCGTGGAGGCGGTCGGCGAGGCGGCGCGCGTTCTCGAGCACGAAGGTGTCATTCATCAGCAGGAGCGACTGCGGCGCGACGGTGGTCTGATTGCGTTTCTCGCAGTGCGGCACCATCACGGGCGCGTCGAAGGTCTCGAGCACCGTGACCGGTTTGCTGCGGGTGACCTGCACGTAGAGGGAGCGGCGGAAATCCTGTTCTCCGCCCGGCTCGACCTTGAAGGAGGTGATCGTGCCCTTGTCGATGCCGACGACGATGCGTCCGGCCGGATCGCGGGCGATCGCGCTCGGCGGGCCGTAGGGTTTCTCGACCAGCGCGCCCGCCGTCGCGAGGATGGTGTCGCGCAGGGCCTCGGCCTCGAGACGGCGGAGTTTGTGGCGGGCAAAGAGGCGGTTGTCTGGATCGCGCTCGCTCGAGGCGGGATGGTCGGCCGACTGGCAATAGGCGCGGCTGAGGACGAGTTGCTTGTGAAAGGGTTTCAGTTTCCACCCGCCCTTCACGAACTCATCGGCGAGCCAGTCGAGCAGTTCGGGATGCGAGGGGCGTTCGCCCGCGAAGCCGAAGTCGCCGGGTGTATTGACGAGGCCGCGTCCGAAATGCAGCATCCAGAAGCGGTTCACGAGGACTCGTGCGACGAGGGGATGCTTGCCGCTCGTGAGCCAGTTCGCGTAGGCGAGGCGGCGTCCGGAAGAACCTGCGGGAACCGCCGCCGGATGGAAGGGCTCGATCTCCGGCCTCGCGAGCACGGTAAGTTCCCCCGGCGTGACCGGACGGACCGGCTGATCGTGGTCGCCGCGGTTGAAGAGCTTCGTTTCGGGCACCTGCCCTTTTACCTCGGTGAGGGCCATCACGAAGTTCTGCACCGGCTTGGTGGCACGGAGTTTGGCGGCCTCGGCGCTCTTCGCGTTGACCTGCTCCTGCTTCTTCGCGTCGTAAAGATCGAGGGAGTAAAGCGCGAGCGCGGAGGGATACTTTTTGATGAGCGCCTTCTGCCCGGGCGTGCGGTCCTTCTCCGCGGTGGCGCGGGCCTTGCGGTAGGGCTCGCGGTCGTCTTCGGGCAGCTTTTTCACCTCCACCTCGAAGATTTCGTCGAGGAACTTCTTGCTCATCGCACGCGCCTCGGCGTCGATCGCGGCGGCGGCTTTCTCGATCTCGGCGGCCTTGGCCGATTCCTCCGGCGTGTAGAGCGAATAAAGCCTCTGCGCCGGAGCGCGCCAGGCCTCCCAGTGGTAGGCGGGATCGAAGATCGCGCGGAAGCGGTAATAGTCTTCCTGCGAAATCGGATCGTGGCGGTGATCGTGGCACTGGGCGCAGGCCACGGTGAGGCCCAGGAGTGAGGAACTGACGATCTTGAGCTGCTCGGCGATGACCTGGTTGCGCGCGAGATTGGCGTCATCGTTCGGGTCACCGGTGCCATCGGGGGCCATGCGGAGGAAGGCGGTCGCGGTGAGCTGCTCGAGCCGCTTCGGATCGTTCACCACGGCCTGGTAATCGGCATGGGTCGCCCCGGCGAGTTCGTCGCCGGCGAGCTGCTCGCGGATGAACTGGTCCCAGGGTTTGTCCTCGTTGAAGGAGCGGATCACGTAGTCGCGATAGCGCCACGCCTGCGGCCGGGCCGAGTCGGCCGCGGTGTAACCGTTCGAGTCCGCGTAGCCGACGACATCGAGCCAGTGCCGTGCCCAGCGTTCGCCGTAGGCGGGGGAGGCGAGGAGACGGTCGACGACCTTCTCACGGGCTTGCGGGGAGGAGTCGGCGAGGAAGGCATCGACCTCCTCCGGTTTCGGGGGCAGTCCCGTGAGATCGACGGTGACCCGGCGCAGCCACGTGACGCGGTCGGCCTCGGGCGCGAAATCGAGTCCTTCCTTCGCCATCGCCTCGGCGAGGAAGGCATCGACCGGAGCGGGGGATCCCTCGACCTTCGGCACCTCGGGACGCTTCACCGGCTGGAAGGACCAGTGCAAGCGCTCCTCCTCGGTGATGAGGGGGCCGCGCTCGAGCGACTCCGGCTCGGGACGAGCAGTCTTCGCGCCTTGGGCGACCCACTTCCGGATCACGGCCAGTTCGGCTGGCGGCACCGGATGCCCCTTCTTCGGCATCTCGCCGCGTTCGATGATCGCGACCA
Organism: Verrucomicrobiales bacterium; assembly: GCA_044352585.1. Lineage (GTDB taxonomy): Bacteria > Verrucomicrobiota > Verrucomicrobiia > Verrucomicrobiales > DEV007 > Arctic95D-9. The sequence continues at coordinate 45,709 of JBILDO010000006.1, forward strand.
GTTCGCTGGCCTCCGGGTTCCCCGGCACCAGGAGAATGGCCCCGCTGTCGGTGGGCGCGTCCATGAGGCGGCGCAGGCGCAGGTCGACGCCGCCCTTCGGATTGGCCTCCTCGCCGTGGCAGAGGGTGCAGTGCGCCTTGAGGAGGGGACGCACGTCCTTTTCGAAGGTCAGATTGGGTTCCGCGGCCGAAGCCATGGCGGCGAAGGCGACGACTCCGGCGGCCCGAAGGATCCCGGCGAGTCCGGAGGCTTTCTGCAAATTCCGTTTCACAATCCAAAATCCGCGATCGTTACGGGAGGGGCAAAGGCGCGATCGTGTTGTTATGATTGCAATTTTCGTAATGGCCGTTACTTCCGGGGCAATGAGGTTCAAGAGGTTGGAAGGCCCTTGGACCGGGGTGTTTCCGCCCCAACTCGCCGGCCCTTCGGAGGCTTTGTGGGAAACTTGCGTGCCGCCTTTCTCCCTGCCTGTCGCCTCCACAGGGTTGCGAAGTCCGTAATCCGCGTTAAGGGAGCAACCCCGGACTCGACGGGATTTTTCGCATGGACGATTTCGCCTTCATCCAACTGGCACCGGGCCGCTACCTTTGCGGTCTCGGTCCTTTTGCCTCGCGCGAATCGGCTCCGCCGGACGGTGCGACCGCTTTCTACCGGAACACCTTCGAGCTCGACGACCCGCAGCCATGGAAAATCCCCTCCCGCGTCTTCGAGACCGGCGACCTCCGTGTTCTCCTGCCGGACAACGGGGCCACTCCGCTCCCGGAGATCGCCTGGTCGGGGCTCGGGGACACCGATGTGCGCGGCATTTTCGATGAGATTCTGTCCCGCATTCAATCCGGGAAGCTGAAAAAGTCCGTCCCCGTCCTCACCGAGCGAGGCATCCTGCACCGCGGTGAACCGGCCGCTCTCGTCAAGGCGGTCAATGCCGCCCCGGACTCACTTCGCGGCTACGGCTACCGAGAGGGGGGCAGGGGAGTGATCGGCGCGACCCCCGAGACCCTGTTCACCGTCCACGACGGCGTCCTCGAGACGATGGCGCTCGCCGGCACCGCGCCGCGTCACGAGATCCACGATTTTCCGAATGATCCCAAGGAGATCCGCGAACACGAACTGGTCGCCGACTACCTCGAGGAGCTTCTCGCCCCTTTCGGCACGGTCGAGCGCGAGCCCCGCACGCTCCTCGATCTCGGGTCGATGATCCATTTTCTGACGAGGCTCCGCGTCCGTCTCGGGGGTCCCGGAACCGACCTCAACGAATTGGTCCGGGTGCTCCACCCCACGCCCGCCCTCGGTGCCTGTCCCCGCGGCGACGGAGCCCTGCGGCAACTCGTCGAGTATCGCAAGCGCCTCGGAGTGCCCGATCAATTCGGGGCTCCCTTCGGCATGCGGCACGAGGGGGATTTCCAGGTGCTCGTCGCCATCCGCAATCTCTCCTGGGACGGTCGAGACGTCTTTCTCCCGAGCGGCGTCGGTCTCGTCGAAGGGAGCCGCTTCGACCGCGAATGGCGCGAGCTGGCGTTGAAGCGGAATTCGGTCAAGTCCTTGCTCGGCGTTTAGGACGCTCCCCGGGAGGCCGGGAGAAACCGGTAGTTCCGGAACGGGGCGGGATCGCCGCCATGGCCGTCTTCGGCGGCGTGGACCAGATTCGCCATTTCGCGGGCGGTCACGTAGTGGAGTTTGAGGTCATCGAGACCGGCGAGGCTCTCGTGGAAGCGGCGCATCGGTTCTCCGAGAAGGGTTCCCGAATTCGGTTCGATTCCACCGTGGGTGTGCCATTTCACAAAGACCCAGCCCGGACTGCCGATCACGGAAATGCGAAGTCCGGCGGCGAGGCGGAGGCGGAGCAGGGTGGGGGGATTGGCTCCCGTGAGATCGCCGTTTTCGATCCGCGGGAGGAGCCCCCATTTTCGGCGTTTCCAATTCAAGGCGAGGGGACCGGGAATGGCGAGGAGCCGCCCGGGGTCGTCGCGCAGGAGCGTGCCGGGTCGGGCAGACGCCTCGATCGATTCGTCGTAGGCGCGGCGACGGGGGAGGTCTGCGAGGTAGGTGATGCGGTTGACGATGTGGGACTGGGTCGGCGACGGGGCCGATGGCATCGTGAAGTCGGCGTAGCAGCCGCTCGCGCGGAGGATTCCGATTTCCTCGTCGACCCCGCAGCCCCGGTTTTCGGGGTGGGTGTTGTTGAGGGCCCAGTTCCCGTGGATGAAGGCGAAGCGGATCGAGCCGTCGCGGTCGCGGGCGAGCAGTCCGTGGCGGGCGAGGTCCTCCTTGCCCCGCTCGAGGGATTCGCGGAATGCGGCGGGAGTGTCGCGGTCGTGGTGGAGATGGATCTCGACCTCGCTGCCGGTGGCCTTGCAGAGCGCGGCGAGCGGAGCGAGGAGGTCGGGATCGTATTGCTCGACCGGGTAAAAGAAGGTGTGTTTTGGCGGGTGGCCGTCGCGGTCCCGGAACGACTCGACGAGCCTCGGGAACTCCGCCGCCCAGCGTTCGACCCGCCTCACCGCCCCGGCTTTGTCCGTGTCATGGAGCGGCTCGAAATGGTCGCAAACGGCGAGGAAGACATGGGTCTGGCCGCTTGCCGCGGGTGTTCGCCGCATCAGGTAGGGGAGGAGCCACTGGTCTAGGGCGCGCATGGGGCGGGTGGATGGAACGGAGGGGTGGGCTTGGCCTTACCAGGACCCGTCGCCACGGCTCCGGCAAATCCTCAGGTAATGAACGAACGCTTTGGCCGACTGGATCTGGAGAAAAACGAATCCGGCCGGAATCGAAAACGGCCGGAAGCGCCGCAGCAGAGGGCTCATCCCGGCCATTGCCGCGAGGTAGGCGAGGACTTGCGCGGCGAGGGCCACGCGGAAAAAGAGCGATGACGGGGCCATGAGGATCGCCCCGATGAGGCAGGCGGCGAGGTAGAGAGGACCGCCCAGACGGAGATATTTGTGTGAAACAAGCTGCCACCAGCATCGGTTACCCCAAGGGAGGCACCAGCGGGGATAGCGGAACAGCATCTGGTAGTTGCCGGCGAGAGTCCGCACCTTGCGGCGTTTTTCATGACGGGTCTCGAGGGCCTGGGGATCGTAGGCGACGGCACCGGGCTCGAAGAGAATTCGCCGCCCGCGCACGAGCGCCTGCATCGGCACGACCACGTCGTCGATGAGGGTGTCCGCGGGGATGGGGTGGAAATCGGTCCGGCGCATCGCGTAGATCGCTCCGGTGCAGCCGATCACCGAGTCGAGTTTCGATTCCTCGTGGCGGATCCATTTCTCGAGGCGCCAATAAAAGTCGATCCCAGCCGCGAGGCCGTCTTCGGACGGTTCGATCCCGAGGCTGCCGCTGACGGCGGCGGCGGTGGGATGGCGCCGCAGGCAAGCGACGAGGGCGGCGACGGCGCCGCGTTCGAACGACTGGCGCGCGTCCCCGAAGATGAGGATTTCCCCCCGGGCTTCAGCGGCGGCGAGATTCAGCGCGGCGGCCTTGCCCCTCGGGGCAGGCTGCTCGAGGAGGTGCAGGGGGATGCCCGTCGCGCCCGTTCGCGCCGCGTCCGCCGTGTCGTCGGTGCATCCATCGCAGACGAGGAGAATCTCGCGTTCTCCCGGATAATCGCACGCGGCGAGGTTGGCGAGCCGTGCCGCGATGCGGGAGGCCTCGTTGCGGGCGACGATGATGAAGCTCACCATCGGATCCGGCCCCTTGGAATCGGCCCGCTGCTCATATCGCGCGGGCGAGACGAGATTGACGAGCCGGAGCAAGACGGGATAGCCGGCAAAGGCGTAGGCCAGCAGGGCGAGCCCGAGCCAGAAAGCGAGAGCGGGAATCCAGAGGTTGGGATCGGGCATCGGGGCGACGGGCGGAGAAGTCGAGTGAAAACTCCACGGATCGGTTGCATCCGGAGAGCCACCGGGCAAATGAAATGGATGGACCGGGTGCGGAAACCGCGGACTCCGCCTTCCCCCCGGAGGTGCCTTGCGGTCCTTTCCGCGTCAATCGTGTTTGATTTTCCGCAAGGGAATGGAAAACTCCGGGGCTCCCGCGCCCGAGAGAGCCCGGGACCCCGGTTTCGATGGGGGCGCCAGCCACCAACGGAACCCGACGCATGGACTTGACCTTTGTTTTCCCCTGTCTCAACGAGGAAGCGACCATTGCGGCGTGCATCGCGGCCGTGAAGGGCTCCCTCGACGCCGCCGGCCCCGGACTCCGCTATGAAATCGTGGTCGCGGACAATGGAAGCACGGATCGGTCCGCCGAGCTCGCGAGGGCAGCCGGAGCCAGGGTCGTGCCGGTCTCGGACCGGGGCTACGGGGCGGCTCTCCGGGGTGGAATTGCCGCCGCCGAGGGAACCTACGTGATGTTCGCCGACGCGGACCTGACCTATCTTTACGAAGATGCCCTCCCGCTCTATCGCGAAGCCGTCGCGCACGACGCCGACATGGCGATCGCCTCGCGCATGAAGGGAACGATCGAGCCCGGAGCGATGCCGCCGTTGCACCGCCATCTCGGGACCCCGGTGCTCACCGGTCTCATCAACCTGCTCTTCCGCGGGCACCTCTCCGATTGCAACTCCGGCTTCCGCTGCCTCCGCAAGTCCGCCTACGAAACGTGGGGAATCCGCGCCAATGGAATGGAGTTTGCCTCAGAGCTGCTGATCAAGGCGCTCAAGCACCGGGCCAGGACCGTGGAGATCCGGTCGGGGCTGCGGCGCGGGCCCGAGGGGCGGGTCGCCCACCTCCGCACTTGGCGCGACGGGATGCGGCACCTTCTCTTCATCCTCTCCGAGCGCCCCCGCCTCTTCGAGTCCGGCGGCCTCCTCCTCGTCATCATCAGTTCGCTCCTCCAGTTGCTCGCGATCGCCCTCGGCCCGAGCCAGATCGGGGGTTTCAATATCTTCGACATGCATTCCAAGGCACTTCTCCTCCTCGCGGGGATCACCGGGATGCAATTGTATGTCTTCAGTTGCATGCTCTTCCTCCGCGAGCGGGAGAAACCCACCGCCCTCACCGCCGCACTTATCGGCATCGAGGAGGCCCCGCTTTTTTTCCTGCTCGTCTCGATCCTCGGGCTCGAGATCCTTCTCGTGGGCGCGGTCGTGCTCAACTGGATGATGAACAACTTCGCGAATCTGGACCTCGCCAACGTGCTCATCGGCGCGGTCCACTTCCTCGGTCTGCCCCTCATGCTCGCGATCGCGCTGCTCGGACTCCACGTCTTCAAGAAGAGCGGGGAGTCGTGAGCGCGGGAGGGCGCGGGTCGGTGACGCTCATCCGTCGCGACGGCAGAGGATGAGATACTGCCCGCCCAAGGGGAGCCAGGCGAGATGCGGCTCGAGCCGCCGCAACGGCGCGAGGAAGCGGGGAAAGAAAAAAAGGTAGTCGGTGCCGAGAATCTCGAAGCCGTTCTCCCGGAGGAGACGCCGGGCCTCGTGCGGCCAGACGAGGATCGCATCGGCGTCGAAAGGGACGAGCCGCATCGCGAGCCGGGTGAGGGGATTCCACGGATTGTTTTCCCAGAAGGCGAAGAGCCCGCCCGGTTTAAGCGTTTCCCTCACCACGGCGAGGGCGGCGGCGCGCTCCGCGACCGGGATGTGATGGAAGACTCCGTTGCAGAAGGCGAGGTCGCAGCGGCCGCCCCAACCCTCCGCGTTGGTGGCAAAGACGGCCTCCAGGTGGGCCCACCGGTTTCTTGCGATTTCGAGCGACTGGGCCGAGGGATCGAGTCCCCGGACGCTACGGACCTGAAGCAGATCGAAAAGCAAGGGAGTCGCGGTGCCGGTGCCACATCCGAAGTCGAGCGCGTGCTCCGGAGCGAAGTTGAGCGAGGAAAACCGGGCGCGAAGATGACGGAGCCGGCCCGAGGCAAAATACTCCTTGGTCTCGCCGCTGACCTTGAGGCCCTGGTTCAGCGAGGCGTCGTAGTCCGCGGCGTAGCGGTCGAATTCGGCGGTCTCGTCGGACGCATCCGGAGACTTCATTCCTTGCGCAATCTCCGGATCCATTCTTATTCCGCTGGTGACCTCATTTTCACGCCATCCCGGGGTATTGCTAGAGAAAAAGTTGCCGCGGCGGGCGATGTCGTGGCTCCTCTTTGCCGCTCTGTTTTTCGTGTCCCTCTCCTTCCAATCCCACAGCGGAGCATGGCAGAGCGATTTTGGCGGCCATGCCGACGAGGGCGCTCATGTCGTGACAAGCCTGATGGTGCGAGACTACCTCGCCGGTGGCTTCCTCGAGACCCCGCATCCGATGCGCTATGCCCAGGCCTATTACGCGCGCTTCCCGAAGGTGGCGCTCGGCCACTATCCCCCGGGATTCTATCTCGCCGCGAGCGTGATCCTGCTGCCTTTCCGTTCAGGAGCGGCGTTCCTTCTCCTGATGAACGCCCTCGCCGCGGGGGCCGCGCTGCTGGTGGGCGGTTTTGCCGGACGGATGGGCCTCGGGCGGATCGCTTCCGTCGCCATGGCCTTCGCCTATCTACTTTTGCCCCAGACCCGGACCTATACCACCATCATCATGGCGGATCTCCTCCTCGTCCTCCTCGCTCTCCTCGCGGCCCGTTCCTTCGCTCGGTTCGTGAGATCAGGCACGGCCCGGGACTCGCTCTTGTTCGGCCTCTGGGCCGCCCTCGCCATCCTCACGAAGGGGTCCGCGATCGGTCTCGCCCTCCTCCCGCCCCTCGCTCTCGTCATCGGGGGGCGGGCCGACCTTTTGCGCTCCCCGCGCCTCTGGCTCGCGCCGATTCCGGTGTTGCTTCTCGCGTTGCCGTGGATCTGCTTGACCGTCGGGATCACGGCGGAGGGGATGGAGGAAGAGGGAAGGCTCGCCTGGATTGGGAAGGCCGTCCCGTTCTACGGACGGGCGATCCTCGACGAGGCTGGCTGGGCCGGCGGCGCCCTGCTCGTGCTCGCCGTCTTGGGTGGCATCATCAAGGCCACCCGGAACCGCCGCGGGCTGGACGCGGAGGAGTCCGTCCTCTGGGCGCTCCTCATCGGAGCGGGGCTGGTGCCCTTCCTTGTTCCGGCCGGATTGGACTCGCGCTACCTCATGCCGCTGCTCCCGCCGTTGCTTCTCCTCGGTGCGAACGCGCTGCATACCCTCGTGCCCGATCTTTCAGGCGCAGGGGCGCTCCGGCTCCGTCCGTTTGTTGCGGTGATCCCGGCGCTCGTGATCCTCGCCGAGACTTCGCGCCCCGTCCGGAAATACTACACCGGAGCCTCGGCCGCGGTGGCCCGGATCCGCGAAGAGGCGGATCGCGGGGAAGGGCCGCACCGCGCCGGCCCGGTCCGTATCCTCGCCGTTTCCGACGCGACCGGGGAAGGTGCCCTCGTCGCCGCCGCCGCCCTGCAGGACCCCGGCCGGTTCAGGTGCGAGCGTGGGTCCAAGTTTCTCGCCAAAAGCGATTGGCTGGGGAGGGATTATGCCGCCGCCTTCCGGACTCCGGAAGAACTCCGGCGGAAACTTCGCGATGGGGCGGTCGACTTCCTCGTTCTCGAGCCGCCCACACCGAGGGCTCCGTGGCATTGGCAGGCACTCGACGGGTGGCTCAGGGACGGCACCCTGCCCGCCGTGACCATGGTCGCCGGGATCCCCTCGTGGCGGCGCGAGGTGGAAAGCCGCTTCCTCGTTTACCGGATGGCAGCGGACTGAGAGGGGCGAGGACTTGTCGGTGGCCGAGCGGTCCTCGCGAACTGCGCCGCAACCGCCCGGTGCTGCGAGGGACGCCGGGGCTCGGTGATGCACCAATCCACCGCCCATTCCGCGTCGCAGAAAAGATGGTCGATCCGCATCCATGGACCACCCAGGCTCAGCGGATTCCTCGTCGTGCCGGGGAAAGTGTGTCCGAACCCGTGGCCGGCGGCCGCGTGCGCGTCCTCGAAGCGGGCTCGGAATAGGCCGTGGATGTAGCCACCGGCAGGCGCGTTGAAATCCCCCGCGACGAGCGCGGGCAGGGGATCCTCGGCGATCCGCTCGCACAGCGAACGGGCCTGCGCGATGCGCTCGTCCCAATACGCCTGGTTCTCCCTGCGTTTCCGCCCGAGCGGGGTTCCCGGAAGGCCGATGATTCCGTAGAGAAAAGCCCCGCGACGGTAGTGGAGGAGGGTATCGCGGGGGGAAGGGGCGTGGACAGAGTAAACCGCGATCGCCTCCCCGGCGAAGTCGATCGTGAAGCGAGCCGCGAGGATGACTCCGGTCGCGGAGGGGGCAGCCAACACCGGCTCGGCATCCGTCACCGGATATCGGCTGAGGATCGTGAATTCGCCAAGGTCGCGAGCGTGGGGGAAGGCCTCGTAACCTTCCGCGCCAAGGTAGCGTGCAGCCCGGCCACCCGCCTCCTGCAGCAGGATGATGTCCGGAGAGACGCGGTTTTTGAACGGCTGCAGGCTCTGCTTCGCGTGTTGTCCGCGGTTGTAGGTCACGATCGTGAGGGACTGGCCGGGTGCGGAAACGCTGGCGTCGGGCGCTCCCCGCCATCGCAGGTCCATCGCGACGTTGAGAAAGACGATCGACGCGACCACCAGGGCGAGGGCCGCCCGGCGGCTGCAGAAAAGCGAGGGCGGCAGCAACGCGGCCGCGGGCAGGAGAAAGAGGATCCGCGGAAGGTAAAGGAGGAAGGCGAGGGTCAGGTTGTTTTCACCCACCCAGCGCAATGCCGCCGTCATCGTCAGAAGAAAGGCCGCGTAGGCGAGGGCGATGCCTCCGAAAAATCCGCGGGCAATCCGCCCACTCTTGCGGAGCAGGGCCCTGCGCGAGTCATCGTCGGCGAGGACCTCTCCAGCCTGCCTGAGCCAATGATCCAGAAAACTCATCGGGACGGAGGATCGTGGGTGGAGTCCGGCATCAGGTGCGGTTCGTGATCCGACCGCTGCGCTTGGGACGGTCACGGATTGTCCGTTCCGGGGGATTCCACCGTTTTGACCGAGGGGGCGGAGTCACCTTGGGAAGAGGGAGCGGATAGTTTGGAATGTTTAAAATACAAGCCGACTAAAACAAATGCAATTACCATAATTCCAATAATTACAAGAGTTGACTCAATTATTGTAAAGGCTAAAAATTTCCTACTCTTCATGAATTTTTTGTGTAAAATCTCCCGGGTTCCTTATGGCATGATCCGCCGACTTTTTCCAACGCAAAATCCTTCGTGTCATCCAATCTTCAATTTATTTAAGATAATCCATTGACCAAGCTCGCGGCGGACCCTCTCCGTTGCTCCAAATGGCTGAGGCGGTTGAATTCGCCAATATGACGAAATCCTTACCATCTCGGGGGCGGCAAGCCTTGACAGTTGCTGGATCTGGTGCGATGAATCGATATTTGTCATGGGATTTCCGCTTTCGTTCAACGATTTTAAGTAACTGTATTTGTTAGACTTTTTCTGATTTGACCGCTTCCCCTTTTTGGAAACTGCGATGCGATTGTTGGGTATAAACATCGAGCTGCCCTTGTGGCTTGTCCGCCTGCAGCTGTTGTCCGGTCTGCTCGCGGGTCCGACTCTCGCGGATCCGGCATCCTCGATGGCCCTCTACCCCGTCCTCGCGCTGAGCGGGCGCGCTTCGGATCCCGAGCACATCGTCAACCCCACTGAGCCGGATCCGGTCGACTCTTCTTTCGCAAGCGTTTCCGATCCCGATGCTGATGCCTTCGCTTCCGCGGACCCGGAGGTCGAAGGGGTGGGGGGCAGCGATGCCCCGGTTTTCGCCAGCGAATTCGCCCTAGGTGACGAGCCTTCGGAGACGATCAGCGATTTCCAGGACACCCTGATCCGTAGCGAGCAGGATTCCATGACCCGCACCTTCGTTTCCGAGGACGGTCGCCGTCTCCCGGAATCCTGGTCCGTTCCCCCCGGTGGCTCGGCTTCGGGCGGCCATCCCGGCACGGTCTACGAGGCTCCCGGTCTCGATTACGCCAACGGCAACGGCACCGCCTACTTCCCCCCGCCGGAGATTGATACTCCCTACCGCGGGAATGCCTACGCCTACCCCGGGGGCTACTCTTATCCGGGTGCTTATCACCCCGGCGGTCCTTATGCCTTCGAGTATGGTGGGTTGGATCCGATGGGGGATCCCCGATGGTTCGAGGATTCGGGCTTTGACTTCGACACCCGGATTCCTTTCGTTTCGCAGCGTTTCGTTCCGGACCAGGCCCACCTCAAGGCGGGCCCTTTCTATTTTCAAGCCCTCTGGGTCGGAACTGGCGTCCTCTACTCCGATTACAATGGGCCTGCCGTGTTCCAGCCGGGGCAGGAACCCGGATGGTTGAGTTATGTCAACCTCGGGTTCCGTCTCGCCGGGCGGATCACCCCGTCCCTTTACGTGACCGCACAGGGCCAGGTGATCTATCTTTTCCGCGACAACGAACTGGGCTTTCGCGCCGGGACGTCGGGGGCTCCGCTTGCGTCGATCGACTACCGCACCGGCTGGGGAGCCTGGGACATCCATGCCTTCGCGGATTTCCGCACCGGAAACATGCTCAACATGTTCAATGAGGAAGCGATCGAGCGAGCGGGTCGCTATTCCTTCGGTTTCGCCGGACGCTACGACAACGGCCTTGTCTACGATCCCTTCCTCTACACCCGCGTCGGCCTCGAAGCCTCCACCCTCGCCACCCCGGACTGGAGGCTCACCCTGGCGGCGGACCGTACCGACTTCTTTTATGTCGGGAACGACCGCCGCGACGATGATCACGCCGCGAGGAATCATGCCGGTGTCCTCCTCGGGGCGGAACCGGCACGCATCCGCTTCACCCCCTGGGCTTCCTACGATTTCTACTCGCTGGACTCGATCGACAATATCTACCACACGTTTTACACGGGTGGCAGCGGCCGGCTGTCCGAGAACGTCGTTGCCGATGGGCGTGCCGGATATTTCCTCTCGTCGAACGACCTCAACGGCCGGGAGAGCTGGTTGTGGAACATCGGGTTGAGGCACCGGATCACGGACCGGACTTCCCACGGGGTTCGTTTTGGACAGGACTTCTTCATGAACGACTTCACCGTTGATACGGTGGTCGGGGACTTCTTCCGCTACTACATCGCGCACGAGTTTTCCGACCGGCTTCGCCTGCAGGCCTTCGCGCAGTGGTCGAGCGGGGAGTATCTCAGCGGCGAGTTTGACGGCGGTGAGTTCGAGAGCCGGCTCTACGGCATCAATCTTTATTACGACATCTCCCGGAGGCTGCGCGCGTCCCTGGGCTACCTCGAGGAAAACCGAACCAGCACGAAGAACGATCTCCAATATGATCGCTCGGTCTTCCAGGCCCGGCTTGACGCCCGCCTTGGCGAGCGTTCCACTGGTTACCTGCTCTACCAGCACACGGACAATCGTTTCTTCTATGAGGACCTCTACATGGTTGGCCTTCGTCGTTATTTCTGAGCTCCCGTTACCCGAACCGGACGGCAATCCGAAACCCGTGAATTCAAAACTTCCGTCATGAACCCGAACTTCCTGCCTCCCGTTTTGTTCCCGCTTCTGTTGGTCTGCCTCGTTTCGGGCCTGTCCCTCCCCGTCGCTGCCCAGAATGGATCCGCCACCTCCGCCAAGCCAGCGGTCTCGGGTTCGGCGCTCGAGTCGGTCAACGCTCCCGGCAAGTCCCAGGAGCCCAAGGCAAAGGCCGGCGGTGATACCCCGGTCCCGTCGAATCCGGCGGCTTTCCCGGGAAAGACGGAACTCGACGACCCCGCCACCTCGGATGCTCGTTTCGTAGTTCCGGCGAAAACGAAGGGTAAGCCGTCCCTCCCCAGGCTCGCGAAGATCGACCTCGACGGAGACCTCGATTATGATGGCACCATCAGCGACGATTCCCCCTCGACTCAGGGAACGCTTGAGTTTGTTCCCCCGGGTCTCGAAGTGGGCGTCGGGGAGCTGACCCGGGTCCTCATCCGGTTCAAGACCTATCAGGCCCAAATCCAGGGCTCGCTCGTGGTTTCGCTCGAGGTCTCCGGAATCAGCCGTGATTCCGCATCCGGAGCGGCAGCAGCGGGGGCGGCTGTCGGGAGGATCCGCGTGTGGCGGGACCCGCAGCGCAAGGAGTTGCTCCTCGATTCGGGTGATTCCGGGAACCTCCGTCATGAGTGGCGCTACGACCCGAAGAAGCTCGCCGGCGGCATTCCCCGCGCCGTCTACGTCGAGGGGGTGAAGACTTCGCCGAAGTTCGAGGGTGACCTCCGTCTTCTCGTGGCTGCCAACCATGTCGTGGATGGGGCGGGCGCGGGAGCTCCCAGTTCCCTCTACCAGTCGGCCTTCGACCATATCCTCATGACCGTCCGAGCCCAACCGGTTGAAAAGGATTTCATCAACAACAACGCCGAGAGCGTCTGGTCGATGGTGGGCGAACCCGCGGAGAAGCCCGTCGCGGCGGAGGCCCGTTGATTGCCCTTGTCAGCGACACGATCCGGCGTGATTTTAATGTTCTTTGGTTTTCCAAGCTAAACTTCTCGTTTTCCTCCGGGATTTCTCATGGTCTCCCCCGTACAGTGTTTTTCGTCCGTGCTTGCCGCGACGATCTTGTTCGTTTTCGGGGGGTGCAAGACTTCCGATTTCGCGAACCAGCCTCCTCCCGCCGATTATCCGCCGCCGATCATCCCGGTCCCGGAGGCACCACCCGCCTTGGCCCCGAAACCCGTTTCCCGGCCTTCTTCCGTGGGTTCCTCGATCCGCCCGGGCGACTCCCTTGAGTTGTTCGTCGAGGAGGATGACGCCTTCAACGGGACCTACCCGGTGCGCGAGCAGGGTGACATCATCATCCCATCGGTGGGCCGGATCCAGGTGGCCGGTCTTTCCGTGGGAAGTGCGGGAGCCCGGGTAAAGACCGAACTGGAGGCCCGCCATTTGAAGAAAGCCACCGTCATTCTCGACCGGGTGGGCCGTGCCGAGTCTCCCCGCGAGTCCGCGGCGGTTGTGCAGTCCCCCGCCGCGCCCGCTGCACCCAAGCTCACAATTTATCTCGATGGGAAAGTGAAACGGCCGGGCCAGCACAAGATCGACCTTCCCAAGACCGGTCGTCTGGGTGTCTACGAGGCGATCCTGATCGCCGGGGGGCTTTCGAACTTCGCCGATCCGGCCCGCGTCCATTTGCTACGGAACGACGCCCAGGGCCGCAAGCGCAGGATTCCCGTGAATATAACGAATATTGAAAAGGGCCTTGAAGCCGATCCCGCTATCGGTGACGGCGACATCGTCGTCGTTCCCGAGAAAGTCTTCGGGTTCTGAACTGGTCGGGTACGCCGACCCATCAGCAACGTGGGGTTCAAATCGTCGTCCCTCCGATGAAATTTGGAAACCAGCGAAATTCGAGGCACCTGCGGTGGGCGGGCCTGTTGTTCTTTCTGGACTTCTTTTTCGTGTGGTTCTCCTTTTTTCTGGGGGTTTGGGTTCGCTTCAACGAGTTTTCCTGGGACAAACTGGCCGATTACGGCCCCGGCGTCGGGGTGGCCTCTCTCGTTTTGCCTTCGGTCTTGTATATCGGCGGTCTCTATTCCTCCCGGCACCTCCCCCCGGACTGGCTCAGCCAGTTCCGCTGGATCGTCCTCGGAATCTTCGCGCTCCTGGCCACCGTTCTTGCCACGGGTTCGCTGGTCTTTGGTTCCCGGGTTGGCCGCGGAGTGCTCCTGTCGTCGGTCCTGATCCTCGTTCCGCTCCTTCTCATCCGCCACTGGCTGGTGATTCACCGCCGCAAGCAGAAGTCACCCGCCCTGCTTTGCGTGGTCGCTAATGAGGGGGATGAGAGGGCGGCGGCCAAGCTCTTGGGTTTCTGGGGCAGCCGCGCGAAGGCATTTGGAGTTGTGCTCGCAAACGGGTATGTTCCCTTCTCGCCCCTCCCTGTGGTCGGGAACATCGATGAGACCGGGGACCGGGAGGTCGTTCGTTCCTTCGATATTGTTCTCGTCCAGGACAGGCACCTCAACGACCCGGAAGTCGCGAGGTGCCTCCGTGGGATGCGTTACAATGGAGCGGAGATTATGGCCCTCTCCGATGCCTGCGAGGATGTCTATCACGCCGTCCCCGTCGAATTGATCACGGACTCGTGGCTTTTCCGTGCTTCGACCCAATCGCAGTTGCTCTACATCCGCAAGCTCAAGCGCTTTTCCGACATCCTCCTCTCCTGCCTTTTTCTGGTTCTTCTTTCCCCGTTCCTCCTTCTGGGCGCTTTTCTGGTAAGGCTCTCATCGCCCGGTCCCCTGATCTTCCGCCAGGAGCGTGCCGGGAGGCTGGGGCGTCCCATCACCGTCCTGAAGTTAAGAACGATGCACGTGGCCGAACCGGGTCGCGGGGCCCGTTGGGCGAACGATGAAAGCGACCGGATTTTTGCGGTTGGAAAACTGCTCCGAACCTTTCGCGTGGATGAGATTCCGCAGCTCATCAATGTGCTGCGCGGGGAAATGTCTTTTGTCGGGCCGCGCCCCGAGCAGATTGCCATCGTGGAAGAGTTGACCCGCAAGGTTCCCTTCTACCGCGAGCGCCTTCTCATCCAGCCCGGGCTGACGGGATGGGCCCAAGTCAACTATCCCTATGGAGCCTCGGTCGAGGACTCGGTCCGCAAGCTTGAGTATGACCTGTTCTACATGAAGCACATGGGGATCTTCCTGGATTTCTTCATCCTGCTCGAGACGGTCAAGATCGTTCTTCTCGGTGGGTTGCGGCAGGGTGACGGGGCTTACCTCGAGTTTCGCGGGGAGTGGTCGGAAACCAGCCATCATGGACCGGAAGCGGCGATGGCTGAGGGCGGTGAGCTTGGCGCGTTCTCCGCGGAGGAGGAGGCTTGAGCCTTCGTTTCCCGATTCATTTGCGACGGTGAATTCGCGCGACGCGCTGTCGCGGGTCGAACTCCAGAAGAACGGGAGATTCTCCAGCGGTCCACCCGGGGTTGGTGCTGGAAGGGGGCTGATACCGAATCCAAGAAATCCTTGGACGATTGGATGTTTCGATCTTGGAAATCTTCGCGCTCTGCGACCGCCGCTCCGATGAAGGGCGGGCGCTGCCGGCCTCCCTGCGGCGTTGTCGGGCCGGGACAGGAGCCCGCTCCAGCCCCGCCCCTCCACCTTGCCGGCAGACCGGCACCGCTCCGCAATCGTCCAAACCTTTCTTGGATTCGGTATGAGATCGAGTCGAATACCCATTCTGAAAAAGATTCGGGCGAATGGTGTTTTTCCCGTTGAGTCGGAACGTCAGGGGGCGGGGTCACCGCGGAGCAGCCGCCCTCGGCCCCGAACGACCGCCCCTTGCGCAATCGACCGGGCCGGGGGCGGCCCTACTCCTTGGTGACCCCGCATTGCAATCGTCTAAATCCTTTCCTGATTTCGTATGATTCCATAGCATCCATGGGATCTCCACTCAGGAATCCAGGATCAACGATCATGCAGAGCCCGACCGCGCCCGCCGGGTGACGGCTCCGAAGGCGGCGGTGGCGCGATTCGCCGAAGACCCGTGGCACGCGCCCGCGAAACGCGCGACCGGCGCGGACTCCGTGCCCGTGGTGGATCAAACAAAAAGGAGAGGGCCGTCGCCTCCGCCCCGTGTTATTCGTGCGCCCGGAACCACGCCAAATCCTCCGGTGAATCGCTCCAGCCAACCTGATTGCGAGAGGCAGGTATCTTCGAAGGGGCGGTCTTGTGGCCCGTTTCCTCCGGGGCTGAAGACGGAAGCGGTGGAAGCGATGGAGCCGTTGCGGCAGCTGTCACGTCTGATGGACGCCGGGTATCGGGCGAGTCGGACGAGCGATGACCCAGCGGACGCTCCATCGAACGGAGAGGAAGGAGAACCTCGGTCATTGCGTCGGGTTGGATCGCCGGGGGAACCGCGGGGCTGGGAGGTGATTCCGATTCGGCGGCAACGCCACCGCGGGGGGGCTGAACACGCGTGCGTGGGTTGCCCTCCTCCGTATCTTCGTCGAGCTGGTCGTAGTAAGGGGCCGAGTAATAGTAATACTGGTAATAGTTTCCGACCTTGGAGAGATCGACACCGTTGAGGACGAATCCAAAAAAGTGGGCCCCGGTTTTCCGCAGCATCGCGACCGCGTCGCGCACGTCCTTCATGGCGGTCGATTCCGATCGCACAAGCAGGACGATGCCGTCGGCGAGTCGCTGCAGCGAGAAGGATTCGCTGAGACCGAGGACGGGCGGACAGTCAAGGATGATGCGATCGTAGCGCGAACGCCAATGCTGCATCAACTTGGCAAAGCCCTCCTGGCAGAGGAGTTCGGTGGCACCGGGGATGATCGGACCGCGCGTGACGGTATCGAACCCGTCGGGGTCGGTGGACTGCACGACGGTGAGGGGCGAAATCAGACCCGTCAGCATATGAGACATCCCTTCGTCGTTATCAAGCCCCAGGAGGAGGTGCTGGCGCCCGCGGCGGAGGTCGCAATCGATGAGGAGAACCTTCTCGCCGAGAGAACGATAGGCCCAGGCGAGGTTCGCGGACAAGGTCGTCTTGCCCTCCTGCGGCCGGGCGCTGGTCACGAGGATCACCTGGGATTTGACCCCGTCAAAACGGGCATCGAGACCGATGTTGGCGCGGATGACGCGGAAGCACTCGAGGAGGTAGTTCGGAACGGTTGATCCCTGCGCGGGAGAGCGGTGGATCTCCTCGAGCAGTCCCTTGTCGGCGAGCGGGACGATGCCGAGGCCCTTGAGACCGACGTAATCCTCGAGCTGGCCGAGCGAGTTCGCGGTATTGTCGAGGAGGTTCAGCACCGTCGGGACTCCGATCGCACCCGCGAGGCCGAGGAGGAGGGAGAGCATGACCAGCTTGCGCTTGCTGGGTGAAACCGGGTCTTGGTCCCGCAGGCTCGTGTGGCCCTTGAAACGGAGTTGGACCCAGTCGAAGTCCTCCGAGAATGTCACCGCGGCGAGTTTTTCGGCAAGCCGCTCGCGGGCCTTGTCCCACATCAGGCGGGTCTGCTCGATGGATGAATATTCGAGGGAGGAGCGCCCGAGTTTTTCCGTTACCTCCTGATATTCGGGGATTCGCCGTTGCAACTCAGCAACCTTGTCGGTGAGGCGCTTGTGCTCTAGATCGAACTTTTCCCGAAGAACCTGCATCTCGGTCCCGAGGGACCGCTTGACTCCGTCGAGGCGGTCGGCCAACTGCTTCATCTTCGGGTGTTCCGGAAGGAGAATGGCCGAGGATTCCTTGATCTGGGCCTCGATTTCACGTTTCTCCCGCTCTAGCTCGCGCCACGGCTCGAGGGGCTCGACATCGGCGGGGGTCACGACCTGGATGTCGGTCGGCTTGGCCGCCGCCACGCCCGTGCGGTTCAAACCGAGTGGGCGGCTGACGATGTTCCCCACGCTGACCTCGGAATCCTTTTCGAAGTTGGAGAGGAGGGAGAGGATCGTGATGGTCTGGTCGCCGTTCTCGTCGGCCTCGTAGGACTCGAGGCTCTTCCGGACCGAATCCATGCGGGTGAGGCGCTCGCGGGTCTCGACCAGCTGCTTGGGGATTTCGAGAAGGTTCTGCTGCTCGATCGTCACCTCGGTCAGCTTCTGGTCCCGCTCCATGCTGGTAAGCGAATCGACATTTTCCTCCACCTTGGCCTCGAGGTCGGTCAACTGCGTTTGGTAGCGCTTTAGCGCTTCATCGCGGAACTCGGTCCAGGCGCCTTCCTGAAGTCGCTGGAATTCTCCCACAAGGGTCTCGCAGTAGGTTCTCGCCACCGCGGGATTGTAGGCCTGCACGGTGATCTCGAGGTGCCGCGGGTCGATGATCGAGACACGCAGGACGGGAACGTGTTCGAGGAGCGCCTGATAGGTTCGTGTTTCACCGAGCAGCCCCATGCGCTCACCCGTCGCAATCTGGAGTTCCTGCGATCGCAGCCGCGCGATGAGGGTGCGGGATGCCCGCGAAGTAAAGGTCGCCGCTTCGGGCAGCTCGGATTCGCGGAGGGGGCTGCCGAAGGACTGGAAGAAGACCACGGAAGTGGCCTGATACAGAGGGGTGGCGTAAAGGAAGTAGGCGGTGCCCGAGAGGAGCGCGAATGCAAAGACCAACACCATGAGTCTCAGATGCCTTGCGTAGGAAGCCGCCTGCGAAAGGATGCGGACGGGATCAAATTTGTTGATGGGGCCGGCGGTTTGGTCCATGGGAGAGGGCGCGTGAAAGAAGGAGCCTCAGCGTGGCGCGATTTTTCGGGCGGACTTCGGTGGGGAGAAGACGGGCTTGAGGAACGACCAGTTGCCGCGGATGAGGCACCTAAATGCGTACGCGGCCAGACCGACAAGCGGCAGGAGAATGATGACCAGAAACCAGCCGACCTTTGCCCCGAAGGAAATCGGCAGGCTGCGAATGCTGGAAAAGGAGGCGAGGAGGAGAAGAAGCCAGACCACGGCGAGGGCCCAGTAGACCGCCGGATGGTCCGATACGACGTTGAAGGTGAGGAAGCGGATCAAGACTTGGATCATCGGGAATGGGGGCGCGGCGGCCGGGTTCGCGGGGCGGAGTCAGGAAATCAGCGCCCTCGCGCCACCTCCTGATGGTAAGGCAAGCTGAAAAGGTCGCAAACGAAAAGGAATGATTCAGCGCGGATCACGGTCGCGGCAATGGCGGAGCTTCGCATTTTCAACGGAGGCGCGCCTGGGATGGGTCAGAGGTTCTTCAGTACATAGTCCCAGGTCCGGAAGGTGAGCCAGGTCAGACCAATGCAGGTGGCGAAATCAAGGATCCCGAAACGGTTCCAGAAGGGCTTGTTGATCGGTGGGGCGGGGCGGGCCGGGACGAAGGCGGGCACCGGCACCGGCTCCAACCCGCCCCCGGCGGGCTCAGGGCGGGGGGGGCGGCGGACCGCCCCGGGCGGGGTGTCGGTCGGCGCCGGGGACCCGTCCCCGACCGTGACGGACTCCTCCGCTTTCTTGAGGCGGTGCAGGGCCGCGGAGGCGGCGATGAGGAGGAAATACTCGGTGTGATACTGTCGGTTGATCATCCAACCGGAGAGCACGTTCGCGATGAGGAAGACGAGAAGGACCCTGCGGCAACGTTCCTGGGTCGTGTCCGAGGCTTTGAAGGCAAGGAGGGTGTGGAGCGCGCACCAGATCCCGGCAAGGTAGAGAAAGAGCCCGTAGCGCCCGAGGTCCGCCCCCACCTGGACGTAGCTGGAGTGCGTCGCTTTCGGGACGATGAGATGCTGGTTTCCTTCCTTCCACGGAACCATGGCGATGAATTCCTGCCAGCCGACGCCGGTGGGGTTGCTTTCTTCCGAGGATCTCGCCATTTCCCAGGCAAGGAGCCGTCCCTGAACCCCCTCCTCACCGCGGAGATTGTTCATGTCGCTCATGCGCGGCAGAAAGCTCAGCGCGGAAACCCCGACGACGAGGGCAGCGGCCACGGTGGTGGCTTGGAGCCATTTCGGTTTGCCAAGGATGAAGGCAAGGAGGACGAGCGAAGCCCCGACGAGGTAGGCGCCCTTGGACTGGGTGAGCCAGGCGCAATGGAAGGTCACGCCCGCCATGAGCGGGAACAGGATCCACCGGCCCGGTATCGTGCCCTTCCAGAAGTGCAGGAGATAGGCTCCGGGAATGACCACGACGATGCTGTGGGCAAGGGCGTTCGGGTTGTTGTGCAGCCACGTGCCGATGGCGAGCCGGCCCATCAGGGTAAACTCGTTCTCGCGGGCGCCGGTCGGGTCGAATCCGAACTGGCTGAGCACGCCGATGGCGGCGATGGCGAAGAGCGCGCCGTTCCAGACGGTCAGGTAACGGAGCAACCGCGGCCAGGTGTTGACGGAGTGGACCGTCAGCAGGTAGAAGGAGAGCAGGGGAAGGATATCGGAGAGGGAGCCGTCGGCGAAGAAAACGATGTAGGCGAGATAGACGATCAGGATCCAATCGTGCGGGGTGCGGAACAGACCAGGCAGCGGAGAAGGGCGGGAGCGTCCGAGCAGCAGGGTCAGGATCCAGAGGAAAGCGAGCGGCTGGACCAGCTGGACCCCGGACAATCCCGGCACCCAGTCCTGGGGGCGGAGATAATAAACGAGAAGAAAAAGGATCGCGAAAAAGAACTCCATCCGGAGAGGGCGCTTTCGGGTGGGAAAACCAGGAAAACCAAGGGAGAAGGCCCTCGGTGCATCCAACCTAGCCGAAAATGCGTCCACCGCAAGGCAGCGAACCGATGGCTTCGACAAGGATCCGGTGGTAGGCGTCCGATGTCTCCTCCCAGGAAGGAGCGTTGGATTCGGGAGGGCCGGGCGCCGGGGAAAGAGCAACCGACAGCGCGGCAACATAGCCCTCAAGGTCCCCGCGGGAAACGAGGGTTCCGCCACCGGAAGGCATGATTCGTTCCCGGATGCCACCGACGTCGGTGGAAACGACCGGCAACCCGCAGGCCATCGCCTCGAGGAGAACGTTGGGGAAGCCTTCGTTGACACTGCTGAGACAGAAGGCGTCGGACGCGTTCATCCACAGCGCAACTTCCGCGGGTGCAAGGCGACCGAGGAGATCAACCGCGCCGGAGGAGCCGAGGCGCTCCGTTTCTCGTTGGATCGTCGCCGCGAGAGGGCCTTCGCCGATGAGTCTCAGCCGCGCCGGGCGAAGCCCGGCGCCCCGCCGAATCTCGTTGAGTCGGGCGTGAGCCCGTAGCAGAAAGAGGGGATCCTTCACCGGGAGGAGGTTGCCGACAAACAGGAGCGCCGGTTCTTCGGGATCGATCCCGAGCGTTCGGCGGGCTGCGGGACGATCTCCGCGAAAGAAGGTCGAGCGGTCGACGCCGTTGTAGACGATCCGCAGCTTGTCTCCCGGCACCCCCGCCGCCGCGAGCCGGGCGGCGAGGTCGGCACTGCGGCAGATCACGGCGGCGGCGGCATCGATCGAGGCGACGATCTTGACACGCCGCACGGGATCCTCAAGATATTGATGGGTGTCGCTGCCCTGGGTGATGAGGACAAGGGGGACGCGCCGTTCCCGGCATAGCGCGGACACGGCGCATCCGTCGGGAAAAAGCCAGGAGGCGAGAACGGCCCCGGGGCGGAATTGGTCGAGGCACGCCGAAAAAGGACCGGAGAGCGCGCGCCGCATGAGGCGGTCGTTCCATCGGCTCCCGAAACGCGGAATGTAGGGGGTCGGGACGTAAAGGGCCTCAAGCTCGTCATCGACGGGGCGCGATTCCCAGCGGGTCCTCCGCCTCCAGGGGAAGGCGACCGGCAGGACCGAACGAGGCGCGATTACCCTGACCTCGTAACCGCGGTGACGACAGAGGGTGTGGAGAAGTGTGGCGTTGTCGAGACCTCGGACCGGAGCCCCGGCGTCGGGGAAAAGGTTGGAAACAAAAAGAAGCTTCATGCTTCACCTGCGGAGTGAGGAATGGGATATCCCGGGGCCGCTCCGTGGCATTGATGGTGGTTCACTCCGCGGAAAGGTCAAGTGATCGCGGCGGAACGGGCCAATTTTCCGAAGGCGGAAGAGGGTCGGTGAACCGTTTGACAATCCCCGACCAGATGTTCCCTTCCCGGACGACACGGCGCGCGTGCTGGCGGAATTCCGCCAGCACGCGCGGTGCGGGGATTCCGGCCGGGGGCGTAGCCCCGGTTCCGCGGAGTGGTCCCTGTGGCGTGTTCCGTGATTCCGCCGATGTGGTTCAACAGTTTCAGTTTCTGGCTCTTCCTCGCGGTGGTCCTGCTCGTCTACCACCGTCTCGGGCATCGCCTGCAGAACCGGTTTCTCCTCGTTGCGAGTTACTTCTTCTACGGCTGTTGGGATTGGCGGTTCCTCTTCCTCATTCTTTTCACGACCCTGTTCGAATACGTTTCGGCGGGCCGGATCGCCGCGTCACCGTATGATCCGGTCCGCAGGCGCTGGATGACGGCTTCCCTCGTCGTCGAACTCTCCATCCTCGGGCTGTTCAAGTATTTCGGTTTCTTTCTCGAGGAACTCAACCGGGTCCTCGGTGCGGCCGGACTCGGGCATTGGGAACCGGGGCTCCGACTCATTCTTCCGGCCGGAATTTCCTTTTACACCTTCCAGGCACTCAGCTACACCATCGATGTCTACCGGGGCAGGACGAGCGCTTCGCGGAGCTTTTCGGATTTCGCGCTTTTCCTCTCGTTTTTCCCCCAGCTGGTCGCCGGCCCCATCGAGCGTTCCCACCACCTCCTTGCCCAGGTCGGGTCACCGCGACCGCGCGTTTCGGGGACGCTCTTCCGGGAGGGGCTTTACCTCGTCCTGACCGGGCTTTTCCTGAAGGTCGTGATCGCCGACAACATGGCTGCCCTCGCCAATTTCGTTTTTGGGGCCGCGCCCGGGGAGTTGAACGGGGCGGAGGTTCTCCTCGGGGTCTATGCGTTCGCTTTCCAGATTTACGGAGACTTCGCGGGATACAGCTCCATTGCGATCGGGGTCTCGAAATGGATGGGTTTCGACCTGATGGAGAACTTCCGACGGCCTTATTTTGCAGCGAGTCCGCGGGAGTTCTGGCAGCGCTGGCACATCAGTCTATCGACCTGGCTGAGGGATTACCTCTACATCCCGCTCGGAGGCAACCGGGAAGGGGAGGGGAAGACCCGGCGCAACCTGATCCTGACGATGGTTCTCGGCGGGTTGTGGCATGGGGCGGCGTGGACCTTTGTGATCTGGGGCGCCATCCACGGAATCTGGCTCGCGGTCTACCGCGCCTGGGTGGTTCGTTTCGGGGAACGCAGCGGCCGCGGCTGGCGGCTTGCCGGGATCATCATCACCTTCCATCTCGTCTGCATGGCGTGGGTCTTCTTCCGTGCGGAGTCTCCGGGGCGAGCCTTCGACCTGCTGGCAGCTCTCGGCGCCCGGTGGGAGTCAACCGGTTTCCTCACGACCGGAGCCTCGCTCATGGCCTTTTTTCTCGTCCCCTGGCTGTTGTTTGAAACATGGCTCGAGAAAAACCGGGACTCGTTCGCGCTCGTGGAGGGACCATGGCTTGCGCGGGCCTGTTTTTATCTCTATGTGGTTCTCATGCTCATGTTTTTCGCCGCACCCGCTCCGGTCGAGTTCATCTATTTCCAGTTCTGAAACCCCGATTGCTTGAACGCTGAAACCAAGGTCATCCTTTCCGTGCTCCTCGTCCTCGCCGGCCTCGAAGCGGCGGCCCGTGTCGCGGAGCCGATGCTTTCGGCCGACGTCCGCCAGATTATCGCCCTGGACGGGCTCCCGGACAAGATATCGGGGGCCCGCGCCCGGGGGCGATCCTGTTTCCTCGTAGTGGGAAACTCCCTCGCGAAGGCGGCGATCCACCGGGAGACCCTCGAGGACGGACTCCGCCGGAAGGGGTGGCCGGACCCGGAGGTGTTTTATCTCACGCCCGACGCGAGCGGGGTCAACGAATGGACGGCGTCGTGGCGAAAGCATTTCCCGCCCGAGGGCGGGGTGCAACCCGATTTTCTCATCCTCGTCACGGGCCCCGGCCACCTTCTCGACCATCCGGCGCGAAGCCCTGAGAAACTGGGGGCCTACCACGCCGCCGCGGGGGACCGCGCCGAGATCCTTTGGAATTGGTTGCCGGGGATCGGAGAAAAGGTCCGATTTGTCTCCGCCATCGCCTCCCGGCTCTTCGCGAACCGCGAAAGGATCCGGCCGCTTCTCTTCTACCGATGGATCCCCGGCTACGAGGAGACCGCGCAACGGCTCAACCGCCGCGACCTCGACGAGGGGCGGAGCGGCGTGGCCGAGGCAACGGGCTCGGCCGTGAGGTTCCGGGAGCTTCTCGGCTCGATCAAGCTCCCTTCCGATCGGGTCGTGGTGGTGGCGGCTCCGTTGCCTGACGCCTACCGCATTCCCGGGGAGGTGAAGTCCGCGGCATCGCAACGGGGAATTCCCGTCATCGAGGAAGTCTCCCCGCCCACCTTCCCGGCCTCGGCGTTTCCCGACGGATACCACCTGGGCCCGGACGAGTCGGTCGCTTTTACGGCGCGGTTGGTCCGCGAGGCTTTCTTCGATTTTCGTCGCGAGGGGGCCTCGCCACCGCTTCTTCGACCGATGAAGTGAACCTGCCACCGACGATGCGAGAACGGCCCCTCAACCTCTTTTTCACCGCGGAGATTTTTTATCCCGACCTGGCCGGCGGAATCATGCGCTTCTTCCGTTACGGACCCGGGTTGGTGCGGCGGGGAGTGTTGCCCCGCGTCGTCACCCTCAGGCACCGGGAGGAACTGCCGCGGGAGGAGGAAGTCAACGGGATCCATATCCTGAGACTCGATCCGCCGGATCACGCTCCCGGTTCGACGCTACGGACGTGGTTGCTGAAGCAGGCTCTCGGCATGTCGCTGGACTCGATCCGACAAGGGGGGCGGGCCGCGCTGCAGCCGGCGATGTTTTCCCACCTCATGGGGCCAACCCTCTGGGAGGCCCGCGTCCGCGGGATTCCGACTTTTTTCAACGTGACGATCGCGCCGGACGCCATCCCCCGGGGTTCCGCGGTGGTTCGCGAGTGCCGCCGTCTCCGGATGGGGGCCGCTTCCTTTCCGGTGAACCGGATCGTTTTCCTGAGCGAGCAACTGCTGCGGATCCACCGGGACCACTGGGCGCTGCGGTCAAAGCAGGTCCGCTTGATTCCGAACGGCGTGGACCTCCAGCGTTTCCGGCCCCGGAGGAGCGCGGAGGAACGGGAGTCGCTCCTGCGATCCCTCGGGTTTCCGACGGACCGGAAGATCATTCTCTTCGTCGGCGGCGTCATGGAGCGAAAAGGCGTCGATATCCTTCTCGACGGGTGGGATCGCGTCCGACGGGAGCATCCGGACGCGATCCTCTTCATCCTCGGCAGCCGGGGAGGGCGCCCCTCGCACCAGCGTCCCGGATATGGGAACGAACTCAAGACCTACGTCGGCAAGGTCGAGGACCGGCACCGGCGTCTCGAGCATCCGGAAAGCGTCTTCTTCCACGACGAGACGGACGACCCGGCCCCGTTTTACCGCATGGCTGACGTGTTCGCGTTCCCTTCCCGCTGCGAAGGTCTGCCCAATGTCGTCCTCGAGGCGATGGCATGCGGCCTGCCTTGCCTCGTGGCGCGTTTCACCGGGATGCCCGGTGACGGTGAGGAACTCGGCCACGCCGGAAGACACTTCGTTTCCCTCGGCCATGATCCGGACGAGTGGGCGGAAGGCCTCTGCGCGATGCTGCGGCCGGAACGGGCCGGAAATCGGATCGGAATGGGACGATCGGCCCGCTCATGGATCGAGACCCGCCACGATCTCGAGGGCGTTCTCGACCGCTGGGCGTCCCTTTATCACGAACCCTGGTCACCCTGACATTGATGAAAAAACAACTCTTGAAAATCGCCAACCAACTCCTCAGACCGTTTTCAGCGGAGGTGAGGAAGATTGAACCGCGCGACGAGGACCACGGTTTGTATGACCTCTCCGACCTCGAGAAGGCCATCTTCCGGCGGGTCTCGCCGTTCACCATGACCAGCCCGGAACGGGTCGCCGTGCTCGTCGAGGCGGTCAGACACGTCGTGAGCGCCGGCATCGTTGGTGACATCGTCGAGTGCGGGGTCTGGAAGGGAGGCTCGGCGATGGCAGCGGGCCTCGCGCTGCAGTCGGCCGACGCGCGGCGGCACCTCTGGCTCTACGACACGTTCGAGGGAATGAGCGAGCCCACCGCGGCCGACGTCGCCTACGACGGCGAGAGCGCCCGCGAGCAGCTCGAGGTCCAGGACATCCGCGATTCGCGGTCGGTCTGGTGCTATTCGCCCCTCGACGAGGTGAGGGAGAACGTGGGTTCGATCGGCTACCCACCGGACCGGGTCCACTACGTGAAGGGCAGGGTCGAGGACACGCTGCCAGGCGAGGCACCGGAGAGCATCGCCCTTTTGCGGCTCGACACCGACTGGTATGAGTCCACCCGCCACGAACTCATGCACCTTTATCCGCGGCTGTCCGCCGGAGGGATACTGATCATCGACGACTACGGTTATTGGAAAGGCTCCCGCAAGGCGGTGGACGAGTATTTCCAGGACCACTCCCCACGTCCGCTGCTCGTGCGGATCGATGCCACGGCACGGATCGCCATCAAGCCTTGACCCTCATGTGCGGTATTTGTGGCGAATATTTTCTCGATCCCGGAAAGCGGGCCGACGCCGGTCGCGTGGCCGCGATGCAGCAGGCCATCCGGCACCGCGGGCCGAATGACGACGGTCAGCACGTCAGCGGTCCCTGCGGGATGGGATTCCGCCGTCTCAGCATCATCGACCTCGAGGGCGGGCATCAGCCAATCGCCAACGAGGACGAGACCGTCTGGGTGACTCTCAACGGCGAGATCTACAACCACCCCGAGCTTCGCCGCGGCCTCGAGGAGCGCGGCCACCGCTTCCGGACGCGCTCGGACACGGAGGTCATCGTCCATCTCTACGAGGAGCACGGCCCGGATTTCTGCAAGTATCTTCGTGGGATGTTCGGCATCGCCCTGCACGACATGCGCCGCAACAAGCTCGTCCTCGCGCGCGACCGGCTCGGCATCAAGCCCGTCTACTACCGGGAGGACGCCGGGTTGGTCGTCTACGGCTCCGAAATCAAGGCCCTGCTGGCCCATCCGCAGGTCTCCAGCGAGCCCGACGAGGCGGGTATCTTCCAGTTCCTGTTCCTGCGTCATTCCCTGCAGCCCGGCACCATGTTCAGCGGCATCCGGAAATTGCCCGCGGGGTCGGTCCTGGAGGCCGACGTCGAGGGCGTGCGGATCCTCGAATACTGGCGGATGCCTCACCCGCCGGCATTGCAGAAGGATCCCGGGGCCGCCCTGGCCGCGTATGCGGAGGCGCTCGACGAGGCCGTGGACTGCCACCTCCTCGCGGACGTGCCCCTCGGCGTCTTCCTCAGCGGAGGGCTCGACTCGAGCGTGCTGGCGGCCCTCGTCCAACAGCGCTCGAGCCGTCCCGTGATCTGCTTCACCGCCGGATTCCGAGGAGGCAACGACGAGAGTGCGATGGCCGCCGCCGTCGCGGGCCACATCGGGGCGGAGCACCGGCTCGTTCCGATCGAGCCTCCGCCGCCCGAATTGCTCGAGGAGATCGTTTGGCATCTCGACGAACCGATCGGAGATCCCGCCTGCCTCCCGACCTACCTGCTTTCGCGCGAGGCGGCCCGCGAAGTCCGCGTGGTCCTCACCGGCGAGGGCTCCGACGAAACCAACGCCGGCTACAGCAAGTTCCTGCGCCACCACCTCTTTCACGACAAATCCGTCGCGATGGGCCTGGCGAGGCGGTGGTGGCCCGCGCTCCGGCATTTGCGTCCGGTTCGGGAGCGTTTCGCTCATTATGTGCCGCTCTGGAGCGCGCCCGATGAGTTGTCCCGAATCCTTGCCAATGACCAAGTGGACTGCTGCCGTCCCGGGTCACCCCTCCACGACCTCGGCCCCCGGCTCCTCCGGCATCGCCCCGACACCCTCGCCCTGCTCCAGGCGGAACTGGACGCCTGCGGAATCTCCGAACCCACGATGCGGCTGCTGCAATACAGCCGTTCCGTCTTCATGCGCGAGGACCTGCTCATGAAGGTGGACCGGATGACGATGGCCCATGGACTGGAGGCTCGCGTCCCCTACCTCGACCATCGGCTTGCTGAAATCGCCGCAGGTTTCGATCCCGGGGTGCTCCTGCGCGGCGGCCGGACGAAGGCGGTGCTCCGGGACCTGTCCACCCGTCTCCTCCCACCCCAGATCTCCCGGCGCCACCAGCATGGGTTCCTCGTGCCCCTCGGGGACTGGTTCCGGGGTGATTTCGCCGCCTTCGCCGCCGGCCTCATTTCCCCGGCGACGGTGCGCAAGCGGGGGTTCCTCGACCCGGAAACGGCGGAGGGGCTGGTTGATCGATTCCGGACGACCGGCGAGGGGGGACGCATGATTTGGAATCTGGTTTTGCTGGAACTTTGGTTCCGGCGCTTTATAGACTGAGTGGTCTGATCCCTCGCCCCGTTCCGCGAAAGCCCATGCACCCCGACCTTCTCGACTATCTCGCCTGCCCCGCTTGCTCCGGCGGCCTCCGTATTGCCCGTGGGGCTTTGGAGGATGGTCAGGTCGAGGAAGGAGAACTTGCCTGTTCCGGCTGCGGTGTCCGCTATGCCGTGCGCAACGGCATCCCGCGCATGATCGCCGCGCTCGACATCGCTCCGGACCGTGGTGCGGCCGACCGGGTGGACCTGACGGTTTCGCAGTATTCCGCCTACCAAGGGGAGGTCTATGCGCCCTTGGCCGAATCCTTGCAGAACGAGGCCATCCTCGAAGCGCGCACCGGTCTGCAAGCCCCCGATTACGCCGGCAGGACCTGCCTCGACGCCGGATGCGGGATCGGGCGTTTCAGCCGCGTCATGGCGAGGGCGGGCGCTCGCCGGGTCATCGCGCTGGATGCCGGGGACAGCATCGACGCGGCGAAGGCGATGACCGATCCGACCCTTCCGGTCTCGTTCGTCCAAGGGCATATTCTCGAATTGCCCGTGAAAGCGGGCTCCATCGACCGGATCATCAGCATCGGAGTGCTTCACCACACCGCCAATCCCGAGAAGGGATTCCGTGCCCTGTCACGCGCCGTTGCCGACGGCGGAAGCCTTTCGGTATATCTCTATGCCAAC
Organism: Verrucomicrobiales bacterium; assembly: GCA_044352585.1. Classification (GTDB taxonomy): domain Bacteria; phylum Verrucomicrobiota; class Verrucomicrobiia; order Verrucomicrobiales; family DEV007; genus Arctic95D-9. The sequence goes on from JBILDO010000006.1 coordinate 74,193, forward strand.
GCCTTCCTTCCATGGAACCGGCTGGCGCGGATACCCTTCTGGCAATTGCGTTTCGCCCTCTGGATCGAGCCGATCCGCCGCCTTGTCGTGCGACTGCCCAACGGCCCGCGTCTCGCTTTCTGCAAGGCCCTTTATGCTTTCCGGATGGGAATTCTGGAGCCGCTGAAGCGCGCCGGGGCTCCGGGGCGGCTCGTCGCTGGCGCCCTGCAACTGGTCGTGCCTCCGGACATCTACAAGCCGCTGGAAAACGCCGAATCCAACATCGCGCGCAACTTCGACGCCTATTCCACCCCCTACAACTATTGTCACCAGTTCGAGGAGTTGCTGGACTGGTTCTCGACCGAAGCGGGCTTCCACCGCGTCCTCGCGACGCCCTACCGTCTCTCGATGACCGGATGGAAGGAAGCAGGTGCCGACCCGGACGCTCCGATCCATCTCACTGTCCACCGCCCGCGATCGATCGCCCCCCTCGAGGCCGCTGGGGTTGAGATTCACGCCGAACCTGCATGAACCGATGGCCGTAGGATTGTGGGAGACAGCGCTCGTGCTTCATGCCCGCCGGTCCGGTGCGGCGATGGACGACTTCCTGATGCTGGGCCGCCAGTCACTGGCTCTGGATCCCGGGATCATCGACCATCTCAACCGGACCTACGGGGTCGCGCTGAAAATGGACGATTGGTCCGGCCAGGAGTGGGCCGATCCCTTGTTTCGGAGCATAGGTGCCCGGGAGGTCTTCGCCCTGGATTATTCCGATTACGAGGGGGCGCAGTTCACCCATGACATGAACCGGCCCTGGCCCGGCGGCGAGCCGCCGCGACAATTCGATGTCGTCTTCGACGGAGGCACCCTGGAGCATGTCTTCAACCTGCCGCAGGCCCTCCTCAATGCGATGAGCCTCGTGAGGACCGGTGGTTGTTTCCTCGGCGTCTCGCCTGCCGATGGATGGCTGGGGCACGGATTCCACCAGTTGCAGCCGGAACTCTTCTTCCGTTTCTTCGTCGAGGCGAACGGTTTCAGCCTCCGTGGCGTGTGGTTGGCGGAATTCGGTCCGGCGGCATCGCGGTCGCGACTCTTCCGGATCAAGGATCCCGCTGCCTCGGGATGCCGGAACCTCGTGCCGGGACGCCGCCCCCTCGTGCTGCTGGTGCACGCGGAGAAGATTGCGGACACGCCCGCCGAGCCTTCGTGGCCCGGTCAGAGCAACTACACGTCGATGTGGCGTGAAGGGGGAGGCGGGGCCGGGGAGGGCCCAGGAGGTTCCACCCCCTTCCTTCGCAGAATCCTGTCATGCTGCCTGCCGCGCGGTATCGCCCACCGGCTCAGGCTTTGGCTGATTGCCAGAAAACATGCCCGCCTTGCCCGTGCCGGTTGGGTGCGAGTCGATTCACTCCATTCCGAAGGAAATTCGTGAGCCTGCGCGAACTCCAGCAAACGATCCGATCCGACCTCTACCGCTACGAGAGGGCCGCCGGGATTGCGGGCTTTCTCCGGGCCTTCGCGGGCGAGCCCGGCTTCCGCCTCACGGCGCTGTTGCGCGTCACCCGCTATCTCCGCCGACAACCGCTCACGCGCTGGGGCGGCTATCATCTCGCGAAGTTCTGGCTGGGCCGTCTTTCGATGAAACTGGGCGTCTGCCTCGACTTCACCACCGAGATCGGCCCCGGTTTCTACCTTCCCCATCCCTTCGGAATCGTCATCAACCGCCGGTGCCGGATCGGTGCCGACTGCAACATCGCACAGCACGTCACGCTCGGCCTGAAGAGCCGGGATCCTCGCGCCGGCTGCCCCGAACTGGGGGACCGGGTCTACGTGGGACCGGGAGCCGTGGTCATCGGCGCGGTCAAGGTCGGCGACGATGCCGCCGTGGGTGCGAACGGAGTCGTCACCCGGGATGTGCCCAACCACGCGGTGGTCGCGGGCGTGCCCGCAAAGATCATTTCCATGCGCGGCTCCGAAGGCTACATCAACGACCGCCTTCCGCCGGACTGAGCGGATCGCGGGGCGTTTCATCGGTCCCGATGACCCCGGTCCCGGAGAAAATTCCATGAAAAACCCTTCCAGAAAATTGAACCTCGGCTGCGGAACCGACATCCGCGAAGGCTGGGTGAACCTCGACATCGCGGCTCTCCCCGGAGTCGACGTGGTGCATGACATCAACGTGTTGCCCCTGCCTTTCGAGGACGGGGTTTTCGACGAGATCCTTTGCAACGATATCCTCGAGCACGTGGATCTGGTGCCCGTGCTGAAGGAATGCCACCGCATCCTCGCGCCCGGAGGTCTCATGAAGATCGAGGTCCCGCACTTCACCTCGAACAACAATCACGTGGATCCGACCCACCGGAACCGTTTTTCCGTGAAGACCTTCCGCTTCTTCGCCAGAGACACGCTCGAGGGACGCCGGCGCGGCAGCTATTACTTCGACTTCAGCTTCGGCAGCGTCGCCTCGACGCGGCTTCGGTTCATCCACGGCCTTCCCTATTTCTGGAACTGGCTCGTGTCGCCGCTCGTCAACAGCCGCTACGCCCTGCAGTGCTATTACGAGGCCACGGGACTGGCCTATCTCTTTCCGGCCCAGAACCTCCGGATCACCCTCGTCAAATGAAGATGGCAGCAACCCTGCGGGGAATGCGTTCCCGGCTCGACGACCTCGCGCGCTATCATCCCGCGTCCCAGTCCGTCCTTTGTCTCGCCAACCTCGCGCTGGCGCGAACGAAGGACGCGGCCGATCCCGCCTGGCTCGAGCGCGCCTGCGCCGCCGCGCGTTGCGCACCTTCCCCGGAGCGGATGAGGGCGATCGAGCAATGGACCCTGCGTCGCCTCCACCGGTTGCCCGCGGAAGTGCTCTGGGGATGGCAGGCGGCGCCCCAGCCGCGCGTGGAAGTCCGGAAGTCCGCGATCCTCAAGGTCCCTTCGCCCGGGGAAAAGGGTGTCGTCTTCATTTCCTTCGAGTCCCAGTGGGAGAAGCTGCTGGCGCTGGGCTCCGGGCGCCTCGAGGCCTTCGCCGCGGACTACGATCTGGTGGTGGCGCCAACCTGGTCCCCGCCTCACTCGGTGACGAACCTGCTCTTTCCCCGTCTTTTCCCCGGGCTGCTGCCCTGCACCATCAGCAACCTCGCCGATCTCGGTATCTTTCCCCGGCTGCACCCCTCCTACCGGCCCGTCCGGCTCTTCGCGTCGAGCTGGGTCAACCCGGACCTCTACCAGCCTCGTCCGCGGGTGGAACGTGACATCGACCTGCTCATGGTGGCCAACTTCGGTCGTTACAAGCGGCACCACGTCCTCTTCAGGGCCTTGGGCAGGATGCCGTCGGAACGGCGGCCAAAGGTCGTCCTCGTGGGCCAGCCCCACGGTGATCGCACCGCCGAGGCCCTGCTGCGCGAAATGGACGACCACGGCGTGCGCGACTGCATCTCCCTGCGCTCCCGCATCAGTGATGCCGAAGTGGTCGACGCGCTCTGCCGCAGCAAGGCCGCCTTGATCACCTCTCTGCGCGAGGGGTCCTGTGTCGCCGTGGTGGAGGCGATGATGGCGGATACCCCGGTGGGCCTGCTCAATGGCGCCCACATCGGCTCCGCCGCGTTCCTGAACGAACAGACCGGCCGATGGCTTGACGGAGACCGGCTCGATGAGGAGTTGGCCACCTTTATCGGGGAATCGGACCGCTTCTCGCCCCGCGCTTGGCTCGTTGGAAATGGCATCGAGTGCCGTGACAGCACGAGGGTGTTGGGGGATCACCTCCGTGCTCTCGCTCACGCCTCCGGACGTCCCTGGACCCGCGGCCTCTTCGAACACCATTGGCGGCCCGATCCGACCCTGCTCTCCGAGGCGGACGCGGCTATCGCCGCCGTGGCGCGCGCGGAGCTTGAGGAACGGTTGGGTCTGATCCTGAACTGAGCCGGGAGGATCTCATGGAAGAAATCGCCGACCGGTCCGCGACGCCCAGGTGGATGGTGCCCTTCCAGCGCGTCACGAGTGGTGGCACCCATGTGCGCGAGATCGACGGATTGCGGTTCATCGCCCTTGCCATGGTCGTGCTACTGCACCTCAACCATTACGTGGTGCTCGACGCGACCGTGGCGCTGCGCCCCTCTCCTCCGGAAACCGTGCTCAACCGCTTTCTCGATCAGGGGGACTTCGGGGTTCAGCTCTTCTTTGCCATCAGCGGATTCATCCTCGCCGTGCCGTTCGCGCGGCACCGGCTCTGCGGCGGATCGCCGGTTTCGCTGAAGAGCTACTTCCTCCGGCGCATCACCCGGCTCGAGCCTCCCCTGATCATCAACCTGGTCTTCCTCCTCGGCTTGATGGTCTTCGCCCTCCATCGTCCGCTCGCGGAGTTGTGGCCGCATTTTCTCGCGACCTGCGCCTACCTGCACACCGCGATTTTCGGGGAAGAGAGTGTCATCAACCCGGTGACATGGTCCCTCGAGGTGGAGGCGCAGTTCTACCTCTCGATGCCGCTGCTGGCCCAGCTCTACCGGATTCCCTCTTTCCGGTCGAGGTTTCTGGTATTCGTCGTCCTCATCGCGGCCTTTGGATTGATGCGCTGGCCGCTGCCCAAGGCCTCGCTGCCCGCGCAGCTCGAATACTTCCTCGTCGGCCTCGTGCTGGCGGACATCTGGCTCTCGCGTTGGAAGGGGATGCCGTCGCGCATCCGGGGGCTCGACCTGCCCGCCGCCGCGGCCTGGTTCTTGCTGCTGGCGGCGCTTTACTGGAACCGTTCCATCCCCCTCGCCGGAATGGTTCTGCCGCTCGGTTTGCTGGGCACGTGCGTGCTCTCGCTGCGCAGCGGAATGATGTCACGGCTCCTCGGGCACTGGTTTCCGGTGACGTTCGGCGGCATGTGTTACACGATTTATCTCTACCACCTTCCGGTGATCTCCGCCGCCAGCCGGATTTCGACCCGATTCATCCAAGTCGAATCCTATCCGCTCAATTACGCCCTCCACGCCCTTTTGCTGCTGCCCCTCGTGGGCGTGACCGGCATGGCACTGTTCTTCCTCGCGGAGCGGCCGTTCATGAGGTGGCGGCCCCGGAAGGACCGCTGAGCGTGCCCAGCACGTCCCACTGGTCGGACTCGAGGGTGTAGCCATGGGCACGGAGGCGTTCGTCGCAGGCACGCCGGTCCTCCGCGGCGAGAAGGATGTGCTCGTAGACGATCAGGCGCGGCTTGATCCGGTCGAACGGAATCTGCTTCACGATATGGTGATCGTATCCCTGTGCGTCGATGATCAGGACATCAACCCGGCGGATATCGTGCTGTGCGAGAAGGCTGGAGAGCGAATGGCACGGCACGTCGATCCTGCGGAGGTAGCGTCGCACCTCGCGGCCGGGGATCTCGTGGCTGACAACCTCCTCTTCAAGGAACGAGCCGAGGCCGTGGGCCCATGCCGGCAACTCATTGGCGGGATCGTCGAGATAGAAAAAGGGGCGGATCTCGTCCTTGTCGGAGACGGCCGCGTTCACGAAGGTCAGTCCGCTGCATCCCGCGTAATTGCGACGGAGGTTCTCGAAGATGGAAGGAACGGGCTCGACCAGAACCGCCCGCCACCGGTGTTTGCGGATGAACCACGCCACGGGATCGCTCTGCTCGCCGTCGTTCGCTCCGATCTGAAGGACGACGATGTCACTGCCCGATCGGCCCGTCTCCACCAGCGAGTCCCAGATCATCTGCCGGCCCCGGACCGATGGGGGCAATGCGAGAAAACAACGCTTCAGGAAGGAGTGGAGCGCGGTATGCCCGTAGAGGCGCTCGCTGGCGAACCTTGCCAGTTTTCGGATGGGGTTCTTCATGGGGTCGGTTGTTTGACCAGCCTTCGTGGGGATCGACTGAAAGTCGTCCTTGATCGTAGACGCCGTCGGCTCGGGCAACAAGATTGTGGTCGAAAAATCGTCTTGGTGGAAACTACATCCGGCCGCATCGTTCCGGGGGATCCGCGAGTGTTCGGGGGCTGCGGGTCGGAGGCCTCGCATCGCACTCAGCGGTGGAACCTTGATTTTCTGAAAATTTCGGGTTGTTTCCGTATTGTGATTTTTCCGACGGACCATGCCTGACCCGGCGAATCTCCGAATCGTCCACGTCGTCGATTCCCTCGCTCCCGGGGGGCTCGAGAACGGGGTTGTGAACGTCGCGCGCCGGCTCCACGGGGATGGCTTCGAGATCGGGGCCGCCTGTCTGCGGTTTCGCGGTGAATTCGCGGAACGGATGCCGGACCCCTCCCGGGTGATCGTGCTGGGAAAGGCCGGGGGCTTTTCCTGGCTGGCGGTCCGGGCGCTGCGACGGCATCTCGGCGAGTCGGGCGCCGATCTCGTCCACACCCACAATCTCGGGACCCTCATCTACGCGGTCCTCGCCACCGCGGGCGGCCATACCGTCCCGATCGTTCACGGGGAACACGGGCAGTTGCAGCCCTCCGACCGGACCGCGAGGCGGCTTTTCCAGCGCCGCCAGTTATTCCGATTTTGTCGGCGGATCCACGTGGTGTCGGCCGGCCTTCGCAACCACCTCGAGGACCTGGGCCTCGATCCCCGTCGCCGCATCGTCGTGACTCCCAACGGGGTGGACTGCGGTCGCTTTCATCCCGCCGCAGACGCCGCCGCGGCGAGGACGGCGCTGGGACTGCCCGCCGATGCCCTCGTCGTCGGGATCGTGGGGCGTCTCGTCGCGTTGAAGCGCCACCGGCTTCTCTTCGATGCGTTCCGGCTCATGGCCGCGGAGTTCCCCCGGCTCCACCTCCTCGTCGTGGGGGATGGAGGCGCGGACCGCGAGGAACTGGTCGAGGCGATGCGAAGCCACCCTTTCGCCGGTCGTATCCGCTGGGCCGGTCACCGTGATGACCTGGAGTTCTGTTACCAGGCGATGGACCTGCTCGCGGCCCCCTCGGAGGTCGAGGGGCTCTCCAACGCCGTGCTCGAGGCGATGGCGTGCGGAGTCCCGGTTCTGGCGCATTCGGCCTGCGGAAACACAGAGGTCATCCGCGACGGGGAAAACGGATTCCTCGCCGCGATTGCCGACGCAGGATCGCTGTCCCGCCACCTCTCCGAGCGGTTCGCCGCCCTCCCGGAGCTCCGCCGAACTGGTCAGATCGCGCGGGCCACGGTGATGGAGCACTTTTCGATGGCGGCGATGGCCTCAGATTACCGGCGTCTTTACGAAGGAGCCTTGGCTGGCTGAGACTTTCGGCCCGGATCATTTTTCCGCCAAACCCTAGGCGGTGCCGACCTTTCGCCGGGCGCGCGTTGGGAACGGGCTCTATTCCGGTCGTGGAATTTGCCAGGCCGAGAGGTCGCGGCCGATCATTCGGGAGGTCTCCTCGATCGACCCGGCGTATCGCCGCACCAGCGAGTTGTAGGTGCGCGGCGAAACGCGGGGGACCTTGCCGAAGCGAAGGTTGAGGTTCTTCAAGGTCCGCGCGAGACGGATCCCGGTGAAAATTCCAGCGCGGCGCGAGGGGTCCTCGAGGCGATGCTTGATCAGGAACTGTGCCGGGACGAGAGCGGGGTAGCGGGCCGGGTTCTGAATTTCCTCGTCGTGGGTCTCGATCGGTTCGACCCCGAGAAACTGGAAGACCTTTCGCTTCACGCCGGCAAGATCCGCGACGAGGTCCTCGAACAGGATCACGAGGATCTGGCTTTCCGGGAAATTCTCCCGGTATCGCCTCAGTTGGACTTCGTAGCGGCCCGACTCGAAATACAGGTAGTTGAAATAATATCCGGGAACGAGGTTCGAGTGGGGATCCAGCCCGGCCCGGGAGGTTTCGGCCTCGAGCGCCGCCTCGAACGGAGTGAGGAATTCGAGGCCGGTCTTCACCATCTGGAGGTAGAGGCTGAAGGCGCGCTCCGCGGGATTGCGTAGCAGGATGATGATCTTTGCCCGCGGGTTGGCGGAAGCGATGAGGGCGGGGCTCGCGGGGCAGGTCAGGTAGGGCGTGGAGGCTTCGCCGGTGATCTGGTGGGGCTCGCGTCCGGAGAACAGTCCGAAGTAGTAGTCCGGATCGGTGGTTCCCCAGGTATCGCAGTAATAACCGGGTTCCTTGTCGATCGTGGGCAGGAAAACATCCGGGTGCTGCGAAAGGTGGTGGAAAAGGGTCGTCGTTCCGCACTTCGCCGAGCCGACGATGAAGAAGTCCGGAACCTTGGAGGGAAGGGATTGCGTTTGCCGGATCATGGAAAGATGCCGGGGCGCGTCCGGCGGGGTTTGGGATTGTTTATCGGTTCCGCATGAGGGAGAGGATCCGATCGCGGTCCGGCTTGGAGAACGTGAAGATCCAGAGCAGCGGGATGGAGAGGGCGAGAAAGACCGCCCCGAGGGAGAAAATCCCGAGGTAGGTGTCGGGTTTGGTCTGGGAGGCGACGAAGTGGAAAACCACCGAGAGCAACAGGGGCGGGGCCGCGCTTTCGAGCAGTGTCCGCAGGTAAGCGTGCAACGGGATCCGGCAATAGCGTGCCGTGATGACCGGAATGAGGATGCCGGAAACGATGAGCAACTCGGCCGCGGTGGCCACGGCGGGGCCGGTCACGCCCATCCCCGGGGTGAGGATGATGCCGAGGACCGCGTTGAAGACCCCACCCGCGAACATGATCCAGACGAGCCAGTGCTGCTTGTCCTGGCTGTAGATGAAGCCGCGGGTCGGATATTGCATCAGCATCACGGTGGTCGGTGCGACGAGGATGAGAAGGATTTTCCCGGCCTCCGAAAAGGACGGTCCGATCCAGCGCTCGATGAACGGCGGACCGAAGACCGCGAGCATCCCGCCTCCGAGCGTGGCGGTGGCGGAACTGAAGCGGAGGGTTTTGAGAAAGTTGGCTACCAGGGCATCGTGGTCGTTGCGGCCGTCGAGATGGCTGAAGGCTGCGATGAAGTTCCCTCCGAAGATGGCGTTGACGATGTCGGTGAAGAGGGTGAGGAAGCGGCTCCCGACGGAGTAGGGTGCCACTTGGGAAAGGCCGAGGAAATGGGCGATGACGAGCGGAGCGACGCCGTTCCGCAGCTGGCTGCCGAGGCTGGCGATCATCGATGTCGAACTGTAGCGGATGATGGTGCCGATGCCCGGGGGGCGTTGCGCCGGGAAGAGTGGAAAGGACTCCGGGAAGGCCCGGCGTGAGAGAAAGACGAGGAGGACCTGGTCGAGGACATCGGTGAGGATGAAGACGAGGACCACGGTCGGGAGCGAGGGGCGGGTCGTGAGGACCGCGATGAGCAGCGCGGTCTGGATGAGCGTCTTGGTGATGGAGCTCAACCCGATCGAGTCGTAGCGGAGGTGGCTCTTCAATACGACCTCGAAGATCCGGGTCGAGAAACGGATGCTGGTGGTGATCCCGAGCCCGAGGACGATCCAGCGGGTCGCGGCGGGAAATGAATCATCGCCGAGAAACGCGGGAACGACGAGCGTGAGCAGCGCGGTGACGAGAAGCGAGGCGAGGCTGATGCGGCTGTAGAGATAGGAAAGGGACCCGAGCTGCGCGTGATAGCGGACGTTGTCACCGGCCCCGAGGGCCTGCCCGAGGAAGCGGGTGCCGGCGAAGGAGACTCCCAGGTCGAGAAGCCGCAGGTAGCCGATCAGGGTCAGCGCGATGATCCAGACTCCGTAATCGTCCTGACCGAGCCGCTCCAGCATCAGGGGCGTGGTCACGAACATGGCGACGACCTTGACCCCGTGGTCGATGAGGTTCACGGCCGATCCGCGAATCAGTTTCGTGGCGATGGACATGCGGATTGCGTTGCGCGGTGCCGGGATCCGTTCACTTCCATGCGGAAAGGGTGACGGACTGGAAAAGCCGTTCCGAGAGGGGGCGGCGCAGCGGACGGGGGAGGGCGCCCGTGAGGGTCTCGACGGCATCGTGAAGCGCGTTGATCGCCGGATCCGGAAAGAGGCGACCCCTGCGGTGGATCGCCGTCTTGGCGAAGCCGCGGCCGGCCAGAAGCGAGCGCATCTCACGGTAGCTCCACTCCTGGAAGTGAAAACAATCAAGGGTGTCCCCGAAAAATCTCGAAACATCGTGGGGGCCGGAGAAGCGGTGGGGCGTATCGAAGACATAGACGCCGCCCGGCCTGAGGAGTCGATGCACCATATCGAAATGGGGGGCGATATCGTCGGGATGGAGATGCTCGAGGAACTGGTAGCTGAAGGCCAGGTCGGCGCAGCCATCGGGAAGGTCGAGGCGGTATCCGTCATAGACGATGAGCTCGACATTTCCAGGAAAGGTCTCCCCCGGAGACCGCTGGTCGGAGATATCCACGCCGAAGACCCGGTCGCAATCCGGGGCGGCGGCCGCGGCGAGGCGGCAGTCGCCGGGAGCGAACTCGATGAGGACCGGTTTGGGGCCCGATTCCGCGAAGTGTGGCCGGAGGAGACGGAGCTGGGTTTCGATGTTCTTCCGGGAGGACTCCGCCGTCTCCCGGCGGGTGAGTCTCGGATGGTCGGGAACCCTCTCGAAGAGCTCGGTGTAGAGGGTCTTGAAGAGCGTGGTGCGCTCCTCCCGGGTCGAGGCGCGGAGGCGCGCGGCGAGTTCCTTCTCCACCTCGTAATGGTGGCGGATGCGATCGGGACTGCGTGGGGTGTCAGTCATGGGTCACGGGTCACGGCTTGGTTGAGCAGGGTGAGGAAACGCTTGGCGACGGTGGCCCAGCTGTATTCGTCCATCATCAGGGCCCGCGCCTGCTCCGCGAGCCGCTCGCGCCGGTCCGGCGTATCGAGCAGAGTGACGACGGCATCCGCGAATTCCGCGGGATCGTCGGCGATGAGAATCGCCTCGCCGTCCGGCACCGGAAGACCCTCCGCACCGATCGTCGTGGAAACCACGGGAACGCCCTGCGCCATCGCCTCGAAGATCTTGATGCGGGTTCCGCCCCCGGAGCGGAGTGGCACGACGAGAACCTCGCAGCGGTCGAGGTGGGGCCGGACATCCTCGACCGTGCCGGTGAGGATGACGCGATCGTTTTCCGCCGCGAGACGCCGTAGCGAGGGAGCCGGATCGCGTCCGATGACGAGGAGGCGGGCCTGCGGAAACCGGGCGAGGATGGCGGGGAGGATGTCACGGACGAAGTGGTGGACGCATTCGATGTTCGGCATCCAGTCCATCGAGCCGAGGAAACCGATCATTCCCGTTTCCGGGCACCGCGGCGACGGAGGGTGGAAGAATGCGGTATCGACCCCGGTGGGAACGTCGCCGAGCACGTTGGCGAGCCCGTAGCCGTCGCGGAAGTCGGCGGCGTCTTCGGGTGAGACGGCGATGACGCCCGCGCATTTCGCGGAGAGCGCGATCTCGGCCTCACGCATGCGGCGGGCCTGGTCCCGGAAGAGGAGCCGGGTGATCGGGTTCCGCTTTTCCGAGGCGAGGCGTTCCCAGATGCGGGCCTCGACATTGTGTTGGAAGAGGATGACGGGAGTGTGGATCCGGTCGAAGTCGAAATTCACCGCCGGGGTCAGGAAATCGCAGACGATGAGGTCGAAGCCGCCGTTCGCGTCCAGTTCGAGGAGGGCGTCGGCAAGCGTTTCGTTGCAATAGCGGTCGAGGACGAAAGGCCGGGTCGAGAAGAGGAGATTCGCGATGAGGGAGCGGACCCAGGCGGGGGAGCCGTCGCGGGGCTCGCGGGAGGGAATCCAGCGCTTTTCCTGCGCATAGGGCGCTCCGGGCTCCGCCGGATCGAGCGGCTGGCCCTCGGGCAGGTTGGCGAGATAGGTGACGTCATGGTTCCGGGCCAACTCCACCAGCATCGCATGGGTGCGTTTCCGCCCCCCCGTGTTGAGGGGATACAAGGGACCCGATTTGACCCAGAGGATTCTCATTCGGAGGTCGAAGGACCGTCTTCCCCGGCATACCATTTCATGGCGAGGGCGAGCCCCCCGGCAAGGTCGTGGGTGGGTTCGAATCCGAGTTCCGCCCGCGCCCGGGAGTAATCGGCGAGGGAATGACGGACGTCGCCGGGACGGAAGTCACGGTAGACGGGATCGGGGATGACGAGGCCGGGGCGCAGGCGGTGGAGCTCGTCGCGGAGGGCCGCGAAGAGCTGGTTCAGCGAGGTCTGCCCCCCGATCGCGACGTTGAAGACGCGGCTGGGATCGGCGAGCGAGGGCACGGTGGCGGCGAGGAGATTGGCCTGGACGACATTGGCGACGTAGGTGAAATCGCGGGTCGTCTCGCCGTCGCCGTTGATCAGGATGGGCTCGCCCCGGAGCATCGCCTTGACCCAGATCGGGATGACGGCGGCATAGGGGCCTTCGGGGTCTTGGCGCGGGCCGAAGACGTTGAAGTAGCGGAGCCCGGCGAACTCCATTCCATAGGCGCGGGAGTAGGCGTTGGCATAGACCTCGTCGACCGCCTTGGTCGCGGCATAGGGAGAGAGAAGGTTGCCGGTGCGGTCTTCGACTTTGGGGAGATTCGGCTCGTCCCCGTAAACGGCGCTGGAGGAGGCGTAGACGACCCGTTTCACACCGGCCCGGCGGGCGGCCTCGAACAGGTTCAGCGTCCCGGTCGCATTGGCATGGTGCGAGGCGAGGGGATCCTCCATCGATCGCGGGACCGAGCCGAGGGCTCCCTGGTGAAGGATGTGATCGACTCCGGAGACGGCGGCCTCACAATCCGCCGGGTTTTCCAGGTTGCCCTCGACGAGGGTCAGGCGACGGGAGCGGTCCGGGTCCCGCCGGGTGATGGCTTCGAGGTTGGCGCGGTGTCCCGTGGAAAAATTGTCGAGGCAGACGACCTCCTGGCCGAGGTCGAGGAGGTGTTCGAGCAGATGCGACCCGATGAAGCCGGCTCCGCCGGTGACGAGCCAGCGGCGCGGTTCGGAAGGGAGGTGGGAATTGAGGGAATCGTAGGCGGAGGGCATGGGATCGTCGTGGCAGGGGAGGTCGCGGAGGTCCGCACCGAGCGCGGAGTTTCAACGAGAGGATCGGGGCGGTCCATCGAAAAGCTCGCCACATCGTCGGAATTTCGCCGAAGGATCCCGGGTCGTGCGGGCGGGGTGACGTTTTCGGTGGAGGACGCCCTTACCGCAGGAAGACGAGGAATTTCCGGCAAAGAAAGTTCACGAGCGCCGAGCTGACCATCAGCCCGCCCTGGGCGAGCCAGGGATCCAGTCCCCGCGAGATCAGGAAGGGGCCGCAAAAAAGTCCGGCGGCGAAGCTCAGGAGCGAGACGAGGATAAAAAGGGCGAACTCGCGCAGGCGTGAGTGCCTTCCCGTGGTGAAAACGAAGGCGATGTTGAAAAAATAGTTCACGGTCGCGGCAGGGGGGAACGCGAAGAGATTGCTGATGAGCGCGTGACGTTGTTTCAATTCATCGGGGAGGCCGCCCGGGGCGAGGTAGTCGTGGGCGGGGAACCAGGTATGCGAAAGCCAGGCGAAGATTCCGAGGTGGACGAAGGTGGTGACGGCTCCGAAGGCCACATATTTGACGAACTGCACGCTGACGGGGGAACCCGGAGACCCGAGCCAGCGCAGGGTGGCGTGGATCCCATTCTCGCGGTGGAAACGCCGGACCGCGCGAAGATCGGCGAATAGGGCGTTGTGGAACCGGTGAATCATTGGAAAGGGTGGTCGGGTCGGGCAGGGCCGGTGGTCGGAGGCGCCGAAGATCGGCTTGCCGAGGGGGATCGCAAGCGGGTCTTTCCGGGAAGGGCACCCCGGGGCGAAATCGTCGTTTCGCGCGACGGATTGCCCTTGAATCGCCGTGGTTCGGGAGTATGGCTTCCGCGGCCGGAGCGGAGAGAGCCGGTGCCCCCGTTTCCACCCCCCTGAAGCAACCTGAAATGTCCGAGAAGATCGCCGTGGTCGGTTTGGGTTATGTCGGGCTCCCCCTCGCGGCCTGCTTCGCGGGCCGTTTCAGCGTCACCGGATTCGATCGCGATCCCCGGCGGATCGCGGAACTGAAGGAGGGAATCGACCGGCTCGGGGAAGTGCCGGACGTCGCGAACCGAGGCATCACCTTCAGCGACGACCCGGCGTGCCTCGGCGAGGCGGATCTCATCGTGGTGACGGTTCCGACGCCGGTGGATGATTCGAAACGGCCCGATCTGGGGCCGCTTTTCGGTGCCTCACGGACGGTCGGCGAGCATTTCAAGCGGGGCTGCACCGTCGTTTTTGAATCCACGGTCTATCCGGGGGCGACCGAGGAGGACTGCATTCCCGTGATCGAAGCCGCGAGCGGCTGGAAATGGAAGCGGGACTTTTTCGTGGGGTATTCGCCCGAGCGGATCAACCCCGGGGATCCGGAGCGGTCCGTGGACCGCATCGTGAAGGTGGTCGCGGGGGACACCCCGGAAACGACGGACCGGCTCGCGAGGATTTACGGGGCGGTGGTCACGGCGGGGATTCATGTCGCGGACTCGATCCGCGTCGCGGAGGCGGCCAAGGTGATTGAGAACTGCCAGCGCGACATCAACATCGCCTTTGTCAACGAACTGGCGATCATCTTCCAGCGGCTCGGAATCGACACCGCGAAAGTGCTGGAGGCCGCCGGCACGAAATGGAACTTCCTCCCTTTCCGTCCCGGCCTCGTGGGAGGTCACTGCATCGGTGTGGATCCGTATTACCTCACCCACAAGGCGGAGACGGCGGGATATCATCCCCAGGTCATCCTCTCGGGGCGCCGGATCAACGACGGCATGGGGATTTTCGTGGCCAACCGCGTCGTGAAGCGCCTCATCGCCAAGGGCAACCGGGTCAGGGGCGCGAAGGTTCTGGTGCTGGGTGCGACTTTCAAGGAAAACTGCCCGGATGTCCGGAACAGCCGCGTTTTCGATATCGTCGAGGAACTCGAAGAGTTCGGTGCGACGGTGGAACTCCACGATCCCGTGGCCGATGCCGGACGGATTCCGCCGCGCCATCATGGCAAACTGATCGACCCAACCGCCCTCGAACAGGGCAAGGGAGCCTATGACGCGGCGATTCTTGCGGTGGCGCACTCCGCGTTCCGCGGACTCCGGCTCCGCGATTGGGTCGGTCCCGACGGGGTGGTCTATGATGTGAAATCCGTTCTCCCGTCCGAGGACATCGATGAAAGACTTTGAAACGAAGACGCTGCGAAAGCCGCAAAGGGAGGTCGTTCCGGGATTCCCCGGATGCCTCAAAGCCCCCTCCGTCCGCCCTGCGTGAGCTTCTCCGCGGCACCATCACCCAAGCCAGGAAATGAAAGATCTCGTCGACAACCGCAAGCGTATCCCGCTATCCAAGAAAATCCGTCTCGGTGGCGAGGTGCTGCGGCAGAACGGGGTCATCTGGACGTCCTATCTAGGCCTCTATTACCTGTGCTCCGCCCTCGCGGAACGGGCCTTCGCGGCGCTGGATGAGCGTCGCAAACGTCTCGGTCTTCCGGGTCTGAACAGCGCCGGACTCAACAAGCTGATCTGGGAAGCGTGGGACTGGACCGCGGAAGGGGAGGAGTGGACGCCCTCGCCGGAGTGGAAGGAGTCGGTCCTGAGCCGGATCCTGCGGAAGCACATGCCGGCGGGCGGTGCCCTCGTCGAGATCGGACCGGGCGGCGGGCGGTGGACGGAAACGTTGCTCCAGATCGCGGACCGGCTCGTCGCGGTCGATATCTCCGCGGAATGTCTGCGGGTATGCGCGGAGCGTTTCGGGAATTCCGGGAAAATCGAGTTCGTCCTGACTCCCGGCAATACCCTCCCGGGCATCGCGGACGGCAGTGTCGATGCGATCTGGTCTTTCGATGTTTTCGTCCACATCAACCGGCGGGAGGTCGAGGGCTACGCCGCGGAGTTCGCCAGGGTGCTTCGTCCCGGAGGAACCGGCGTGCTCCACCACGGGACCGTGGGTGGAAAGAATGGCGGATGGCGCAGCGACATGACCGCCGAGGGAATGGTCGATTGTCTCCGTGGAGCGGGCCTCGAGGTCGTGGAGCAGTTCCGCGAGTGGACGGATGGAGGCCGGGAATACCAGGCGGGACTCTACGATGATGCCATCACCGTGTTCCGAAAACCCTGAGGACGCCGACGTCGCCCGGCGCTGACTCCATCACGGTGAATCCGGATGTCCCATTCCCAATTCGACCGGATCGCCCTCTCGACCTGCTGGTGCTCCCACCGGCACACGGACGGTCTTGCGATGATGGAGGAGATCCGCGAACTGGGATTCGCCCGGGTCGAACTGGGTCATGGCGTGCCGGTTTCCCTCGTGCCGGGCGTTCTTCGGGCGGTCGATGAGGGGCTCGTCGAAGTGGGCAGCGTCCACAATTTTTGTCCGCTTCCGGTCGAGGCGGATCGCGCCGCCCCCAACTTTTTCCAGCCGTCCGCCAAGCCGGGGAAGGAGAGGAGGGCATGGTTGAGGCAATCCCTGCAAACGCTCGAGTTGGCCAAGCGGGTCGGGGCTTCCCATGTGGTGATGCATTCGGGCAGTGTCTTTTTCCGGTTCCGCTCACCCGCGGGCGCTCTGGCCTCGGGCAGTGATGCGGATGAAGGCGCCCGGGAAAAGGCGCTCGTCCGCTTGCGGAAGCGGTCGCGGACGGCACTGGACCGCGTCGCGGACCGGTTCCGGGACCTGCTGGAGTATGCGGGACCTTCGGCACCGCATCTCGCCGTGGAGAATCGCGAGGGTATCCTGGAACTGCCCCTCGACGAGGATCTTTCCGGGTTTCTGGGTCGGTTCGAGGCTCCGACCGTCGCTTATTGGCACGACACCGGCCACGCCGAGATCAAACGCCGCCTCGGGATGCTCGATCCACTTGTCCTGCTCGGGGCGCTGTCGGATCGCATCGCGGGATTCCATCTCCACGACGTCGATGAAGCGGGCCGCGATCATCAGGCGATTGGCACCGGAACGGTCGATTTCCGGGCGTTGGCTCCCTTCGTCCGTCCGGGAACCCACCTTGTCCTCGAGTTGCATCCGCGGGTGGGTTGCGAGGAGGTGCGGGACTCCCGGGAGCGGCTTCGCGAATGGTTTTCCTGATCGCGGATGGGGCGGGGTCCGGTTGCGGTCGTTGGCTTTTCGTTTTAGGATGAGGCGTTTCCTGGGCGCGGGGAGCTTTCACGGGCGTGAGAGGGAGTCCGCCCGGCCTGGGTTACGCACCTTCGATGACATCGTCCGTGAACCCGCGATCTTCAATCCAGTGGAAGGCAGGCAGGGGCTGCCTCCCGGGATTCACGGGGACGGTCTGGCTCGTGTTTGCGGCGTTTGCCTTGCAAACCGGCCGCGGCAGCGACCGGGAGATCCGCCTGGAGCGGATCGACCACGGGCCGACGCCGTTGACGACCGATCCCGCGATGGAGGTGAAGCGTTTCATCATTCCGGCGGCCCGAAGTCTCATCGTTTCGCGGGAAGGGGAGGCGCTGGCGATCAACGGGATCGGGCACCGGGTCGTGGTGAGGTTGCCGGAAGTGGCGGATACGGCGGAGGCGGCGCGGCGCTGGGTGCGGTCGCTGCCGTCGCGGTTTCCCGCTGGATTTCCGCTGATCCCCCTGAAAGACGACGAAATCCGAAGGCATTTCGAAAACCGGCCCCGTCTGCCCCTCGTGGTGTCCGAGGTGCTTTCCGGGCCGTGGCGGGAGGCGGGGGCCGGGAAACTTCCCGAAGGATGTACGCTCGATCCGGTTTATCTCCGGCATTATCCGCAGGGCGAGCTCACCGCGCACCTGCTGGGATACACCGGGGTCTCCCTGCCCGAACAACACGGTCCCGTCGCCCAGGACGAGTTTCTCTGGCCGCCGGTGGAAGGCCGGGCGGGAATGGAAAAGTCGCTCGACGATCTGGTGCGGGGGGAGGATGGGCAGGTCCTCCGGATGATCGACCCGGGCGGACGGCTCCGACATCAGGAAATGGCACGCGAGGCCAAGCCCGGCGACACCCTCATTCTCTCGATCAGCCTGAAGATGCAGCGTCTTGCCATGGAGGGACTGAAAACGAGCGGGCGTCCCGGTGCCTTCGTTGCCGTCGATGCCGACTCGGGGGACGTTCTCGTCCTCGTCTCGTATCCGAGCTTTGATCCGAATCTTTTCGAAGCCGGTATTTCCCCGGAGCAATACGCGGCCCTGTCCACCGCCGACGAGGCTCCGCTCTTCGACCGGGCGGTGAGCGGGGCGTATCCGCCGGGATCGACCTTCAAGCCCATCGTCGCGCTCGCGGGGATGGCTTCGGGAACGATCCGCGGCGATCGGACCCAATTCGCCGGTCCCGGGGAGATGCTCATCGCCGGCCGCTATTTCAAAAACTGGAATCCGGCGGACGAGGGGCTCATGGACGTGAAATACGCCCTCCTGCGGTCCTGCAACACCTGGTTTTATCAGGCCGCGCTGGAAACGGGGGCGGCTCCGATCACGGCGATGAGCCATCGTTTCGGACTCGGGTGGGCGCCGGATCTGCCGCTTCCCTCGGTCTCGGCGGGAAACATTCCCGACCCCGGGACCTACAACGACCCCCGCAGCCTCGCCAACTATGCAATCGGGCAGGGACGGGTGCTCGCCTCGCCGGTCCAGATGGCCCTCGCCATGGCCGCGCTCGCGAACGGCACCTACGTGCCCCGTCCCCGCCTCATCCAGGGCCGGATCGACGCCCGGACCGAGGAACTGTTGCAGCGGTATGAACCCCAGCCCGCCAGCTCGTTACAGACCCGGCTTTCCGATGTCGATCTCATCCGGGACGGACTCTGGGGGGTGGTCAACTACCGCACGGGCACGGCGGGCGTGGCGCGGCTACAGACGCCGGACGTCTATGGCAAGACCGGAACCTCGCAGTGGTCGAACGAAGGAAAGCGGGCCTCGCTTGCCTGGTTCGTCGGCTGGGTCGATGCCTTCAATCCCCGCATCGCCTTTGCCGTGGTCACCCACGGGCGGGACGGAGAGCGCCTCAGCGGAGGCGGCGATGCCGCGCCCATCGCCGCCGGATTTCTGCGGCGGGTCTATGAAGAGCCGGAAGGGTATGGAGTGACCCTGCCCGAGGCTCCGTCCCGCCAGGATCCGGTGATCACGCTCCCCCAGGCGATCGTCGCCGATCGCCCGCCTCCGGCCGAGTCTGAACTGCCCGTGCAGGACCTGCCCGTGGAGTTCGATCTTCCGCCTCCCCGGCGGAGCTTTTTCGACATTCTTTTTGGACGCGGGCGATGAACGGGGCGCGCACGACCAGGATTTCCCGGAAGAAGGGCGACTTCGGGCTCCGCGCAAGAGCGGGGCGGCGGCAGGTTCTTGCCCCACTTTTCGGGGTTACGGCGATTTTCGTGCTCCTGCTCGTTCCGGTGGGATGGAAATTCGGGAATCCCTGGTCGGCGGGCCTGTGGGATCTTCTTCATCTCCCCGGTTTTTTCCTGCTGACGCGGTTTTTATCCGGAGTTCTCGCAGGATACCGTGACCGGGCCGGCCTTGTTCTCGCGTCTCCGGTTCTCGCTCTCGCCGCCGGGATCGCCACCGAGCTGCTCCAAGCCCGCCTCGGAAGGTCGGCGAGCGTTCACGATTTCGTCCTCGACGGATTCGGGGTCCTTCTTGCGATGACCTGGCCGAGCCGGTCCGGGCGATGGTCGGCTTGGCGCATCGCGGCGACGGTGTTGACCCTCCTCGGTGGAATCGCGTTCGCCTTCGCTCCGGCGTCGCATCAGGAACTCATCCGGCGGGAGGCGCGGGCACAACTGCCCGTCATCGGAGCGTTTTCGGAGGCACGCTCGCGCAGCCTTTGGGTTCCCCAGGGCCGGACGACGGCGGAATGGGATGCCGGGACCGCAGCCCTGCGGGTGAGGATGAACGCGGGAACCTTTGGTGGGATCCATTACCAGCCCGGGTGGCAGGACTGGTCGCCCTATCGGGAGCTGGTGCTGACCTTCCTCAATCCGGGTCCTCCCTTGCGTCTCGGCGTGAGAATCGACGACACGGATTCCGCCGCCGACGGGGTCTGGCGGTCGGACGAGTTCGGGTTGAAAACCGGACCCTCGGAGGTCCGGATTCCGCTCTGGGAGGTCGCGGAAGCGGGTGACAAGCGGTCGATCGATCGGGTGCGGATCGCCCGACTGGTCCTTTTTGTCGACAAATCGGAAATTCCGGTCGAATTCTCCGTCCGCTCCGCGGTTCTGCGGTAGAATCCCCGTCTTTTTCTTCGATCCATGAGTGCTCCCGGAATCAGTGTTTTTGGTCTCGGTTATGTCGGCAGCGTCACTGCGGCGGCCTTGGCGGAGCGAGGCTGCTCCGTCACGGGGTGCGACGTTTCAGCATCGAAGGTCGATCTGATCAACCGCGGGGCCGCCCCGATCGGGGAACCCGGCCTCGATGAACTGCTCCGGGCGCAGTGGGAGGCGGGCCGGGTGCGCGCCACGGTCGATGCCGGAGAGGCGGTCGGGGCCTCGGAGGTTTCCATCGTCTGCGTCGGCACCCCCTCGGCCCCGTCGGGGGCGCTCGACCTGCAATTCGTCGAAGCGGTCTCCGCCCAGCTCGCGGCGGCGATCCGACGGAAAGGACGGCCCCATGCCGTTGTCTTTCGGAGCACGATGCTGCCGGGGTCGACCCGCCGGATCGCGGAGGCCTCCTTCGCCGGGATGGAATCCCCTCCGTCCGTGTATTTCTTCCCCGAGTTCCTGCGCCAGGGCAGCGCCCTCGCCGATTTCAGGAACCCGAGCCTCGCGGCCCTCGGAGTCCTCGAACCGGGGCAGTCGGTCGAACCCGTTTCGATGATCGTCGATCCCGGCATCGAAATCATGCCGGTGGAATCCGCCGAGCTTCTCAAGTATGCCTGCAACGCATTCCACGCCATGAAGGTGGTCTTTGCGAACGAGATCGGCCGTCTCGGGAAGGACCTCGGCATCGACTCGACCGCCGTGATGTCGACGCTCTGCCGGGACACGAGGCTGAATCTTTCCCCCTACTACCTGAAACCGGGGACCCCGTTTGGTGGCTCATGCCTGCCGAAGGACGTCGCCGCGTTGACCCACCAGGCCCGGAAGCTCGGAGTCTCGCTTCCCATGCTGGACAGTCTCATGGAGAGCAACCGCCGCCATCTCGAGTCCTTGCTCGAGCGGATCGAACGCACCGGGATCCGGAGCGTGGTGCTGGTGGGCCTGGCGTTCAAGGACGGCACCGACGACCTCCGCGGCAGTGCCATGCTGGAACTGGCGGCCCAGCTTCTCCTGCGCGGCTACGAGGTCCGGATCTTCGATCCCGCGGTCTCCGCCGAGAACCTCATCGGCGCCAACCGCGTCTTTGCCAATGCGAAGCTGCCTCGGTTCGAGGAACTGATGGTGTCCCATCCGGGCGACGCGGTCGGGGAGGACTCCGACCACGTCCTCGTCGTTTCGAAGGCCTGCCTCCCCGTCGGGGAACTGCGGTCCTGTCTGCGCGGCCGAGGCCGCCGCCACCTCATCGACGTGAACGGGTGGCGCGAGCTCGCCGAGCTCGGGGTTCCCTACGAGGGGCTCTGCTGGTAGGCGGGCGGGCCGTTTGACTTCGTGCCCGGTATCGCGGACCGTAAGCTCCGCCGGAGCGATCCGCCCGGTTTTCCAATCCAACCCTGACAATCCTCCGCATGAAGCCCTCCCTCCGCCGCCTGCTTTCCGCCGTCGGCCTTTCCGCCCTGACGATCACCTCCGCCCACGCCGGTCCGAAGGTCCTGATGAAGACGAACCAGGGCGACATCACGATCGAACTGAATGAGGAGAAGGCGCCCGAGACGGTGAAGAATTTCCTCGCCTACGTCAACGAGGGGTTTTTTGACAAGACGGTCTTCCACCGTGTCATCGACGGCTTCATGATCCAGGGCGGTGGATTCGCCCTGAAGGAGGACGGCTCGATCGAGCAGAAGGAAACCAAGGCGCCGATCCAGAACGAGGCGAAGAACGGCCTCAAGAACAAGAAGGGGACCATCGCGATGGCCCGTACCGGTGATCCCCACAGCGCCACGGCGCAGTTCTTCATCAATCACAAGGACAACGACAACCTCGATTACCCGTCCTTCGACGGCTGGGGCTACGCGGTCTTCGGCGAGGTCGTCGGCGGAGCCGAGGTGATCGAGAAGATCGCAAAGTCCGCGACCGGGACCAAGACCCTGAAAGCCCGCGCCGGCGACGCGCTGCGCGAGGCGCCGATGGACGACGTGCCGAACGAGAATGTCGTGATCGAGTCGGTCAAGGTCGTGACCGAGTGAACGCAGGCCGGTCCCTGACAAACCCCTTCATCTTTGATCATCATGAGCGAAAACACCAATGCCCTGCCGCGCGTCTTCTTTGACATGACCGCGGGAGGCGAACCACTGGGCCGGATTGTGATCGAACTGCGCACCGACGTGGTTCCCAAGACGGCGGAGAATTTCCGGGCCCTCTGCACCGGGGAAAAGGGACTGAGCTACAAGGGCAGTCCCTTCCACCGGGTCATTCCCGACTTCATGTGCCAGGGCGGGGACATCACCCGCGGCGACGGCACGGGCGGACAGTCGATCTACGGCCGCCGCTTCGACGATGAGAACTTCACCCTCAGGCACACCGAGCCGGGTATCCTGAGCATGGCCAACGCCGGTCCGAACACGAACGGTTCCCAGTTCTTCATCACCACGGTGGTGACGGAGTGGCTCGACAAGGCCCACGTCGTCTTCGGCAAGGTCGTCGAGGGCATGGACGTGGTGAAGACGATCGAGGGTCTCGGGAGCCGCAACGGTCGGACCTCCAAGGACATCCGCGTCGCCGATTGCGGGCAGCTCTGAGGCCCTTTCCGGCATCGGACCGAATCATTCACGAGCCGCCCCGGAGGAGACGCTCCGCGGGCGGCTTTTTCACAGATGAGGGAAACGCTCGACGCCATCGTCATCGGGTCGGGACCGAACGGTCTCGCCGCGGCCGTGGCGTTGGCGCGGGAAGGGTATTCGGTGCGGGTGATCGAGGGGTATCCGGAACCGGGCGGAGGCGCCCGCACCGCCGAGTTGACCCTGCCGGGATTTCGTCACGACGTGTGTTCGGCGATCCACCCGATGGGGGTGGCCTCGCCCTTTTTCCGCGAACTCGGCCTGGAGCGGCACGGACTGGAATGGATCCATCCCGAGCTTTGTCTGGCCCATCCGCTCGACGGGGGAGAGGCGGCGGTGTTGGAGCGTTCCCTCGAAAACACGGCGGATCGTTTCGACGCGGCCTCGGCCCGGGCTTACCGGCGGCTTTTCGGTCCGCTTCTCGCGGGCTTCGACGACCTTCTCAGCGATCTCCTCGCCCCGCCGCTGCGAATTCCGTCGCATCCCTTCAAGATGGCGGCCTTCGGTCTGCGCATCCTGCCCTCGGCGCTCGCGGCGGCCCGATCCTGGTTCACCGATGAAAAGGCGCGTGCGCTCCTCGCGGGCAACGCGGCCCATGCGGTCCTGCCGCTCGACGCGCCCCTGGCGACCCAGGCGGTGGGATTGATGCTGATGCTGGCAGGTCACGCGAGGGGATGGCCGCTCTTGAAAGGTGGATCGGCGCGACTGGTCGATGCCCTCGTCGCGGAGCTGAAGGAACAGGGTGGGGAAGTGGAGACGGGATCGCCGGTGACATCGATCGAGTCGTTGCCGCCGGCTCGGGTGGTGTTGTTCGACACCTCGCCGTCGGCGATGGCCCGCATCGCCGGGAATCGCTTGCCCTCCGGTTACCGCAGGCGGCTCCTCCGCTACCGGCATGGCCCCGGAATCTTCAAGATCGACTACGCCCTCGACGGACCCGTTCCCTGGACGGCGGAGTCGTGCCGCCGCGCCGGAACCGTGCATATCGGCGGCAGCCTCGACGAGATCGCCCGGGCCGAGCGCGAGGCGTGCCGGGGGATTCATCCGGACCGTCCCTTCGTTCTGGCCGCGCAGCAAAGCCTCTTCGATCCGTCGCGGGCTCCCTTGGGAAAACACACCTTCTGGGCGTATTGCCACGTGCCCGCGGGCTCGACCGTCGACATGACCGGCCGGATCGAGGCGCAGATCGAGCGGTTCGCCCCGGGATTCCGCGATCTCGTTCTGGCCCGGCACGTCACGACCTGCGCCGATGCGGAGCGCTACAATCCCAACTTGATCGGGGGCGACATCGTCGGAGGCGCGACCGACTGGCGCCAGCTCCTGACGCGGCCGACGGTGCGCCGCCGACCGCACGCCACGCCGGATCCCTCGATTTTTCTCGCTTCCGCCTCGACTCCGCCGGGTGCCGGAGTCCACGGAATGTGCGGCTTTTGGGCGGCGCGCGAGGCGATCCGGGCGATGGGAGGGACGGGCTGACTCAGAAGACGCCGGGGAGGGAGCCGTAGCCGATGAGTCCCTTCTGATAGCCGGACTCGAGCTTGAAGACATCCACCCCGCTGCCGTGCAGTCCGGTCTTGTTCTTGCCACGGGCGCCGAACATGTAATGGGTTCCGTCGCGGCCTTGTCCCAGATAGATCATGACGTGGGAGACCTTGTGACCCGAATCGTAGGTGCCGCCCCAGAAGATGAGGTCGCCGGGCTTGATGCCCTTTCGTCCTCCCATCTGGTCGGGGATCGATTTGGAGTGGCGGAGGGTGCGCGCCTTCCGCAGCCAGGCATACTGATCGTAGCTCGTCCGGGGCATGTCGCGGAAGCCGAGGTCGGAAAGGAGGAATTTCATCGCCCCGGAGCAGTCGAGGCCTCCTTCGTCCGGATGATCACCTCCGAAGACATAGGGGAGCCGGAACCGGGAAATGTGCTCGGCCCGGTCGCGGATGACGCCGAGCAATTCGATCATGTCCTCCGAGGGTTTCGGAGTGCTGAACAGACCGCCGCGCGGACGGGTTCCGCGGCGTTCGTATTCAAAATCCGCGTGGGGCAACTCGTAGGAGGGGGGGGAATCGACCGCCGGGCGAAACACGACGGTCTCGGGGAGTCGCCGCGAGGCGAGCGGCTGGAGATGGTCTCCGGGATTGGGCTCGGCCACGGGCACCGCGGTCAGGGCGGCCTGCGGGTTCGTGAAGGGATTCGGCATCGTTGTCGAGGCGACAAACTCCACCGGACGATGAATCGGCATCGGGGTCGGCAGGGGAGGATCCTGGCGCTTCTTGAACCACTGAGCCTGCGTCGGCGAGACCGCACCCAAGGCCAGAAGCAGGAACTGCAAGAGATGAGGAAGGGAAGGATTCGAGAGCCTCATGGAGTAAAGTTTGTAAATTTGATAAATATCACAAATATCGAACTTTTTTGCAAGCGTTTCGTCTGAGCCTCGAAAGGGGTTCGGTTTCAGGGCC
Organism: Verrucomicrobiales bacterium; assembly: GCA_044352585.1. Taxonomy (GTDB): domain Bacteria; phylum Verrucomicrobiota; class Verrucomicrobiia; order Verrucomicrobiales; family DEV007; genus Arctic95D-9. The sequence continues at coordinate 99,298 of JBILDO010000006.1, forward strand.
GAACCAGCCCTCGATCCGCCCGCTCGCTCGCCTGGGGGAGAGATGATTTTGCTCGCCGATTCCCGACCGCCGTCTAATTTGTGACCGGAGCCGCGGTGGGTCGCCGCTCTCCACAACCCGCGTCACTTGCGGTGGGCTGTTTTTTCCACGAAGGTTTGAAAAGCCGCTTCCAGCGCGGTTTTCGAACGCCCCTGAGTTGGATCTTCCGTTTTTCCATGGCCGAAACTTGGACCCTTGAATCCGCCGCCCGGGAACGGGCTCCGGGCCTTCATCCCTTCGCCGGGGCCCGACTCCGGGTCTTTCTCCGGCATGCCCTGCTCACGCCGAACCTTGATCCGCGCACCCGCTACCAGCGGTTCATCGCCGCGGTCGCGCAGACGGTCCGTTTTCCGTTTGCGACGATGGAGGGCCTGCGCCACAACGCCGCGATCCGTCGGCACCGGCTCTCCGAGCCGCCCATCTTCCTGGTGGGCCACTGGCGCAGCGGCACGACCCATCTTCACAACCTGATGAGCCGGGATCCCCAGTTCGGCTTCCTCAAGTTCTCCGAGACGGCGATGCCCCTCGACATGCTCGGCCCGCTCCTGCCCTTCGCCTGCAGTCGCATCGAGAAGGCCCTGCCCGCGACCCGGGGCTTCGACAAGGTCAAACTCGCTCTCGACGAACCGCAGGAGGAGGAAATGGCGCTCGGCAACCTCCAGGCCCACGGGTATTACGGGGTCTATCATTTCCCCTCCGACATGGCGGGGCAGCGCGACCGCGCCATGTTTTTCGAGGGGCTCTCCGAGTCCGAGACGAGGCGTTTCCGCCGCGAATACGAGTTCCTCGTCCGCAAGGTCGCCTACGTGAAGCAGGGGCGGCGCACCCTCTTCAAGAACCCGCCCTCGACGACGCGGATGGGGATGCTCCTCGAACTCTTTCCCGACGCCAAGTTCATCCACATCGTGCGGAATCCGTGGCCGGTCTTCAGTTCCACCTGCGGAAAGTTCCCACGGGTTTACAATGCCTTCGCCTGGCAGCCTTTCCAGGATGTCGACATTCCCGGCTATGTCCTCGAGACCTACGAAAAGGTGATGCGGCGCTACCTCGACGACCGGGCCCGCCTCGATCTGCCCTCCCATCAGCTCGCCGAGACCTCCTACGAGCGCATCGCCGCCGATCCCGTCGGGGAAATCGGCCGCCTCTACGACCAGCTCGGCATCGGGGGCAAGTCGGAGGGGCTCAGGGAGGTGGCCGCCTACGCGGCGACCCTGAAAAGCTATTCGCGGAACGTGCACCGCATCGATCCCGCCCACGCCGAAGCGATCCGCACGCGCTGGCGTTTCGCCTTCGAGGCCTGGGGCTACGATCCCGAGCCGCCCGCGGACATCGAGATCGGTTGAGAAATGCCGATGAAATCCCTCTTCCTCATCGCCGGAGAAATCAGCGGGGACACCCATGGGGCCGCCCTGATGCGGTCGCTGCGCGAGACCGGCGAGTGGGCCTTCGCCGGTCTCGGTGGACCGGAGATGAACCAGCTCGCCCCGGAGGTCACGAACTGGCTCGACGAGGCCGCGGTGCTGGGCCTTTGGGAAGTGCTCAAGAAATACGGCTACTTCCGCAGCAAGATGGACGAGACCGTCGCGCGCATTCACAACGGCGCACCCGACGGCATCGTCCTCATCGATTATCCCGGCTTCAATCTCCGGCTCGCCAAGCGGCTGCGCGCGGAGGGCTACCGCGGCAAGTTGATCTACTACATCAGCCCCCAGGTCTGGGCGTGGAAGAAAGGCCGCATCCGCATCATGGCGGAGCTGCTCGACCTGATGGTCTGCATCTTTCCCTTCGAGAAGGAACTCTATGAATCCTCCGGCCTGAAGACCGTCTTCGCCGGGCATCCCCTCGTCGATTCTCTCGCCCCGCTGAAGGCGCGGGGACTGCCGCGCGAGGAGGATCTCGTCGCCCTCCTGCCCGGTTCGCGCGAACGCGAGATCACCGCGCTCTATCCGGCCATGCTCGAGGCCGCCGCGATCCTGACGAAACGCCATCCCGGCCTGCGTTTCGCCACGAGCGGGGCGACGCCGAGGCTGACCGAGCGGCTTCGCGAACTGACCCGCGAGGCCGGATTGGAACGCGTTGTCGAAGTCGGCGAAGGCACCAGCCGAGCGCTCATGTGCCGGGCCACCACGGGCGTCGTTGCCTCGGGCACCGCGACGCTGGAGGCGGCCTGCCTCGGGCTACCGTATTGCCTCGTCTACAAGGTCGCGTGGCTCACCGCCTTTGTCGCGAGGCGGGTCATGTCGGTGAAGTATCTCGGCATCGTCAACGTCATCGCCGGGCGCGAAGTGGTGAGGGAACTGCTCCAGGAGCGCGTCAGCGGCGAATCGGTCGCGGCCGAGCTCGAGGCGCTCCTCGCCGACACAATGGCCCGGTCGCGGCTCCAGTCCCATCTCGCCGAAGTCGTCGCCACGCTCGGGGAAGGCGGATCCCATCGCCGCGCTGCCGAGGCGGTGGCGGGGGTGTGGCCGGTTCCGTAAATCCGGCTTTATTGCGACGACCCGCGGCAAAATCCCAGCAGGCTCCGGAACACCTCCGTTGCGGGGATCGTGGCACCGTTCTCCAGATCGGAGAAGGCGCCGATGAGCACGGGATGATCGTCCGGGTCTTTCGGGATGCACCCGTGCGATCCCTTCACGAGCCCCGCGTCGAGCGGGATCACGTTCATCAACATGCGGAAGCCGAGGGCCTTTTTCAGGAGCCGCCAGGCGATCGCGGCCTTGGGGAACCAGAGTTTCGGATTCACGAAGAGCTCGACGGGGTCGTAGCCCGGCTTGCGGTGGATGTCGACGCAGCGCGCGTAGTCGGGGGCCTTTCGATCCTTCTTCCACCAGTAGTAGGTGAACCAACTGTGTTCGTCCGAAACCGCGACGAGATCGCCGCTCCGCTCGTGGGCAAGGCCGAGTCCCTCCTGGTCCTCGCGGTCGTGGACCGCGGCGACGCCGTCCAGCTTGCGCACCGTTTCCGCGACCTCGTCCAGGATCGCGGGATCGTTCACGTAGATGTGGGCGAGCTGGTGGTCGGGGATGGCGAAGGCCTTGCAGTTGCCCAGGTCGATCATCTCGCGGCCGAGTTCCTCGCGCCAGGTGATCCAGCCTTTCTCGCGGAAGACGCGGTTCAGGTGGATGGCCCGGTCGACCCGGCTGATGCCGTATTCGCTGAGGATGACGACGCGCACCCCGCGCGACTCGAGATGGGTGACGAGGTCCTCGACGACCTTGTCGATCGCCTGGAGGTCGTCGCTGACCGCCGGGGCGTCGGGTCCGACCCGCTGGAGGTTGTAGTCGAGGTGGGGCAGGTAGACGAGGTTGAGGTTCGGCGAACAATGATCCTCGAACCACTTCGCCGATTCCGCGATCCATTGGCTCGAGGCGATCCCCGCGGCCGGCCCCCAGAAGGCGGGGAAGGGGAACTTGCCCAGTTTGCGCGTCACCTTCTTCCGCAGGTCCATCGGCCAGGTCTGGATGTCGAAGAGCTTCTTGCCGTCGGCCCGGTAGATCGGCCGGGGCGTGATCTGGTAATCGGCGGTGGAGTAGAGGTTGTTCCACCAGAAGACCTTCGCGCAGGTGTAGGCGGGATCCTCCTCGCGGAGTTTTTCCCAGAGTTTCTTGCCCTTCACGAGGTGGTTCGACTGTTTCCAGCAACGGTGCTCGGCGTAGTCGCGGTCATACCACAGGTTGCCGACGATGCCGTGGGCGGACGGCGGGGTGCCGGTCAGGTAGGTCGCCTGCATCGTCGAGGTCACGGCGGGCAGGAGCGGGGTGATGTGGACGAGTTTCACCCCGTCCCGCGCGAGGAATTTCCGCAGGAAGGGCATGTCCGGGGTGAGATGGCGCGGACAGAGGCCGACCACGTTCACGATCGCGGTGCGAGGCAGGGTGGAGGCGGGTGAAGAGGGTTTGTTCACGGACTGGAAAGGATACGGACGGGAACCCTACGACCGATCCGTCACGGACGCCAGAGCCGTGTTTGCAGTCAGGATGGCAGCCTCTTCTTCTTCCCGATTCCGAGGAAGAAGATGACACCGGCGGCGACCAGCATCGAACCGGACAGGTAGTAGAGTCCCCCGACGAAGGAACCGGTTTTTTTCTCCACGAAGCCCAGGACGGTGGGTCCGAGGAATCCGCCGAGGTTGCCGATCGAGTTGATCAACCCGATGCTCCCGGCCGCGGCCGTTCCGGTCAGGAAGAGGTTCGGGAAGGACCAGAAGGCGGGCATGTAGCTCTTGAATCCCGCGAAGGCGAGCATGAGGCACACCATCGTGAGGACGAGGTTCCCCTGGGTCAATGGCATCAGGCCGAGGGCCGCCGCCCCCATCAGGATGGGGACGATGGCGTGCCAGCGGCGTTCCTGGAAATGGTCGGAACTGTGGCCCGCGACGAGTTGCCCGACCATGGCCACGAAGGGAGGGATCATGATGAGCCAGGTGACCTTGTTCAGGTCCATGTCATACCAGTCCTTGAGGATGCTGGGCATGAAGAACTCGATGCCGTAGCTGCAGGTGACGGTGCAGAAATAGATCAATGCCAGGATGAGGACCTTCGGGTGGCTCAGGGCGTCGAGGAGGGACATCTTCTTCCCCTGGCGGGTCTCGGCGCGCTCGCGTTCGAGTTCGGCCTCGAGGGCCTCGCTTTCCTCCGTGGTGAGCCATTTCGCCTGTCGCGGCCGGTCGGTCAGGCAGAAGAGGACGACGAATCCGAGGATGACGGCGGGAATGCCCCAGAAGACGAAGACCCATTGCCATCCCGACATGCCGAGGACTTCCGGATTGGCGGCGTCGGATCCGATCTTGAGGAGCGCATAGGAGATCTTCGGACTCACGATCTGGGCCACGGGCGTGGCGATGAGGAAGGTGGCGAGGGCCCGGGCGCGGTCGCGGCTGGGGAACCAGTGGGTGAGGTAGACGATGATGCCGGGGAAGAACCCCGCCTCGGCGAGTCCGAGGAGGAAACGCACCACGTAGAACTGCGTCGGCGTCTGCACGGCCGCGGTCAAGGCGGCCATGAGACCCCACGAGACCATGATGCGGCAGATCCATTTCCGCGCGCTCCATCGTTCGACCATGAGCGTGCCGGGGATCTCGAGGAGGAAGTAACCCCAGAAAAAGACCCCCGCGCCGAAGCCGATCACGGCGTTGTCAAATCCGGGGAGGTCCTTCGTCATCGTCAGTTTCGCCACGGCGATGTTCTGCCGGTCGATGTAGGCGATCATGTAGCTGACGAAGAGCAGCGGCAGCAGCCGGGAGAAAGCCTTCCGTCTGGCGCGGTCGAGGGCGTCGTTCGGGGACGGGACGTCTTTCATGATCGCGGGAAATGGGACGACTGCGGCGAGAGGGAGGGCCGGTAGGGACGCACCGACGGGGCGTCCGTCGGGCTCTGTCGGCCCCGGATCACACCATCGGCAGCACCTTGCTGAGCACGAGCACGACGACGAGACCGAAGATGGAGTTGGCGGTGAGTTGGAGCGACCAGGTGCGGAGGGTTTCCTTCTCGGTCATGCCGGAGAGCTTCGATACCGCCCAGAAGCCGCTGTCGTTCATCCACGAGCAGAACATCGCGCCGAAGCCGATGCTCATGAACAGGTAGACCGGATGGCAGCCGAGCTGCGCGCCCGCGACCATCGGGGCCATGATCGACGAGGCCGTCAGCATCGCCACCGTCGCCGATCCCTGCGCCACCCGCACGACCACGGCGACGAGCCAGCCGAGGAGGATCAGGTTCAGGCTGTAGCCCTGCGCGAGGGTCTTCACCGCGTCGCCGACGCCGGCGCCGCGCAGCGCCGCGCCGAAGGCCCCGCCCGCGCTGGTGATGAGAATGATCATGCCCGCCGTCTCGAGAGGAGGGCCGACGAGTTCCTCGAGCTTGCCGAGGCCGAGGCGGCACTGCCGGGCGAGCACGACCATGGCGATGAAGGCGCCGATGAAGAGGGCGATGTTCTTGTTGCCGATGAAATCGACCCAGGTGCGGACCGCGTTGAATCCCGTATCCCCGCCGAGCAGGCCGACGAGTCCGGTGGCCCAGCCGTCACCGTTGGCGGCGCCCTTGTGGGCCAGTTCAAAGACCGTCGTCAGGCTGATGAGGAGGATCGGCAGCACCACCGGGGTGATGCTCCAGAAAAAGGAGGGCAGCTCGCTCTCGGGCTTTTCTCCGATGCCCCGGAGGTTCTCGAGCGAGACCGATCCCGAGCCCCGCACCGGCACCTGGACGCGCCGGTTGATCCAGTGGCTGAAGAAAAAGCCGAAGACCGCGACGATCGCGCCGACCGCGATGCCCCAGACGAGCGATTCCCCCACGCTGATGCGCAGGTCCTCCACGACCGCGACCGGCCCCGGATGCGGCACGGTGAGGGAGTGGGTGATGGTGCCGCCGACGCAGATCGCGAGGATGTAGAGCACGTAGTCCTTCCCCGTGCGCATCGCCAGCGTCATCGCGAGCGGCGCCATCAGCATGAACATCGTGTCGAAGAAGATCGGCGCGCTCAGGATGTAGGTGCTCGTGAGCAGGGCCCAACCGGCGTGTTTCTCTCCGAACAGGGCGAGGAAGCGGCGCACCACCTTGTCGGCGCCCCCGCTCTGCATCAGCGCCATTCCGATGACGGCGGCGAGCGCGATCGAGATGGCGATGTCACGCGCCGTGTCGCCAAGCCCCTTCGAGACCATCTCGACGGTTCCGACGAGGGCCGAGTAGGTCTTCACCGAGCCGTCCTTCTGCACGATCTCCCAGGCGTCCTTCCCCGTCATCAGTCCGGCGATCAGGGCCGCCGCGAGCAGGGCGATGAAGGCGTGCAGGCGCAGCTTGCCGATGCCGATGATGATGAAGGCGACGCTGACGGCGAGGACGACGAAGGGCCAGTAGGGGGATGGCATGACGGGGCAAATGCTGCAAGGGGTGAAAGGCAGTGTCCAGCACTATTCTCGCCCCGATTCCGTTTTCGGGGGCGCTTGCACGGGGTCGTTCCCCACCGGGACGAGCAGCCCCGTCCCGACGGTGATCAGCGCCCCGAAGAGGCTGAACCAGATGAAGGAGACCAGTTGCTCCGGCTTCTCCGCAGTGAAGAGGCCGATCTGGTAGAAGTAGAGCGCGACGAGGGAGAGGAATCCAACGAGGCATCCGGCGAGGGCACCGCGGGTATCGGCCCGCTTCGTGAACATGCCGAGGAAAAATAGCCCCAGTAGCGGTCCTCCGACGATCGCGATGACCGTGTTGACCGACTCGACGAGATTGCCCGGCATCTTTGAGACGGCGAAGGCGAGGACCATCACCAGCAGCCCGTAGGCGACCGTGATCCAGCGCGCGCGCGCCACCTCGCGGGAGTCCGGTGCGTCCGGTTGTTTTGTCAGGCGCTGCTGGAAATCGACGACCGTGGCCGACGAGAGCGAGTTCAGGCCCGCCGAGATCGTCGACATGCTCGCCGCGTAGATCGCGGCGATGAGGAGGCCGGGTAGGCCCGCCGGAAGTTGCGTCACGACGAAATAGGGCAGGATCTGGTCCTCCTTCTGGATCAGGCCCGCGGCGAGCGGATCGCCGTGGACCTTGTAAAAGGCGTAGAGGACCAGCCCCGTGCCGTAGAAAAGGACGATCACCGGCAGGATGAACCATAGCTTGATCCAGAGCGACCGTTTCGCTTCGGCGAGGCTGCCGGCGGTGAGGTATCGCTGCACCGAGACCTGGTCCGTCGCCATCTGGACGAGGTGGAGGAAGGCCGCGGCGATGAGGACCGAGCCCAGGTTGATCCGTTCGGAGAAGTCGAAGGAAAGGCTCAGGCTGAGGCGGTTGTCGGCGAGGGCCGTTTCCCAGACCCCTCCCAGGCCGCCCGGGATCTTGCCCATCGCCACCAGGGCGATCACGAGTTGACCGCCGAAGAGCACGATCAACTGGATCACATCCGTCCAGATCACCGCCCGCATCCCCCCGAGAGCCGTGTAGAGCGTCGTCAGCGTGCCCGAGGCCAGGATCGTCGCCCAGAGCGGAATGCCCGTGACCTTCTCCAGCGCCAGGGCCGGGGCGTAGGTGGCGGCGGCGAGCCAGAGGGAGACGCGGAAAATGAAGAGGCCCGAGGCGAGCAGCCGCACCGGCAGGGCGAAGCGCTCCTCGAGGAACTGGTAGGCGGTGAAGTAGCGGGATTGGTAGAACTTTGGCAGGATCCAGATCGTCGTGATCGGCGTCGCGATGAAGAAGGCGAGGATCGCGTAAGCGAAACCGAAGCCGTTCTTGTAGACGTCGGCCGGGCCGGCCAGATAGCTGATGCCCGAGAACAGCGCCGCCAGGATCGACATCGCGATGAGAATGCTGTTCATCCCTCGTCCGGCGAGGAAATAATCCCCGAGGTTCCCAGCCTTCCGCCGGGCCGACCACAGGCCCACCCCCACGGACACGGTCAGGTAGAGGGCGAAGAGTGAGTAATCGAGCCAGGAAAAGCGGGCCATGGGGGACGGAAGTCGGTAATCCGTGATCGGTAATCAGAAACCGGGAAGATGGATGACGTCCTTCATCACATCAGGTTGCTAGGAGTCAGGCAATCCCCTGTTCGTGTATTCAACCGCCCTCTGCCCTCTGCCCTCTGCCCTCTGCCCTCCGACCTCCGACCTCCGACCTCCGACCTCTGATCAAAGCTCCAACTGGATCCCCAGCTCGATGACCTGGCGCGGGGGCAGGTCGAAATAACCCGTCGCGGGACGGGAGAGGCGCGACAGGGTGACGAACAGCTTCTTCCGCCACGCCGCCATCTTGCCGGGGCCGGTGCTGAGCAGGACCTCGCGGCTCTGGTAGAAGGTGATCCCGGCGGGCTTGATCTTCGCATGATCGCGCAGTGCGGCGCAGAGATCCTTGAATACCTCCGGTGACTCGGCGAAACCGTAACGGAGGAGGACCCGGTAGAAGTCGTCGTGGTATTCACTCACCTCGCTGCGCTCGTCGCGCGACACGTAGGGCACGCCCTCAAACGTGACTGTGAGAAGCACGACCTGCTTGTGGAGCGCCTTGTTGTGCTTCAGGTGATGCAACAGCGCCAGCGGCAGCCCATCGGCCGTGGCGGACATGAAGACCGCCATTCCCGGCACCCGGATGACCTGTCCCGCCTTGATGTCATCGACGAGGTGCTTCACGGGGAGGCGGCCCTTTTGCATCGCCTGGAAGAGGATCGCCCGGCCATCCGTCCACGTTTTCATCACGATCCAGATTCCCATGGCCACCACCACGGGGAACCACGCCCCCTGCATGAACTTCGCAAGGCTGCCGGCGACATAGCCGAATTCGATGGTGAGAAACAGCAGCACCGGGATCAGCGCCTTCCACAGCGGCCACGACCAGGTCCGGCGCGCTACGAAGAAAAAGAGCACGCTGGTGAGAAACATCTCGAGCGAAACCGAGAGTCCGTAGGCCGAAGCGAGATTGCTGGAACTCTCGAAACCGATGACCAAGGCGACACAGGCGACAAGGAGTAGGAAGTTGATTTGCGGCATGTAGATCTGTCCGCGGATGTCCGGATTCGTATGGACGATGCGGAGACGCGGGAGGTAGCCGAGCTGAACCGCCTGCTGGGTCAGGGAAAAGACCCCGGTGATCATGGCCTGCGAGGCGATGATCGTCGCCGCCGTCGCAAGGATGACCGTGGGCAGGAGGAGCGACTGGGGCACGAGATGGAAGAAGGGGTGCTCGAGCGCCGCGGGATCGTGAATGACGAGAGCGCCCTGGCCGAGGTAATTGAGGACGAGGGCGGGGTAGACGAGGACGAACCAGGCGCGCTGGAGCGGTCTGGGACCGAAATGACCGATGTCGGCATAGAGCGCCTCGCATCCCGTCACGGCGAGCAGGACCATGCCCATGATGACGATGCCATGGGAGCCGTGATGGATGAGGTAGGTCACGCCCCAGTGTGGGGAAAGCGCCGCGATCACCTCCGGATGCTCGAAAAACCGGTAGAGGCCGAGGGAAGCGAGCACGCCGAACCAGATCACCATGATCGGCCCGAAGGCAACGCCGATGCGGGCGCTGCCATGTCGCTGCACGAGGAAGAGACTGACAAGAATCCCGACCGACACCGCCATGACGACGGACTGCGGCAGTCCTTCGTGGATTTGCTTGAGCCCCTCCACCGCGGAGAGGACGGAGATCGCCGGGGTGATCATCCCATCTCCATAGAGAAGGGCCGCCCCGAAGAGCACCACCATGACGAGAAGGCCGGTGTTGCGCTTGGCGTCACGCGCCGGGTTCCGCAGCAGCGAAAGCAGCGCGAACATCCCGCCTTCCCCCTGGGCTGTCGCGTGGCTCAGCACCGACAGGTATTTGAACGAAACCATGATCGTGAGCGACCAGAACATCAGGGAGATCGGGCCGTAAACCATTTCGACCGGATCCACCCCGGCCCGATATCCGGAATGCGCGAGACATTCCCGGAGGGCGTAGAGCGGACTGGTCCCGATGTCACCGAAGACCACGCCCAGTGCCATGAGCGCGATCGACCAGGAAGAGGAGGAGTGCGGTTTATCCATCGCGCCGGACGACCACCGGCTCCATCGATCCTGCTTCATCGACCGCCCCCGCGCAAGGAAACATCCGCCCCCCGGACCCCGGAAAGATTCGAGGCGAAAACCCTTCCTCCCTTGACAAAGAGGGCTCACCGGATTGGCGAGACAAAATCATGCGGGATAGAGGTGTCCCATCCTTCGAATGATTTTACCCTCCATGATTTTGTCTCAAAGGGCCAAGTCCGCCCAACTCACGCCCGGATCTTCTGGCCCACCTTTTCCTGGAGACGCCGCGCGAGGGGCAGGACGATGTGAGGGGGCAGGGAGTGGTGTTCCTTGCGGAAGGTCAGGAAGAGCCAGCGGTGCTCGAAGACGTTGAAGGCCGCGCTGAGATCCCACAGAGGCGGAACCACCAGGGTGACGTGCCGGGAGATGCGCTGCAGTTCCGCGAAGAAGGCGGCGGGATCGTCGACATGTTCGATCGTGTGGGAACAGAGGGTGTGCTCGAACTGGTTCGTGGCGAAGGGGAGGTGATAGATGTCATCGACCACGACGAGGTTCGGGACCTCGGCGTGTTTCACGATGTCCACGTTGACGCCGCCGCCGTCGGTCTTGCCGCAGCAGATATTCAGGTCCCAGACAGCACGGCGGCGGCGGATGATTCCCCCGAAAACTCGGTAACTGAGGAAATTGAGGACCGGGAGCAGGGCGACGAGGAGGGCGGCGATGGAGAGGATGGCGAAGCGCATGGCAGGCGTGAAACGGTTTTTTAACATTTCCAAAAGAGTTTCCTCCAGTCGCCGTGGCAAGGCGTGTTATTCAACGATTTTGTCAGGATGCGAGGCCGAATCGAATCCCGGCTCCGGCGGAGAGGCCGAGAGCGGGCCCGACCTGGCGGGTTCACCCGGCAACGGCGGTCAGATCGCCGGGAATGGCGGACTGGCCGAAACGCTCGAAGAGCATCCCGATGACCAGCGCCGTGGCGAGCAGGGCGAGGAGCTAAAAGAGAACCTCCCAAGCCCCGGAATCCGTGACTGCGATGGCAAACGCGGGCATGGCGGGGATGGACCCGTCAATCGGCGTCCGAAGCGGGGGCCTCTGCCGGAGGTTCGGTCCTGGCTTCGCTCTCCCGGATCTGGCGACTGATCTCCCGAAGCGTCGCGAGCACGGTCGGAGGAGTCGAGGGCCGGGGCAACTCGATTCTCAGTTCCGGCTTGAATCCGAATGCCCCGAGGGCGTCCCAGAGCGCTTCGCGAACCGCCGCGGCGAGCAGCACGGGCGCTTCGGCGCACGGATCACCGGGCAGCACCGACGGATCACCGAGGGGCCGGAGGCGATCCGTGACAATCTGGAACGGAGCGTCGGAAAATCCAGGAACTCCCTCGGCAACATGCATCAACGGAGCATTTTCACTTTCCGGGTAGGGAGCGGTTTCCGAGAGAATCCAGCCGGTTCCGAGGGTGAAGGCACGCATTAACTGGGCGAAGTCACGGTCCGCCTGGTCCGGGGAAGGGGAGCCTTCGTGGGCGATGTCGACGCGGAGGATCTGCACCTCGCCGGTGAAGGCATCGACCTGCACCTCGGCGACGGCGGCGGCATAGGTGAAGGCGGCGAAGGGCCAGCCGGCACCCAGTTCGCGGTCCCACCAGAGGTTCGGGGTGCGGTGATAGCCGGTTTCGACGAGGTTGACCCGCTTCCGCCAGGCTCCTTCCACGACCTCGCGGAAATGGAGGGGGCTGTTCGGGGAGATTTCCTGGCCGACGAATCCGTTGCGGAAACGGATCGCCTCCATCTCGATCTCGGTCTGGCCTCGGGCGGCGAAGAGCTGAAGGGCGACTTCGCGAAGGCGGGATTGAAGCCGTTTGCAGGCATCGGCGAGGGCGCGCAGGACGAGGCCCGTGGCATCGGTTCCGACCACCGGTGTGGAACGCGGGAGGACGTCGAAATCATTCAGGATCACCCGGATCGCCTCCTCCTCGACCCCGAGGCGGGCGGCCGCTTCCTCGCGGATCTGTCCACGGAGCCCATCGTTCACATCGACGAGGCCCACTCGCACCAGGACCGACCCGTCGGCGAGGATTTGCACCAAGACGGCGGAGGCGTCGCGTTCGGGCCGGGGGTCGCCGAGTCCGAACTTGACCGGCACGGCGGCGAGGCCCCGCTTGTAGCAGGGGTTGCGCCGGTTCCACTTGGCGATCGCGGCGGCGCGGATTTCGTATTCGCTCCGGCGCATGACCTGTTGCCAGACCCGCAGGATGGCGGCGGCCTGAACCGGTTGGCCGTAGGGCGCGGTCTTGATTTCTCCGCCTTCGGCGTAAAAATTCCGCTCCCTCACCTTGCGGAGGTCGTGGCCAGTTTCGGAGGCGACCCGCCGGAGGATTTCCTCCATGGCCCAGGCGCCTTGGGCCGAACCTTCGGCAGGCAGGGCGGAGGACGCGATGCGATGGGTGCGGCAGAGCTGCGACGTGATGCGGAGATTCGGGATGCCATAGACCGAATCGGCGTGGAGGGCCGCGCGATCCATCACCGTGGCGGAGTCGGTCGCGAAATAGCCGCCATCGACGAGGAGTTTCAGGTCGAGAGAGGAAATGCGGCCGTCCCGATCGCAGGCCACTTCGAATTCCGCCTTTACGGCGTGGCGTTGGCCCCGGACGAGGGGGGAATCGGGACCGGAAACCTTCAGAACCACGGCCGAACCGCAGGTGATCGCTGCTCGGGTCGCGAGCATGGCGAGACGCACCGGCTCCTGCTCCATCGCATCGGTCATTCCGGCCAGCGGGACGGCCTCGATCTGCACCTCGGACTCGGGCAGGTCGGCGGTGCGGGCGACGGCGGTGCGAACGAGAGCGGGGGAGAGCGCCCTGGCCTTGACCGAGAACCCGCGGCCGCCCCGGACGGGAGTGATGCGGATCTCGGGGGAGCCGACGAGGGGCGACTGTTGCGGAGGAATCAGGAACGATCCGCCGAATCGGACCGGATCCGAGACGAGGGCGGCGGCGACCTTGCCCCGCTCGCAGACCCGGGGCGCTTCGTGGTAGCTGACCATGGCCACGGCGTGATCGAGCGTGAGGATCCCGGGGGCCGGCTGATAGTCGATCTCGATCCGTCGGGCCGCTTCGCGGCAGCACGCTTCGTCCCGCCCGATGACGAGGGCGACGGGCTGGCCCCGGTAGTGGACTTCCTCCTCCGCGAGGAGCGGCTCGCCCGAAAAATCGTGTCCCAGCGAATTCCGGAAGGGCGGGATGTCGTCGGCGAAGAGGATCGTTTCGACCCCCTCGACGCGGCGGGCTTCCTGGCAATCCCGGCGCAGGATGACCGCGTGGGGATGGGGGCTCTCGACGACGAGGGCGGTGAGGATCCGGGCGCGCGATTGCCACGAAGAGATCACGCGCGGTTCGATGCCTTGGGAAAGCTGCTCCCGTCGCCGACGGAGTCGTTCCGCGAAGGTCTCGCGGGCCTGTTTCGCCGCTCCCGGGGAGGGCCCGGAGGGAAGACGGAGAAACTCTTGATCGTCGGAATCACTCATCGCGGCATCGCGGGGACGGAACGGATCGGGTTCAGGACCGGATCGGTTCGTAGAAGGGCTCGTCGAGTCTGGCGAACTCTCCGGTCGCTGTCAACGACTCGGGTCTTGCACTGTCGGGGCGGGGGTGCTGGTGGTAAAACTTCTGAAAGAGTGTTCCGACGAGTTGTTTCAGATAGCCGGCGTCGGTTCCGGATCCGGGGGGCGGGGTCACCTCGACGCTTCGGTTCAGCACGCCCAGGGTTTCGATGAGGGTCTTTTCCCCCCAGCTCTTTCCGACAAGAAACTCCTCCGCTTCGCGCGCCCGGACCGGAGCGTCGGCGATCCCCGAGTAGGCGATCCAGGCCTTCGCGATCTTCCGGTCGCGCAATTCCAAACCGAAGGCCGCGGTGGCGTAGGGCTCGCACCCGGTGCGCCGGGGCCCCACCGGATAGACGTCGCAGAGCCGAGAGGTCACGCCGCGGGCCGAGAGAGCGTTTTCGGTGGCGCGGGGAATGAGAACGGTGCGGATCAATTCGCCCTCTTGGAGAAGGGTGCGCCCGCCGCCGGTGAAGAACTGTGAGACCGGAGCGTCCCGTTCGCCCGCCGCCGAGAGGAGTTTCACCCGCGCGTTCAGCGCCATGAGGAGCGGGGCAAGCTGTCCCGAGGCCCAGGCCGTGGCGAGATAGCCGCCCAGGGTGGCCCGGTTCCGCACCGGACGCGAGGCGAAACGGCGCAGTGCCTTGTTGAACGGGAGGCATTCGCGGCCGATTTGTTCCGCGACCTGGGTGAGCGCGACCGAGGCCCCGATTTCCCAGTGTTCTTCGGTCGTGAGGATCGAGTTCAGTTCCTTGACCCCTTCGAGGGAAATGAGGTCGTTGCCTTCCTCGCGTTCCGTCGCGCGGGGCGTCCCCGTGCCTCCGGCGATGAGGACCGCCCCGGGATACTCGCGCTTCAGCTTCAAAAGTTCGACGAGGTTGTCGGGGCGGAAGAAGCGCCGTTTCGCGCCATCGACATAATGCAGCGTGCGGCTCTCGGGGAGGCGGAAAAGCTGCCGGGTGAAGCGATCCCCGAAGATGTCCTTCTTGCCCGTCCAAACCGTGCTTTCCTGGCCAGATCGCTCCGCTTTGCGGGCCGCCTCGTGGCGGAGCTGCTCGGTCGAGGCGAAGACCTGCAGGGCGGCCTCGCGGATCGCGGGGACATTCGCGGTGCGGGTGACCACGGCGTCATACTGGTCGTTGACCTGTCCCTGCCGACGCAGGTCGGGACGGTAGTATCCCTCGAAGGTCAGGGCGATGATCGTGTCGAGACGCTCCGTCGAACACTCGAAACGACCGTCCTGGAATGCGAGGTTCACGGGATGTTCCGGCTCCGCGTTGCGGATTCCTTCCGGCGTCCAGACCTGGCGGTCGGCGAGCATCGGCATCAGCATGAGGCCCGCATCGACAATGCGGAAGCGGTGCCGGTCCCCTTCGAGCATTCCGAGGACGACGAGGCGCGGGGCGAGAAGCGGGTCGTGTTCGGCAAAATGGGCGAAGCACGGATCGAGCCGGGCGAGAAAGGACGCGAGGCTGCCGCGCGTGGACTCGCGTTCCACGCGGCAGGCCTCCCCATCCAACTCAAAGGTGAACCAACTCTGCATCGCGCCCCTGATCCGAACCTCCCGGCAGAGGATTGCTCCTGCCTGGGCCCGAATTTCAAGAAAGCGGAAGTATTAGCATAAATCCCGGAAAGTGACAGTCCTTTTCGGTCGGTTTCGGAATTGTTGGTTGCGCTGCCTTCGTCCTTGGCCTCCGCCCGAAGTGAAATAGGGTGTTCCGATGAGAGAGCTGCTCCGCGAACCCGATCCGATCCGACTCGGTCACCTGCGTTCCGTTCTCGAGTCTCGCGGAATCGCCGTTTCGGTGCGCCACGAGAACGAGTCGGACATTCTCGGGCTGCAGCGGTTTGAGCGCCCGAAATACTGGCCCGCCCTCTGCGTGGTGGACGAGGCGGACCACGCCGAGGCCATGGAAATCCTCCGCCAACACCAGTCGAACGACGCGGAACTCTCCGACCGCGAGGTGACCTGCAACGCCTGCGGCGAGCCGAATCCGGGCAACTTCGAAGTCTGCTGGAATTGCGGTGCCTCGATCCCGCGGCCCGGTTAGATCACGCGGTCGTTCCCGCCATCGACGGGCACTTGGGCGCCGGTCGTCTTCCCGAAGAGCGGGCTGGCCATGGCCGCGACCATGTTGCCGACGTCGCGGGATTTGATCTCGGTCTTGAGCAGGTTGCGGGTCTTGTATTCCTCGACCGTCATGTGGTAACGCTCGGCGGAACGCTTGAGGTTCTCGGGTGTCCAGAGTTTCGTGTCGAAGACCGCGTCGGGGTGGATGATGTTGCAGCGGACGCCGAAGGGCGCGAGCTCGAGCGCGGCGACGCGGCAGAGCTGGGTGAGTCCGGCCTTGGCGCAGGAGTAGCTGGCCGCCCCGGCTCCGGGGGCGTTCACGTTGCGCGACCCGACGAGGACGATGGCCGGATCGATGCCCCTCTTCAGGTAGGGAATGGTGTGTTTCAGCAGCTTCTGGTGGCTCGTGAGGTTCACGGCCATGGACTTGTCCCAGTTCGACTGCTCGAGGTCGTCGAGATAGGCTCCGGCGGTGAAAATGCCGGCGTTGCTCACGAGGATGTCGAGTCCGCCGAATTGACGCACCACGCCCTCGACCGCCTCCTTCACTTTCGCTTCGTCGGTGAGGTTCGCGACGATGCCGATGCCGCCGATGCCGGCCATCTGCGCCTCGATCTCGGGGCTGAGGTCGATCCCGATGACCTTCGCGCCCTGATGGGCGAGCGAGGCGGCACAGGCGAAGCCGATCCCGGCGGCAGACCCGGTCACGATGGCGACCTTACCCTGATGGGTGGGAGCATGGCCGCCTTTCTTAAGTTTGGCCTGCTCGAGGTCCCAGTATTCGATTTCGAAGAGTTTCGCGGCGGGGAGCGGCTTCCAGCCTCCGGCGAAGGCCGATTCGGTGAGCTGGATCGTTTTCCAGGTGTGGGTCGCGATGTCGCGGAGGACGGCGGCCTCGCCCTCGGTCGCGCCGAAACTGATGACGCCATGGCCCTGCCAGACGAGCCAGCGGGGATCGGGTGCGAGCATGGTCTCGCCCTTCTGGTTCGCCTCGAAATAAGCGCGGTAGTCGTCGGCGTACTTCGCGAGGGTTTTCCCGGGATCGGTTCCGACGACGGCGGGGATGCGCTTCGTGCGGATCGTGTGATCGGGGGTGAGGGGACCGCGCGTCGCGAGTTTGGCGACGTCCTTGCGGCTGGCGAAGCCGGCGGCCTCGTCGGAGGCGTCGAGCGAGGCGATCACCGGCACGCCGCGCAGCTTCGAGACGGCCTGGCGGATCGCGGCGAGGCCGAGGAGATCCTCCTTCGCCTTGGCCTTGGGCAGGGAGAAGGATTTGCCGAGGTTCTTCGAAAGGAGCTTCTCCGCCTCGGTCACGAGCCGGATCATCAGTTCGTAGCTCTCGCGGGCGTCGTCGTGCATCGTGAAGATGCCGTGGTTCATGAGGATGAGCCCCTCGAGCTTCTTCGCGTCGACCTTGGCGAGGGCCTTGGCCACGGCCTTGGCGAGGTCGAAGCCGGGCATCACGTAGGGAATGATCGCGACGCGGTCGCCGTAGAGATCCTCGACGACCTTGCGGCCGTCCTTGTGGTTCGTGATCGCGACAATCGCGTTCGCGTGGGTGTGATCGACGAACTTCTGCGGAATGACGGCGTGGAGGATGGCCTCGATGCTCGGATTCGGCGCGCCGGGGTCGAGCATGGCGGCGCGCTGCTGCTTCACCATCTCGGCGTCGCTCAGGGTGTCGAGCTTCGCCATTTTCAAGAGCGCCTCCATCCGCACGGGAGCGAAGCCGGCCGCCTCGATCGTCGCGAGATCCCAGCCAGAGCCCTTCACGTGGATGACCGAGACGGGATCGCCGAAGAAATCCTTCTCCTTCGCCTTCACCGAGGTGTTCCCGCCGCCGTGGAGGACGAGTTCGGGATTGGCGCCGAGGAGGCGCGAGGTGTAGACGCGCTTTTCGAGGGGTGTCTTGAACTTGCGGGCGTCGCTGTCGGACCAGAGGGATTTCATGACGGGGGTGGGAAAAGACGGGAAAAGCGGGCCTTACTTGTAGACCTGGTTCGGGTCGTAGGACTGATCGGCGATTTCCTGGCCCAAGGCTACCGGAGCGCCGGGTTCCTGTATATTCCGGTAAAAGCAGGATCGGTATCCGGCGTGGCAGCAGCCCGGGCCGTGCTGGTGCACCTTGAGGACGAGGGCGTCCTGGTCGCAGTCGGTGAGGATCTTGCTGACGACCTGGGTGTGGCCCGAGGTCGCGCCCTTGTGCCAGAGCTGCTTCCGGCTGCGGGAATAATAGACCGCCTCGCCGAGCGCGAGGGTCTGGCGGAGGGATTCCTCGTTCATGTAGGCGACCATGAGGACCTCGTTCGTGTCCTCATCCTGCGCCACCGCGACGATCAGCCCGTGCTCGTCGAATTTGGGGGCAAAGACGAGACCGGTCTCGACCGCGCCGCGGTCTTCCCGCGAGCCGAAGGTGATTTCAGTTGAATTGGACATGGGATGCGTGTTTCAAGGAGGACGGGCGCGACGGGTCGCGGCCGGACTGGCATTCTTCAATGGAAAACAGGTCGTTGCAACGCGGGAAATTCATCTCGTTCGAAGGATCGGAGGGCTGCGGCAAGTCGACGCAGATCCGCCGCTTCGTCGACTGGCTTCGGACCGGTGGGCGCGAGGTCCTCGTCACCCGCGAACCCGGCGGGACGGCGGCGGGGGAGAAAATCCGCCACCTCCTCCAGCATGACCCCGACGGGGAGGCTCTCACGCCCGAGAGCGAACTGCTCCTCTTTGCCGCGAGCCGCGCCCAACTCGTCCGCGAGGTCATCCTCCCGGCCCTCGAGCGGGGAGCCTGGGTCGTGGCGGACCGTTTTCTCGATTCGACCACGGTCTACCAGGGGGCGGGACGCGGGCTCGACCTCGGGGCGGTGCAGCGCATCAACGCCTTTGCCGTCGGACCGGCCCTGCCCGACCTGACCTTTCTCCTCGATCTCGACGCGGCCACCGGTCACGCCCGGGCCGTCGCCGCGAGCGGGACGCAGCACGACCGCATCGAATCGCAGCCGCTCGCCTTTTTTGAGACGGTCCGCCGCGCCTACCTCGAACTGGCCGCCGCCGAGCCCGCCCGCATCGCCGTGATCGATGCCTCGAAGGGAATCGACGAGGTCTTCGCCGGTCTTGTCCGCGCGTTCGGGGATCATTTCGCCACCTCCGACGCATGAGCTTCCGATACGAGCGCGCCCGGGAATTGATCGAGCGGTCCGCGGAGAAGGGCCGCCTCGCCCACGCCTACCTCCTCATGGGGCCGACCGGGAGCGGCAAGGAGCGGCTCGCGATGCACATGATCGGATTGGCGAATCCGGAGGAGCGGCTCCTCCCGCCGGAGAGTCTCGAGGATCTGCGCTCCGGCTTTGTTTCGATCGTTTCGCCGGAGTCGAAGACGCGGAAGATCACCGTGGACGCGATCCGGGCGGTCGAACACACCCTGCACATGGCCGCGCCCGCGGGGGTGACCAAGTTTGCCGTGATCCGCGATGCCGACCGCATGGGGGATTCGGCGAGCAACGCCTTCCTCAAGACCCTCGAGGAACCGCCTCCGTCGAGCCGCGTGCTCCTCCTCACCTCGCGTCCCGAGATGCTGCTTGAGACGATCCTTTCGCGATGCATCCGGGTGCCGCTCGCCGGAAGCGTCGTTCCCGAGACGATCGGGGAGGGGCTGCGCGGCTTTCTCGATCTCCTCGCGGAGCAGGCCGTCAAGAAGCGGGTCGGCGTCTCGATCGCGCTCCGCCTCATGGGGGCGTTTTCGGAGCTGTTGAAATCGGAGAAGGAATCGATCGAGGAGGCGAACAAGGAGGCCGCCCGCGCCGAGGTCGCCCTTTACAAAAACAAGACCGACGGCACCTACCTGAAGGATCGCGAGGATTACTGGGAAGGAGTGACGGCCTCGGAGTATCTCGACCGGCGCAACCGCATCCTCGAGTATCTGGTCGTGTGGTTCGGCGACGCCCTGCGGCAGCAGCAAGGGGCCCCGCACCTCGATCTCCCGGCCTACGCCGAGGCCACCGCGGCACTGGCCGGGCAGTTCGGTTTCGAGGAACTGGCCCGCCGGCTCGCCGGCATCGAGCGCCTCCGGGATCATCTCGGGACGAACGTGAACGAATCGCTCGCCCTCGAAGCGGCCTTTCTCCGCGCGTTTGCGTGAGCGGGGATCCGAAGCTTCGGCTTGCCCTCGGATTCCGGCGAGGGATTGTGCGAACCGGAATCCTCTCCCCATGATCCGCGAACTGATTTGTTGCCTTGCCATCCTCCCCGCGTTCGTTGCGATCGCCTCCGACGCACAGACCACGCCTCCTGTCGAGCGATTCACGCTTGCGGGACACGAGGCCTTTCTCCACGCCCCGCCCATTCCGGCGGAGGGCCGGCCCTGGATCTGGTATGCCCCGACCCTCAAGGGCGTCTCGATCGTGCAGCGGAAGGTTTATTTCGACGCCTTCATGAAGGCGGGGATCGCGGTGGCGGGATACGATCTCGGAGAGGTCCGCGGCGCGCCGGGGAGCACCGAAAAATTCACGGTCTTCTACGAGGAAATGGTGAAGCGGGGATGGTCGCCGAAGCCGGTGCTGCTGGGGCAGAGCCGGGGCGGGCTCATGATGCTGTCGTGGGCGGTCGCTCACCCGGCCCAGGTCACCGCCTTCGTCGGGATCTATCCGGTCCTCAATCTCACGAGCTGGCCCCTGAAGCGCTCGAAGGACGCAACCCTCGCCGACTTTGCGATGAGCGAGGCCGAGTTGACCGGAAAGCTTGCGACGCTGAATCCCATCGACCGGCTCGGAGGACTGATCGGGGCGAAGGTGCCGGTGTTTGTCGTGCACGGGGACTCCGACGTGGTGGTGCCCTACGAGGAGAACACCGCCCTGCTGAAGGAACGCTACGAAAAAGCGGGCGGATCGATCGAGGTGAAGGTGATCCCCGGAGAAGGGCACAAGGTCGGGCCTTCCTTTTTTGAATGCCCCGAGTTGGTGGCGTTCGTTCTGAAGGTGACGGGCACGGCGGGGAAATGACGCTCGCGGGGGCTTCCGGTCCCCGGACCATGGAATCGGCCCGGTGTGGCGGAGTCGATGCGTTCGTGCCCCGCTCACTTCCCCTTCTTCTTCACCCCGCTCCGCTTCGCTGCGGCGATCGCCGAATCGGCCCAGGGGCGCATGGCATGGGGACTGTCGAGGGCTTCTTCCGGACAGCGGTGGTAGGACATCACGGAGACTTTGCCGTCCTTCATTTCATACTGAAAGGCCGCGAGTTCCCGTGATTCGAAATCTCCCCGGTTCTCCGCATCGGTCTTCAGGAAGAGTTCGCCGTCGGCGACGAGACCAAACATGCGGCTGTCCTGGAAAATGCCGTATCCGCCGAACATGCGCTTCGCGGTGACTCCTCCGAGCGGCTCGAGCAGGTCGAGGAGATGGGCGACAAAAGCGGCTTCGGAGGACATGGGATGACGATTCGGATCCCCATGCCACCGTTCCGGAGGCTTTGCATTCGAGAAATGGGTCCGGGCCTGAATGGTTCGGATTTGAGAGCGATTCAGGCACGCAGGACCGGTGCCTCGCCAGTCCCACGTGTCTTCAAACCGCGCCAAGCGACCTTTCGCAAGCCCACCCGCATAGCCGTGAGCGTGAGCGAATGGACCGGGAATCAAAAAGAGAAGGCCAGGGCGTTAAGTCGGTGCGAGTTCCATCGGATGGCGTCCTGCGATTGCTCGAGTTGCCCGTCTCCCGCCGCCGCCCCTTGCCGAGCAATTCGTCACGCCAGAAACTCCGCGCCGCCTCGCGTCCGGCCGCGCGTTCCCTGCGCCAGAACGAGCGGGGGGGGGCTTTTTGGATTTCGGCCGCGCCCACGGTTTGCGAAAAACCCCTTCCGTTCCGGGGGAGAAAAACGGTTCCCGCGAACCGTTTTTAAAATCCGCGTGAGGCCTCCCTCCTGAAGCCCGAATGTCACGGGATCAAGGGGCGGGTTCGGCACGTGGGACAGGGGTCGCACCGGTCGATGGCTCGCAAAGGCCCCTTCCTGGTGCCCTCCCGACACCCTCCGCCCGGTTCCGGGTCCGTGATATCAGGAAGGGAACGCCCCGTCCGAAAAACGCCTCTCCCGCGCCCGGATCGAATCCGTCCCGGTTTCAGGTTTGACTTGATCATTGGCGGTGCCAACGCCATCCTTCGCTCGCGGAGGCGTGCGCAGCACTTCCGCATGGAAACGCCCCACTCTCCGGCATGCTCGGATTGCACCGCCTCAGCATCCAGTCGAAGATGATCCTCCTCCTCCTCGGGGTGAGTCTGGTCTCCATCCTCGTCGTATCCTGGATCGGCTACTGGTCCGGGCGCGAGGCGCTCCTCGAGTCCGTTCGCACCAAGTTGCAGGGGGTTCAAGTGGCCAAGAGCACCACCCTCAAGACCATGTTGGAATCCCTTCGCGACCAGGTCGTGGCCATGTCGGATAGCAAGGTGGTGATCGAGGGGACCACCGCCTTCCGCGAGGCCTATCGCGAACTGGGTTCCGCGGAGTTGGGTGCCGAGGAGTCGGCCAGGCTCGACGCCTTCTACCGCGACGATTTCATCCACCGGCTCGATGAAAACGTCGATGGCACGCCGGTAGTCGAGCAGTACCTGCCCCGCCGACCCGCCGAGCGATACCTCCAATATCACTATCTCGTTGCCAATCCGAACGAATATGAAAAGAAACAGGCGATGGCGCAGGCCGCCGGCGACCCGTCCCGCTATGGCACGATTCACGCCGGGCTGCACCCGTTCTTCGAGAGGGCCGTCGGGATTTTCGGTTTCGAGGACATGATGCTCGTCGATGTCGAGACGATGGACATCGTCTACAGCTATCAGAAAACGGCCGAGTTCGGCACCAACCTCGTCGAGGGGCCCTATGCAACGAGCAGGCTGGGCGAAAAGGCCCGTGCCATGCGCATGGAGAACGATCGTGACAACTTCAAGATCGCGGACTTCGAACCCTACCGGCCCACCTTGGGTCGTCCCATGGGCTTCGCGATGAGCCCGGTCTTCGCCGGGTCGAAAATCACCGGACTGCTCGTCTTGCAGTTCCCGATCGACAATTTCAATCGTGTTCTTACCGGCGGGTTCAACTGGGAAGCCGAGGGCATGGGGTCCACCGGCCAAACCTACCTCGTCGGTCCCGACGGGACGATGCGGAGCCAGTCCCGCCCGTTCCACGCGGATCCGGAGAGTTTCCTGCGCGACCTCCGCCGGAGCGAGGTGCCCTCGGCGGTCGTCGATCGGATTGCCGCACAGCGGGAGGTCATCTGTGTTCTGCCGGTCGGAAACGAGAGCGTCTCTCTGGCTCTCCAAGGGGAGCGGGGGATCCACGAGGTTGAAAATCCTTTCGGGAAGAGGGTCTTGAGTGCCTACGGCCCGATCGAACTTGACTCGCTCCGATGGGCGGTCCTCAGCGAGATGGACCTCGCCGAGGCGATGGCTCCGGTGCGCGCCTTCGGCCGCCATGTTCTGGTGGTGGCTTGCGGTCTCGCCCTCGCTGTCACCGTGCTCGCGCTGGTCGCCGCGAATCTCCTGACCCGTCCGCTCCGCCACCTTGCCGAGGGGGCTCGCCGGATTGGAAGCGGGGACACCGACGTCCGGGTTGAGCTTCAGTCCAAGGATGAGTTCGGTGAGCTCGCGAGGGTCTTCAACGAAATGTCCGCCAGCATCAGGGCTCAGAAGCACAGGCTCGAGAAACAGGTGCGCGAGAACGAGGAACTGCTCCACGGCATCCTCCCCGCTTCCGCGGTGGCCTTGCGTCTCGGCGGCGATGAGCGGGCGAGCCGCGAATTCGCCGACGTGACCGTTCTCTTTGCCGAAATCCTCGGAATGGAGGAATTCGGGATACGGTCCGGGGAACCCGATGCCCTCCGCCTGCTCGGCGATCTCATCTCGGCGATCGACGAGGCGGCGGAGAAATCCGGGATCGAGAAAGTGAAGACGACCGGTGCGAGCTATCTCGCGGTCTGCGGACTCTCCGTGCACCGTCCCGACCATGCCCGCCGCGTTGTTCAGTTCGCCCAGGAAATGGGGAGGATCGTGGCAATTTTCAATCGCGACGAGGACGCCGGGCTCGCTCTCGCCGCGGGCATCCACTGCGGTCCGGTGGTGGGAGGGGTCATCGGTCGTCGCAAGTTCCTCTACGATCTCTGGGGAGAAACCGTCGCCATCGCGAGGAAGTTGGGTTCGAGCGGCGGTTCGGCCATCCGCGTCACGAACGCGGTCCGGGACCGGCTCGGCGAATCCTTCATTTTCCGCGGACCCAACACCGTGAGCGAACCCGGTGCCGCCGAGGTTTGGGAAGTGGCGATCGGTTGAAGCGAGCCGATTTGATCGATGAGTGAACTTCTGACTTCCGAACCGGGCAATCTTCGTCCTGCCTTGATTCTCGCGGTGGGATTCCCCGCCATCCTCCTCGTCCTGAACGAGTTGATCGCGATCTGCCGGCGTCGCGGATCCTTGATGGAGGGCACCCTGCGCCGCCTGCGCAACCTCGTCGTGCCCACCGCGGCCCTCCTCGTCTTCGTCCGCTTCGTCGTCGAGATGCCGGGCGAGGCGACCATGCCCCGTCTCATCGAGTCGCTCTTCTGGATCGTGCTTTTGTTTACCCTGCTCGGCGTGGTCAACGACCTCGTCTTCGGGACCGGAGCCGGGCGCACGGGATTGGGGGATCGAGTACCCAAGTTGTTTCGTGACCTCGTGCGGGTTCTGCTCGTCACGGTCGGTGCGATGGTCATCTACTCGCAAGTCTGGGGCCGCGAGGTGACGGCGGCGCTGACCGCTCTTGGTCTGGGATCCATCGTGATCGGGCTTGCCCTTCAGGAGCCCCTTGGAAACATCGTCTCGGGCCTCATGCTCCTCTTCGAAAAACCGCTCACGGTCGGGGACTGGGTGCGGGTAGGGGACGTTCGCGGTCGGGTCGTCGAAATCAACTGGCGCTCCGTTCACATCGAGACCTCCACGCGCGAGTTGCAGATCATCCCCAACGTCGAGCTCTACAAGGGGTCCTTCGCGAACCTTTCGCGGCCGTCGCTCCTGAGGACGGAGGTCATCGAAATGGGTTTCAGCTACGACGATCCTCCCAACCGGGTCAAGGAGGTCATGCTCGATCTGATGAGGTCCACCCCGGGAGTTCTCGAGCATCCGGAACCGATCGTCCGCACCTCGGCCTACGGGGATTTTTCCGTCAATTACCGGCTCATCTTCTCGGTGGAAAGCCAGGCGGATTTGCCCGAAGTCCGGGACGAGATCTTGACCCGGCTCTGGTATGTGGCGCGCCGGGAGAGACTGAGCATCCCCTTTCCGACCGCGTGCGAGTATGGGCCGGGAGAAGACCCCTCGGCACCCCGCCCTTCACCGGCGGAGCTGCTACGGGATCATCCGCGTTTCCTGCCGGCTCTCGACCTTGGGGAACCGGGCATGGTGGTCTTCGCGGGCGGCGAAACCGCCCAAGGTCCCTCGCGAGAGTTCGACGGATTGGCTCTCGTCGTCTCCGGACGGGCGAAGCTCCTCGCCGATGACTCGGACGGGCGGCCGGTCCAAATTGGGGAACTGGTTCCGGGAGATTCCTTCGGTGAGCGACTCACTGCCGGCGGCAAGGCCGAAAAGATCTCCGTGGTGGCGGAGGGTGACCTCGAGGTGGTTGTCTTCGATGACGCCGCGATCAACGCGTTGCTTGACGCATCGCCCTCGCTTGCGGCGGAAATCGGCGAGGCGATCGAAGCCCGGAGGCAGGCGGCGGTCGCGGTGAGAAGGAACGCACCCGCCGATTCCTAATGCGGCGACGGACGCGAGACCCGGCGACGACCATGGTCGGAAACGGATCGATGTGGAAGCGTGGATCGGCTGCATCCGCAAGGGTGAGTTCCGGCGGAGGATGGCTCGGCGTGCTCCCTGACCCTGTTAGAGGCGGGAAGTTGACGGTTGCAAATTCCGGGGGGCCGGATTAAAGGGAGGCCCATGAAGCTTTCGAACGTTTTTGCCCTTCTCCTTGCCTTCGCCGGACTCGCCCTGATCGGTTGCGAGCGCCATTCCTTCGATGAGACCAAGGGTCTCCACATGGAACATGGAGCCGGTCACCATGACGAAGGGCACGGGGACGCGGGCCACGGCAAGGACGGTCACGCGAAGGATCCCCACGCCAAGGACGGCCACGGCGAAAAAGGCCATGCCGAAAAGGCGGCCGCGCCCGCCCATCCGGAGGCGAAACCCGAGGCTTCCAAAGAAGAACCCCGCAAGACCGGACTTTGATCCGTCCATCGCGGGGCCTGGTGGGTGGGCGTGGACTCCTCCTCTCGGAAGAGCCCGCCTGACCGGGGAACTGGTCACTCGTGCGCGTCGAGCTTCAGCTCGCGAACCCAGACGTTGCGGAACCGGGTCGGGTTGCCGTGGTCCTGGAGCTTGATCGGTCCTTTCTCGGCGACCGTGTTGTAGTTGCCGACCGACTTGTGCCCGGTCGCGCCGATGTAGGGCTGGCGGTGGTGGGTCACGACGCCGTTGTGGAGCACGGTGATGTAGGCCTTTTTGAGGAGGTTTCCGTCGGCGTCCCACTTCGGAGCCTCGAAGATCACGTCGTAGGTCTGCCACTCGCCGGGCTTGCGGCAGGCATTCACCAACGGCGGCTTGTAACCGTAGAGCGCGGAGGCTTGGCCGTCGGCGTAGGACTTGTTGTCATAGCTGTCGAGGACCTGGAGCTCGTGGCGGCCGAGGAAGAAGACCCCGCTGTTGCCGCGGCCCTGGGAGTTTCCCTCGACCTTTTCCGGGGTCGCGAACTCAAGGTGGAGCTGGATGTCGCCGAACTCGCGCTTCGTCTTGATGTAGCCGCCCGCGCCGTGGCCTTTCGGGGGGACTTCCATGTAACCGTCTTTCACGATCCAATCGGCGGGCAGGTTGTCCTTCTCCATGACCCATTCGTCGAGGTTCTTGCCGTCGAAGAGGACGATGGCGTCGGACGGGGCGTTGGCGGCCGTTTCGCCCGGAGTCACGACTTCGGGACGGGGACGGTTGTCGTCATGGACCCGCCACTTTCCACCCGGAAGGAAGGGCGTGTCGGTGTAGCCGGTGGCGGCGGGTTTCGGGGCTTCCTTCTTCTCCTGGGCAGGGGAGACGGCGGGGAGGAGCGAGAATGCGACGAGGATCGCGAGAGAGGATCGTTTCATAAAGGGACGGAGACTGCCACGAATCGCCCGCGGCGGCAATGGCCGATTGGCGTGCCGCGGTGCCGGGGCGCGATCCGCCTAAGGCGTGAACGACGTCGGAAAAGCGGAGTTACGCAGTTGACGCGGGGTGGGGTCCGGGGAGAGAATCGGGCGCCATGCAACACCCGATTTCGCACTCCACCTCGCGCCGGCGTTTCCTCGGAACCACGCTCGGATCCGCCGCCTCCCTCAACATTCTCTCTGGTTTCGTGAAGGGCCAGGGCACCGCCGCCAACGGAAAGCTGAACCTCGCTTTCGTCGGAGCCGGCGGGCGGGCCGGAGGGAACATCGACGGGTGCGCGGCGGCGGGTCAGACGATCTACGCGCTGTGCGACGTGGACAAGGCCCGGGCGGATGGGGCCTACAAGAAATTTCCCGACGCAAAGGTCTACGTCGATTGGCGCGAGATGCTTGAGAAGGAAGGGGACAAGATCGACGCGGTCGTCGTTTCCACACCCGATCACCTCCACGCGGTCTCGGCGATGGCGGCGCTGAAACTTGGCAAACACGTCTATGTCGAGAAACCCCTCACCCTCACCATCTCCGAGGCACGCGCCCTCCATGCCGCGGCGAAAAAGGCCGGTGTCTGCACGCAGATGGGCAACACGGGCCACGCCAGCGAAGGATCGCGCCTCACGAACGAGGCGATCCGTTCCGGGTCGATCGGCGAGGTGGGGCAGGTCTACTGCCGGACGAACCGGCCCATCTGGCCCCAGGATCTCGTCCGCCCCGCCGCCGAACCCGTGCCCGAGGGCCTGAATTGGGATCTGTGGCTCGGGCCCGCCGCCGAGAAACCCTACAGCAGCAAGATCGCGCCGTTCAAATGGCGCGGATTCCTCGACTACGGCACCGGTGCCCTCGGAGACATGGGGGCCCACATCATCGACCACCCGGTCTGGGCCCTGAACCTCGGGTTGCCGACGAAAGTGTGGGTGGAGAAGGCGGATCGGGCCGTGCCCGGAGCCGAGAAGGACTCCCACCCGTCCTCGTGCATCATCCATTACGAATTCCCCGCCCGCGATGGCCGCGGCCCGGTGAAGCTGACCTGGTTCGACGGGAAATACACCATTCCCCGTCCCGACGGGATGCGCGCCGACCAGAAAGAGCCCGACAACGGATGCCTCTACCTCGGCAGCAAGCACCACATGATGCACGGCAGCCACGGGGGCAATCCCGTGATCATCGATGCGAATTTCGAGAAATACGTGGCCCCGCCCAAGACCGAAGAGCGCTCTCCGGGCCATTACGTCGAGTGGATCGAGGCGATCCAGAAGGGGGATCCTTCCCGGGCCAAGTCCAACTTCGACGTGGCCGTGCCCCTGACCGAGACTTTGCTCCTCGGCGTGATCGGATCGGTTCTCGGCGAGGGAACCGAGCTCACCTGGAACCCGGAAACGATGTCGACGGGCAATCCGGTCGCGGACAAGATGGTCTCGCACTCCTACCGCGAAGGCTGGAGCCTCTGACACCGGTTCTGAAAAAAGATTCGGACGATTGGTGTTTTTTCGGTCGGGTCGCAACGTCAGGAAGCGGGGCCACTGCGGAGCGGCCGCCCTCGGCTTCTTGGCGAGGTCGCTGGATCATCGCCGGGCCAGGGCTGGGGCGGGCTCCTGTCCCGGCCCGACCAGGCCCCAGGGAGACCGGCAGCGCCAGCACTTGATCGGCGCGGTGGTCGCAGACCGCGAAGATTTCCAAGGTCAAGCCATCCCATCGTCCAAGGGTTTCTTGGATTCGGTATCGCCAAAGAACCGGTCGCGGGAAACCCGCTGAGGGAAACCCGCGTGTCCGGTTCGGAGGGAAGGGGCGGAAACGGCAAAGTGCCGTCCCCGCATCGATCTTGATTCGAGACAGCCTGCATCTTCGAATCGAGTGCCGACGTCACTCCCGTGACTCGTGACCGATCCTCACATCCCCAACCCGTATTTCAGGAGCGCCTCGGATTCCTGCCACACGGCCGGGCTGCTGCTGCCGAGCATGACGGCGACGACGGTTTTGCCGTTCGCGGTGGCGGAAGAAATGAGGCATTTCCCGGCTGCGTTTGTCGTGCCGGTCTTGAGGCCGGTGCAGTAGGGGAAGTGATGGAGGACCTGGTTGGTGTTGCTCAGGTTCCGGACGGACCCGTTGGCAAGGCGGAAAGAGTAATGGCGGGTCGAACAGATCTGCCGGAGAGTGGGATGGCGCAGGGCCGCCATGCCGAGCCGGGAGAGGTCGCGGGCGGTCGAAAACTGGCCGGGAGGCGAGGGGAGTCCGTTGGAATTCGTGAAATAGGAATTCGTCATCCCAAGTTGCCGGGCCTTCGCGTTCATACTCGCGACGAAGGCGGCCTCGCTGCCGGAATGGTCGCGGCCGAGGGCCCGGGCGATGTCATTGCAACTGCGAATGAGGACGGCGTGGAGGAGTTGATCACGCGTGTAGACTTCGCCCGGCTTGATCCCCATCACGGTCGGCTCGGCCCAGGTGTCGGGCTCGGCGATGGTGACCGGGGCGCTGAGATTGCCGCGTTCGGCGACAAGAAGGCCGACGAGAAGTTTCTGGGTGCTGGCCGCGGGGAGGCGGGCATCGGCGTTCTTTTCAAAAAGCACGCGACCGAATCCATCGACGAGAATCGCGGCCTTGGCCGTCACGCTTGGTGCTGTCCGGGCGCTGCCGTCGGGATTCTGGAACGTCACCGGGATTGGCTGGGGCGCCTCGACCGAGCCGGTCGTTCCAGTGAGGGAACCGTAGGTCGAGGGGGCCGGAGCCATCGGGCCGGGCGCGATCGGATTGGGGTAGGCTCCGGATGCGGCGGGCTGGGGTTTTGTCTCGTAGGAGACCGGCGCGTTCGACTGGCATCCGCCGAGGAAAAGCGCCCATGCCACCGCGACACCCGCGAGCGAGGCGGGAGTGAAGGAGGCAACGGAACGAAGACGGCCGGAACGCATAACGGACCGTTCATCCTAGCGCATTTTTCCCCGAATGCACCCGGAAGCTTACTCGGACGGCTTCAAAATCGCCTCGAGTTCGGGCGAGGCGGGCGTGCCGAGGTCGATCGCGGCATAATAGTGGCGGCGCGCCAGCTCGATCCGGGGCGGATCGAGACCGAGGTAGGTGACGGCGAGGTTGTAATGGGCCGGGGCGAGCTTGGGATCGATCTCGACGGCGCGCTCGAGCTCGGTGATTGCGGCCTCGGGCCACCCGTAGTCCCGCACCACCGCGGCGAGGATGAGCCGGGTCTCAGCTTCATCGGGATCCTCATGGACCGCCCGGGAAAGGCAGGACAGGGCGAGGGCGAGATCCTGCCGTTCGTAGTGGATCAGTCCGAGGGTCTGCCAGTTTCTCGCGATGTGTGGATTCAGTTCCGTCGAACGTGCGAGATTGCCGGCGGCGGCGAGGAGATTGCCCAACTGGTGTTCCGCGACGCCGAGGTTGGCGTAGACCAGGGCGTTGTCCGGAGCCTTCTTGACCATCTCCAGGTAGAGGTCACGCGCCTTCGGCCAGTTGCCTTCGGCCACGGCGAGGGCACCCTCTTTCGCGAGGGGGGCGAGTTCCGGTGGCAGGGAGACGGGTTCCTTGACTTTTCCAACTTGCATCGAACCGGCACCGGTGGGCGGCGTCCCGACGTCGGGAGTGGCCGGGACCGGGGAGGCGGGAACCGCTGCGGGAGCCGGGTTCGTGCCGCCCCCGGATGTTTCCGGTCCGGCCTTCAAGCGGAATCCGAGACGTTTGATCCGCTGCACCGCGGCGGCACCGGCATCGGTCGGCACCGGAGCCTCGACGGCGGCGGGCGGAGGCGCCGCGGGGGCGGATGCGGCGGGACCTTGCTCCTGCGCCCATCCTCCACCGAGAGAGGTTCCCATGGCCAGGAGAAGGACTCGTCGGGGGGCGTTCATGAAAAAGTTCGGAGATTCGAAATAAAACCCGGGTTTTCGCTTGCGCACGGCGAAAATCGTTCAATGTTCTGTCAAACACTGTTCATAATGAAATTAACCGCCCGCCAACAGGAAGTCCTCGATTACCTTCAATCGCAGCATCGCCGCTCCGGCATCATGCCTTCGACGCGTGAGATTCAGGAGCATTTTGGATTCGCCAGCCAGACCGCCGCGGTCAGCCATCTCCGGGCGCTGGAACGGAAAGGGGCGATCTCCCGCCGGGAGGGCGACGACGAGCGCCGTCGTGCCCGTTGCCTCATTCTTGCCGGAGCCGCCGACCGGGAACCGATTGTGGACGTGCCAGTCTACGGAGCGATCCCGGCCGGTTACAGCGACGACTCGGTTCCCGTTTCCGAAGGGATGCTTTCCGTCGACGTGCGCTCCATGGGCCTCAATGAACGGGCCAAGACCTACGCTCTGCGCGTCCGCGGCGAATCAATGATCAACGCCCACATCATGGACGGTGACCACGTCATCCTCGAACTCCGTGAACCCCGCGACCAGGACATCGTCGCCGCCCTCATCGATGGCGAAACGACCCTCAAGCGCTATGTGATGAACGGGCGGCGCCCCTTCCTCAAGGCGGAGAATCCGAAATTCCCCGATCTCATTCCCGCCCACGAACTCGTCATCCAGGGCGTCATGGTCGGCCTCGTCCGCGGGGCTGTGAAGCGCTGGTGATCCGGGTCAAGGGGCCCCCCCAATCCTCCCCGTAGCCATGAGCGTGAGCGAATGGACCGCGCCAAGTCCGGGTCCGCTCGCTCACGCTCGCGGCTACCCCCGCTGAGCTACCGCAAGCCCCCCGTAGCCAGGAGCGTGAGCGAATGGAACACGCCAAGCCCGGATCCGCTCGCTCACGCTCGCGGCTACCCCCGCTGGGCTACCGCAAGCCCCCCCGTAGCCATGAGCGTGAGCGAATGGAATACGCCAGCCCGGATCCGCTCGCTCACGCTCGCGGTTACCCCCGCTGGGCTTCCGCAAGCCCCCCCTTAGCCATGAGCGTGAGCGAGTGGACCGCGCCAAGCCCGGATCCGCTCGCTCACGCTCGCGGCTACCCCCGCTGGGCTACCGCAATCCTCCCCGTAGCCATGAGCGTGAGCGAATGGACCGCGACAAGCCCGGGTCCGCTCGCTCACGCTCGCGGCTACCCCCGCTGAGCTTTCGCAAGCCCCCGTAGCCATGAGCGTGAGCGAATGGACCGCGACAAGCCTGGATCCGCTCGCTCACGCTCGCGGCTACCCCCGCTGAGCTTCCGCAAGCCCCCGTAGCCATGAGCGTGAGCGAATGGACCACGCCAAGCCCGGATCCGCTCGCTCACGCTCGCGGCTACCCCCGCTGAGCTTCCGCAAGCTCCCCGTAGCCATGAGCGTGAGCGAATGGACCACGCCAAGCCCGGGTCCGCGCCTTCCGGGTATTCCGGAGGCCACCAATCCCGGACTTGGGCCGAGGGATATTCAACGGCGCCCCGCCGGTTCGATGAAGGCGGCTCCGATGGGGATCACGGGAGGGGCGCTCCGCTGAACAGCTGCCTGATCGATTCGACCGGCACACCGGACTTTACGACCATCTGGAGGTTGTCCTTCACCCCGTTCTTTTCGCTGTAGTAGATCGAATTGGTCGAGGTGGCGAGACCGATGAGCTCGCCTCTGACGTTGAAGATCCCCGAGCCACTCGAGCCTTTCGCGAAGTCGGCGGTGATCTGCAGCCGCTGAACCTGCTCCCTGGGGATGAGGTATTTGCGGGCCAGATAACCGCGGGTGAGGGTGTAGAAATGGCCGTCCGGGTGCGATAGAACGAAGAGTTCATCACCGGCCGAGATTCTCGGTGAGAGGGGAACGCAGGGCAGGTCCTTGGCATCGAGCAGCTTCACGAGAGCAACATCGTCGCGTTTCGAAGCCGCCAGCACCCTCTCAATGCCAAAAATCTGTCCCTCGGCGGTCATCGCCCCGAAGACGATGGCCTCTTTGGCGTCCATGACGTGGTAATTGGTGAGGACAAGACCGTCGGGGGAGATGATGACGCCGCCGGCGACGTTGCCATGATAGTTGTCGCACTTTCCGCAGAGGTATAGGTGGCCGAGGACGAGCGTCGCATTCCGGGCTCGGGCGACCGGATCGAGGGATGGGCCGGTTTCGGGCCCCGCGTTGGCCGGCACCGGAATGGGCGCGGCGGTGGCCTTGCGCAACTGCTCCGCCAGGCTTGAGGCCGCGGGAAGTCCCCCCGCCTGAAAAAGCGTCCCGAGATGGGTTTCGAAGTCCGCCTTGATCGCCGCATCGTCGATGAACCGCTCGCTCGGATCCGCGGAGGCCGACGCCTGGAGGCTCCACAGAACGAGGAGGACGAGCGGACGGAAGGTCATGGAGAAGTTTCCGTCACTTGAAGTTGATCTTCGCGCCAGGGAGGGCCTTGCGGAGGCTTTTCACTCCCGCATCGGTGGCCTTGGACTGCCAGAGGTAGACTGCCTCGAGCGACTTGAGTTCCTTCAATGACTCCAGAGCGGCATCGGATACCGCGGTGTTGTGCAGGTTCAGGTAGCGGAGTTCCTTCAGGCCCTTGAGGTTCGCGATTCCCGCATCGCCGATGCCGGTGTTGCTGAGATCGAGGCGGACGAGGCGGGGGGTCGCGGCGACGAGGGCGAGGGCCGCGTCGGTCGCCGCGGTGCGGGAGAGGTCCAGCTGGGCGATGCGGTCGGCGACGGCCTTGGCGGAGAGGATCTGGTCGTCCTTCGCGGCGGCGGCAGCGAGGCGGAAATCGACGGACAAGAGCGGACTGGACTGGGAAAGGCGCATGACCCGTCCGCCCGAGGCGGTGACGGATTCCCACATCTTGTCCTCGGCGGGAGCGAGTCCCTCGGAGAGGCGCTGGTAGACCGTCTGGATCCCGGAAACGGGAAGATCCTTGCCCGTGTTGGTGACCGAGGCAGGCTTGCCTGCGAGGTTGCCCTGCCATTCGCCGAAGTTCGCGCCTTCATCGATCCAGGTCTTGAGGAGGGCGACTTCCTCCGGGGTGAGCGGATCGGCCTTGTCCTTCGGTGGCATGAAGTCCTCGTCGTCCGAAGGCAGGGTGACCCGTTCGAAGATCGCGCTCTCGCCGGACTTCCCCGCGACGAGCACGGCTCCGTCCTCGCTGCCGGTCATGATCGCCCAGGCCGCGTCGAGCCGGAGCCCTGCCTTGGGCTTCACCGTCTTGCCATTCTCTTCGAAGGGGGCCTTGTGGCACTGGAGACATTTCTTTTCGAAAAAGGGCAGAATTTCCTTCTCGAAGGAGACCGCGGCCCGGGAAATGCCGGGAACTCCGAGGACGAGGAGGAGGAAAAGCGGGGAGGGGATGCGCATGGCGGAAGGATGCGGATTTCCGGCCGCTTCCGCAATCGAAATCCTCGAGGGGATCCGTCGCGAAATCACGGAGGCAACCGGTTCGCCGGGGCGGGGTTGGGTGGACAATCCGGCGGTGGCTTTCAGCCCTCTCCCGACTTGGGGTTCTCCGCGAGGAGTGATCCGATGAAGGGGAACAACTGCTTCTTCCGGCTCACCACGCCCTTGAGGATGAAGAGGTGGGAGTCGCGCCGCGGATAGCCGATCTTCTGGCGGAGTTCGGCCGGTGCCTCGATAAGGAGGAGCGAGTCGTTCAGGGTGATGTCGGTGATCATGAGGCACGCGAGATCGAGCTGGTGCTCGCGGATGAGCCGGCGCAGTTCCTCCTGAAGGGCCTCGCGGGCGGGCCAGAAGTAGTCGAATCCGATCTCCTCGACCTGCGAGATGCTGACGCGATAGCCGTTTTCCTCGAACTCCTTGCGGTCCGATCCGACCGCTTCGACGAAGTTGCCGCCCCGGAGGACCGACCCGGCCGAGAAGAAGTCCTCCTTGAACTGATCGACATCGACGCCGGCGATGCGGCTCGCCCACTCGAGGACGGAGCGATCCTCCTCCGTGGTCGTCGGCGAGGTGAGGTTGAGCGTGTCGGAGATGATGCCGGCGCAAATGCAGACGGCGATGGCGCGGGACGGTTCCAACCCGTGACCGCGGAAGGCGCTGCCCACGATCGTGCAGGTGGATCCGACCGTCTTGTTGATGAACTGGATCGGTTCCTTCGTGACGAGGTTGCCGCTGAGGCGGTGGTGGTCGAGGACCTCGATGATCTCGGCCTCCTCCGCTCCCGTGACGGCCTGGGAGAATTCGTTGTGGTCGACGAGGATGAGGCGCGGGCGCTCCGGATTGACGAGGTCGGCGCGGGAGAAGACCCCGATGAGACGGTTCGTCTCGGGATCGCAGACGGGAAAGAGGGCCTGGTCGCGGTTCGACTTGAGCCGTTCCTTGATCGCCTGCAGCTTGGTTTCGGGTGAAAAGGAGATGAACTCGGTCGATACGGCGCTGTGGATCGAGCGCGCCCCGCGGATGAGCTGGGTCGTCGAGGCGGTGTCGCGTTCCGTCACGAGAATGGTCGTGCCCTTGAGGCGGGCCGCGTGGACGATCGCCTCGGAAGGCCGGTAATTGCTCGTGATGACGAGACAGCGGACCCCGGCCTCGACCGCGTGGAGTTGCACGCCGACGCGGTCGCCCGTGATAATGAGCAACTGGTCCCTCGGCATGTTGGCGATGCGGTCCTGCATGACCGGTTCCGAGGAGCCCGCCACCATCATGAGAAACTGCTGTTCGAAGCCAGCCGACTCGACGGTGGTGACCACCTCGGCCTCGAGGATCTGCGAGATCTTTTCGATCGAGGCGGTGACCTGGCGCGGGTGATCGCTGTGTTCGGTCGAGGGGATGAGGAGATGGAGGAGATCCTGCAGCGCGAGCATGCCGACGAGGATGCCTTGGTCGTCGATGACCGGCAGGCTCCGATAGTGCCGGGCCGCCATCTCGCGGTAGGCCTCGATCACCGAATCGGTGGCGCGGGCCGTCGAGACCTCGTGGCGGCAGATGTCCCCGGCGCGCAGGTTGATGTCGCTGATCAGGGGCGGGCGGTGGATCCCGGCTTTCTGGAGGACCCACTCGGTGCGCGTGTTGGGATGACCGCAGCAGGCCGCCATGGCATCGGGCAGCCGGGTCTGGCGGAGGAAGTCGGCGTAGGCGAGCGCCGAGCAGATCGCGTCGGTGTCGGGGTTCTTGTGGCCCATCACCCAGGTGGGGCGGGCCGGCTTCGGGGGAATCGGGGTGGTTTCAGTCACCCGGGGATTGTCCGCCATCCCGGAAGAGTTTCGACCGAAAAATATCCCTTCGGCCGGAGATGACACAAGTTTGGAAGAAGGGCGGATGCCCCGCCGGAATGGCACCTGGCGGCGACAAGGTCTGGCCGGAGAGGCAAGCCCGGGGAAACGCGAGAGGGGTGATACCGTCTCCCAAAGATGGGCTTGCCCCCGACTTCACCGCGTTTCCACCCGAGTCGAGACTGCGTCACGAGCCGTCGGACCTGCCATCGAGGTGGCCTGGATGACAACGATGTGGACTCTCCGCAGGGTCTCAGTGAGTCGGCCGCGGCGGACGGTGAGGAGGCGTTTCGACGGAGTTACCGTCATCTTCAGCCAATCCGGCGAAGCGCCCGGCTCCCGCTCCGGGGTAAAGTGGATTCCCGCCCGCATCGCGGCCGTGACCAGTCTCCCCGCAGGATCGCGATAGGCGACCCGGAAGAGACGCGAGTCGCCGGAGCCGCTCACGGCAATGCGGTCGGGTCGGTTCCCCCGGTTGGAGATTGCGACGACCGCGGTGACGGGCGCGGCTTCGCGCGAGGTGAGTCGCAGCTGCTGGACGAGGTGACTTCCGTGGATCCTCCGCCCGATCATCCCGCCGAGGGTCTTGCCCACCATCGCGTCCGGGCGAGTCACGGCCTCGGTTCGTGCGTCGAGGTTCAGCGAAAATACCGTTGCTTCGTCTTGGCCGCCCTCGGGGCGGTGCACGTGGAGCCAATAGGTTCCGGCCTCGAGAACGGCGCGCAGATCGGGATTTCCCCCGCCGACTCCGCTCACGATGGGCTCGCCGGCAACGCGGAACAGCCGCACCTCGAGCCCTTCGCCGCCGGAGGTGGTCGAGGCAAAGAGCCGGGGGCCCGTCAAGACGAAGCGGAACCGCTGGGTGTCTCCCGCGAGAATCCGGCGACCGGTCACCGCACCGATTCCCTCGGTGAGCGGAACCGTGCTGTCGGTGGTGAGGATGATCTCCGCTCCGTAGGCGGTGCCGAGGTTGTTGGTCGCATAGGCCCGCGCAAAGTAGGTCGTGCCCTCGGTCAAATCGGTGGCGGTCACGACGCTGAATACGGTGCCGGGGGAGGAGTCGGTGAGTTTTTCGGCGTTTGTTAGGGTCGGCTCGGGGTTCGTCGAATACACGACGCCTCGTTCCGTGACGGTCCGTCCTCCATCGGCGATGACCTCGCCTCCGAAAGTGGCACCGCTGCCGCTGACATTGGAGGCCGCCGCGGTCGTCACGGTGGGAACGGTCGCGGGCGTCACCGAGACCGCATCGAGACGGACCCGGCTCGTGCCGGTGGAGGTGACATCCCGAGTGAAAACCCACCGCAGGGTGTGATCGCCCTCCGGAAGTTCGACGAGGCGTTCCTCCCAGCCGCCGGCACCGGTCAAAAGGAGCGGTGAAACGACGCCGGTCTCGAGCCGGAAGACGTCGGACGCGACGCGCTGCGAGGCTTC
>JBILDO010000043.1:0-47275 GCA_044352585.1 Verrucomicrobiales bacterium
CAGCTCGGGAGCCTTTTCGCGCGCCGCAGCCGCACGATCTGGGGCTTTATTTTCGCCTCGGTCCTGACCGCCCTCGGCGCCGTCATCCTCATGATGCTGAAGGTGACACCGTGGGATGCGGTCGCCTTCGGGATCGCCTCGATCTTCCTCATCATCGGTGCCATCATCGGGGCGCAGTCGGTGAAACGAGCCCGCGCCTTCTACACCGCCATCCTCGACCGCCACCGCGATCTCCTCGCGACGAAACAACGTGCCGCCTTCACCGCGGGCACGAGCGCGTTTTACCAGGATTTCCTCGCTCTCTTCGAGCCCCTCCGCAAGGTTTGCCGCGAGCACCGCGAGCGTTACGAGCCGCAGCTCCGCGTGATCCAATCAACGGAATCCTCCCTCGCCGAACTCGAGCGCATCCTCGCGCCGGTCGAGAAGGCCCTCAGCTCGCGGAAATAGCCGAGACCGTGTCGGCGAAGGCCAGCTCGGCCAGGTCGCAGAGCACGTGACCTGCGATGAGGTGGCATTCCTGCACCCGCGCCGTCACCGGCGAGGGCACGGCGAGAGTGAGATCCGCGAATTCGGCGCAGCGTCCGCCGTTCTGTCCGGTGAAGGCGAAGGTTCCGATGCCCTCCGAGTGCGCGAACTCCAGCCCGCGCACGACGTTGGCGCTGTTTCCCGAGGTCGAGATCCCGACCACGACGTCGCCCGGACGGCAGAGTGCTTCGACCTGGCGGGCGAAGACCGCGTCGAAACCGAAGTCGTTCGCGCAGGCCGTCAGTGCCGAGGTGTCGGTGGTGAAGGCGAGCGAGGGGAGACCGCGACGGTTCCTGGTGAAGCGAACCGTGAACTCCGTCGCGAAGTGCTGCGAGTCCGCCGCGCTGCCGCCGTTGCCAAAGAAGCAGATCTTTCCGCCGTCCCGCAGGCAGGCGACGATACGGGCCGCCATTTCCGAGAGTATGGCGGAACACTGGTCCTGAAAACGGGCCACCGTAGCGAGGTGGTCCTCGAAGGTCTCGCGGATGATGCGGTCGTTGTCGATCATGGTTTTGAAAACGAGTCAGGCCGGAACTCCCTCGGGAAAATCGCGGGCGATCGCCTCGAGCAGCTCTTCCCGCTCGATCGGAGTGGTCCCGAGCTTGCCTACGACGATGCTGCTCGCCAGGTTTGAAATCCGCGCCGCGATCACCGGGGACAGTCCCGCACAGAGTCCGAGAGTGTAGATCGCGATGGCGGTATCGCCGGCTCCCGAGACATCAAAGACCTCGCGGGCCTTCGCCGGGATGTGGTTCGGTCGGCCGGACCCTCTTGAAAAGACGAGCATCCCCAGCTCCCCCAGGGTGAGGAGCACTTGTCCACATTGCCAGCGCTCGAGGAGCCGTGCGCCGGCCTCGAGGAGCGGTTCGTCCGACAGGGGCGCAACTCCCGCGTCGCGGTTCACGTCCTCGATCCCGGCACAGGCAAAGGCCTCGGAACGATTCGGCTTCACCGTGGTGACGCCGCGCCATTCGATCGGGTTGCCGGGTTTGGGATCGACCGTCACGGGGATGCCGCGCTCCGCCGCCGCGGCAAGAAGACCGGAGACGAGGTCCTGGGTGATGAGACCTTTGCCGTAATCCTCGAGGATGATCCCGTCGATGCGCGGCAGGACCTCGCGGATGCGGGAGACGAGCTCGACGGCCAGTTCGGGGGAGAGAAGGCGGCGTTTTTCCCGGTCGATGCGGACGACCTGCTGGTGTCTCGCGACGACGCGGGTTTTCGTGATCGTGTGGTATTCCCCGCGCCGAAGGCAGAGGGACATGCCGATGCCGTTTTCGGCCAGGGTCTCCTCGAGGAGCGATCCGTTCGCGTCCTGTCCGTAGAGACCGGAAAGCTCCACCGTCGTGCCGAAAGGCGTCATGTTCCGGGCCACGTTCGCCGCGCCGCCGGGATAGCGGGACTCGCTCTGGACCTCCACCACCGGCACCGGGGCCTCCGGGGAAATCCGCGAGACGCTTCCCCAGATGAACCAGTCCAGCATCACATCCCCGACCACGAGGATGCGTCGGTCGGCAAAGCGGGCGAGGAGTTCCTCAGGGGTCAGGGTCGTTTCCGCCATGATGGCTGGTAGGCTAAGACGGTTGCCGCTCCTTTGCAAAGGCCGATGTCATCTCGCCGGACGGGTTTCGTGGCCAGGATCGGAGCCGGTTCCGGCACCCCGCCCCTGGACGGTCGTCGAGACGGGGCAAGGAGGTTGCTCGGAGAGCCGCTTGAGGCTGACAAGGGCGGTGATTTCGCGACCGGATGGAAAGACGCGTGACCGCCTGAATGCCAGTCTTTTCCCATTCATGTTGGATGGACCGTGCATCGGGTCACCAAGATCGTGAAAATTTCCATGATACCGGTTTTGCGATGGGTCGCATGGACGCGAATGACTCCGATCCTTTTGTCTCGACGCCATTTACCAAACCGTTTGACGAGCTTATCCGTAGTCCGGAAAATTCGACCACCGACACCCGACCATCCTATGAACCCCGACGTCACCTCCTTCCTCTACGAACTTCTCAACACTCCCAGCCCGACCGGCTTCGAGGTCCGCGGGCAGCGGGTCTGGGCAAAACGCTGCCGTGAGTTCGCCGACTCGGTCGAGAGCGACAGCTACGGCAACGCCTGGGCCACGGTGAACGGCACCGACTCCGGGGCACCGCGCGTCATGATTGAGGCGCATGCCGACGAGATCGGATTCATCGTCAAATACATCGCCGACGACGGCTTCCTCCGCGTCGACCGCATCGGCGGATCGGACTGGGCCAACGCGCGTGGGCGGCGTCTCACCGTATTCGGCGACCGGGGCGAGGTCCTCGGCATCATCGGCAACACCGCGATCCACATTCGCGACCGCAAAGACGGCGAAAAAGCTCCCGAAGTGCATGAGCTCTTCGTCGACATCGGTGCGTCGAGCGCGGCCGAAGTCGCTGAGATGGGCATCCGCGTGGGGCATCCCGCCGTCTACGCCGACGGTGCGGTGGCTTTCGGCAAGAACCGGATCGTGGGCCGGGCCCTCGACAACCGCATCGGTGGGTTCATCATTTCCGAAGTGATCCGTCGCCTCGCCGAAACCGAAAGCCGCCCCGCAGCGACCTGTCTCGCCCTCAATGCGGTGCAGGAGGAGATCGGCGGCCACGGCGCGACGATGGCGGCCTATCACCTCAAGCCCGATCTGTGCCTCGTCCTCGATGTCACCCACGCGACCGACAGTCCCGACATCAAGCATCCGCAACACGGCAAGGTCACCCTCGGCGGAGGCCCCTCCATCACCCACGGCACCGCCAATCATCCGGTGATGGTGGAACGTCTCATGAGCCTCGCCGCCGAGCAAGGCATTCGGCTGCAGCACGAGGCCTCCTCGCGCTACACCGGCACGGACACCGATTCGATCTTTACCGTCCGCGGGGGCATCCCCTGCGCCCTGATCTCCCTGCCCCTTCGCTACATGCACAGCATCGTCGAAATGGCCGACTTCGCGGACGTGGAGAATGTCATCCGCCTCATGACGGCCTTCGTGCGATCGGTCAAGGTCGGGGAGCGATTTGCGGTGGAGATTTGAGCAAGGGACGATAAAGCCGGGCCATCCCGCCGAACCGGCGAGGGGTTCGCGTTTTCCCAATCCCGCGATTCCGCTCTTGCCCAGGACGGCGGTTTGGTGCCTAAGCTGGGGGATGATTCCCCGTCTTTGTTCCGCCTTCTTTGCCATCACCACCTTGCTCCTCGGTTCCGCCAAGGCCGGGACGATTCCCCTCTGGCCCGACCTCGCTCCCGGGGAAACCACCAAGCAGGCGGGCACGGACTTGCCGACCCGGCCGGAAGACCAGCCGCCGATCCGCCGCGTTGAGAGCATCACCGCACCCACTCTGGACTTATTTCCCGCTCCGAAGGAAAAGGCCACGGGCGTCGGCGTGCTCATCCTTCCCGGAGGCGGTTTTGCGAGGGTGGTTCCGAACCTCGAGGGATCGGAGGCGGCGGAGTGGCTGAACGGGCTCGGCATCTCCGCCTATGTCCTGAACTATCGCACCACCACCGGAGTCGATCCCTCAGGAGAGGCGGCGGCAAAGACGGAGCCATGGAAACGGCCCCTTCAAGACTCCCAGCGCGGCATCCGCCATCTGCGCCACCATGCGAAGAAGTATGGACTCGATCCTGCGAAAATCGGACTCCTCGGCTTTTCCGCCGGCGGCCAGGTCGCGGCGATCCATCTCACGAGCACCACTGCGGCCTACGAAGCGGTCGACGCGATCGATGAAGCCGGTTTCCTCCCCGATTTTTCGTTGCTGATTTATCCATGGCGGGTTGCCGATGAAAAGACGGGCCGTCTCATGCCGCAGATCGCGCCTTCGGCGAACATGCCTCCCGGCTTTCTCGTCCACACCGACGACGACAAGTCCTCCTCCCTGGGAGCGGCCCTCATTTATCTCGGGATGAAAGCGCACGGCGTCCCGGGCGAATTGCATGTCTACCAGAATGGCGGACACGGGTATGGAACGCGGGCTCGTCCCGGTTCCGTGATCGGCACCTGGAAGGACCGCGGCGCCGACTGGCTGCGCATCCGCGGATTGGCGGCAGAGTGACCAGTCATCGGCTCATCGCCACCGCCTTCAGATCACCATAGGCTTCGCCAAGCTGACGGGCGACTTCGGACCAATCGGCTTCGGTCATGGAGCCGACTCGTCCGTGCAGGTCGCGGTAGTGCATCGCTTGGGCGCGTTTCAGCGAAGGGAGGGCCAGGGTTCCGGGCGGTAGTCCGTAGACGACCGAGACATTGGCGGCGATGGTCTTCGCATAATCCTCCGGACCGAGCTTTCTTCTCCGCTCGCGCCACCATTCCAATTCAAGTCGGGCCGCGGCCACGGTGTCGAACTTCTCTCCGAGACCGTCGGCAAGGACCGCATAATAGCGCTCCAGCAGCGGGAGGCAGCGGGGGTCATCGGTATTTTCCCGAAAATGAAGGGCGGCCCGCGCCGCAAGGAGCGAGGAACGGAAGCCGTCCCATCCCGAAAATCCATATTCCCCACACGCGACCCGCAGTCCATTCAGGGCGAGGGCTGGCCAACGATGCTCATAGTAGTCGCGCCACATCGCGGCCTCGAGCCGCCCCAGTCGGTCCGG
Organism: Verrucomicrobiales bacterium; assembly: GCA_044352585.1. Lineage (GTDB taxonomy): Bacteria > Verrucomicrobiota > Verrucomicrobiia > Verrucomicrobiales > DEV007 > Arctic95D-9. The sequence continues at coordinate 5,131 of JBILDO010000043.1, forward strand.
GTCGAATCCGCTCAGCGACGGTCGGGCGAGCCGGTCATCGACCGCGAGCAAAGCCCCCGCCACGACGAGAATGATGGCGACAGAGCGCAGCAAGAGGAAAAGGATTCGGATTCGAGAGGGCATCGGCTTGGAGAAGGAACGCCCAGCCCTGACGACTTGTCGGGTTCCAAGGTGATTGGACCGCTTCGCGAAACGGGGGGCGTGGCCCTCACCCCAACAACGCGTTGAACGTCGCGCTGGGCCGCATCGCGGCTTCGGCCTTCGCATCATCCGGATGGTAATACCCGCCGATGTCCACGGACTGCCCCTGCACCGCCAACAACTCCCCGACGATCGTTGTCTCGTTCGTCGTCAGGGCCTCGGCGAGGGGAGCGAACTCCGCCTTCAGCGCCGGGTCCTCCTCCTGCGCGGCCAACTGCCGGGCCCAATACATCGCAAGGAAAAAGTGGCTGCCGCGGTTGTCGATCGTCCCGAGCTTGCGGCCGGGGGAGCGGTCGTGTTTCAGGAAGTCGCCGGTGGCGGCGTCGAGGGTCTTCGCGAGCAGCTTGGCGCGTCCGTTTCCGGTGACTTCGCCGAGGTGCTCGAGGGAGACGGCTAGGGCGAGAAACTCGCCGAGGCTGTCCCAGCGCAGGTAATTCTCGGCGAGGAACTGCTGGACGTGTTTCGGCGCGGAGCCGCCCGCTCCGGTTTCGAAGAGGCCCCCGCCGTTCATGAGGGGGACGATCGAGAGCATCTTGGCGCTGGTGCCGAGCTCAAGGATGGGAAAGAGGTCGGTGAGGTAATCGCGGAGGACGTTGCCGGTGACGGAGATGGTGTCCTCGCCGCGGCGGATGCGGGCGAGGCTGTATTCGGTGGCCTCGACGGGGGAGAGGATCATGATCTCGAGTCCGTCGGTGTCGTGTTCGCCGAGGTATTGGCCGACCTTCTTGATGAGCTCGGCGTCGTGGGCGCGCTCTTCATCGAGCCAGAAGACGGCGGGGCTGCCCGTGGCGCGGGCGCGGGCGACGGCAAGCTTCACCCAGTCGCGGATGGGGGCGTCCTTCGTCTGGCAGGCGCGCCAGATGTCGCCCTGCGACACGGCGTGCTCAAGGAGGACCTTGCCGGAGGCGTCGACGACGCGGACGCTGCCCTCGCCGGGGATCTCGAAGGTCTTGTCGTGCGAGCCGTATTCCTCGGCTTTCTGGGCCATGAGGCCGACATTGGGGACGGAGCCCATCGTGGCGGGGTCGAAGGCGCCGTGGGCCTTGCAGTCATCGATGACGACGGTGTAGATGCCGGCGTAGCTGGAATCGGGGATGACGGCGAGGGTGTCGTGCTCCTTGCCGAGCTTGTTCCACATCTTGCCGGAGGCGCGGATCATCGCGGGCATCGAGGCATCGACGATGACGTCGCTGGGGACGTGGAGATTGGTGATTCCGAGGTCGGAATTGACCATGGCGAGGTCGGGGCCGGCGGCGTAGGCGGCGGCGATGTCGGCCTCGATGGCGGCTTTCTCGGCGGCGGGCAGGCTCTCGATCTTGGCGACGAGGTCGCCGAAGCCGTTGCGGAAGTCGACGCCGAGCTTGTCGAGGGTGGCCTGGTGCTTCCGGATGAGGTCCTTGAAATAGACCGCGACGGCGTGGCCGAAGATGATGGGGTCGGAGACCTTCATCATGGTGGCCTTGAGGTGGAGGGAGAGGAGGACGCCCTCGGCCTTGGCGGCGGCGACCTGTTCCTCGAGGAAGGCGACGAGGGCGGCCTTCCGCATGACGGTGGCGTCGAAGATCTCGCCGGCCTTCAGCGGGGTGGAGGCCTTCAGCACGGTGGTGGTGCCATCGGCGGCGACGAACTCGATCTTCACATCGGTGGGCTCGTCGACGGTGATCGACTTTTCATTCGAGAAGAAGTCGTCGGCCCCCATGGTGGCGACGCGGGTCTTCGAATCGGGCGACCATTTGCCCATGGAGTGGGGATTGGCCTTGGCGTAGTCCTTCACCGCCTTCGGCGCGCGGCGGTCGGAATTGCCCTCGCGGAGGACGGGGTTGACGGCGCTGCCCTTGACGCGGTCGTAGCGGGCCTTGATGTCTTTGAGCTCTGGGGTGGAGGCCTCCTCGGGATAATCGGGGAGGGCGTAGCCCTGCGACTGGAGCTCGGCGATGGCCTCCTTCAACTGGGGCACGGAGGCGGAGATGTTGGGGAGCTTGACGATGTTCGCCTCGGGGGTGGTGGCGAGTTTTCCGAGCGAGGTGAGGAAGTCGGGGATGCGCTGGTCTTCCTTCAGGAACTCGGGGAAGAGGGCGAGGATGCGTCCGGCGAGGGAGATGTCGGGAGCCTCGACCGCGATGCCCGACGACTTCGTGAAGGCCCGGACGATGGGCAGGAGGGAATAGGTCGCAAGGGCGGGGGCTTCGTCGGTCTTCGTGTAGTGGATCGTGGGGACGGTGGACATGGTCGTGGCTGGGGTAAAGAGGCCGCAAAACGCGGTGGGAGCCGATAAACCCGCGGCGGGGGAAAATCAACGGCGGAGGCGGGGGCGGTGATCGGTGGGCGGTGGGCAGACAACGGACAAAGGACAACGGCCCTTGTTGAGGGTTGACTCGGACAGCGGACCCTGTTCAATGGGCGGGAGATGTCGTCCGCGTTGCCTGATCGGTGGAGCCGGCTCGCCGCTTCCGTGAGGGAGCGGTGGGATCCCGCGGAGCCGGCGCTGATCGCGGTTTCGGGCGGATGCGATTCGATGGCGCTGTGGCACTTCCTGCGGTCGTATGGGTGGACCGGGCTCGTCGCGGTGCACGTGGAGCACGGGTTGCGGGGTGCGGAGGGCGAGGCCGACGCGGCCTTCGTCGAGGCCGCGGCGAAGCGGTTCGGGACTCCCTGCGAGATCCGCCGGGTCGATGCGGCGGCCTTCGCGGCGGAGGAAAAATGCTCGCTCGAGACCGCGGCGCGGGAACTCCGCTACCGGGCCCTCGCGGCGGTGGCGCGGGAGCGGTCGGTTTCGCGCGTCTTTCTCGCCCATCACGCCGATGACCAGGTCGAGACGGTCCTGATGCGCCTCTTCCGCGGCGCGGGTTCGCGCGGGCTCGCGGGAATGGCGGAGGAATCGGATCGGACCGTCGACGGGATCGGGCTGACCCTGGTGCGTCCCTTTCTCGAAGTGACGCGCGCGGAGATTGCTGATTATGTCAGGATGAACGGGATCGACCTCCGCGAGGACGCGAGCAATGCCTCGGACTTCGCCCTGCGCAACCGCATCCGGAACCGTCTTCTCCCGGAAATCGAGGCGGTCTTCGGTCGCGACGCCCGGACCGCCATCCTCCGCGCGGCGCGGCTCGCAGCCCTCGACGAGGCCTGGGCGGCGGAGTCGCTCGGGGAACTGCCGCGGCGCGGCGCGGGCCTTGAGGTGACGGCGCTGCGGGCGATGCCGGCGGCGAAGCGGAACCGTCTCCTCCTTTCCTGGCTGCGCGGATCGGGGGTGCCGGACTGCGGGCTGGCCGAGGTCGAGGGGGTCGCCGCGGTGCTCCTCTCCGACGACCGGCCGGCAAAGGCGAACCTCCCGGGAGGATTCCACGTGCGGAGACGGGCGGGGGAGCTTTTTATCGAGGATCCGCTGTGATCCCGAACTGTTCGTGCAGCGCCGCGACCACTTCCTCCATGGGCAGGCCGATGACATTGCTCATCGAGCCCTCGATGCGCTCGATGATGAGGGTGCCGTGGTCCTGGGCGGCGTAGGCTCCGGCCTTGTCCATGGGATCGATCCGGGCATGATAGTCGGCCTGCTCCGCGGCGGTGAGCGTCTTGAAATGGACCCGCGTCGTCACGGTGAGGTCGTGGGAACGTCCGGTGCGGCCGTGGCGCATCGCGACGGCGGTGAAGACTTCGTGGGTGCGTCCGTTGAGCGAGGCGAGCATGCGGGTCGCCTCGGCGCGGTTGGCGGGCTTGCTCAGGACGGTGTCGCCGAGGAGGACGAGGGTGTCGGCGGCGAGGACGACGGCGTCCGGATTCCGCTCCGCGACGGCGGCGGCCTTGTCGCGGGCGTTTTCCGAGGTGAGAAGGCGGATCGGCAGGCTCGTGTCCTCGTTTTCCTCGACCTCGGGGGCCTCGACGCGGAAGCGATAGCCGGCTTCGGAAAGCAGGTCGCGCCGCCGCGGGGATCCGGAGGCGAGGATGAGCTCGGGCGCGTCTCTCATGCGCTGAACTCCGCGGAGAAGAAGGGATTGTTGCGCTTTTCCTCGCCGACGGTGGTGAGGGGACCGTGTCCGGGGCAGAGGACGGTATCGTCGGGCAAGGTGAGGATCTTTTCCCGGTTGTTTTTCCACGCGTCGGCGAAGGAGACCATGCCGCCGCCCATCGAGCCGGCGAAGAGGGCGTCGCCGACGATCGCGAGGGGGCGGGCGAGGCCGTCGATGACGTAGGTGGTGCCGCCGGGGGAGTGGCCGCTGGTGGTGCGGATCGCGAAGCGAAGCGAGCCGATCGTGAAGGCCTCGCCCTCGGCGAAGGTGGTCGTCCCCGCCCAGGGTTCAGCGCGGTTCGACCAGGTCTTCGCCACGGGGAAGGCGGACTTCAGCGCCTCGAGGGCGGCGAGGTGGTCGTTGTGAGTGTGGGTCAGGAAGATCGCCTCGACCGTGACGCCGAGGGAGGTGGCCTTCGCGACGAGCGGGGCGTGGTCGGTCGCGGTGTCGAAGAAGGCCGCCGCCTTGGTCGCGGGATCCCAGACGAGGTAGGCGTTCACCCGCATGTCGCGGTAGGGGAGGTTGAACATCTCGAGTCCCTCGACGGAGACGGGGCGTGGTGCCCAGACCCGTGAGGCGGCCATCGTCAGGGTCCGGGGATCGAGGGCGAGGGCGCGCGCCACCTTGACGAGGGCGGCTTCGTCACAGAATTCGCCGCGGCAAAGGCGGGAGAGGATGTCGCGCGGCACCCCGGTGCGCTCGGAGAGCTCGGTTTCCCCGAGGTGGAGGCCCCGCATCGACTTGGCAATGAGGTCTTCGAACTGGTCTTCGAGAGGGATCAGGGTCATGTCGGCCGATGGGGCAAAAAATTAAAATTTCAGATCGGTTGTTTCCGATTTTTCTTGAGGCGATTCCCGAAAAATGGCATTCTCATCGCGAAGATGAGGTATTTACGATGTCATCTTCAGCACTACATAATCCCCAAGCCTTCCGGCTCAGGGGTCTATCATAACGCAACATACCCAAAAACCACACCATGAAAGTTAACCATCATTACCGGGGTGCCTTCACCCTGATCGAACTGCTGGTCGTCATCGCGATCATCGGCATCCTCGCGAGTTCGGCAATGCCCGCCTACAACGGCATCCAGGAGCGCGCCAAACGCACCAAGGACGTGAGCAACGTCAAACAGATCCTGCTCGGTTGCCGCGCCTTCGCGGCGGACTGGGAAGGCGTCTACCCCTCCTTCGATCCGGACGATCAGAACTCCGGCGGTGGCGGTGGCCAGACCTCGCAATTCGCCAATTCGACCGATGCATTCAACGTGCTCATCCCCGATTACATCGACACGGAAATCATCTTCTGGATCCAGACCAAGCACCCCGAGAAAATGCAGCCGCCCCGGGAAGACGGTCAATTGGAGCCCCAGGAGAACGTTTACGCCTACGCCACCGGCCAGACCGATACCAGCTTCAGCCGCTCTCCGCTCGTGGCCGATGGTCTCATGGACGGCCCGGGCGAATATGGCCAGTATCACCCGTGGCTCAAATCGAAGAAAGCCGTGGTCGGCTACTGCGGTGGCCATGTCTCGGAAGAAAGCCTCACCACGGCCCAGCCCGGTGCCACCATCCGCAGTCGTGACCGCCTCGTGCAGAACATATTCGAACAGCGCATGGCCGACGAGGAAGGCTCCAGTTCCGGTGGTTGGCTCGACACCACTCCGGAGAACGTCCTCCTCCCCGATTGATCGTCCCTCGCCCGAGGGAACGATTCCTTTCGACCCGCTCCGGCGATCCGGGGCGGGTTTTTTTTCGCAGAGTTGAAGCGGGACTGGGTTTTGACCGGAAAAGGTGGCCGCGATTGACTCCGCCCGGCGATGAGGGATTCTCTGATCCGCCCCCGACCTTCGCTCCTCGCGCCGTTTCCGTCGGGTTCCGGGACCGATGACCGCCCTGCGCCGCCAGTTTTTCCTCAGTTTCGCCGCGATCGGCAGCGTCATGCCGCTCGTGACGGTGTTCCTGCGCGAGCAGGGTGGGTTCAACGATCTCCAGATCGGCCTCGCCATGTCCTTGATGGGCGTGCCGACGCTCTGCTCCCCCGCACTCCTCACGCTGCTGGCCGACCACAAACTCGACACGCGGCGCATCCTCGCGGTGGCCTACACATGCAGCGCGGTCGTTCTCGCCCTGCTCTTTTTTTCGAAGAGCATCGTCCTCACGCTCGTGCTCTTTTTTTTCCACGGGCTCGCCTCGGTCGCGATGTTGCCACTGCAGGACGGGTATTATTTCTCCCTCTCGGAAGAAGTGCGCCGCGCCGGAGGAAAGGTCATCGAATACCCGATGGTGCGGATCTGGGGGACGACCGGCTACATCGTGCCCAGTCTCGTTCTTTATTATCCGCTCCTCCAGGGGGCCGAGGTGCGTTCGATCCTGCCCTGCGCGATGGTCTTCTGTTTCCTGAGCCTCGCGAACAGCTTCACCCTGCAACCGGTGGCGCGTCGAGAGCGGATCGCGACGGCAAAGCTCCCCTCGCGGCAGGCCTTCGCCGCCCTCTTCGCCCCGAAGGCGCGATGGCTCTGCCTCGGGCTGCTCTTCGCCTATCTCGCCGCCGCGACCTACTACGCCTTCATCGGAAACTACCTCGACGAGGTCGTGGGGATTCCCAAACCCTACATCGCCCTCGTCATCATGCTCGGGGTCCTTGCTGAGGTGGGATGCACCCTCCTCATGCCGTGGCTGCAGGCGCATCTCCGGCTGAAGGGAATCATGGTCCTGGGGCTCAGCTGCATGGTCCTGCGCATGACCCTGCTGTCCCTCTTTCCAAATCCGGTCGTCGCCGTGCTCGTCCAGCTCGGCCATGGATTCGAGGTGATCGCTCTCTACATCGGACCGGTCATGTTCCTGAACCGGCTCGCCGGGGATGAGTTCCGCAATTCGATCCAGGGGGTTTTCACCATGGCGATCGCCGGCACGGCGCGCGTCTTCGGCAGCCTCGCGGCGGGTTTCACCGCCTCGCGTTTCGAGCTCCAGACCAATCTCCTCCTCGGTGCCGGATTGGGAACCTGCGCCTTCGTCGTCATCACCTTTCTTTTCTCACGAATCCCGCCTCGGGAGGACAATCGCGAAATTGCAGTTTCCTCGAACCCGCTCCCGTGATAAAGAGCCTCGCGCGCATGAAATCGGCGGCTCCAGCAAGCGGCGGAAGACCGGTCGAATGGTCGAAGTCTGCCATCTTTGGCACCGTTCTCGCGTTGCTGGGCTTCGCGACCCTCTGGCTGGTCTTCGGACTCTTTCTGTCCGCCATCGCCGCGATCTGCGGCCATGTTGCCCGGCACGAGACCGCGACCGTGCCTCGGCGTGGCCGGCGCCTCGCCTCCTTCGCGCTCTGGCTCGGTTACGCCACGATGTTGTCTTTCCCTGTCCTTGTCCTTGTGGTCGGACTCACGTTCCCGGCCCTCGAGCAATGGCGGGAGGGGCTCGAGGAACGGCACCGCGCCGAGAGCCGCAGCCGAGCCTCGCGTCTCTTTGTCGCCTGCGAGGAGTATGCACGGGCCAACCGCGACCGCTATCCGGCCTCGTGGGAGGATCTTTCGGGACGCTTTCTCCCGGGCGAGGAACTGGCCGAACTCCTGCGCAGCCCCAACCGGGGCGGAGCCAAGATCGCCTTCGAACTCGTCCGCCATGACCGGCCCGTGCTCGATGCCATCGCCGATTCCGTCGTCGTCATCCAGGAGACCGCCCCTCCGGACATCGCCGAGATCACCGTCGTCCATGCCAATGGCCGCGTCGCCGCGCTGCACAATCCCGATCATGAAGCGCCTTGAACGGCGTTGCCCCGCGACCCACGATTCCCTCATGAAACGACTTGCCTCCCTCAACGTCATCCTCGTCCTCCTCGCTGCCACCGCTTCGGCCCAGGACAAGCTCTATCTCGCCGCGACCGAAACCGAGGCCCTCGTCGCGAAGGAAGGGCAGAGGGTGATCGTCCACGGTGAGACGAATGGATCGGGCAAGTCGGCCTCGGGAACAAACTTCGTCAACTTCAAGGAAGCCGTCTTTTTCCTCGTCACCTTCAAGAGCGATCTCGGCCAGTTTCCCGACGGGGAACCCGCCGAAGCCTACGAGGGCAAACGCCTTGCCGTCGAGGGATCCATTTCCCTCTACCAGGGCAAGCCGCAGATCAAGCTGACCGATCCGAAACAGGTCACCGTCCTCGCCCCCGACGCCGTTTTCCCGCCGCCCGCGGAAACGAAGGAGGCTCCCGCCGCGCCTGGGAAACCCGCCATGGAGAAACCCGTGCCCGCGGAAGCTCCCGCGACGGAAGCACCGAAGCGCAAACCGCCCGTTGATCCTTCGGAGTATTTCAAGAAGAAGCGGTGAGGCCCCGGTCCGTGGTCGAAGGTCGGACCTCGGACCAGGGACGCCGAACCGGGGCCGAGGGCGACCCCGCTCCTTGCCGCCGACCCCATTGCCGATTACCGATTTCCGACCAAGGCCGCGCCCTACATCCCCACCGCGGCGCGCACTCGTTCAATCACCTTGCGCGCCTCGGTCCTTGCCTTCTTCGCCCCCATCGCGAGGACGTCATCGACGTAACCGGCGTCCTTCACGATCGCCTCGCGTCGCTCGCGCATCGGCGCGAAGTGGTCGCGGATCTTCTCGAAGAGCTGCTGCTTGTAATGACCGTAGCCTTGTCCGCCCGCGCGGAAGGAGGCCTCCATCTCCGCGACCTCGTCCGGCGTCGAGAAAAGACGGTAGAGCTGCACGATGTAGCTTTCGGTGGGATCCTTGGGGGCCTCCACCGGAGTCGAGTCCGTCACGATCTTCATGATCTTCGAGCGGAGCTTCTTCTCGGTCTCCTCGAAGAGGTCGATCGCGTTGTCGTAGCTCTTGCTCATCTTGCGGCCGTCGAGGCCGGGCACCACCGCCGTCTCCTCGCGGATGCGCGGCTCGGGAATGACGAGAAGGCCGTCGCCGTAGCGGTCGTTGAACTTCTGCGCGATGTCGCGCGTCACCTCGAGGTGCTGCTTCTGGTCCCGGCCCACCGGCACCACGTTCGCGTCGAAGATGACGATGTCGGCCGCCTGCAGCACCGGATAGGCGAAGAGTCCGTGCGAGGGCGAGAGGCCCTGGGCGATCTTGTCCTTGTAGGAGACGCAGCGCTCGAGAAGACCCATCGGCGTGACGCAGCTGAGGATCCACGCCAGCTCCGTTACCTCGACGACGTCCGACTGTTTCCAGAAAGTGGATTTGTCAGGATCGAGTCCGCACGCGAGGAAGTCGATGGCGAGGTCGCGCACGTTCGACCGCAGCGCCCTCGGATCGTGGGTCGACGTCAGGGCGTGGTAGTCGGCGATGAAATAAAAGGCCTCGCCCTCGTCCTGCAGTCGGATCGAGGGCTCCATCATGCCGAAGTAATTGCCGATGTGGAGGCGGCCGCTCGGTTGGATGCCGGAAAGAATGCGCATGGGGAATTCGTTGCCCGCCGGAACTGGTTCCTCGGCGGAAAGGAGGATCATCCGGCACACTACCCGCCGGCGCAACCGCAACGGAACCCGCCAAATTGAACAATGTTCACGTTTTTACTGGACTTCTGAACACTTTTGTTTAAACTATCTTCGAAACAACAATTTGTCATCCCATGGTTGAACTGCTATCTCCTACCCAAGCCGAAGAAGGTGTGATCTCCACGAACGATTCCGACGATTCCATTCCTTCCCTTCCGGTCCCCGCTCCCAAGACCCCACCCGTGAGGAAGACTTCCGCACGGGCCACCGCTCCCTCCCCATCCGCATCCGACATGGCCGCCTCGAAAAGCAACGACAAGGAGAACAGCCGCGTCTCCGACGCCCGCGCGAAGAACCTGGATCTCGCCATTTCCCAGATCCAGAAAGACTTCGGCGAATCCGCAATCATGCGCCTCGGCACCGACAACCGGATGGATGTCGAAGTCATTCCCACCGGGAACGTCCTCATCGACCGGGCCCTCGGGGCCGGTGGATTCCCCCGTGGCCGTATCGTCGAGGTCTACGGTCCCGAATCCTCGGGGAAAACGACGCTCACCCTGACGGTAATCGCCCAGGCCCAAAAGCAGGGTGGCCTCGCCGCCTTCGTGGATGTCGAGCACGCCCTCGATCCCCAGTATGCCCGCCGCCTCGGCGTCGATCTCGACAACCTCCTCCTCTCGCAGCCCAGCTCGGGTGAGGAGGCCCTCCGCATCGTCGAGACCCTTGTGCGTTCGAATGCTCTCGACGTCATCGTCCTCGACTCCGTGGCCGCCCTTGTCACGAAGCAGGAACTCGACGGCGAGATCGGCGACGCCACCGTCGGCGCCCAAGCCCGCCTCATGAGCGCCGCCCTCCGCAAGCTCACCGCGATCATCTCCAAGGCCCGCACCGTCGTCATCTTCACCAACCAGATCCGCGAGAAGGTCGGAATCATGTTCGGCAACCCCGAAACCCAGCCCGGCGGCCGTGCCCTCAAGTTCTACAGCTCGGTCCGCTGCGATATCCGCCGCACCGGCAGCATCAAGGCCGCCGACGGCACCGTCACCGGCAACCGCACCAAATTGAAGGTGGTCAAGAACAAGGTCGCTCCGCCTTATGGCGAGGCCGAGTTCGACATCATGTTCAACGAAGGCATCTCCGCGGTCGGTTCACTCCTCGACCTTGCCTTGGAGCATGAGATCCTCCAGAAACGCGGTTCGTGGATCAGCTTCAGGGGCACTCAGGTTGCCCAAGGACGCGACGCCGCCAAGGATGTGCTCAAGGCCGACGAATCCCTTTACGCCGAAGTCGAGAAAGAGGTGAAAGCCGTTCTCGACAAGGCCGACGGCAAATAAGTCGCTGCGGGCTGAATTCGGAACCGGATTCGGGTTGTTGAAACGCGTGGATTCCTTGATGCCCTTGAGCGGGTTGGAGATGCAGAGACCTGCAACGGTGCCTTGCTTTAACCTTCCCGGTTCAAGGTTTCGCGATCTTTGCCACGATGACCGCATGAAAACAATGCGTCTCATGTCTCGGTGGTTTGGATCGCCATCTCGCCGGGGTGGGGCGCGAAATTCCCCCAACACAAAATTCTCTACATCTCCGCACCGGGGTTCCGGAATTCGGTCGTGAATGTGGCATGGGCTTCCAGCCCATGCAGGTCCGGAACGACGCCGAAGTCCCTTAAAGGTCCCGCCGCTCTGAAGGCCCGCCCCATCTCGGAGCGGGCAAGCGAGAGGGCGTGGGACGGCCGTCCGCGAGTTCCCCGACGAAGGCCTCGGTTGGAAGCCCATGCTACCGCCCGCGCCCGATCTGCTCGTTCAATCTTTCCGAAAACGTTGTGCGGCGAGCTATTCCATCTTGAGGACATCTTCAAAAAATCGTCTACAACTCCAACCGGAGCCATCCTCAAAAATCGCCCAATCCCGTGAGCCGCTCACCATGCCGCCCTCACGGGGTAGCCATCCCGCCCCGAACAGGTGCCCTGATTCCCAACTGAATCAGCAATTCCCGCGCTCCGGCGATGGCGGCTTTCGAGCGAAAGTGGACGATGCCATGGCGTATTGGGTGCACTGGCCGGAATCGGCTGACCAGGGGAAAAGGGAATCTTCACCCTGAAACGCCTTTGGGGCTGGTCGTTAGGATGGCCAAGATTCCCCCGTGATTTCTCCGCTGGGAAGCCCGCCTCCGACGCGGTCGTCGGGTGGGTTTTCGGAACCACCGCGGTGCAGATCGGAGTCGGGATTGACGAAACGGAACGAAGAAGACCGGGGCACCCGTGGAACTGAATCGGTTTCCCCGGCGAGCCACTTGCCCAATCGGGTGGCGCACCGTATTCCTTTGCGTGAACGAGGACCGCGTCTTCTGGGAAAGCCTGCACCCCCGCGTGGCGGACTGGTTCCGCCGCGCCTTCGGCAAGCCGACGGAGGGCCAGCGCCTCTGCCTGCCGGACATCGCGGCGGGCCGGTCCGTGCTGCTCTCCTCGCCGACCGGCTCCGGGAAAACCCTCGCCGGATTCCTCGGCATCCTCGACCGCCTCGCCCGCGAACACGACGAGGGACGCCTCGCCCCGGACGGGATCCGATGCGTCTACGTCTCGCCCCTGCGCGCCCTCGCCTACGACATCCGAAAGAATCTCGAGGAGCCGCTCGCCGGACTTGGACTCGACGGGGTCGTCCGGGTCGGCCTGCGCACCGGCGACACGCCCGCGGCGGAGCGACAGAAGCAGCGGCGCAAGCCGCCGCATTTCCTCATCACCACGCCGGAGAGCCTCGCCATCCTCCTGCCCCAGGCCGGATTCCGCGAGGCCCTCGCCCGGTGCGACCACGTCATCGTCGACGAGCTCCACGCCTTCGCGGAAAACAAGCGGGGCATCCATCTCAGCGTCTCGATGGAGCGTCTCGAGCGCATCCGGAGCCGGCGCGTCCCTGACAAAACCACCGTTGCGCCCCTCTGCCGCATCGGATTGTCCGCCACCGTCGCGCCGCTCGGGACGGTGGCCGACTTTCTCGGAGGGTCGGGGCCGCGTCCCGCCGTCCGCGAGGTCGCGACGGGGCGGCAAGCGCTCATCGAGGTGCTCACCCCGATCCGCAAGCAGGCTTATCCTCCCGCCGGCTACACCGCCTCGCGTCTCATCACCGACATGGCCGCGATCGTGGAGCGGAACCGCACCACCCTCTTCTTCACGAACACGCGTTCCGGGGCCGAGCGCATCGCCCATCGGCTCAAGCTCGCCCTGCCGACCCTGGCCGATGCGATCGAGTGCCACCATTCCTCCCTCGACCGCGATCTGCGCCAGGAGGTCGAGGACCGGCTCAAGGAGGGGGCCCTCCGCGGGGTGGTGTGCTCGACCAGCCTCGAGCTCGGCATCGACATCGGCCATATCGATACGGTGGTCATGGTGAGCACGCCGAAGGGCATCTCGCGGGCGCTGCAGCGCGTCGGACGCTCCGGCCACTCCATCCACCGGCAAAGCCACGGCGTCCTCGTCGCGACGAACATCAACGACCTCATCGAGTGCGTCGTCTGCGCCCGCCTCGCCCACGAGAAGCAGCTCGACCCGGTGAAGATCCTCGACTTCGCCCCCGACGTGATCGTGCAGCACGTCGTCGGCATGGCCATGGACGGTGGCGTCACGGTCGACGAGGCGCTTGAGACGGTGCGCGCGGCCTTTCCCTTCCGGAATCTGGAGCGCGCAACCCTGGAGAGGCTCTTCGACTACCTCGAGGGCGGCGGGCGATCCCTGCGCGGCCAGTATCGCGAGACCTTCGGCAAGATCGAGGAACGCGACGGCCGTTTCCACACCGTCTCGAAGAAGGTGGAGCGCGATTACCTCGCGAACATCGGCACGATCCACGCCGACGGCACCGTGAAGGTGACCCTGAACCGACGGAAACGACTCGGCTCGGTCGAGGAGAACTTCGTGAAGGGTCTCAAGCCCGGCGACATCTTCGTCCTCGCGGGACGGACCGTGAAGCTCGTCGAAAGCTCGCCCGCCGAGGTCGTGGTCGAGGATGCGAGGGGCCGGATGCCGACGGTGCCGAGCTGGAACGCGAACAAAATGCCGCTCGCGTCGGGCATGGCGCGCGCCGTCGCGGCGCTCCGGACCGATCTCGACGACCGCCTCCACGTGCGCGGCGAGGATTCCGCCTCGGTCGCCGACCGGCTCGTCGAGGAATGGTCGATCTCGCAAACCAATGCCGAGGCCATTCTCGACCATTTCGAGAACCAGGCCCTGATCTCGAAGATCCCCACGGAGCGGCGCTTCCTCATCGAACGCTACCTGCCCGGCGAGGAGGAGGGCGAAGACCGCCTCCAGTTCTTCTTCCACAGCCTCATCGGACGCAGCGCCAACGACGCCCTCTCCCGCATCGTCACGAAACGGCTCAAGGACGCGGTCGGCGGCAACGCGCTCGTCACCCTCGACGACTACGGCTTTCTCCTGAGCGTGCGGACTTTCCAGGACCTCGGCGTCGAGGAATGGCGCGAACTCTTCTCCCCCGGGGACGCCGCCGCGGCGCTCGACACCGCCCTGCGCGACTCGCAGCTCGTGAAATGGCAGTTCTCCGGCGTCGCCCAGACCGGACTGATGATCCCGCGGAACGTCCCCGGCGGCGAACGCACCGTGCGCCAGGTGCGCTGGAGCACCGAGATCCTCCACCAGGTCCTTTCGAAGCACGAGCCCGACCATCCGCTCCTCGAGGCCGCGGTGCACGAGGCGAAACACACCTTTCTCGACCTCGACCGGGCCGTGGCCTTTCTCCACGAGGCGAGGGAAATGGAGTGGGAACTCGTCGAGGTGCCCGCGGTCTCGCCCTTCGCCTTCGGCCTCTACGCCAGCAAGATCCGCGAAAGCCTCATGATGGAATCGCCCGAGGAGGCGATCGAGCGGCTCTATGCGGAGATGATGCGGAAGCTGGCGGAACGGGGGTGATTCCGCCCGCTCCGGCTCGAATCACAGGAGGTTCTCATCCGGCGGGAAATCTTTCCGCCTATACGCGCGGCGGAAAAAAGTCGGGGCGGCCAGATTCGAACTGACGACATCCTGCTCCCAAAGCAGGCGCTCTACCAGGCTGAGCTACGCCCCGTGACGGCATGGGCCGACCAGAACGGCACGTTCCGCTCCGCGGCGTGCGCTTTCAAGCGGCATTTTCAACTCCAGCTTTCCCCTTGGTAAATCCGGCAAAGGGGGTAGGTTACGGGCTCAAAACGTCCCCGAACCATGCCGGATTCCCCAGAACCCCAGCGAAAGACCCTCGAAGAACGAGCGCAGATGTCCGACCTCGAGCGTCTGCGGCATTCGACCGCCCACGTCCTCGCCACGGCGATCGCGAAGCTCTGGCCCGACGCCCAGTTCGCGGCCGGACCTCCGGTGGAGAACGGTTTTTACTACGATGTCGATCTCTCCCACCGCATCACCCCTGACGATTTTCCGAAGATCGAGGAGGAAATGACGCGGATCGTGAAGGAGAACCAGGTCTTCGAAAAGGTCGAGGTCTCCCGTGCCGAGGCCCTCGAGCTCGCCCAAAAGGGCCGCCTTGCCGCCCTCGGCGACCGCAGCGTGCCGAGCCGTTTCAAGATCGACCTGCTCCAGGACATCCCCGCGGGCGAGGCGATCTCGCTCTTCAAGAACGGCGACTTCTGGGACCTCTGCGCCGGCCCCCACGTCCCGCGCACCGGCAATTGCAAGGCCTTCAAGGTGATGAGCGTGGCGAGCGCCTTCTACAAGGGTGACGCGGCCAATCCGCAGCTCCAGCGCGTCTACGGCACCGCCTTCAAGAACAAGACGGAGCTCGAGGAGCATCTCGTGCGTCTCGAGGAGGCGAAGCAACGCGACCACCGCAAGATCGGGAAGGAACTCGACCTGTTCCACATCGACGAGGCGGTCGGCCAGGGGCTCATCCTCTGGAAGCCGAAGGGTTCGGTGATCCGGCTCGAGCTTCAGAAGTTCATCAGCGAGCACCTCGAACGCCAGGGCTACAGCCAGGTCTTCACCCCGCACATCGGCAAGCTGGGGCTCTACCGCACCTCGGGGCACTTTCCCTATTATGCGGAATCGCAATTCCCCCCGGTGGTCGAGCGCGAAAGCCTCAAGGCCCTCGCCGAGGAAGGCTGCGGCTGCGGCGAACTCTCCAACCGGCTGGAGTCCGGCGAGATCGACGGCTTCCTCCTGAAGCCGATGAACTGCCCCCACCACATCAAGATCTTCCAGAGCAACCACCACAGCTACCGCGACCTGCCGGTGCGCCTCGCCGAGTTCGGCACGGTCTACCGCTGGGAGCAGTCGGGCGAGCTCGGTGGCATGACCCGCGTGCGCGGATTCACCCAGGACGACGCCCACCTCTTCTGCACCGAGGAGCAGGTGCGCGACGAGATCATCGGCTGTCTGGAGCTCGTCAAGATCGTCCTCGGCACCCTCGGGATGAACGACTACCGCGTCCGCGTGGGGCTCCGTGATCCCGATTCGAGCAAGTATGTCGGCGATCCCGAAAAGTGGGATCGCGCCGAGGCGGCCCTGCGCGAGGCCGCCGCGACCCTGGGCACCGCCTTCACCGAGGAGCCCGGCGAAGCCGCCTTCTACGGGCCGAAGATCGATTTCGTTGTGAAGGACGTGATCGGCCGGGAATGGCAGCTAGGCACCGTTCAGGTCGATTACAACCTCCCCGAGCGTTTTGGTCTGGAATACATCGGTCCCGACAACGCCCCGCACCGGCCCGTCATGATCCACCGGGCGCCGTTCGGGTCGATGGAACGCTTCGTCGGCGTGCTCATCGAGCACTTCGCCGGGAAGTTCCCGACCTGGCTTTCTCCCGAGCAGGTGCGGGTGCTGCCGATCTCGGAGAAGTTCGACGAGACCGCCGCGGAGGTGGTCTCGACCCTGCGCGACGCGGGCGTGCGGGTGACGATCGACGATTCCAGCGACAAGGTGGGGGCGAAAATTCGTCTTGCCCAGTTGGAGCGGATTCCTTATATGTTGATCATCGGAGCCAAAGAACAGGAATCGAACCAGGTATCCATCCGCCACCGCGACCGCGGCGACGAAGGGGCTCTTTCCGTCGGCGAGTTCCGCGACCGGGTCGTCGCGGAGATTCGTTCGCGTTCCCTATGAGGCGGATCGCACAGTCCCTCCTTTTCCGTTCAGGCCGCGTTCCGGCCCGAATCCAATTTTGTTGTCCGGTGTTTTCATCCGGAGACCATTGAACCCCACACCTGCCGGAGGTACCCTGCCATCGCCAACCAACCCATGAAACGCCGGCCCCGTCCTGTCAGGACGCGGGTGAACGACAAGATCCGCTGCCCCGAGATCCGGGTGATCTACGGAGAACACAATGTGGTCCTGCCCACTTGGAAGGCCTTGAACAAGGCCAAGGAACTCGGCCTGGATCTCGTCGAGATCGCTCCCAACGCGAAGCCGCCCGTGTGCCGCATCGTCGACTACGGGAAGTTCAAGTACGAGCAGGCGAAGCAGAAGAAGTCGGACAAGCCCAAGAAACGCGAGAAAGAGGTCAAGTTCCGCGTCAACATCGATCCGCACGACTATGCGATCAAGATGATGCACGCCGAGGATTTCCTCGCCCACGGCTTCAAGGTCCGGATCCAGTTGCAGTTCAAGGGGCGCCAGATGGCGCACAAGGAACTCGGTTTCGACCTGATGGAGAAGATCAAGGTCGATCTCTCCGGGATGGCCCACATCGACCTGGAGCCGAAGTTGAACAACCGGAACATCCTCATGATGGTGTCGCCGCTTCCCGCCGAAAAGCAGAAGCGCCGCTTCCGCAAGGACGGCACGAAGTTCGACCTCGCCGAGACCGAGGCCGCCGTCGATGCCTACGATGACGACGACGAGGATTACGACGAGGATTACGACGACGCTGATGGTGACGACGATGACGATTCCGACGTTGCCGGAGAGGACGATCGCGAAGGCGACGAAGCGGAATCGAAGTGACCTCGTGATTCCCGTGTGAAGCGTCCGCGAAAGCTCCTCCTCTTCGACATCGACGGCACCCTGGTCGATACGGGCGGAGCCGGACTCGTCTCACTGCGGGAGGGATTCCACGAAGCCTTTCCCGAGCACCGCGACGACCCCTTCCCTCCCCTCGAACTCGGTGGTGCCACCGACCACGGAATCGTGCGCGGTCTCTTCGGCCATTTCGGGATCGAGGACGACGGCGACCGTCGCCGACGTTTCTTCTCCGCCTACACCGCCCGTCTCGGAGACCGGCTCTCGATCTTCTCCCGCGAGGGTCGCGGGCGCGTCCTGCCCGGCGTGGCGGGGTGCCTCGCCCACCTGTCCCGGCACGACGGCTATTGCCTCGGTCTCCTCACGGGGAACCTGCGCGAGGGAGCGGAGATCAAGTTGCGGCACTACGGCCTCGATCATCATTTCACCCCCGAGGCCGGCGCCTACGGCGACGACCATCATGATCGCAACGAGCTCGGGCCGATCGCCCGGCACCGGGCCTCCGGGATCTTCGGGGAGGATTTCGCTCCGGAGCACATCGTCGTGATCGGGGACACTCCCCGCGATATCGCCTGTGCGAGGGCCTTCGGAGCGAAAGTGCTGGCCGTGGCCACCGGGGCGGCCACCCGGGAGGAACTGGAGCGGGGAGAGCCGGACGCGTTGCTGGAAAGCCTCGCGGATTTCGGGGAAGTGGGACGTTGCCTGGAAGCGTGAGCGGATGAGGGAAGCCGGCGCCGCCCCCCCGGGGTTCTACGCCTCCTCCGCGACAAAATAGTCATCGTCGGCGATGTCCGGAATGCCCACCACGAGCACGCGCATGCGGCCCTTCGCCCCGTGCACGATCCCCGGCGGGATGTGGACGAGCGATCCCCTCGTCACCGGTTGCTCGACCCCGTCGAGGACGACGCAGCCTTCGCCGTCGAGCACGTAGTAGAGTTCGGTGGAGCGCCTGTGGTAGTGGAGCTTCGCCCCGTCGATATCCACGGCGTGGACCCAGGCCGCGGGTGAAAGGGACGCGTCCCCATGGCTGATGAGCCGGTCACGCCAGCCGCAGGCGCTGCGTTCGCGGGCGGTTTGTCCTTCGTGACGGACGAGAACGGGGCTGGTGGGAGGGGTGGGTTCGGCGGACATGGTGCGGCTCGCAATCGCCTTGCGGGATCCCCTAGCAGAAAAGGCGGCCCGTTTCCAGCGGGAAGTGTCTTTCGCGGCGCGGCCGGGGCAGACGAATCACCCTTTTCCCGAAATGGTTTCCGGAATGGCGATGGCCCGTCCGCCCTTCAGGGCCGACTGATAAGCCTTGCGGCATTTCAGCGGGGTCGTTCCGACGAACCGCCTGAAGCGTTTCACGAAGGTGCTGTGATCGTAAAACCCGCAATCCCTCGCGATGCGGGCAATGGGGCCGTTGGTATGACGGATCGCGTCAAGGGCGTGGAACATCCTCACCTGCTCGAGGAACTGCTGTGCGCTCTGGTGCATGCGTGACTTGAAGATCCGCATGAAATGCCGCTCCGAATACCCGCAGCTCCGCGCGAGCGAGGCGTTCGAGACGGTCTCGGCATAGTGTTTGGTCATGTGCTCGACCGCGGGGAGGAGGCGGTTCAGCTCGTCATCCTCCCCGGCGATCTTGTCATAGGGTTCGTTGATCGTGATCAGTCCGATGATGCGGCCGGCAACGTCGCGGAGCGGATATTTGCTCGAGACCGCCCACAGCGGAGCGTGGCGGAAAAAGATCGCGGCGTGGATCTCGTTCACGAGCGCGCGGCCCTCGCGGAAGACGCGGAGGTCGTTTTCCCGGAAGTTCTGGGCGACGATCCGGGGAAAAAGATCGAAGTCCGTTTTGCCCACCACCTCCTGCCCGGGTTCGAGGTGAATGGCCTCGCGGAGAGCACGGCTCATGTAGACGTAGCGCGAGTCGAGATCCTTGATCATGAAGAGGGATCCAGGCATCCGCTCGAGCACGTCGAGGAGATCGCGTGCATTCCCGAGACGCTGGAAGAAATCGCTGCGATCCGGCTCCATGGCGTGATTCTACCATTTTTTGTCGGTTTGGCCGCCTTGCCGAAAGGCCGCATTCGCGGTTCCTTGGCTGCGCCATGAGGATGCCCTTCCATGGATTCATTTCCTTCGCGTGGCTCTTGAGCGGCACCGGTGCCGGTGCCGATGAGTTCTTCGTGGAGAAAATCGAGCCGCTCCTCCGCTCGCGTTGTTTTGAATGCCACTCTCACGAGGGCAAAATCAAGGGCGGGCTTGTCCTCGATTCGAAACCGGGCTGGCAACGCGGCGGCGACAGCGGCCCGGCGGTCATCCCGGGGAATGCGGAGCGAAGTCTACTCATCCAGGCGGTGAGTCATGCCCAGAAGGATCTCCGCATGCCGCCGGAACAGATGCTGCCACCCGCGGAGATCGCGCTGCTCACGGAGTGGGTCCGCCGCGGAGCGCCCGATCCGCGCGAGGAACCTTCCGCCTCCGAGGCTCTCCAGACGGACGATGTCTGGGAGGCCGAGTTTCAAAAGCGCCTCGACTGGTGGAGCCTGAAGCCCGTGCGGAAGACGGAGCTTCCGGCCGTCGCGGACACGGCGTGGTCGCGCGAGCCGGTCGACCGCTTCATCCGCGCGCGTCTCGACGCGGCGGGACTGGTTCCGGCGCCGCCCGCGGACGAGGCCACCTTGCGGCGACGCTTGTCCTTCGTGCTCACGGGACTTCCACCGTTTCTTTTCGACGGGGAGGGGTCCGCGGAACCGATCGAGGCATTCGTCGACCGGCTCCTCGCCAGTCCTCATTTCGGCGAACGATTTGCCCGGCACTGGATGGACGTGGTGCGCTACACCGACACCTACGGCTACGAGTGGGACAATCCCGCGAAGGGTTCCCACGAATACCGCGACTACCTCATCCGCGCTTTCAACGACGACATCGGCTTCGACCGACTCCTCCGCGAACACCTCGCCGGGGACCTCCTGTCCGGCGAGCGGATCCATCCTGACACGAACACCAACGAGAATCTCATCGGACCCATGTTCTACCACATGGGCGAGCACCGCCACGGGAGCAGCCTGATGTTCAACGGCATCCACCAGGAAATGGTGAACAACAAGATCGACGCCTTCTCGAAGGCCTTCCTCGCCACCACCGTGGCTTGCGCGCGATGCCACGACCACAAGCTCGAGGCGGTTTCGCAACGCGATTATTACGCCCTCGCCGCGATGTTCACGACACCGCGCTGGACCCCGCGGTTGATCGACGCTCCGGGGAAAAACGATGCGGCGATCGCGCGGCTGAAGGAACTGCGATCGGAAATCCGGGAGGAGGTGGCGGCGCTCTGGTTCTCGCGCGATCCTTTCCATGCGGAAGGTCTGAAACGATGGGCGGCGGGAAACCGGGCCTCGCTGGAGAAGGGCGCGCCGCACGAACCGGCTTATCCGCTCTTGAAACTGCTGGCCGGAACGCCTCTAACCGACCTCGCCGCGGAATGGCGGAAACTCCGGGACGAGGCGAAGGCCGCGAACGCCGTCTTTTCCCCGCTGGCGGATCCGGCGAAAGGGCGATTGCCCGACGGGTGGGTCAGCGAAGGCGACGGAATCCGGCATGGTTGGGTGGAGGAGGGCGAACCTCTCGTCTCCCTCGAAGGCGAAACGATCGTGGCCCGCCTCCTTCCGGCCGGCTGGCACACCCATGCCCTCTCCCCGAAACTGCCCGGCACCCTGCGCGTGCCACCCCAGGCGGAGGTTCCGGGGAAGACGGTCAGCCTGAAGGTCGCCGGCGGGGAATTCGGCGGGCACCTCGTCGTCGACGACCACGCCTTCCAGAACGAGACGGTCGCGTTTTACACGAACGCGACGCCGGAGTGGAAATCCTTTCCGGACGCGGTCTTGAAGAACGGGGCGCAGGAGGTCACGATCGAATTCTGCACCTCGTCGCTGAATCCGAATTTCCCTCCGCGCACCGGACTCGCCAAGGGATTGCCGAACCAGGACTTCGGCCACGACAAACGAAGCTGGATCAGCATCACCGGAATCGTCTCACACGATGCCGGAGGCTCCCCGCCGAACGAACTGGATGGGTTCCGCGGTCTGCATGAACGGGCTCCCGCTGCCGATCCGTGGACCGCGGTGGCCGCTTGGTGCAACGAGGCGGTGCGCCGGTGGTGCGCGGGCGAACCGCAACCTGGCGATCCCGAGGTGATCAACTGGCTCCTCGGCGCCGGGCTTCTGCCCAACCACCCCGAACCCGGCACGCCTCTCGCGGACCGGGTCGCCGAATACCGCCGCGTCGAGGCCTCGATCGGATTTCCACGCACGGTGAACAGCATGGACGAGCGGGAGAGCCCGCCCGCGAGCTATCCGCTGAACGTGCGCGGCAATCCCGACGTGACCGGGGAACTCGTCGCGCCCGCCTCGCTGCGGATGTTGAAAGGGGAGCAGGTGACGAACCGTCTCGCTCTTGCCGATTCGCTCCTCGAGCCCGGGCATCCGCTCACCGCGCGGGTTTATGTCAATCGCGTCTGGCAGTGGATTTTCGGAACCGGGCTCGTCGCCACGCCGGATGATTTCGGGCGTCTCGGCGACCGTCCCTCGCATCCCGAACTGCTCGACTGGCTGGCTTCGGAATTCGTCCGCGACGGCTGGTCGACGAAGCGCCTCGTGCGCCGCCTTGTCCTGAGTGAAACCTTCCGGCAATCGGGCGAGGTGGCGTCGGCGGCCCGCGATCTCGATCCGGCCAACCGGCTCCTGCACCACTACCCTACCCGCCGCCTCGAGGCGGAATCGATCCGCGATGCCTTGCTCGCCGTTTCCGGACGGCTCGACCCGGCGCTTTACGGCCGGCCCATCCTTCCCTACCGGACCGCCACGGACGGGGCCAAGCGACTTTTCAGCGGTCCCCTCGACGGGAACGGCCGCCGCTCCCTCTATCTGCAGATGTCGATCATGGATCCGCCGAAGTTTCTCGTTGGATTCAATCTGCCGGACCTGAAACTGCCCGCGGGACGACGCGATGTCACCAATGTGCCGGCCCAGGCGCTCGTGTTGTTGAACGATCCCTTCGTCCGTGCGATGGCGGAGCGCTGGGCCACGGAGGTCCTGAAGGAGCCGCACCGCGGGGTCGAGTGCCGTATCGAGGCAATGTTCCTGAGGGCTTTCGGCCGCGTCCCGGATTCCTCCGAGCTGGCCCGCTGGCGCGACTGGATCTCCGGTGCCGACGGGTTCGGAGGGGACGTGATGAAGTCGCATCCGGTGTGGACGGAGGTCGCCCATGCCCTTTTCAATATCAAGGAGTTCATCCACCACCGATGACGCGAATGACGGATCCCTTTCCCTCCCGACATCCTTCCTGTCCCGGCCGGATCGGCGCAGGCGGTTCGCGCCGCGATTTCCTCGCCGCGTCCTCGGCCGGCTTCGGGCTCCTCGCCTTCCACGCCCTCGCGGGCGCGGCACCCGGACGCCGCCCCGCCCGGGCGAAGAACATCATCTTCTGCTTCATGGACGGCGGCCCCAGCCACGTCGACACCTTCGATCCGAAGCCCGCCCTGACAAAACACCAGGGAAAGCCGATCGGGGAGGGGGCGGTGACAAAACGCTCGCAGTCGAACGCGAACCGCGTCTGGCTCGGCAGCCCCTGGGAGTTCAAGCAACGGGGCGAAAGCGGCCTCTGGGTGAGCGACCTGTTTCCCCGCATCGCGGGAGTGGCCGACCGGCTCTGCGTGGTCCGCTCGATGGTCGGCGAGCTTCCCCTCCACGGGCAGCAGAACCTGCTCCTCCACACCGGACGGATCCTCGGGCAGGCCCCGAGCCTCGGGGCGTGGGTCTCCTACGGGCTCGGCACGGAGAACCGCAACCTGCCCGGCTACGTCGTGCTCAACAACGACTGGGTGCCGAACGGCGGACTCGAGAACTTCGGGAGTTCCTTCCTCCCCGCCTCGCACCAGGCCACCCAGATCCGGGCGAAGGGAATTCCCGTTGATCATCTCGCCCCGGCCTCGGGCCTCGGCTCACAGCGCCGCACCCTCTCCCTCCTCGCGGAGCAGGATCGCGCTTTCGCCGGAACCGTATCGGATCCCGCGGTGATCGAGGGCGCCATCGCCAACTATGAGACCGCCTTCCGCATGCAGAGCGCGGTTCCGGCGGTCGCCGACATCTCCGCCGAGCCGGACTACATCCGGCGGCTCTACGGAGCGGATTCAACGGACGCGCACGAACGGCTCTACGCGACCCAGGCCCTGCGTGCGCGCCGCCTCGTCGAAGCCGGGGTGCGTTTCGTCGAGATCACCTGTCCGAGCTTCGACGGCAACAACTCGCCCTGGGACCAGCACGGCCAGCTGAAGACGAACCATGAAAAGAACGCGCGCATCACCGAGCGCGCCGTTGCGGCCCTTCTCGTCGATCTTGAGCAGCGCGGCCTTCTCGACGAGACCATCGTCCTCTGGGCGGGGGAAATGGGACGCACGCCCCATACGCCGAAGGTCAGCGAAACCTGCGGGCGCGACCACCACGTCAACGGCTACTCGATCTTCCTCGCCGGCGGCGGCTTCAAGGGCGGGACGGCTTATGGGCAAACCGACGAGTTCGGCAACGCCGCGGTGGAGAACCCCCTCGACATCCACGATATCCACGCGACGATCCTCCACCAGCTCGGGATCGATCACGAGACCCTCACCTTCCGTCACGGCGGCCGCGATCACCGCCTCACCGACGTCCACGGGCGCGTCGTCGGTGCCCTTCTTGCGTGAGGTTCGGCGTGGAGGCGCAAAGTGGGCGGGTCCCGAGAAGTGTCGAAATTGCCATGATTTCGGCTCGATTTCCGGTATTTCCGCCCCTAAAGTTCCGGAGATACGACATGAAACCCGCCCTCATCCTCTCGCACCTCGGCACCCTCGCGGTCGGCGTTGCCGCCGCTTATTTCGCCCTTCCATCGCTCAAGTCGGCGAAAGACGGCGGACCTGCCGAAACCGGAGGCCCGGCGACCACCTTTACGGGAAGCAAGGATGGCGGTGACGCGGAAGGTCCGGAAGCCTCCGATGGTAATCTCAGCGCGGTCCGTCTCGAGCAGAACGGCTACAAACTAGGCAGCGAGGATCCGCTCGCCGCAATCGCCGCCGCCAAGAATATCCCCGGTCGGGACAATCGCTACCTCTACACGGAATCCGTCTTCACCGCCTGGGGCGAAAGGAACGGACTCGAGGCGGTCCAATGGGTCATGGCCAACCTCAAGGGAACCCAGAAATCCGACGCCCTTTACAACATCGCCGACGGTTGGGCCGAGTCCGATCCCGCCGCCGCGGCCGCTTGGTTCAACGAGAACACGAGTGGCGCGAACCGCGAGGACGCGATCTACGAAATTCTCGAAGCATGGGGCCGCAAGGCACCGGAGGCCGCCCTCACCTGGGCCGAGGGCCTCGACGAATACACCCGTTCCAGCGTGATGGACTCCCTTGCCGAGGGATGGGCCTCGAAAGATCCGGAGGGTGCGGCAAAGGCCTCGGAGAAGCTCCTTCAATATGATTTCGGGGATGAGTTTGTCATGAACATCGCGGGGCAGTGGGCCAGCACCGATCCACTCGCCGCGGCCGCGTGGGCCGGGACCATCGACCACAACGACGCCCGCGCGATCGCCCACCTCGAGATCGGTTCGGAATGGGCCATGGTGGATCCGGCCAAGGCGACCGAGTGGATCAATTCGCTCCCGAAAGAGGACGACCAACTCTATGCCTCGTTGGGCGTTGCCATGGGATGGTCGGAGCATGATCCCGGAGCCGCCCTCGGCTGGGCCGTTGCTTCCGTGAAGAGTCCCCAGACGCGCCAGCGTATCATCGAGGACGTGATGCTGGATTGGTCCAGCACCGACCCGACCGCGGCCGCCTCCTGGCTGAACGTCCAGCCCAAGGGGCCCCGCAACGATGAGGTGCTTTCCACCTTCAGCAACGCGATCGTGGACGTTGATCCGGAGTCGGCCGTGACCTGGGCCATGACGATCACGGAGGAAGTCAAGCGCAACGAGAATCTCAACGGGCTTCTGGAGCAATGGGTGGCGATGGATGGTGAGGCGGCCCGGAAGTGGGTTGCCGGCTCCAAGCTCGGTGACGACGTGAAGAAAAAGTTCACCGCACCGAATTGAGGGGGCGTTCGCCTTTCACGGAACCACGATGCCGCCGGGCAGGACATTGCCTGGCCGCTTCGGCGTTTTTTTCGGCCGGTCCGGGTCGGCATCGGGGATGCGCTGCGGCGTGGGAACGCCGAGTTTCTCCTCGAGCGTCTTGATCTCCTTGATCAGGGTGGGGAGATGCTGGTGCTCTCCCTCTTGGTAAAGGGCGGTGAGGTAGTCGTAGGCCTCCCGTTCCTTTCCTCGACAACGGGCCATGAAGTATCCGTGGAAGCGGCGGACATATCCGGGAGCATCGGGCAATCCGATCATGTCCCCGTAGACCCGGGAGGTCGCGCAATCGTCCTTCAGTTTTTCCCGATAGACCTCGGCGAGCTGGAGGCGGATCGCGGCGGATTCCGGGATCTGCTCGAGCCCTCGCTCGGCGAAGTCGATCGCCTCGAAGGCGTATTGCTGGAAGCGGCGCTGTCGCTCGAAGGCGGGGAGGCGCTCGTCGTATTCCATGTTCGCGGTGGCGTTGATCCCGAGATGCCAGATCACGGCGACCCAGTGGGTCTCATCCCTCGGCTCGAGGGCGGTGATGATCTGGTAGGTCTGGCGCAGTTCATCCCAGGCCTTCACCCCGAATTGGTCGTAGGCCTCGAGGGTGAGGAAGGTCGCGACGAGGGAGCGGAGCCCGCCGAGCGTTCCCATCAGCGCCGATTGGCTCATCTGCTCGAAGGCGCTCTGGGCCGGCGGAGGGAGGAGCAGGTTCGCCGCGACGAGGCGGTCGCGCAGGCGCTGCTCGACCGGCGCGCGCACCACCCCGAAGACGGAGAGGAGCAGCAGGACGAGGAGCGGGCGCGGCAGGCGCTGGAGGAGGGACTTCATCCGGAGGAACGCTCAGAATTCCTTGTCCACGAAGACGAGGAGCGAGAGCAGCAGGAAGACGACGAGATAGCCGCCCGTGACCAGTCCCATTTCTCCGACGAGGGGATAGACGACCGGTTCCCCTTGCACGATTCCCTCACTGAAGGAAAAGAGCTGAAAGTCGGGGATGAGGATCCTGAGAATCTTCGCCAGCAGCTGCACGACGAGGCTGTTTCCCGACTCGTGGAGCCAGAACCGCGAGGCCATGGTGTGGGCGTGGCCAATGAGGAAGAGGAGGATGCTGACGATGATCGTGAAGAGCGAACTCGAGGCGAAGGTGGAGAGGAAGATCGTCATCGCGGCGACGACGGAGGCCTTGAAGAAGGTGGCGAGGACGGCGAGGGAGAGCTCGGGGCGGAGGCCTTGCTGGCGGATCAGCGCGACCTGCTGGTCGATCTCCTTCTCGCCGTAACCGCCGTTGGCCGTCATCGATTCGATCTCGGCGGAGACGAAGAGACTTTCCCGCGCCCCGATCATCAGCGAACAGATCGCGAACATGACGAGGAGCGACACGGCCACGACCATGAGAACCCCGCAGAGTTTTCCCAGCAGGTATTCGATCCGGCGAACCGGCTTCGAGAGGATCGTGTAGAGGGTGCGGTCCTCCTGGTCGCGTGGAATGAGGAGCGCGGTGGCGACGATCGCGAAAAGCCAGGCGAACAGATCCATCGTCCCGAAGGAGACCTTCTTGATCACCGAGAGTTCCTTCGCGGGCGTCGCAGGGAGGTTGAAGTTCCCCGCCGCCACGACGACGAGGGCGAAGGCGAGGAGGAAATAGAAGGTCTTCATCCGCACCAGTTGCGTCACCGTTCCCGACGCGATCGTGAAAACTCGGCCCGGCGAAAAGAGTGGCACGGCGGTGGCGGCGGCACGGATCGGCGGAGGGGCTGGGGCGGGGCGGTCGGGGATCATTTGAATTCCTCGCGGTTGCGTTCCGCGAGCTGGATAAAGAGGTGTTCGAGGCTGGTTCGGGGATGGCCCTCGGCGACAACTTTCGCCCCCGCATCGGCGGAGACGAGTTCGTGGATGCGGACGAGGAGTTCCGGCGAAGCTCCCTCGAGGGTCAGCGTGGTCTGGTCCTCGATCGAGATGAGTTCCTCGAGCCGGCCCTCGCGGCGCATCCGCCCGCGGAAAAGGATGCCGACGCGGTCGCAGACCTCCTGCACCTGCTCGAGGAGATGGGAACAGAGAAAAACGGTGAAGCCCTCGTCGCGGAGGCGGAGGATGAGGTCGCGGATCTGGCGCGAACCGATCGGATCGACCCCCGCGGTGGGTTCGTCGAGGATGACGAGACGCGGATTCTGGACGAGGGCCTGGGCCAGTCCGATGCGCTGGAGCATGCCCTTCGAATAGCCGGCGAGCCGCCGCGTCGCGGCGGTCTCGAGGTCGACGAGCTTGAGCAGTTCAGAGACGCGGTGCTCGAGGTTCCGGCCGCGCATGCCGCAGAGTTTTCCGTAGAAGCGCAGCGTCTCCGCCCCGGTGAGGTGCTTGTAGAAGTAGGGATTCTCGGGGAGGAAACCGATCTCGTTCCGCGCCCGGATGTCGCCCGAGTCGAGGCCGAAGACGCGGGCCTCTCCCTTGCTCGGGGCCATCAGGCCGAGGACGACCTTCATCGTCGTCGACTTGCCCGAACCGTTCGGCCCGATCAATCCGTAGACCTCGCCCGCGTCGACGCGGAAGGAGAGGTTGTCGATCGCAACGACATATTCCTTCCCCAGTCCGAGACTGAAGACCTTGGTGAGATTCTCGACTTCGACGGCGGGGGTGCTCATGGCCTCGTTCGATCGCGGGTGATCCGTCTCATTCCCGGATCGTGAATCCGCTCACATCTTCCAGAAGCGGCACGCGCCGCTCGGTTTGTTCCTGGATGTGGCGGCCGATGGGGCTGTCGTGCAGTTCGCGGATGAAGTCGTCGAGTTCGTCCTCCTCGCCCATGACCTGGAGCTCGACGCTGCCGTCGGGGCGGTTGCGCACCCAGCCGAGGACGTCGAAGCCCTTGGCCAGCTGCTTGGTGGCGTAGCGGAACCCGACCCCCTGGACCCGGCCCGCAAAAACATACTGCCGCGCGATCATGCGGTAGCTAAGCAAAGGACCCGCCCCCGCGCCAGCGGAAAGGCGGCCGGCCGCCCCCCGGGGGGCGGTTCAAAAGAATCGCCTCGCCTCGGTCTCCGGACGCGGCAGGCAGATCCGGTTGATGCACTGCTCGAAGCTTTCCTCGTTGCTGAGGATCCCGATCTCGACGCGGAGGAAAAAGATCGGCACGTCGAGGCGGCCGAGCCGGGGGAAACGGACCGCGTCCTTCTCCGTGGTGATGATCATGTCGACGCCGGATTCGACGCAGCAGTTGATGAAGGTGATGATCTCCAGCTCGGTGAAGCGGTGGTGATCCATGAAGCGGCAGGTCGCCTCGATCTTCGCGCCGAGCCGCCGCACCCCTTCCTCGAAGCTTTCCGGCACGGCGATCGCGCTGATCGTCCCGACGCGTTTGCCCTGGAGGCCCTCGAGCGGCATCGTCGCCCGGGTCTCGATGTGCTGGAGATAGCGGGGGCGGTGCTCGCACTCGATGATTTCCGCGGTGCGGTTGTATTTGCGGATCCGGTCGATAAGTTCGTCGTTCGGCTCGCCGTTGCACTTGGTGATGAAGATGTAGGAGGCACGCTTCAGGTTGCGGGGCGGCTCGCGCAGGGTCCCGCGCGGGAGGAGCCGCTCGGTGCCGAAGGGCTGCCAGCGGTCGATGAGGACGATGTCGAGGCGGTGACGCAGGCGCAGATACTGGAGCCCGTCGTCGAGGATGAGGGTGTCGCAGTTGAATTCGGAGATCGCGTGCTTGCCGCTCTTGACCCGGTCCTTGTCCACGATCACGGGGATGTCGGGCAGGTTCGCCGCGAGCATGTAGGGCTCGTCCCCCGCGGTCTTGGAATCGAGGAGGAGGGATCGGCCGTCGCTGACGACGCGGGGCGGGTCGATCTCGTTCTTGCCCTGGATTTTCCCGGCGAGACGCTTCAGGAAGGGCTGCTTCACCGACTTGTAGCCGCGGCTGAGGATCGCGACGCGCCTCCCGCCGTCCTGGAGGGACCGGGCGAATTTCTCGACCACGGGCGTTTTTCCCGTTCCACCCACGGTGAGGTTGCCGATGCTGACGACGAGGCAGCCAAGGTTCCGTTCCCGGAGGATGCGGTTCCGGTAGAGGGAAAGGCGGGAGTTCACCGCGAACTCGTAGAGTTTCGATAGGC
Source organism: Verrucomicrobiales bacterium (assembly GCA_044352585.1). GTDB lineage: Bacteria > Verrucomicrobiota > Verrucomicrobiia > Verrucomicrobiales > DEV007 > Arctic95D-9. The sequence continues at coordinate 34,963 of JBILDO010000043.1, forward strand.
TGCCGAGCAGGCCGCGCAGGATCGAGGCGCGCACGCCCTGGCGACGGTCGAGGATGACATCGACGGCGAACTGTTCGAGTTTCTCCCGGGTTTGCGACATGGCGGCAACGCGGCGGGAACGGTCGCGGCATCCGTGCGGGACGCAACCGCGAATGTCATCGCTTGCAATTGGCCCGCCCGTGGCGGATGGACCGGGATGAACCGAATCGACGGCCGTTCCCCCGACGCGATGCGCGAAGTCGGGTTCCAGCTCGACATCGCGCCCCTTGCCCACGGCAGTGTCCTCGTGAATTTCGGGGAGACCCGCGTGATCTGCAGCGCCATGCTCGAGACCGGCGTCCCCCCGTGGATGAAGGCCCAGGGTGTCCCCGGCGGCTGGCTCACCGCCGAATACAACATGCTTCCCTACTCGACCCTGCAGCGCAAACCCCGCGACATCAGCAAGGGCAAGCTCGACGGCCGCAGTTCCGAGATCCAGCGTCTCATCGGGCGCAGCCTGCGCGCGATCATCGACCTCGGCGGGCTCGGTGTCCGCACCCTCTGGATCGATTGCGACGTGCTCCGGGCCGACGGCGGCACCCGCACCGCCTCCATCACCGGAGCCGTTGTCGCCGCCGAGATGGCCTTCCGCCGCTTTGTCGCGGCGAAAAAAATGCCGAAATCGCCGATGCGCCAACTCGCCGCCGCCGTCAGCGCGGGGGTCTGGAAAGGCTCCTGCTGCCTCGACCTGAATTACCACGAGGACAAGGACGCGGCGGTCGATTTCAACTACGCGATGACCGACGACCTCCGTCTCATCGAGGTGCAGGGCACCGGGGAGGAGGCCACCTTCAGCGAGGAGGAGATGGCCACGATGCTCCAGCTCGGGAAGAAAGGCATCGCCGAGCTGATCGAGGCCCAGCGCGCCGCCCTCGATGCCTTCGATCCCACCGCGAACGTGGAGATCCTCACGCGGCTCGCTTGAGGCCGGACCGGGTCGTCTTGTCCCGTGTCGACCGGACGCCTCTGCCGCCACGGACTCCGTTGATTCCTGGAAAACGCGAGGGACATGCCTGCAACGCAAGCGAACGGTCACGTAGGCATGGGTTTTTTCCGGTCCGCCCCCCCGTTCACGATGGCCGTTTTCTTCACCGCCTTGCTGTCCGCGGTTTCCGCCGTCACCTCCGCGGAGCCGCGGATGAGCTGGCTCGGGAACGGGACGATCAAGGTCGGCGTTGACCTCAATCTCGGCGGGGCGATCACGTGGCTTTCGGAAGCGGAGGGAGAGAACCGGGTCAACAACTTCGACCACGGCCGCCAGATCCAGCTTTCCTACTTTTCCGGTCCAGTGCCCTTCGAGACGGACGGCCAAAAGGCGGCCGAGCATTGGCGGCATCTCGGATGGAATCCGATCCAGGCCGGGGACGATTTTCGCAACGGATCGGAGGTGGTCGAACACCGCAACGACGGAAGCGAACTCTACGTGAAGTGCATCCCCCTGCAATGGCCGCTCAACCGGGTCCCGGGAGAGTGTTTCCTCGAATCCTGGCTCCGGCTCGAGGGACGGGTGCTGCTGGCGCAGGCGCGGCTGACGATGGCCCGGTCCGACACGACGCAGTATCCCGCCCGGCTCCAGGAACTGCCGGCCCTCTACGCGAACGCCGCCTACCACCGCGTCGTCAGCTACACGGGCGCGCGACCACACACGGGCGAGCCGGCGGGCGTGATGCCGCCCTCCCTGACAAAACACCCTTGGACCTTCTGGACCGGCACGGAGCAATGGTCGGCCCTGCTCGACGAAAACGACGAGGGGCTCGGCCTCATCACTCCGGGACGGGTCTGGTTCACGGGTGGATTCGCGGGCCGTCCCGGAGGGAACGACACCCGCGCGACCGACACGGGCTACCTCGCGGGCCAGGGCCTCGAGATCCTCGACCACCACGCGGTCCACGAATTCCGATACGAGGTCGTGGTCGGGTCGCTCGCCCGGATCCGCGAGCGGGCGGCGAGACACGCGCCGACGGCCCCGCCGGCGTGGACCTTCGCCAAAGACCGGCAGGGTTGGCACTACCGCGATGCCCGTGACGCGGGATGGCCGGTGCGCGGCATGCTGGACGTGAGTCCGGATGGTCCCGATCCACAACTGGTGAGCCCGCTCGCGCTCTGGGAGGCGGAATCCGCCCCGGTTCTGGTGATCGAGGCCGCCTTCGCGACCGGAGAGAAATCGGCGACGGTCTACTGGAGACGATTCGGGACCGGGGCTCCGGAATCCGGAGACCACCTCGTTTTTCCGGTGAAGGACGACGGGGAATTCCACCGTCTCGTCGTCCGGCTCGACGCGCGCCCATCCTACCGCGGGCCGATCGTGCAATTGCGTCTCGATCCGGTCTCGAAAGGGAACGCCACGGCCCGGGTGCGGGTCAAATCGATCATCCTGACGAAAGAGGAGCCCTTTTTTCCTTGACGGGGCAAGGATCTTCGAAGGACGATGACGAGGTTTGCCGATGAAGCGCGCCTTCCTTCTCCTTCTCCTCCTCGCTGCCGGGGCGCGAACCTTCGGTGCCGAACATTCGGTTCGCATCTGGACCAGCAGCGATGGCCGAACGATCGAAGCGTCGCTGGTGCAGGCGGACCGGACGATCGCGATCCTGAGGCTCAAGAACGGCCATGAGGCGACCGTACCGCTCGAACGCCTCAGCGAGTCCGACCGCCGCCACCTCGAGGACTTTCGCAAGACCGGCGGGAATCTCCGCATCGGAACGATGCCCGTGGAATCGAAGATCGACACGACCGTCACGATCGAAGGAGGCCCCAAGACCTTCACGACCCCGAATTTCACCTTCGACTGCGAGCGGGAGGTGACGAAGGCCTTCATCAGCGAGGCGGCGCGCGTCTTCGAGGGCACCCTCGAGGCGGTTCGATCGCTCCCGCTCGGACTCGATCCGAAGCCGGCCGAGGGGGAAACCCGATTCCGCACCCAGTTCCTCGACCGGAGCACCTTCGAGACGGAGTTCAATCGCGAGCGCGAAGGCGAGAAGGAATCCTCCGTCGGGAACGGACCGGCTCCGACCCTGCCGGGACGGGGCACTGCGAATGTCGCGAATGTCGCCGGCGTCTATCTCCCCATCCGCAGGGAAGTGCTCGTGCCCTTCACCTCGCTCGGTGTGAGCATGAACGGCAGCAAGGTCACCCTCCGAAAGAGCAGCGACACGTCCACCCTGATCCACGAGGTCACCCACCAGGTCATGCACGACTGGCTCGTGGCGACGCCGCTCTGGGTGGGGGAGGGGCTCGCCGAATACCTCTCGATGGTGCCCTACCAGAACGGACGTTTCGAGTTCAGGAACGCCTCGTCCGGGCTGAAGGAGACCCTGCTCGAGGACTACCGGATCGGCGACGGTGAAACGGTCGCGATCCATCGTCCCCACCAGTTCATCGAGGCTTCGAACGCCCAATGGTCGGGAGTTTCCGGCGATTATCTCTCGGCGCTGATGGTGACCTACTTTTTCATCCACCTCGACCAGCCCGCGAAGCCCTGCGCCTCGCTCGCCGCCTATCTGAACCTGTTGAAGGAATCGCAGGCGGAGACCGAGGCCTTCATCGGCGATTACAATCGCGCGGTGAGGGAGTTCGAGGAAAAACGCCTCGCCTACAACCGCGAGGTCGATGCCTACAACCGGGCGCTGGGCTTGTTCAAGTCGGAAGTGGACGCCTACAACCGCCGGGTCGACGCCTACAACGCGCAGGTCCGGAACGGGGTTCCGGTCGGACAACGCACCGGGGTCGGCGAGGAGCCGGTGGAGCCGGTGCCGCCCCGGGAGCTCGTCGTGCCCGAAATTCTCCGGAAAAACGAGGGTGGGTCGGCCGTCGATTTCCTCGGGAGGATCAAGGAGTCGGCCCTTCCCGCGCTCCTGCGGGGCCGGGACGGAAACGCCCTCGATCTGGCCGTGGTCGAGACCTTTGCGGCAATGGGCATCCGCGTCGTCCTGCACGATTTGGAGAAGGGGGTGGGGACCCGTCCGCCCTTGCCTCCTCCCGGCGGAGCCGCCCCGCGGGTCCGGCCCTCAGCGCAGCCCTCCGCGGACCTCATCGAGCGCCTCTAACCTGGTGGAGGACCGGGCGCGCAGCCGGAACATGAAACGGTTTCCACGATCATGCTTCGTCCGGCGCAGTTGCACGCGCAGGGATCGCCCGTCACCCGGGACGACCGATGGCGTCACATAGGTCCCGGCAATGATTCCGGCGGAACGGTTTGAACCCACCGGATCGTTTTCGAACCAGGACAGGGTGATGTTGCGGTTGCCCGAAGAACCGGCCAGAAGCGCCGCGTCCTGCAGCGCCGTGGCCGCGTTGGTCCAACGGATTCCGAAACGAAAGCTCCGGAGCCGTGGCGTCGCGCGTATTGTTGCGGTCTGTCCGGTTCCGTGCGCATTGAAGATCGCTTCGCCGAGCGCGTTGCCCCGGGGGCCGCGGATGATCAGATCCGGCTGAACCCGGTTGGTGATGTCATCGGAGAAGCGCATGGGATTCCGCCCGGCGAGAAGCGAGCGGGTCAACAAACCCGCGACCTGGACATGCGCCGAGGCTTCGACGCCGTCGAGGGAGGGGGAAGGGGATGACTCCGGAAGGCGTCGCAGAGTGAGATCATCGAGGGTGAGGCCTCCCGCCCCCCCCTGCCGGATCCATGCGGACACGGTCGCGGACGCGGCGGGAGCCTTCGCCTCGATGAGAAACGCGGAGTCGCCGAGGCCGGGCGGAAGGATCCGGGTGGCTTCCGCGAGGAGCCGCCCGTCCCGGTCGCGGAAGTGAAGTCCGGCTTCGCGGACAGCCCATCCTCCGGAGAGGCGCCGGATTCCACCGAATGCCCAGGTTTCCTCCGGACTGGCCGAGCGGCTCGTTTCGAGAAAGGAGGTGCCGTCGAGCTTCACCGCCTTGGCTCCAGCCGGGGCCTCGTCGGTGAGGGTCACGTTTCCGGCACGATGCCAGGAGCGGGGAAGGCCGTCCTCGAATCCGGTGTTGGGTCCCGCGGGATCCGGAGCCGGTCCCTCGCGCACGTAAACCAAACCGAGGTCGTCCACCGTGACGGCACCGTCCGGACCGTTGCGAATCCACATCGTGACTTGCGTGGTTCCTTCCGGAGCGTTCGCGAAAAAGTGAAAGTCGGTGTAGGCCTCCGCCGGAGAAAGGGGGATCGATGCATCGGTGAGCGGTTCGCCGGACGAGTTCCAAAAGGTGAGGCCGGCCGAAGCCGCCGGGGTCCCCTCGCTGATGCGGGCGCCCGTCATCACGACCCGGGTTCCGGGAAGGAGCGAACGCCGGAAGGTGATGGAGGAATCCGCTCCGATGCGGGCGGCACCGGCCCCGAGGTGGGTGATGCCCGAGACGGCGACCTCGTTGACGGTTTCCCAAAACAACAGGCCTCGCTCGAAGTCGCCGTTCTCGGTGAGCGCTCCCGCGGGAGGTTCGCCGTCGCCTCCGGGCGCGAAGGCAAGGCCATCAACGAGCCCGTCGCCACCTCCCGCTTCCACGATCGTCACCGTGGCGGAGGCGGCTCCGTCCGGCGCGGTGAAGCGGGCGATGAAGGAATCCCACGCCGCTGCTTTCGGAAGCGACAGGGAACGTTCCCGAATCCACCGGCCTTCCGCATCCCAAAAGGCGACCAGACCCGTGGTCGAGGACGTGGTGCCGGTCGACCTCGACCATCCGGTCAGTTGGTAGTGGCCGAGTGGGGTGACCGGAACGGTCTGCTGGATGAATGAATCCCCGGGCAGTTTCGCGGCGGACGCTCCGCTCCGCGGCAGTGGCACCGCGCCGGCGGAATTGTGCCGGAGCCATCCGCCGAGACTGTTTTCGAATCCTCCGTTCTCGAGGAGGTTGGTCAATGGCGTGACGGGGCCGGATGCCACGAAGGTCAGCGGGCTCGCGAGGGGCGGATTCGCATTCCCGCTCCCGTCGATGCATCGGTCGGACGGCAGGGCGACCGTCCCGCTCCCGGGCAGGCGCGGTTGAACGGCGAGGGTGTAGTTGGTGCCGCTCCCCTCGAGCGAAAGGACCTGGCCGTTCGTGACGATGAAATCCGCGGCGGTCAATCCGGAGACCGGCTCCGAGGCGGTCACGAGGACGAGGAATCGCCCCGCGACCCCGGGTCCGCCCGGCAGGGACAGCGAGAGGCGGGGCGGAGCGTGGTCGTTCGGAGAACCATTCCCGGCGGGATCGCCCGGAACCGGATTCGGATCGAGTGAGGCGATCCAGTCCGTCACCACGCGCACCGCCTTTTCATCGACGGCGTTTTTGGCGATGGGCGGCATCGAGCAGCATTTGTCGAGGGATCCCATGCGAAAGGGAATCACCGAGGCTTGCGGGACCCCGGGCTTCACGAGCCGCGGATCGGGAAAGCCGAGACCGTTGCCCGGCGGGATATCGATGAGATTTTGACGATGCGGCGGAGTCGTGAGACGCAGGTCGAACGCGGTGCGGGTCGGTCCACCCGGGACGTGACAGTGAGCACAGTTGATGTCGAGATAGGAACGGGCGCGCCGCTCCAGCGACGCCTCGGTGTCGTCGAGATTCGCCGCGGTGAGGAATCCGGGAATCGATTCCGCTTCGGGCGGATTCCGGAAAAACCCGAGCTCGGACAGGGTTTCGAGCTGGTTTGCGGTCCGCCCGGTCGCCGGATACAAAAGATCCCGGTTGAGATGACGCGTCTTGGGTCCAAGGACGACGCCGGCGGAATCGGTGTGGCATTCGAAGCATTCCGACCGCGAGGGGAAATGCCACGCCAGCGTGCGGCCACCGCCGACCGCGATGGTTTCATCCAGCGCCGGGGCGGGAAGGAGGTCGGCATCGGAATGATCGGGTCTCCAGCGGTAGGTGAACCCGAAGAAGCCCCCGTTTTCCCCCTTCACGAGGAACCGGGTCTCGAGCCGCCGCCCGCCATATTCGAAATGCTTGATCAGGACGGTGCCGACGGGGAATTCCCAAGGACCGTTTTCGGAAAAGACAATCCGCTCCCCGTCGCTGTCGGGAGTTCCATCATTCGGGATCGCGATCCACCGCCGCTTTTGCGCTCCATCGGACCAGAGCGACTGGACCAGATCGTAGGGCATCACCCCGGCCCGTGGCGCGAGGGTGGCGAGGTCGCGGAACGCCCCCGTGGCCGACAAGGTCGCGGGCGGCTGGGGGCGGGTGTCGCCGTTGCGCCGGAGCTTGTAGACGATCCCTCCGTTCAGGTTCGTTTGCCCGATTGTGAGGAGATACAGCTCGTTTCGCGAATCGATCCCGAACCCGGTCAGTTGCTGATCACCGAGTCCCGCGATCGTCTCGACCACGGGGGTCCCCCGGGAATCATCGAGTGTGCGAACCTGGCCGTTGTTGAAATCTCCGAAGAGGTATTTTCCGGCGAGTTCGGGATGGTCGCCGCCGCGGTAGACGTATCCCCCGATGACACAGCCGCCCTCGGCCCGACCGTAACGGAAGACCGGTGGACGCTCCGTCCCGACAAGGGCGACCGGTCTCGCTTTGGCTCCGGCGCGGGTTCCTTCGCGGAAGGGCCACTGCAGATTGTCTCCCCGGCTGACGCGACTGATTTCCTCTTCGGCGCTCTGGCCCACGTCGCCGACCCAGATCCGGCCGGTGGCATGATCCATCGTCATGCGGTGGGGCGAGCGGGCTCCGATCGACCAGAACTCCTCCAACTCCGTTCCCGCGGGACTCGGCCAGGGATTGTCGTTCGGGATGAAATATCCTTGGGTGAAGGAGGAAGGCCAGCCCGGAGGGGGGGGCTCGGCATCGACGGGCTGCCGACGGATCGAATGGGAACGGGAAGGGTTCCGATCCACATCAATCCGCAGGATTCCGGAAAAGAGGCCCCGGTCGCGACGTTGCGCGGAATCGAAGGCATCGTTCGTTCCACCCTCGTCTCCGATCGACAGGTAGAGAAATCCGTCGTTACCGAACAGGAGTCCGCCCCCGTTGTGCCAGTTGTGACGGTCGTATTGATTGATGAGGACGAATTCCGAAGCCGGGTCGATCGAGGCGGATCCGCCCGCCCACGAGAAGCGGGACAAGCGGCAGTAGGCGCGATCGATTTCGGACGGATCCGGCGTGTAGCGGTAATACACGTAGATTGACTCGCGGTCCGGCGCGCCCGGCTTTCCGAAATCGGGATGAAAGGCGACTCCGAGCAGTCCCGAATCCCCCTCCACCTGGACGCGGCCGGAGAGATCGAGCACCACCGAACGCGCCGCGGTTTCCGGACGGTCGGGAAAGACCATGAGGGCGCCCCACTTCTCCGCCACCATCAATTGAGCGCCTCCTGGAACCGGGATCATTTGCACCGGATCGACAAAGACCATGTTCGGGAAAGCCTGGACCGGTTCCCAATCGCCCGATGCAGGCGTGGGTGGCAGCCCCGGCAGTCCTCCGTTGAGAAACGGGCCAATCGCCTCCGCACGATCCAGTCCCCCGGCACGCACCGGCCCCGATGCCGATGCACCGAGGAGAAACGTGATCCCAAGCCAACAAAATCCTCTCATGAGTCGATTTTTTCAATAATATTATCAAAAATCATATTCACAATTGAAAATTATGAATAATTTTGATTTTCTTATGGATCAGGCGTTCCCGTGATCCAGCCTTCGGCCGGGCGGTGGTGCGGATGTTCTTGGGCGGGTTGCGCATTGTGCCCTGCGGGAACGCATGCGCGGGCTTTTCGTAAGCCCCGCGAACCGATAGGCTGTGCGAATTCAAGTCATGAATCACGGATTCCCCCTGCTGCTCGCTTCCGCCGCTTTTTTTCTCACGTGCCATGGTGCCGATGACTCGATCGAGGAGGAACTGCCCTCCCTCGAGAAACTTTATGAGGAACTCCATGCCAATCCCGAACTCTCCCTCCACGAAGTCGAGACCTCGGCGCGGATCGCGGAGGAACTGCGCGGGGCCGGTTTCGAAGTGACCGAAAACGTCGGCGGTCACGGGGTCGTCGGCGTCTTGAAAAACGGCGCGGGTCCGGTGGTGATGATCCGGACAGATCTCGACGCGCTGCCGGTGAAGGAACAGACCGGCGCACCCTATGCGAGCGTGAAAATGACAAAGGACGACTTCGGCCGAGAGGTGCCGGTGATGCACGCCTGCGGTCACGACATCCACATGGCCAGTTTCACCGGAGCCGCCCGCATCCTCTCGCAGCGCCGCGGCGAGTGGAGCGGCACCCTCGTCATGATCGGACAACCGGCCGAGGAGCGAGTCCTCGGCGCGCGGCGCATGCTCGCGGACGGATTGTTCGAGCGGTTCCCGAAACCGGACTACGCGCTCGCCCTGCACTGTTCCTCCGACCTCGCGCACGGATCGATCGGGATCGTCGAGGGTTACGCGCTCGCCAACGTCGACTCGGTCGAGATCGTCGTGAAGGGTGTCGGTGGCCATGGATCGATGCCGCATCTCGCGAAAGATCCCGTCCTCCTCGCTTCACAGATCGTCGTCGCCCTGCAGGGCATCGTCAGCCGCGAGGTGAAGCCGGGTGATCCCGCCGTCGTCACCGTCGGGAGCATCCATGGTGGCACGAAAAGCAACATCATTCCAGACGAGGTGCGCCTGCAACTGACCCTGCGAAGCTATCGCGACGAGACGCGACGGAAGCTCATCGAATCGATCCGCCGCATCGTGAAGGCCCAGGCCGAGTCGGCGGGCATGCCGGCCGCCAAGATGCCCGAGGTGACCGTCTCGGACGACCAGGCGCCCGCCCTCTTCAACCAACCCGAACTCTGCGGTGAAGTGCGCCGTCTCTGCGCCGGGGTGCTCGGCGAAGACCGGGTGATCGCGCGTGAACCCATCATGGGGGCGGAGGACTTCGCCGAATTCGGACGCACCAAGGAAAAGGTGCCGCTCTGCCTTTTCTGGCTCGGCACGCAGGACCCGGCCAAGGTCACCGCGGCCGAGGCGAGCGGGGAGACCCTGCCTTCCCTGCATTCGCCCTTTTTCCTGCCTGTGGCTGAACCCACGATCCGCACCGGTGTCACCGCGATGACCGCGGCCGCGATGGGTCTGATGCCGAAGCGCTGAACCCGGTCGCCCCGTCAGGCGGGACCGACGGGACGCGCCTGCTTCAGTTCCGGAATTCCGAGAATCTCCCTCGCCCGCGTCTGGTTGGCGAGCGCCTCGTCCAGAGTCGGGGCGGTGAAGGTCACATGGCCCATCTTCCGCCCGCGCCTCGCCTCGTGTTTGCCGTAGAGATGGAGGTGGGCGCCCGGCATCGCGAGGATGGCGGGCCAGTCGGGCCTGCCTTTCGCATCCTCCCAGACATCGCCCAGGAGATTCAGCATCACCGTCGGGCTGTGGAGCCGGGTGCTGCCGGGGGCGAGACCGCAAAGAACCCGTAATTGCTGTTCGAACTGCGAGGTCTCGCAGGCGTCGATGGTGTGGTGGCCGGAATTGTGGGGACGCGGCGCCATTTCGTTGACGAGGAGCCGTCCGTCGCCGGAGAGGAAAAACTCCACCGCGAGCAGTCCGCGATAGTCGAGGGCCTCGGCCACGCGCAGGGCGATGGCGCGGGCCTCGTCGAGGAGACTCGGCTCGAGACGGGCGGGCACGATGGAGACGTCGAGGATGTGGTCGCGATGGAAGTTCTCGGCCGGATCGTAGGAGAGGGCGCGGCCCGATCCGTCGCGCACCACCAGCACGGACAACTCGGCGGCGAGATCGATGCGCTCCTCGAGCACGGCCCGCGGGGTCGCGAAGGCCTCCCAGACCGCCTCGGGATCGCTCGCGCGGTTCACGGAAAGCTGACCCTTGCCGTCGTAGCCAAATTCGGCGGTCTTGAGGATGCCACCGTTCTCCGGCAGCGCGGCGAGGGCGGTGCGAAGTTCCTCCGCGTTCTCGATCACGGCGAAGCGCGCGCAGGGAATGCCGTTCTCCTCGAGGAAACGCTTTTCCCGTTCGCGATGCTGGCAGATCGCAACCGCCTGGGCCCCGGGCATCAGGGGGATCTTCGCGGCGACGGCCTCGAGGAGGGAACGGGGGATGTTCTCGAACTCGACCGTGGCGACCTGGGCCCGCTCGAGGAAGGCGGCGAGCCCGGCGGGCGAATCGAAGGGCTCCTCGATGACATGATCGGCCACTCCGGCGGGTCCGGTGTCGGGGCCGCCGATCCAGGTGACGATGCGATAGCCCATGCGGCGGGTGGCCAGGGCGAGCATGCGGCCGAGCTGGCCGCCACCGAGAACACCGATGGTCGATCCGGGGGGAATGGGCGCGTTCGGACTCATTCGCTGCTCTCCAAGGGGGGCAATTCGGCGGCTTCGACCTTGGATCGCAGCCCGTCCCGGTAGGCGTCGAGTTTCGCGGCGAGCGCGGGGTCTCCCATCGCGAGGAGGGCAACGGCGAAGAGGCCCGCGTTGGTCGCCCCGGCCTCGCCGATGGCGAAGGTCGCGGTGGGGATTCCGGCGGGCATCTGGACGATCGAGAGGAGGGAATCGACCCCGTTGAGGGTGCGCGACTTCACCGGAACGGCGAGCACCGGTAATGAGGTCAGGGCCGAGGCCATGCCGGGCAGGTGGGCCGCGCCGCCAGCTCCGGCGATGATCAGCTTCAAGCCGCGCCCGCGGGCTGATTTGGCGTAGGAGAAAAGCAGGTCGGGGGTGCGGTGGGCGCTGACGACTTTCGCCTCGTGCGGAATGCTGAACTCCCGCAGGACTTCGGCGGCCTTGGCGAGGGTGGGCCAGTCGGAGGTGCTGCCCATGATGATTCCGACGAGCGGCGGAGCGGGGGAAATGGGATCGGGCATCATGCGATTTCTTAAACCGACTCGCCCGGAGTGTCGAGCGGGGAATTCCCCCGTCTCAATCGCGAGAAAGCTCCCTTCCACAACTCCTGAGATCCTCGAACAGAAATCCCTGCGGTCGGACGTCAAGGTGCCAGTTGGCGGAGGTGCTGCCGAACGGTTCGATTCGTTGACCGCTGCCGCGATGGGCTGCCGCGATTGAAAACTTCAGGTGGGTGAACCGTCAACCAAACAACAGCATCTGCGTCTCCCCGGAACCGTCCCCGCGCCCGTTCTCCTCGCGGCCGCCCGGTTTCGGAACCTGCTTTTTCGGAGCGGTTTCGAAGGCGGCGGGCGGAGCTTCGACCTTCGTCGCGGTCTCCCCCGGGGGGGCAGCCTGGCCCTCGAGTATGGCGAGGATTTCCTTGGCACGGGCGATGATGGAGTCGGGGAGGCCGGCGAGGCGGGCGACCTGGATGCCGTAGCTGCGGTCGGCGGCGCCGGGAAGGATCTGGCGGAGGAAGATGATCTGCTCGTTCCACTCGCGCACCGCGACGTTGTAGTTGTTGAGCGCGGGCC
>JBILDO010000044.1:0-47214 GCA_044352585.1 Verrucomicrobiales bacterium
ATCGACCGGTTCCGAGGATGCGTGCAGTGCTCATGGGATGGTGGAGGGACTTGGAACGAAGCGGGGTGGAGAGAGCGGATGGGGGACTTCGCTAGAATCGGGCATTTCGGCGAAAGGACAACATTTTTTGTCTGGCATTTTGTTTGGTATAGACGCGAATCTGGACAAGAACATGAGCCGCGAGATCGGGAAGATTCTGAAGAAAAAGGGACTGCCGTCCCTGCAAGACCGGGCGTCGGAGAAGGAGCCGGCGACGACACGCTCGGAAACTACCCAATAACTGAGTAAAACTCACTCTCTCCTCCCCAACCACGCCCCGCTTTTCCCTGATCCCGCCATTTCCTGGGACGGTCTTCCATCCTTACAATGGAAGGTGTCGTCATGAACATCCGTGCTTCCTTCCTTCTCGCCGCAGGTGTGGTCATCGCATCGATCCTGTCATCCCTCCACGCCCAAGCGCCGGCCGAGCTGGAGGTCTCGGCGGACGAATTCCCTCGCGTGCCCGCGACGGAGCCGGCCGATGCGCTCGCCACCTTCGAGATCGCATCCGGCTTCGATCTCACTCTTGCGGCCCACGAGCCCGCCGTGGTCGATCCGATCGCGATGGCCTTCGACGAAAAAGGCCGCGCCTACGTCGTCGAGATGGTGGGCTATTCCGAGCGTCGCGAGGACGAGGTCTGCCAGGTCCGCCTCCTCACCGACGCCGACCACGACGGGGTCTTCGAGAAGAGCGTCGTCTTCAAGAACAAGCTCAAATGGCCCAGCGCGATCGTCTGCTACAAGGGCGGCGTCTTCGTCGGAGCCTCGCCGGACCTTTATTATTTCAAGGATACCGATGGTGACGGGGTCTGCGACGAGCAGAAGACGGTCTTCACCGGATTCGGCGATGGCAACATGCGCCTGAACATGCAGGCGCTCTTCAACAGCCTCCGCTGGGGGCCGGACAACCGGATCTGGGGCCAGACCGCGGGCAACGGGGGCACCGTGACGAAACCGGGGGATCCCGGCTTCGCTCCGGTGGCCGTGCGCGGGGCCGACTTTTCCTTCGATCCCGAAACACTCGATTTCCGGCAGGAGAATGGCACGGCGCAATACGGCATGACCTTTGACTCGCTCGGTCGCCGCTTCGTCTGCGCGAATTCACGCCACCTCATCTGGGTCGCCTACGAGCGGCATCAGGTGAAATCGAATCCGTGGTTCAGCTTGCCGCCGCCGCTCATCGACATTCCCGCGGACGGTCCGGCTCCGACGGTGTATCGCATCAGTCCGGATGAGCCCTGGCGCATCGTGCGGACGCGCTGGCGCGTGGCCGGCGTGGTAAAGGGAATCGTCGAGGGCGGCGGCCGCGTCTCGGGTTTCCTCGTCGCCTCCACCGGGGTGCATCTTTATTCGGGCGACGCCTTTCCCCCGGAGTTCCGCGACAACTCTTTCACCGGCGATGTCGGGAGCAACCTGATTCATCGCAAGGTCGTAAAAACGATGCCGGGCTCGGTGCAGCCGGTCGCATCGCGTCCGGATCCCGGGGAGAAAACCGAGTTTCTCCGCAGCAGTGATTATTGGTTCCGCCCCACCAGCATCACGACGGGTCCTGATGGCTGCCTCTACGTCACCGACATGTATCGCGAGGTGATCGAGCATCCGTGGTCCCTGCCCGAGCCGATCAAGAAGCACCTGGACCTCAACAGCGGCAACGACCGCGGCCGGATCTACCGCATCGCGCCCGAGGGCTTCCGCCGTCCGGCGATCCCCGACCTCGGCGCGCTCTCCGACGACGAACTCGTCACCCTGACACAACACCCGAACGACTGGCACCGCACCACCGCGCGGCGCCTCCTCTGCGAGCGCGGCAAGCCGGTCGCTCCGGTCCCGGCGGTTTCGCCCTTTCCGGCCTTGCTCGCCTCGGAAAACGCCCTCATCGACCGGATCCCTTTCGCCGCGGGTGATCGCTGGATGGAGGCCGCGGTGCTGAATTCCCTCCGCACGCCCGCCGATCTCACCTCCGCGTGGAAGGCCTCGAAAGCCTCGCCCACGGCTTTCCGCGCCCAGCTCGCGGGCATGGTCGGCCGGGCCAACGACGCGGCCCTCGTCGCCGCGGTCGCGGATGACCTTGCGGCGGGAACACCGGATGCGGACACGGTCGCGTTGCTCACGAGCCTGCGCGAAGGCCTCGTGCGATCGGGGGGCGACTGGCGCGGTCTCGCCACTTCCCCGCGCTGGAGCCCGCTCACGGACAAGTCTTCGGTCCTGCTCGCCGACGCCTCGGCCGCGAGCGCCGCGCGCGTCGCCGCGGTGCGGCTCCTTGCCCTCCTGCCGGCGCCGGATTCGCAGTCGCGGCTGCAGGCGGTGCTCGACGGGGGCAAGGCCGATTCCGCGCTCGCCGCCGCGCTCGTCGCCGCGGTCTCGGATCTCGATTTCCTGATCGCCCGATTCGCCTCCCTCGAAACGTCGGCGCGGGATGAACTGGCCGGACGCATTCTCGGCAGCGCGCGGAGTTCGACGGCCTTTCTCGAGGTGATCCGGAGCGGGAAGGTGACCCTCGACGCGGCCCCCGCGAGCCTGATCGAGAACCTCCGCCGCCATGCCGACAACAAGGTGCAGGCGCTCGCCGCCGAGGTTCTGCCGCCCGTGGTGAAGCGCTCCGACGTGATCGCGCGCTATCAGCCGGCCCTATCGAAAAAGGGCGATCCGGTGAAGGGAAAAGCCGTCTTCATGAAGGCGTGCTTTTCCTGCCATAAATCCCACGAGGGCGAAGGCATGCAACTCGGGCCGCCCATCGCGAGTTTCGCCTCGGCCGGAGCGGAGACGCTCCTCGGAAACATCCTCGATCCGAACCGCGAGGTGGCGCCGCTCTACCAGGCCTACACCTTCGAGTTCACCGAAGGTCCGCCCGCGACCGGATTCGTCGTCACGGAAAACTCGACCGAGATCACGCTCCGCATGCCGGGGGGCATCGACAAGACCTTTCCCCGCGGACAGGTCGCCTCGATGAAGGGACTGGGCATGTCCCTCATGCCCGAAGGGCTCGAGGCGACGATCACGATCGAGGAGATGCCCGACCTGATCGCCTACCTCCTCAATCCGCCGAAGGCCTGAAGCGGCGCCCGTCCCGGTCCGACCGATGAAAACGATCCTGACATTCCTCCTTGGCGCCTTCCTGCTTCCGCTCGCGGCGGTGGAGAAGCCGAACGTGATCTTCATCCTCGCCGACGATCTCGGCTACCGGGAACTCGGTTGCTACGGACAGGAGAAGATCCGAACGCCGCGGATCGACGCGCTCGCCGCCGCCGGGATGCGCTTCACCCGGGCCTACTCCGGCAACGCCGTCTGCGCTCCGTCGCGTTGCGTCCTCATGACGGGCAAACATCCCGGACACGCCACGGTGCGCGACAACGCCTCGGTCGAACCGGAGGGCCAGCATCCCCTCCTCGCCGAGGACGTGACCCTCGCGGAAGTGCTGAAGGCGAACGGATACACCTGCGGTGCCTTCGGGAAATGGGGGCTCGGCAACGTCTGGTCGGACGGAGATCCCAACGAACAGGGATTCGACCGCTTTTTCGGTTACAACTGCCAGGCCCACGCCCACTCCTTCTACCCCGCGACCCTCTGGAGCGACGGCGAGCTCTTTCCCTTGAAGAACAATCCCCCGGTGCCCGGCCATGCGGGCCTCGCTCCCGGCGCGGACCCGAACGACCCTCGCAGCTACGACGCCTTCAAGGGGCGGGACTACGCGCCCGACCGCATCCACGAACAGGCCCTCGATTTCCTTCGCAAGAACCGCGACCGGTCCTTCTTCCTCTACTATCCGAACATCCTCCCCCACGTCGCCCTGCAGGTTCCCGACAAGGACCTTGAGCCCTACCTGGCGCTGAAATGGAACGATCCGCCCTTCACACGCGAGAAGAGCGGATACACCCCCCACTTCACGCCCCGCGCGGCCTATGCCGCGATGATCTCGAAGCTCGACACCCACGTCGGCGAGGTCGTCGATCTCGTCGCGGAACTCGGCCTCACCGGGAAGACGATCATCGTCTTCTCCTCGGACAACGGCACGACCCATCTCGGGGCCGAGGTCGATTTCAAGTTCTTCAAGAGCGTCGGCGACCTCCGGGGCTTGAAGGGGGAACTCTACGAGGGCGGCATCCGCGTGCCCCAGATCGCCGCCTGGCCCGGGAAGATCGCGGCGGGTTCGACGAGCGATCGCGTCACCGGCTTCGAGGACTGGCTGCCCACCCTCGCCGAACTCACCGGCTCCACCGCCTCCCTGCCGGAAGCCATCGACGGGATCAGCCTCGCCCCCACTCTGCTCGGGGAAGCCCAGGTTCCACGCCCCTTTCTCTACCGCGAGTTTCCGAGTTACGGGGGACAGCAGGCTCTCTGGCTCGGCCAGTGCTGGAAGGGCATCCGCACGAACCTGAAAAAGAAGGGAGTGAAGCCCGATCTCACCCTGCAACTCTACGACCTCGCGGCGGATCCGTCCGAATCGAAGGATGTCGCGGCGGAACACCCGGAGGCGGTGAAGGAGATCGAGGCGATCCTCGCCCGCGAGCACGCGCCCTCCGAAGCCTTCCCCTTCCCCGCGATCGACCGTTGAACGGGGTTTTGTCAGGATTCAATCCCACACCCAGTGCTTGAGGCGCAGTTTCTCCGCGAGCTGGGTCGCCTCGATCGCGCGGGGACCGCTCTTGCCGGCGAGGGCGTCGGCCACCTCGATGGCACCGGCCCAGTTTTTTTCGGCATTGAGGATCTCGATCGCGGCAAACCCGGCGCGGAAGACCCAGGCGGTCTCCTCCGGGAGGAGCGCCCCGTTTTCCGCCGGCCCGCTGCGGGTCTCCTCAACGATCGAACGGTAGATTTCGAGGGCGATAGAGGGCTTTCCGAGCGCCTCGACGCACTTGCCACGGCGCACCGCCGCATTGTAGCGCCAGAACGCCGGGGCCCCCTCGGTGCTCGCGAGGGCCGCGAACTGCCCGGCCGCCTCGGTGAGTTTCGCGGGGTCCTTGCCGGCGGCGAGGGCCTCGAGGTAGGCGGCGTAGGCGAGGTCGGCCATCACCGCGAAGCGGAGTGGCGAATCGGCCGGCAACCGCTCGAGGACACGGTCGAGCTCCGACCTCGCTTCGTCGAAACGGTCTAGGGAAAGAAAAAGCAGTCCGAGTTCGTGAGCCGCCTCGTTCGCGAAGGGTCCCTTCGCCTCGATGAGGGCACGCCATTTCGCCAAGGTCTCCTCCGACGGAGGAGACGCCTTCGCCTCGAAGAATCGGGCCAGACCGGCGTAGGGGGATGCGGGAAACTCCGAGGCGATCCGGCGGAAGGAAGCCTCCGCCGCCCCGAGATTCCTCCGCGCGTAATGCTCCGCGGCCAGGATCATGAGGATCTCGGCGAGGTGCGTGGATCCGGGCCAGTTTGCGACAAACTCCCCGGCTCTCCGGAGGAGGGCGTTGCTGTCCCCGTCGATGCGCTCCACCCAGACCGCGGCGTAGTCGAGCCGTTCGCTTTGCGAGAGTGTCAGGGGTATCGTGCGGAGCAGTTCGAAGATCTCCCGGGCCTCCTTCGGTCGGGCCGGAGCCTGGTTGAGCTGGATCTCGGCCAGGGCGAGCCGCGCATCGACGTGGGCGGGATGTTTGGGATGCTCCTGCACGAAACGGTTGAGCCGGTCGAAGGCGGCCGGATCCCCCTTTGCCGCGAAAGACAGTCCGCCGAGATAGCTCAGATCGGCGAGTAGGCTCGAGCGCGGATTGCGTTGCCGCAGCGCTTCCTCGAGCGAGGAATAGGCCGCGACGTCGCCGTCGCGGAGCGCGGCGAGTGCGGCGTTGAACAGGTCGCGCGCGGCCGCATCTCCCCGTTCCTCGCCGGCCTGCACCGAGAACCGCGCCATCGCATCGCGGAAACGTCCTTCCCGGTAGGCGTTCGCGGCCGGATGGAACCTCAGACGCCCCAGGAGGTCCTCCGACAGATCCGTTCCCGTCGCGGTGGCGGTGGCCTCGGGCGAAGGCAATCGCAACCGGGCCTCGACTTTCAGGGAAGGGTCGGCGGTCTTCGCCGCAAACTGCCGGAGCGAAGCGGTGCGGACGGGCTCCTCTTCGAGAAGCAGGTGACGGTAAAGTGCGGCGCATTCCCGGCCCGGAAAGGACGCGTCCCCGCTCCATGCCTCAAGTCGTTCGGACAATCCTTCGGGGCGCCCGCCCTCGAGGACGACTTCGAGGAGGAGGAACGCCTTCCGCGCCGCCTCCGGGTCCGGGGATTTCGAGACCGCGTCGTAGACGGCGGCGATGGCGGCGGACCGGTTTCCCTGGCGCAACAGGAGAAAGGCCCGGATCCGTGCAAGCGGCAGCCGGAGCGAATCCCAGGCCGGCCCCGTGGGCTCGGCGGATTCGAGGGCCGAGAGTGCAGCCTTGTCCATGCCGGCCGTCGCTGCGATCTGGGCGAGCCTGAGCACCTCCTCCGGCGCGGAGACCCTCAGTTCCTTTACCCGTTCATACGCCGCCTCCGGCTGCCCGCTGCGAGCGAGACAGATCGCATGATTGAGCAGAATCGGGGTCTCCGGAACCAATCCGGCCGACAACACGATCTGGTAGTGTTCGGCCGCCTCGGCGAAGCGCTCCCCGGCTTGATACGCCGCGGCGATCCAGAGACTCGATCCCGCATCGGGCTGGAATCCCTCATTTTCCCGCAGCCATTCCACCGCAGCCTCTCCATTGCCGTCGCGCACCATCGCCTCGAGGAGGCGAGCCGCGACAAAGTTGGCCTCGGGTCCGGTGGCGTCGCCCTCACGGATCAGGTCCCAGCATTCGCGGAGACGGGCCATGGCCGTCTCGAACCGCTCGTCCGCGAGCGCCTGGCATCCCTCGCGAAAGGGGGCGAGATCGGCCAGATTCTCCTGCGCCGGTGCTGGAACGGATCCCCAAATCAGCAGGGCGAGGACGGCCGCGAGGCGCGTTCCGGCCAAAGGGAGAACGGTCCACGGCGAACGGCCCTTCATGCCCGGCGGTTCCGTTTCACGTAGTCGATCACCCTTGCATCGTCGTCTCCCGCGGCCCAGACGGCGCGGAGAAAATCGGCCGGAGCGATCTCGTGTCGCTTGAGGAAGGACCGGTCTCCGCCACAGCCATACATCGTGTTGGGATCGAGTTCGCCGCGGAGCTTGGCGCGGGCCTTCACGAGGATGCGCGGCAACCAGACGAGGCCATCGACCTCGCTCGTCTTTGCGGGAAGCGAGGCGGGATCGATGGTGCGACCGGTCTTCGCCCCCTTCATCACCTCCTTGAAATAATCCCGCCGCACGCTCGCGATCATCAGGGCAGTGGTCAGGGACGGCTCGCCTGCTTCCACAAGATCCTCGACAAAGTCGAAGAACTCGCGCTTCGCACAACCGATCGAGTCGAGAAAGGCGAGATCCGCCCCGGTGTAGTAGCCTTCAAAATCGATATCGCCGGCGCGATAGCGAGCGAGGCAGCGTTCAAAGAGGGCGGTGAATTCGGAATCCCAGGCGTAGGACATGGCTTTCGGGGAGTAAAAAGTGGGAAGGTGAAAGGTAGGGGATGTCGGAAGTCGGATTTCCTTGAGGTCGGTGTCGCTGCGAGTTTGAGCGAGTGGATTTGGGCCGTCGTTTATTTGCTGAGTTCCAGCATGCGGAGAATGGGCGTTTCGGCGGCCTTGCGGAGGTCTTCGTCGAGGGTCACCTCGGGCCTGAGGTCGCGGAGGCAGAGATAGAGTTTCTCGAGCGTGTTCATTTTCATGTAACGGCACTCGGCGCAGGCGCAACGGTCGGTCGGCCCGGGGATGAAATTCTTTTCCGGCACCTCGCGGCGGAGGCGGTGGAGCATGTTCGCCTCGGTCACGACGATGATGTCGCGCGACGGAGTCTTGCGGCAGAAGTCGATCATCTTTTCCGTCGAGCAGACCTCGTCGGCGAGGAGTCGGACTGCGGTGGTACACTCGGGATGGGCGACGACGACGGCATCGGGATGTTCTTCCCGGATCCCGCGGATGCTGTCGCGGGTGAATTCGACGTGAACGTAACAGTTGCCGTTCCAGTAGTCCATCTCGCGTCCGGTCTGCTGCGAGACCCATGCACCCAGATTCTGGTCCGGGGCAAAGAGGATGGGCCGGTCCTTCGGCGCGGCCTCGACGATGCGCACGGCGTTGCCGCTCGTGCAAATGACGTCGGAAAGCGCCTTCACCGCGGCCGAGGAATTGATGTAGGTGACGACGTAGTAGTTTTTTTCCTTGTTCGCCTCGAGGAAGGCGGCGAGATCCTCCGGCTGGCACGAATCCTCGAGTGAGCAGCCCGCGTTGGCGTCGGGCAGGACGACGGTCTTCGCGGGGTTGATGATCTTCGCGGTCTCGGCCATGAAGTGGACGCCGCAGAAGGCAATGACGTCGGCATCGGTCTCCTGGGCTCGGAAGGATAATCCGAGCGAGTCACCCACGTAGTCGGCGATCTCCTGGATCGCGGCGATCTGGTAGTTGTGCGCGAGGATGACCGCGTTGCGCTGCTTCTTGAGGGCGAGGATGTCGGCGCGCAGGTCGGTGGAGGGGGCGAGGGTCGTTGACATGGGAAAAAAGCCGGTCGGAATCAGCCGATCACGGTTGGGTTGAAGCCTTTTCGGAGGGGCGGGGCGGTGCTGGTGGCGGGGTCCAGCTTCGTCTCCCCGGAGACGCGGCCGCCGGTCTTCAATTCGAGCGCCACGGCGGCAAGGTCGCCCTCGATGACACCGCCGCGGGTTACGACGACCCTGCCGGTGCAGGTGAGGTCGCCGATGAGGTGCCCCGCGATCTCGGCCCGGTTCGCCATAACCCCGTCGGGAAAGCGGACCTCGCAGCGTTTCCCGACGAACAGCTTGTCGCAATAGAGCCGCCCCCGGACCGTTCCGGAATGACGAAAGACGGCGTCTCCCGAGCAATCGACGGTGGCGTCGATCGCCCCGTTCACGGTGAGGTGGTGGCACGCGATCTCGGAGCGGTTGACGAGTCCTCCGCGCCGCGCGATCTCGATGTCGCCCCGCGTGCGGAGGGTGAGCCTCTTGATCGTCTTGATCTCGTAATTGGCGAGACTGATGTAGGCGCTGCAGCGGGCGCACTGGGTGGATTTCGCGTATCGGGAAACATTCCTGACATGATCGCACCGGTAGCAGCGGACCGGGATCTCCGGCACCAAATCCCCGCGACGGCGCGCGTCGGGCGGGACGTAGTTGGGCGGCATCTTCTCTTTCCCGGCAATCACGACGGTCTGGTTGGCCGCAATCAGCGCGGCCATCGATCCATGGGCGAGGGCGTCACGACTCTGGGCCTCGAGCCCGATCATCGGAAGCCGTGACTCCTCGCGCGGGTCTTCCGATTCGTCGATCAAGCCGAAGAACGCGCCCGCGGAAATGCCCCCCCCGCCGGAATCGGGCTCATCGGACCGGAGAATCGGCTGCGGCCGGCCGTCCCCCCCCGCTGTTGACACGAGCCACGAATCGTCCAAAGCGCCGGAATCGTTGGTTTCCACGAGGTCCCCGGAGTCCCCGGAGAATTGGCGCACGCGCGGCTTCACTTGGGCGAGGCCCGAAACCCTGGGGCCCGGATTCGGGATCGCCACCCCCTTGTGGACGCGGAAATGCTCCCCGCAATGCCGACAAAATGAGGAGACCACCAGCGAGGGTTCCTGCTGGGTTCCTCCACAGTTCGGACAGGTCAGTTCCACCTTCCGGCCGCGTTTGCTTTCACCGAACATTTCAAATCCCCACTGGGAAGAAAAAGGCGCCCGATCGCTCCGGCGAGCCGCCGCCGCCCCGAAGGATTCGGCGCGATGTCGCGGAATTCTCAAAACCCGTCGCCGGAGCCGCGGGAGGAGGACGGAGCCGCCTTCGGCGCGGACTTCGGCGTCCCGACGGTGGAAGTTCCCATGAAGGTGGCGCCTTCCTCGATCGCCAGTTTGCCGGCCACGACGTCTCCGTGGAGGGTGGCGTTCTGCTTCAGTTCGCACCGGTCGGTGACGGTGATGTTGCCCTCGACGCGGCCGTAGACGATCGCGGACCGGGTCTTGATGTCGCCCACGATCGTGGCGTTCTCGCCGACGGTGAGATCGCCTTCGGAATTCACCTCACCCTCGATGCGACCGTCGATGATGAGATCGTTGGAAAAGCGGAGCTTGCCCTTGATCTCCACATCGCTGGAAAGAATGTTTTTCCCGCCGGTTCCCGGCCCCGGATGAGAGGATAATCTGGATTTCAGGGTCGCGGGCGTTCCCTCGGGCACCTTCGGAGCGGTGTTCGAGCTGTCTTCCTGGTTGATGATTTGTTTCAGCACGGCTTTGAGATTTGAATTTTCGATGGAGGGCCGGAGAACCCATTCTCCCGGGACGAGCCCCCCGGGAAAATAGCTGAATCAACCGTGGATGGAAAGTTCTTCCGCGGGATAAGTCCAGATTTCACTCAGCGTGGGATGGTAGTGGGGAATTCTCGACAATTGGCCGGCCGTGGCGTGGAAAGACATCGCCACGACGATCTCGTGGATCAACTCGACCGCCTCGGGGCCGATCACGGCGGCACCGACCAGTTCTCCGTTCCTCGTATCGGCGATCAGCTTGACGAATCCGTCGGTCTCGCCCATGACGAGGGATTTGCCGTGGTCATCGAACGGGTAGGTGGCCGCGGCGACGGGAATACCGGCGGATTCCGCCTCGGCCACGGAGAGTCCGACCGTCGCGACCTGCGGATCGGTGAAGATGCCAAGGAGCTTGAGCCGGTAATCGATTTCCCGCGGTGTAGCCTCGCTTTTCCCGAGATGGATCGCGGCGTTGTGCGCGGCGATCTCCCCCTGCTCGATGGCGATATGGACGATCTCGTGAGGCCCGCACACGTCGCCCGCCGCAAACAGGTGCGGGGCCGAGGTGCGCTGCCGCGAGTCGCACAGGATGCGCCCGTCCTCGTCGAGGACGATGCCGGCTCCGGCCGCGTTGAGAGAAGCGGTGTTGGGGCGGCGCCCGACTGCCTGGAGAATCTCGTCGGCGGTGACGGAATGCATCGTGCCGTGTTGCTCGAAATGGACCGTCTTCGCCCCAGACGACTCGCGCGCGACCCGGACCAGCCGGGTGCCGGTGTGGAGGGTGAAGGAATCGCGGCGCCGCAGGGCGTCCTCGAGCGAACCGGCGACGTCGGCATCGCAGCCCGAGAGGACGCGTCCGCTTCGCTGGATGACAATGGCCGATTTTCCGAGCCCTTCGAGGTAGCATGCCATTTCCAGGGCGATGGCCCCGCCTCCCAGGACGACGACGCGGTCCGGGATCGTTCCACTGTCGAGAAGCTCGTCGCTGGTCCAGTAACCCGTTTCCTCCAGGCCCGGTACAGGTAGACGGGTCACGACGGAACCGGTCGCGACGAGGGCGGTGCGGAAGCCGACCTCGAGGGTTCCGCCTTCGTCGAGACGGGTCACCTCGACCGCGTTCGGGCCCGAGAAGCGGGCCGTTCCACGGATCAGTTCGAAACGTCCGTCCTCGAGTTGGCCGCGGCGATAGTCGGCGAACTCCGCGATGAGGCGCCGCTTCCGGCCGATGATCTCGCCGGGAAATGCCTCCGGCGAACCCGCCCGCAACCCGAATTCCGGCGCCCTCCGCATCGCGCGGAAGCGGTTCGCCGATTCGATGAGGGTCTTCGAGGGCATGCAGCCGCGGAGGATGCAAAGCCCGCCGAGATCCCGTGCGCCATCCACCACGGCGACGGAAAGTCCGAGTTCGTGGGCCGTCCGAGCCGCGGCATATCCGGCACTGCCTCCACCGAGGACGAGAAAATCGTAGGGATCGTTCATGATGACTTGAACCCGGCGCGATCCGCCCAACCGACGCAACTCGTGCTGGACGCGGTGCCACGCGGACATCATTCTTTCGTTGCAAACGCCCGCCCCGCAAGTGCCAATGAACACTCACCCGACGCCCCCCTTCCGGATCCTCCGACGGCACGCCGGTGCCTCCATTCCCGCGCCCGGCGAGTCCTCGAAAGAGACGGACATGGAGAACCGGCGCAAGGTCGGGAACTCCAAACCCTGAGACATGTCCCTTCGTCTCGAAATGCTCCAGGTGGCGCGACTGGCGCGCTCCGTGCTCGGGGACGAGGCCTGCGACCTCGTCGAGGCCTACGTCCGCTCGCAGCAGAATCCCGACGGCGGCTTCCGCGACCGCGAAGGCGTCTCCGACCTCTACTACACCTGTTTCGCGATCGACGCCCTCACCGCCCTGCAGGTTCCCCTGCCCGAGGAATCACTCCGGGGGTTTCTTGAATCGAACCTCGCCGCTCCCGACACCCTCGACTTCGTCCACCTCTGCTGCCTCGCCCGCGGCTTCTCGGCCCTGACAATCCCACCATCCGCCGCCCGGCTCGCCCCCGTCTACGAGGGCATCGAGCGGTATCGCACCGCGGACGGGGGCTACAACCAGACCGACGACAACGAAACCGGATCGGCCTACGCCTGTTTCCTCGCCTACGGAGCCTATTCCGACCACCGCCTGCCCCTGCCCGATCCCGCGGGGGTGGCGCGATGCCTCGATTCGCTCAGGGTTCCCGGCGGTGCCTGGGCCAACGATGTCGAGCTGCCCATCCCGAACATTCCCGCCACCGCCGCCGCGGTGACGCTTTGCCGCAATCTGCGCCTGACCGTCCCGCCCGAGACGTCCGCGTGGATCCTGAATTCCTGGCACCCGGCGGGCGGCTTTCTCCCGTTTCCCGGTGCACCCATGCCCGACCTCCTCTCCACCGCCGTGGCGCTGCACGCCCTCGATGGATTGCAGGTGGACTTCGCGGAACGGAAGGATGCCATGCTTGATTTCGTCGATTCCCTCT
Organism: Verrucomicrobiales bacterium; assembly: GCA_044352585.1. Taxonomy (GTDB): domain Bacteria; phylum Verrucomicrobiota; class Verrucomicrobiia; order Verrucomicrobiales; family DEV007; genus Arctic95D-9. The sequence goes on from JBILDO010000044.1 coordinate 12,813, forward strand.
GGACCGCGGCCGGAGGATTCCACGGCACCTGGGACGAGGAGGAATTCGACATCGAATACACCTACTACGGCCTCCTCGCCCTCGGCCATCTCGCCCTGTGACGCCCCGTGATGATCGACTCCGAACGCCTCCGGGAGATCCTGACAAACGCACGGAAGTTCCTGCTCTCGGAGCGGAACGACGCCGGACACTGGACCGGCGAACTCTCGACCTCGGCCCTTTCCACCGCGACCGCGCTCGTCGCCCTCGGCTGCGTCGATCCCGCCCGGCACCGCGAACATGTTGCCGGAGCGTGCCATTGGCTCGCCGCGAACCAGAATCCCGACGGGGGCTGGGGCGACACCGTGAAAAGCTTCTCCAACATCTCCACGACGCTGCTTTGCTGGTCGGCGCTGACCCGCTTCGGCGGGGATGAGGCCACGGACGCGGTGCGGCGCGCCTCGTACTGGATCCGCGACTATGTCGGATCGCTCGATCCCGCCCTCATCGCCGAGACGGTGAAGGCCCGCTACGGAAAGGACCGGACCTTTTCCGTGCCCATCCTCATGCTCTGCGCGATCTGCGGCACCCTCGGTCCGCGCGGGTGGAGCAGGGTCCTGCAACTGCCCCACTGGCTCGCGGCGTGCCCGCGGAGCTGGTTCGCTGCCCTGCAACTGCCGGTCGTCAGCTACGCCCTGCCCGCCCTCATTGCGATCGGATACGCCCGTTCGCGGCAGGCACGGATCCAACTCCCCGATCCGCTCTGGCCGCGGCTTTCGAAACTCCTCACCTCGATCCAGCCGGCCTCCGGAGGTTTCCTCGAGGCGGCCCCGCTCACCAGCTTCGTGACCATGGCCCTCGTCGCCGCCGGGGAACGGGATCATCCCGTCGTGAGACAGGGCGTCGCCTTCCTCCTCGACACGGTCCGCCCCGACGGGAGCTGGCCGATCGACACGAATCTCGCGACCTGGGCGACGACCCTCGCGGTCAAGGCCCTCGCCGCGGGCGAAGAGGGTCCGGTTGGTGATCCGACCCTCTTCGATGGACGAGACCGGGTGAAAGACTGGCTCCTGTCCCAGCAATACCGCGAACGCCACCCCTTCACCGATGCGGCGCCGGGCGGGTGGGCCTGGACCGATCTCAGCGGTGGCGTGCCCGACGCCGATGACACGCCGGGCGTGCTCCTCGCCCTGAAGGTGCTTTTGTCAGGGTCGGACGATTCCGCCGTCCGCGCCGCTGCGGAGGCCGGAGTCGTCTGGCTGCTCGACCTGCAGAACCGCGACGGCGGCATTCCCACCTTTTGCCGGGGATGGGGCGCGCTGCCCTTCGACCGTTCCTCGCCCGATCTCACCGCCCACACCCTCCGCGCCTGGCGGGTCTGGCGCGACGAGATGCCGTCCTCCCTCCGGATCCGGATCGACCGGGCCACGGAGAAGGGACTCGCCTATCTCCTCCGGGAGCAGCGGCCCGACGGATCGTGGCGTCCGCTCTGGTTCGGCAACCAGCACCGTCGTGACGATGAGGAAAATCCTACCTATGGGACCGCGAAGGTGCTCCTCGCGCTCGGCGAAATCGATCGAGCGGGCGACGCGATGAAACGAGGCGCGACCTGGCTGCGTTCCCATCAAAACGAGGATGGCGGCTGGGGCGCGGCCCGGGGGACCACTCCTTCGACGATCGAGGAAACCGCGCTCGCCCTCAGCGCCCTCACCTTTCTTCACTCCACCAGTCCCCTTCCCGCCATCCTCCCCGCCCTCGCCCGAGGCTTCGCGTGGCTCGACCACGCGACCGACGGCGGCACCCGGTTCGAGGCCTCGCCGATCGGATTTTATTTCGCCAGGCTCTGGTATTTCGAACGCCTTTATCCGGTGGTCTGGACGGTCGAGGCACTCGGGCGGATGAGCCGCTTCACGGGATCGGCGGAGGCGGGATCCGCTCCGCATCCCCACCGCCCGTCGACTTGACCGGAGGTTTTGAGGCCGGAGCCGGAGTCGAAGCGGTCCCCGAAGCCGACGGATACGGAGAGCTGGCCGCGGGTGAGACCGGGACATTCGGAGCCGGAGGCGCGGGAATCGTCTGAGTCAGCGGAGGCGGCGAGGGAATGCCGTTGCTGGGCGGGGCGGGCGCGGTCATGACACGACCGCTCGAATCGACCGGAGCGTAGGGCTGGTTTCCCGCCACGGCGACACCCGGCGCAGGCGGCAGCGGCACGGATTGAATCCCGGTCATCGTCCCCGGCACTTGTCCCGGCACCTGCCCGGGAATCTGGCCCGGCACGATTCCGGGAGGCAGCGGCGGAATCACCGCCCCCGGAGCCGCCGTCGAATTGGAATACCCGCCACCCGTCAAATCCATCGGCGCACCCGAGCCTCCCGGAGCCATCGAGTCGATGATGAGCGGCTGACCATCGGGCCGGGCCCGCGAGTCGCGGTAGACCCAGACGGTGCGCAAGACCTCGCCGGTGCCGGCGGAGATGTAGAGTTTGCCGACGATCTGCCGCGAGGCATCGCGCAATTCGAGACGCCAGACCAGTTCGGTGGAGAACTCGCGAAGCCGCAGCAGATAATCGCAGCTGTCGAAGGCCATTCTCGCCTGACGCGCCTGCCCTTCGGCGATGGTGAAGGCGGCGACACTGTCGACACTGATTTGGGAAAGCGAGAAGTAGCCCACCGGCACGTCATCCGGATAACGCAGGTCATCGATTCCGCCGTCGCCGGCCCGTCCGCCTCCCGCCCAGAAGCGGTAGAGCAGCTTCGGGGCGCGCTGGTCATAGGAGAGGATCTGCCAGTCGCTCGGCTGCGGAATGCCGCCCTGGGCGCGCATCTCCGCGATCGACTGGACCGACTGGGGGCCGAACTGGCTCGAGACGAGCCCGAGGGCCTCGCGGGCGGAGAGATTGGTGCGCTGGGCCTGGGCGGCGGAACCCGTCCCGAGGAGGGCGGCCGCGAGCGTCATGACGAAAAGGGCGGATTGGTTCATGGGGCAGGAAGGGAAGGATGCGTCATTCACGCTATACGATCCCGTCTTCCACGATCTTAGCGCGAAATCTCAAGGTTTCAAAGAAGCCCGGAAGAGTACGACCTCCCCGGATCGACCGGGAGGCCTTCACTCGCCTGATTTCCCGATCGCGTTTTTCGCATCCTCGTAACTCACCATCCTGCGGCCCTCCGGATCCCACAGGTTCGCCCGGAAGCAGTCGCGGATGTCTCGCAACCGCAGCCGCGTGATCACGGGACTCTGCAAGCCGGGAATCGCGTCCATCGCCTCGCGCAGCCGGTAGAATGGAATCGACGCGTTGAGATGATGGACATGGTGATACCCGATGGAACCGGTGAACCACTCCATCACGCGGCCGAACTTGAAACAACTGGCCGTGTTCAGCGCGGCATCAAAAAAATTCCACTCTTCCGGCGTGTAGACCCGGGCCCCCGGAAAGCTGTGCTGGGCGTAAAAGAGGTAGGCTCCCATGGCGGCGGCGATCCAAAGCGGAATCAGGTAGGCGAAGAGCATCATCGAAACGCCGCCTGCCCAGAAAAGACCCCCGAGCAGCCCCAGGTGGGTCAGGAAGATGAGCGCTCCCGGCCAGTGCTTGCGCGGGTTGGCGATCGTCGAGCCGAGGCAGAGGGTGCCCATGAAGATCAAGGGATAAGCGCAAAAAATCGTGACCGGATGGCGGCCGATGCGGTAGCGGAACCTCTCGGACCGGCTGGCACGCGCCCACATTTCCAGGCTCATCATCGGGTAGGCGCCGATGTCGGTCGTCACCACGGGGTTACCCTCCCCCTGCGCGGCGATCTTCCCCACGTTGGCATGGTGATAGTTGTGGCTCTCCCTCCACGCGCGTGGTGGCGTCAGAAGGATCGTTCCGACGCCATACATCAGGATCCGGCCCAAGGTGGAACCGCGCAGGATCGCCCCGTGCATGAAATCGTGAAAGAGGATGAACGCCCGGACCATGACGAGGCCCCCGAGAACCGACAGCAACGAGCGGACGGGCCACCACGGGGCCAAACCGGCACCCGACAGGAGAAGCCCCAGAAGAACCAGAGTGGACCCAACCCGCCACCAACTCTGCTTCCTGATTTCCACGGAAAACGGCTTCGTGGCCTCGATCAACTGCTTCCCGGAACGGGACTGGGATGGAATGCCTGCATTCACCTCATGGTAATGGATCGACCGCGGAAAAATCTGCAAACCGCCGCCGCCATTTCGGGAAAACCGATCGCCGGAAATGCCAAGATATGCGCAACGTCCCCGGGGCCGGCCGGGCAAAGCCGGTTTCGGGGGAAGTCCCCCTTGGCGCGATCGCGAAGGGTTTGAACTTGGCCGGGGCCCCGGCCTCTGGCATCTTTGTGGTGTCGGGCAACGACGCCGGGACCGGTGCGAGAAACACGACCAGAATCGAGACTGCGATGGGCGATCGGGATTCCGCTCGTTCTCTTCGCGTGTCCGCTCCACGCCGCGGCCGATTACCTCCGCGACATCAAACCGGTCCTGAAGGAGCGCTGCCAGTCGTGCCACGGCGCGCTCAAGCAGCAGGCGGGTCTCCGGCTCGACACCGCCGCACGCCTCCTCGCGGGAGGAAAAGAGGGGCCCGTCGTCGCCGCAGGGAAACCGGAGGAGAGCCGTCTCCTTTCACGGCTCACGACTTCCGACGTTCACGAGCGCATGCCTCTCGAGGCGGCCCCGCTGAAGCCGGAGCAGATCGCCGCGATCCGCGAATGGATCCTCGCCGGAGCCCCGGCACCCGCCTCCGAAAAAGGCGAGGAGGATCCGCGGGAACACTGGTCTTTCCGCCCCATCGAGCGTCCCGCCTTGCCGGAAATCGCGGGGGTCTCGAATCCGGTGGATCGTTTCCTCGCCGCCAAACACCGGGAAAAATCGCTCCACGCCGCCCCCGAGGCCGAACGCGGACTGCTCCTGCGCCGGCTTTATCTCGACCTCATCGGACTGCCGCCGACGGCGGAGCAACTCCGCGACGCCCGGCCCTACGGGGAGATCGTCGATGAATTGCTCGCGAGCCCGCAGCATGGCGAACGCTGGGCGCGCCACTGGATGGACGTGTGGCGCTACGTCGACTGGTACGGCCTCGGCGAGCAACTCCGCAACAGCCAGAAACATCTCTGGCACTGGCGCGACTGGATCGTGGAATCGCTCAACGAGGACAAGGGCTACGACCGCATGATCGGTGAGATGCTCGCCGCCGACGAACTGGCCCCCGGCGATACCGAGGCGATCCGCGCCACCGGTTTCCTCGCGCGGAACTACTACCTCTTCAACCGGACCAGCTGGCTCGACGACACCCTCGAGCACACCGGCAAGGCCTTCCTCGGCCTCACCCTGAACTGCGCGAAGTGCCACGATCACAAGTATGACCCGGTCGACCAGGTCGATTACTACAACCTCCGCGCCGTTTTCGAACCGCACCAGGTGAGGCTCGATCCCGTGCCGGGGGTGGTCGATTTCGAGAAGGACGGCATCCCCCGCGTCTTCGACGACCATCCGGAGGCCGAAACCTTCCTCCACGTCCGCGGAGACCCGGCGAATCCTGACAAAACCATTAAAATCGCACCCGCCGTTCCGGCGGTGTTCGCCTCCTTTGCTCCTCCGATCCGGCCCGTCGTCCTGCCGAGGGAGGAATGGGCACCGGTCACGCGCGACCATGTCCGTTCCGACCGGATCGCGGTCGCGAAGGCGAAGCTGGAGACCGCCACCGAATCCCTCGCCAAGGCCGAGGCCGCCCTCCGTGCCTTCACCGGACGGAAGCCGGCGGAGATGAAGTCGACGACGGCTCCGAACGCGTCCGCCGCCACCTGGCTCCACGACGAGTTCGACGGACCCGCGCCGGACTGGTGGGAGTTGATTGGCGAGGGATGGAAGTTTGAAAACGGCAAGCTGCTCCAGACCCGGGCCGGACGTGACCCTGCGATGCTGCGGAGCCGGAGCCCCCATCCCCGCGATTTCGAGCTGCGCTGCCGCTACACCACCACCGGGGGCACGACCTACAAGTCGGTGACGTTCCGCTTCGACCTCGACGAAGGCGGCGAAAACGCGAATTTCGTCTACACCAGCGCCTTTGACGGAGGTTCCAAGGTGCAGGTCGCCCACACCGTCGGCGGAAATACGCAGTATCCCGGAGGCGGCATGGTGGCGCGCCCCATCGAAGTCGGCCGTTCCTATGAGCTCCGCTTCGCGGTGCGCGACCGTCTCGTCAATGTCTGGCTCGACGATGCCTTTCTCCTCGCCTACGAGATGCCGCGGCGCGGCGAAGGCGGACGGATCGCGCTGTCCGGCTTCGATGCGACGGTGGCCTTCGACTCCGTCACGATCGCTCCGCTCGCGGGCGATCGGAAACTGACCGCGGCAGGAAACGCGACCTCCCCTTCCCCCGCGTCCGCCGATCCCGCGAAGGCGGTGGAAGTGGCCAGGGCCGCACAAGCCGTCGCCGCCGCCGAACTCGCCCATCTCGAGGCCGTTCTCGCCGCCGACACCGCCGCCCTGACAAGACCCGACGACTCCCTCGCCCGGACCGCGTTCCTTCGCGAGGGGGAACAGATGGCCGCCCGCGCCCGGCTCGAACTGGCCACCCTCGGTCCTGACGGAGACGCCAAAAAAGTGAAGGCCGCCAAGGACGCCCTCGCCGCCGCGGAAAAGAAACTCGCGTCCAAGGAGACGGCCTACACGTCGCTGCGCGCCGCGAAAAAGGCGCTCGAGACGCCCGAGCACAAGGAAGGCACCTACGGACCCACCTTTTCCGCGACGAGCACGGGGCGTAGGCTCATGTTCGCCCGATGGATCACCTCGCGCGAGAACCCTCTCGCCGCCCGCGTCGCCGTGAACCACGTCTGGATGCGTCATTTCGGCGAGCCCCTCGTCGAGACCGTCTTCGACTTCGGCCGCCAGGCTCCGCGCCCGGAGCATCTCGAACTGCTCGATTGGCTCGCGGCCGAGTTCATCGAGTCGGGTTGGAGCTTCAAGCACCTGCACCGCCTTCTCGTGACCTCTGCGGCCTACCGCCGCTCCTCGTCCAATGCGGGAGTCGATCCCACGACCCTCGCCGCCGATCCGACGAACCGGCTTTACTGGCGCGCGAACCCGCGCCGGATGGAATCCCAGGTGGTGCGCGACAGCCTCCTCCACCTCGCCGGCGAACTTGATCCGACGATGGGCGGCCCTTCCGTGCCCCCGAACGGCAGTTCGAAGCGGCGCGGTTTGTATTTCACCCATTCGCGCGACGAGGAGGACAAGTTCCTGACGATGTTCGACAACGCCGACATCCTCCAGTGCTACCGCCGCACCGAGAGCATCGTGCCGCAGCAGGCCCTCGCCCTCGCGAACGCCGCCGTCTCCCTCGATGCCGCGGGAAAGATCGCACAACGGATCCACGCGTCGCATCCCAGCGCGGACCGCGGGGCCTTCGTGGACGGGGCCTTTGGGCTCTTGCTCGGACGAGGCGCGGACCCGCCGGAACGCGACGCCTGCATCGAGTTCTGGGACCGCCTCGCCGCACTCGATTCGGTGAAAACGGCCCAGGATCCGGAGTCCGTCGCCCGGAGCCGGTTGGTCCACGCGCTCCTCAATCACAATGATTTCGTGACGGTGCGGTGAAGTGGTTTGGTGAGCGGAAAACCCCATCACCCCCTGTTGCCTCAAAACGAAAAGACACCGAAGGGTCATCTGCTCAGGCGGCTTTTGGGGTCTCCGTAGCGTTCTTTTGGGTGGGTGGTTTGATGGATGGTTTCGGAGAGGACGTCCGGGCGGGTTTCCGGGATTCGATGAGACGTTGGCAAGGCGTCTTGGGCTCCTTCTCGTGCCTGCGTCGCGTCTTGCTCCCGACACGCTTCCTTTCAGTCTGCTTGAAGGGCGTCGTGAAGGCGTTGCGCCAGAGGCTCCATGCCTCCAACCGCCCGCCGAGCCGCCTGGTGGCATCCTTGCGCTCGTGCCCGGTGAGTTCGCAGAACTCGTCGAGGAGCCGCCTCTTCGCGGGTTTGCCCGTGTCGCGCCGGTATCGGCCGCGTATCTTTTCTAGGAATTCGTCTGGGGTGGATCGGCTCATGGATTTTGCCATTTGCCACGGTGTCCTTGGTGATGAGGCAATGGACCTCAACCGCTTTTCCCGAAAATCCCCCTTCGGTGACCATCATGATGAGGCAACGCAAAGCCGGAAGCGCGACGATTTCCGCATTGAATCCCCCGTGAATCCGGCCAAGACTTCCCGACCCATGCCCCATCAGCGCAGCGAACGGACCCGGGAGGGTCGACCCAGCGACACGACCCTGTGGATCCCGGTGGCGTTGCTCCTGCTGCTTCCGCTTTCCTCCTGCCACCGGGAAACGCGGGTCGAGCGGGCCACCCGGGAAAAGATCCTCCTCCTCGGGAACGGGGCCGAGCCGAAGGCGCTCGATCCCCACATCGTCTCCTCGGTGGGCGACTCGAACATCCTCCGCGCCCTCTTCGAGGGCCTCGTCGTCAATCACCCGTCAAACGACTCGATCCACGAGCCCGGCGTCGCGGAACGATGGGAGCCCAACGCCGACTTCTCCGAGTGGCGGTTCCTGCTCCGGAAGAACGCGAAATGGTCGAACGGCGAGCCCGTCACCGCGCACGACTTCGTCTACTCCTACCACCGCGGCCTCCATCCGAAGACCGCCTCGCCCTATGCCTCGATGTTGTTCTTCCTGAAGAACGGGGAGGCCTTCAACACGGAAAAAATCAAGGACTTCGAGGAAGTCGGGGTGAAGGCGGCCGGCGACCATGAACTCGTCTGCACCCTCGAGAGCCCCGCCCCGTATTTCCCCGATGTCGTGAAACACACCACCTGGCTGCCGGTGCACCGGGGCACGATCGAGAAGTTCGGCGCGATGACGGACAGCTACACGGACTGGCAGAAGCCCGGCAATCACGTCAGCAACGGGGCCTTCCAGCTGACCGACTGGCGCATCAACGCGCACGTCAAGGTGCGGCGCAATCCGCACTACTGGGACGCGGCGAACGTGAAGCCGAACGGCATCGACTTCTACCCGATCGAGAGTCCCTACACCGAGGAGAAAGCCTTTCGCAACGGACTCATCCACTACTCCTACACCTTCCCGGAAAACCTCATCGCGAACTACCGGGCGATGCCGGATTCGCCGCTCCGTTCCGAGACCTACAACGGCTCCTATTTCTACCGTTGCAACGTGACCCGCAAACCGACGGACCACATCGAATTCCGCCGGGCCCTCGCCCACGCGATCGACCAGGAGACGATCGTGAAGTATGTGACGCGTGGCGGCCAGGTGCCGGCCTACGGTTTCACCCCTCCGGCCGAGGGAGGCTACGATCCGCCGCGGGTGATCGGCTTCGACCCCGAAAAGGCGCGCGATCATCTCAAAAAGGCGGGCTACGCGAGCGGAAAGGATGTGCCCGAGTTCACCGTTTTCTTCAACACCCTTGAGTCGCACCGCAACATCGCCGTCGCGATCCAGGACATGTGGAAGAAGCACCTCGGGATCGAGAAGGTGAGGATCGAGAACCAGGAGTGGAAGGTCTTCCAGCAGACGACGCAGGATCTCCGCTACGACGTCTCGCGTGCGGGATGGATCGGCGACTACGTCGATCCCTACACCTTCCTCAGCATCTGGCGGACGGGCGACTCCAACAACTACACGGGCTGGACGAACCCGGAGTATGACGGCCTTCTCAAGGAAAGCGCCCTCCTCAGCGACCCGGCAGCGCGTCTCGCCAAACTCGGCGAGGCCGAGGCCATCCTTCTCGACGAGGTGCCGATCCTCCCGATCTACTGGTACACCCGCGTCTACCTGCTGCACCCCGATGTGAAGAACTGGCACCCGACCCTGCTCGACCACCATCCCTACAAGCACATCGATCTGGTGCCATCGGCGAAAGGAGGACCGCGCTGATGGAAACGGCCCGTTTTCTCCTATCGCGTTTCGCGCAGTCGCTCTTCGCGTTGTTCTGCATCATCACCCTGACCTTCTTCCTCGCCCGCCTCGCGCCGGGCGGTCCCTTCCTCGACGAGAAGAAGATCCCCGAGCACCTCGTCGAGCAGATGAAGCGGAACTACGGTTTCGACAAGCCGCTCCCGGTGCAGTATGCGATGTATCTCGGCCGGCTCGTGAAGGGCGACCTCGGCCCGTCCTTCGGCAACAAGGGATTCTCCGTCAACGAGGTCATCGCCGAGAGCTTCCCGGTCTCCTTCGCGCTCGGCGTCTGCGGTCTCACCCTCGCCCTCGTCCTCGGCATTCCCATCGGGGTCTTCGCGGCGGCGCGGCGGAACACGATCGTCGACTACACGCTGATGTCGGTGGTGACCCTGGGAATCTGCGTGCCGACCTTCGTCGTGGGTCCACTCCTCGGGGAGATCTTCGCGCTGAAACTGGGATGGTTCGACGTCGCCCTCTGGGAAAACAGCTCGGCCTGGATCCTCGGATCGGTCACCCTCGGCCTCTATTATTCGACCTACATCGCCCGCCTCACCCGGGGCAGTATGATCGAGGTGCTGAACCAGGATTTCATCCGCACCGCGAAAGCGAAAGGCGTGCCGCCGCTCGCGATTCTCTTCAAGCACGCCTTCCGCGGCGGCATCACACCGGTCGTCGCCTTCCTCGGGCCCGCCATCGCCGGGCTGATCGGCGGCTCCTTCGTGGTGGAGTCGGTCTTCGGACTGCCGGGGCTCGGGCAGCATTTCATCAAGGCGGCGACGAACCGCGATTACTGGCTCATCAACGGCACCGTCACCGTCTTCGCCGTCCTCATCCTGACGATGAATTTCCTCGTCGACGTGCTCCAGGCGTGGCTCGATCCAAGAACCCGCGCGAACCGCTGAAAGGTGGCATGGGCTTCCCGCCCATGCCCCTTGCCCGACTTGCAACCATCCCACTGCCGCCCCTCGCTCACGTCACCCGAACTCCCGCATGTCGCCCGAGCTATCCAACTCTCCGCTGACGATGCATGGGCAGGATGCCCATGCCACTGCCATCGAAAAGGGCAGCTCCCTCGGTCGCGACGCGTGGCTGCGGCTGCGGAAGAACCATCTCGCGATGGCGAGCCTGTGGTTCACCATTCTGATCATTCTCGTCAGTTTCCTTCTGCCCATCGTGCCGGGCATCCCCGATCCGAACACGACCCATCCCGACCTGCAGTCGTTGCCGGCCTTCTCCTCGGCCACGTCGATGGAGGGCAAGGGGGTCTACTACCTGCTGGGAAGTGATCCGCTGGGACGCGACGTCTTTTCTCGCATCCTTTACGGTGGCCGCGTCTCGCTCTCGGTGGGATTCCTCGCCACGATCGTCTCGCTGACGATCGGTGTCATCTACGGGGCCGTCTCGGGCTACCTCGGCGGGCGTGTCGACGCGGCGATGATGCGCATCGTCGACATCCTCTACGCCCTGCCCTTCATGATCATCGTGATCATCCTCTCGACCTACGTCGCGGAGATGGGCGACTGGAAGCCGGTGCGGTTCCTCAACGAGCTCTTCGGCAACTCGCTGTGGCTCCTTTTCCTCTGCATCGGGGCGGTCGAATGGCTGACGATGGCGCGGATCGTGCGCGGCCAGGTCCTCTCGCTGAAACGGCAGGAATTCATCGACGCGGCGCGCAGCCTCGGCCTCTCGCAGCCGCGCATCATCTTCCGCCACCTCATTCCGAACACGCTCGGGCCCGTCATCGTCTACACGACCCTGACGGTGCCGGCGGTGATGCGGCTCGAGGCGATCCTGAGCTTCCTCGGCCTCGGGGTGCAACCGCCCGACGCGAGCTGGGGTTCGCTCATCAAGGAAGGAGCCGACCTCATGGCGAGCGATCCGGGCCTGCTGATCTATCCCGCGGTCGTTTTCGGGCTGACGCTCTTCTGCCTCAACTTCCTCGGCGACGGCCTCCGCGACGCGCTCGATCCGAAGAGTTCGAAGGATTGAAGAGACGCCGGAGGCGCCCTCAGTCCAGCGTGTAGACGAAGAGCCCCGAGCGCAGCTTCGGCTCGAACCAGGTCGACTTCGGCGGCATGATCTCGCCGGCGTCGGCGATGTCGATGAGCTGCTGCACCGTCGTCGGATACATCGAGAAGGCCACCGCCCACTCGCCGCCGTCGACGCGTTTTTCCAGCTCCGCGGTGCCGCGGATCCCGCCGATGAAGTCGATGCGGTTGTCGACGCGCGGATCGCCGATCGCGAGCATGGGGGTGAGGATGTGATCCTGGAGGAAGGAGACATCAAGGCGGTCGATCGGATTCGAGGCAAGCGGCGCGTCCCATTTCAGGGTGTGCCACTGACCCTCGAGGTAGATGCAGACCGACTCCGGACCGTCCGGCACCGTCTGTCCGTTCGAATCGAGGCGGAACTCGTCGGCGAGGCGCTTGAGGAAACCGTCGGCCGACATGCCGTTGAGATCCTTCACGACGCGGTTGTAGGGGAGGATCTTCAGCTGGCTCGCGGGGAACATCACCGCGAGGAACCAGTTGTATCCCTCGCTGCCGTCGTGATCGGGATTCGCGTCGCGCCGCTCCTTGCCGACGCGGGCGGCGCTGGCGCTGCGGTGGTGGCCGTCGGCGACGTAGGAAAGCGGCACCTCGCCGAGCGCGGCGAGAATGGGGGCGGCTTCCGCCTCGGTGACGCGCCAGACGGTGTGGCCGACGTTCACGTCATCGATGAAGTCGATCACGGGCTCGTGCGTCGTGGTCCAGTCGGCGACGAAGGCGTCGATCGCGGCGACGTCCTTGTAGGTGAGGAAGACCGGGCCGGTGTTCGCGCTGAGGACGTCGGTGAGGCGGGTGCGGTCGTCCTCCTTCACCTTGCGGGTCTTCTCGTGCTTGCGGATGAGGTCGTTCTCGTAATCCTCGATGTGGCAGGCGAGGGTGATGCCGGTCTGGGCGCGGCCGTTCATGACCTGGCGGTAGAGGTAGACGCAGGGCACCGGCTCGCGGAGGAAGGTGCCCTCTCGCTGCATCTTCTCGAAGTTGGCCTTGGCGTGGGCGTAGACCGCCTCGCTGTAGGGATCGGTCTCGGGCGCGAGTTCCAGCTCGGCCCGCTCGACGCGGAGGAAGCTGTGCGGTTTCCCCTCGGCGAGGGCGCGGGCCTCCTCGGTGTTGATGACGTCGTAGGGCACCGAGGCCAGCTCGGCGGCGACGCCGGGTGCGGGAACGAGGGCGGGAAAGGCTTTCACTCTCATGGGATCTGGAAAAGGGATGGGTCTGGAACGGGGACACTGCTACACGGAAGCCGCCCGATCACAAGCGGGATTCGAGGTGGGGGGCGAACCCCCAGCACCCTTGCGGGGCGGAAAGAAGGGGGGTGGGATCGCAGCGCGGGTCCCAGAGTGAATCGATCTCGTGGGCCATTACTTGCCTGAGGGCTTCACGGACGGAAGCCCGAAGCACGTCTTGCAGCCGTTCGGCACATTCGCGTTTTCCTCCCTGCAAATAGGCGGTTCTCCGTTTTTTGTTGGGCATGGTGGTGTTTGGGGTTGGTTTGAGTATCACCCCGGTTCCGCATGGCTTCACCAATCGCCGCCCCAAATTTTAACGGCTCCGGTGACGTCTCCTCGACCGGGCCAGGGGCGTGTTGGTGGTTCGTTAGGACGCCCGGTGCCCGGAGGTCAGTGGCATCGCCGCCAGAGGTAGACCCATTTTTCCGAGACGGGTTTGCCCTCCGCGTCCCCGAGGACACAGGTGAGGTCGATCTCGTTGACTCCGTCGGCGGGCTCGAAGACGAAGAAGGCACGGAGCACCTGCGGCATGTGGACTCGGGGATCGCGGCCGAGTCCGGCGGGGAGGTCGTCGACATTGGCCATGCTGAGGTCGGAGAGGCCGACGTGGAGCAGTTTCACGTCCCCGCGGTTGAGGGTCACGACGGGTTTCCAGCCGGTGATGTCGTCCCACTTCGGATCGCCCTGTTTCGGCCCGGCGACGAGCGGCTTGGCGAACTCGATGGTCATGAGAACCTGCTTCGGCAACTGAACGGGATTGCCGGAACGGGTCGAGCGGACTTGGAACAGGCCCGTCGGTGCCGGATCCCGGAGCCAGTGGAGACGGTAGTGGAAACGGTGCGGTTTCCCGACCTCGAGGACCGGTTGCGGCTCCCACGCGAGGATGATATTGTCGTTGGTCTCGTCGTTGGTGGGCAGTTCGATGAGGTGAAGCTTTCCGTTTGCGAAGCCCTCGACCGGCTCGACCCGGACGCTGGGGCGGTTGTGGTAGGCGGCCTCGACATCGAGATAGGAGGAGTAGGAGCGGTCGCGCTGGAGGAGCGACCAGGAGCGCGGGTTCTCGAGCAGGAACACGCAGTGCCTGATCTGGTCTTTCGTTGTCTCGAGCGGGCGGAACTGCCATTCGCCCCCGGCGGTCTCGATGAGCAGGCCGTCACTGTCGTGGATCTCGGGACGGAAGTCGTAGGGCTTCGGGTGCGTGCCCTCGCCATACCAGAACATCGACGAGAAGGGCGCGATCCCGAGCTGTGGCACGGGACGCCGGAGGGTCAGCTCGGCCTCGATGTCCATCGTCGTGACGTCGCCGGGAGTGACCGTGAACCGGTAGGCACCGGCCACGCTTTCGCCCTCGAGAAGGGCCGTCGCGACGAGCGATTTCGAGTCCGCGCCCGGTTTCACGAGGTCGAAACGGGTGAAGTTGGGGAATTCCTCCGGAACCCCCGGCAGCCCGCTGTTGATGGAGAGTCCTCGGGCGGACAGGCCATAGTGGCCCTTCGCCTGGACGGCGCGGAAGTAACTCGCGCCGAGGAAGACGAGGAACTCGTCCATGTATTCCGGTGAGTTCAGCCGGGTGCGGGCGCGCCAGCCCGCGTATCCGGGCGGAGGCGGAGTCGCTTTGGGAACGACCTGCTTCCCGTAGTCGAAAAGGGAAGGGTCGAAGGCGAGCGGACGCGACCCGCCGTCCTTCGTCTCGAAGATCGACACGGTCTGTCGCGCGGTCCACCCGGGATGGAAGAAGTCGATCGAGAAGGGACCATCGTTCCACCACAGGCCGGACTCCATTCTAAAGCGGATGTCCCGGTGCCCGTCGTAGTCGAGGTTTTTCCAGTAATCGGCGAGATCATCGGCCGCCGGCTCATAGGGAGCTGCGGCGATCCTCCGGGCCTCTTGACGGAGGGAGTCGTAGGAAACCTCCTGAGCCGCGAGAGGCGTGAGAGGAAAGGCAAGGGAGAAGGCGAGAATTCGGACGCGGTTCGTCATTTTGGGCAAACGCGGGCGGCGGCACCGTCCGGCTCCCTGATTCTGTCGCTGCGTTTGGGCGATGCGCAAGCACATCACCGCTGGTTTCGGGTGCCGTCGGGACGGTCCCGTTTCCTCAGGCGAGGGAAGGCTGCAGGTTGCGGAGAAGCAGGATCTGTTCCCCGACATCGGCACTCATCTGGCGCCATCGCTGCAAGGCCGCGCTCGAAACCTTGATTTGTTCGCCCACGGCCTTTTCCAGCTCGTGATAGCCGTCGGTGAGCTGCTGCGAGAGCTCAAGGAGGGTGGCGAAGGCCTCGTCGCGGGTGGGGCAGGAAATCCGCCAGCCCTTGTTGCTCTCGATCTGCGCCTCGGCCTGCCGTTTCATCTCACGAAGCTCCGCGAGGACGATTTTTTCCTCCGGAACCCGGCGGAGTTCGGTGGCAAGTCCGAGTTTCGAGAGGGTCCAGATCGCCCATTTCGTGGGATCCCACTGCCAAGGCTTGACCCCGTTGCGGTAGTCGTGTTGGAAGGAATGGTGGTAGTTGTGGTAGCCTTCTCCGAACGTGAAGATGGCCATGAGCCAGCTGTCCCGGGCGCTCGTCGAAGAGTCATAAGGGCGCTTGCCGATGGTGTGGCAGAGGGAATTGATGAAGAAGGTGCAATGCTGGACGCAGACGAGGCGCGTCACACCGGAAAGGAGGAAGGCCCCGAGTGCGGAAACGGCCCCGCCATGGAACCAGCCGAGCGCGGCCGGGAGGATCATGCCGACGGCGAAACCGATGGAGCGGTGATGGCGGTGTTGCCACATCACGAGCGGATCCTTCTTCAGGTCTCCGACATTCGCGAGAGGGCGGGGGTAGAGCTTGAAGAAAATCCAACCCATGTGCGCCCAGAAGAACCCCCGCGAGATGCTGTAGGGGTCGTCGTGCTCGTCATCGACGTGCTTGTGGTGCTCGCGGTGGTCGGACGCCCAGTCGAGCGCGGAATCCTCGAAGGCGGCCGCCCCGAAAAGAAGGGTGGCAAGCTTCACGGGGCGTTTCGCGTGAAAGGCCTTGTGCGCGAAGAGACGGTGATACCCGAGGGTGATGCTCATCCCCGTGGCCACGAAAAAGAAGACGAAAAGGACCACCTGGAAGGCGTCGATGCCGAAGTGGTATAAGTAGATCGGCGTTCCAATCAACGCGGTAAAGAAGGAGAAGACCAAAAAAAGACTGCTCGTCCAGTTGATCTGTTTGAAGGGAAATTTAGAAAACATGGAAATTTTGAGGGAAGGGTCGGAGGTGAACGGAGGGTCCAAGTTGGACATCCGTCGAAAGGGGTGAGGGACAGAAGCGTGGGATGACTCCCTCGGTGCGAATCGAAATATCAGATGCTGCGGTAACGTTTCCCGCCGCCTCCACCACGGTCGTCACGATCCCCGCGGTCACGAAAATCCCGGTCGCCACGATCGCGGAATTCGCGTTCGCCGCGGAATTCCCGATCGCCGCGTTCGCCGCGAAATTCGCGGTCACCACGGTCGCGGAAATCGCGATCTCCACGGGGGCGTCCGCCACCCCCGCCGCCACCCCCGCCTCCGCGGCGCTCGTAACCGCCACCGCCCCCGCCACCGCCGTAGCCGCCTCCCCGGGGGGGGCGTCCACCGCCCCCGCCACCGGGGGGATTGCGGCGCTCTTCGGCCTCCCGCACGCGCAGGTTACGGCCGCCGAGGTCGGCACCATCCAGCTGGGCGACCGCGGCCTCGCCGAGTTCCCGGCTTGAGAGGGTGACGAAAGCAAATCCGCGGGGTCTGCCAGTCTCACGATCGATCGGCATGTGCAGATCGACGATGGGTTCGAAGGGAGTGAGGAACTCGCGCAGTTCGGCTTCCGAAGTGTCGTAGGACAGGTTTCCAATATACAATTTCATCGATTCTCAACCAGTTGCTGGTCCCGAAGATCCTGGGCGGCGCTGTCTCTTCCCTGGAGAAACGCGTGACCAAGGTCAGAACCGAATCGCCAGGGAGTGAACATCGAAGCCCCGGAGGGGACCGATTGAAGGGTGGTTCATTTTTAAGAAAAACCAACCGCTTTCCAAGAAAAATCGCGTGATGGCGGCAAAAAGGTGGAAAAAGCGCAAAAATACCTCATTCCGACGCCACCCACTGCACCGCATCGACCACAACATGCCCGTCGCTGCCCTCATTCAGGATGGTGACCGTGGCGACCTCCCCGGCCGAGAACTCCCGCGTCGCCAGATGATGGAAGAGGCCGTCCGAAGGAGCCTTTGTCTGATCGACTGTCACCAGCGGGCCCCCGGGAGATCCGATCCTTACCTTCACCGTCCTGGCGCGGTTGCGGTTCGGCGGATAGGCCAGCCGCACCGCGTATTTCCCGGCTTTCGGAATGGTCGCGGTGAAGGCCGCGGTGGACGCGCCCTTGGCGGTGTTTCCATCGTGCCGGTAACCGAAACCCACGTAGCTCGTGGCCGCGCCGCTCTCCTCCCAGGTTCCTTCGAACCTGGCAGCCTCGTCATCGATGACGATTCCGGGGAGCTTGCGGGGATCGATGCCACGCGCATCCGCGGCCGGGGCGTCGTAGTGGAGAATCTGTCCGTCGGCGAGGAGACGCTGGCGCAGGGTCTCGTAAGCGACGTCCTGGACCGCGACTCCCGCGTCGAGGGCGAGGGCCGCGGCGGTGGCGGCGCTCTGGGCGAGGATCATGAAGACCGGTTCCATCCGGATCGAGCCGAAGGCGATGTGCGAACTCGAGACGCAGACGGGCACCATCAGGTTCGTGCATTGCTCCTTCTTCGGCACGAGCGAGCCATAAGCGATCTCGTAGGGGCCGCGGGTGCTCACGCCGATGTCGCCCTCGTTCTGGACATGGCCTTCGGGGGTGATGTAGCGCTGCACGTTGTGCGAGTCGATCGTGTAGCTGCCCATGCCGACGGATTCGGGGGTGGGCTTCTTTTTGCGCAGTTCGTTTTCGGTCATGACGAAATCGCCGGTCATGCGGCGCGCCTCGCGGATGTAGAGCTGGTGCGACCAGTTGCCGTTGTCGGTGAATTCATCCTTGGGCAGTCCCCATTCGCGCATCGCCTCCTGCACGTCCTTGGGCACGCGGGGATCGTTGCAGATGAAATAGAGCCAGCCCTTCTGGTAGGTCTCGTGTTCCCGGATGATTTCACGGCGCCGCTCGTAGGAGGCCTCGGGATAGTCGTAGTTGCCGCCGATGTTGTCGGTGCTGAAGGGGCCGTGGTTGTTCGTGTCGGTCTTGTGGTTCGGAATGGGGTCGAACTTCTCGAAGGTCTCGCGCCAGCCCGCCTCGAAGACGCGGACGAGCAGTTCATATTGCTCCGGATCGTAACCGTCCGGTTTGGGGAAGGGGATGCGGTTTTCGGGATGGTTCGTCAGGCACATTCGGAAGCAATAGGCCTGGACGCGTTCGTCACCCTCGCCGCGCACGCCGGGAGGCTCGGTGCTGACGCGGGGGAGGACGCCGCTCTTCGGGTCGCCGGGCACGACGTAGGGGCTGATCGGTTTCTCGACCGCGCCGAAGTGGTGGCGGTGGTGGAGGATGCCGACCTGCACGCCGTTCCATTCCTCGCCATAGACCGAGTTGGCCTCGCGTCCCACGTGGTAATCGACTCCGGCGGCGGCGAGGAGGTCGCCTTCGTAGGTGGCGTCGAAAAAGATCTTTCCGGCATAGGTCCTGCCGCCCAGCGTGGTGATCGAGCGGATCGCGCCGTCATCGACGACGACACCCTTTTCGCGGTCGAGCCACTCGTCGCGGTGGACCTCGATCGCGAATTCCTTCACGTAGTCCTCGAAGACCTTTTCCGCCACGCCCGGCTCGAAGATCCACATGGTGCGGTTCTCGCCGTCGATCGCCGGGGTGCCCTGGCCCTGGTTGCCGTATTCGGAGGGCTTCTGCCATTTCCAGGTTTCCGGCTTCTGGTATTCGAGCCAGATGCGGTGGTAGAAGTCGCGCGAGAGTCCGCCGATGACCGCCTTGTTCCCCGTGTCGGTGAAGCCGAGGCCGCCGCTGGAGAGTCCCCCGAGGTGTTTGTCGGGACTGACGATGACGACCGACCTGCCCATCTTCTTCGCCTGCACCGCGGCGATCACGGCCGCGCAGGTGCCTCCGTAGATGACGAAGTCGCGTTCGACGGTCTCGCTCCGCCCCTCGATCGGCGCGAGGGCGAGGAGGACGGAGAGGGCGATGAGGGGGCGGAATCGATTCATGGCGCGAAGGATAGGAACTCGCGCCCCCGAAAACAAGCGCCCAGTTCGCGTCCGAAATTCCGTGGCCAATCGGCCTGGTCCGCGCATCCCGGTCGGAAAGCCGGCGCGATTCGTTCTGGAAAATCCCGCAGGGTGTCGGAGACTCTGCCGTCCCTCTCCCCATGCAAAACCTGAACGTCCTCGGCGGCCCCCTCATTCCCTGTTCAGTCGATCCCCTGACGGGGTTCTATCGCGACGGAAAATGCAACGTCGGTCCGGACGACATCGGATGCCACGCGGTCTGCTGCGTCGTCACCGCGGAATTCCTCGCCTTCAGCCGCGCCGCCGGCAATGACCTGAGCACGCCGATGCCGTTTTACGGATTCCCCGGCCTGAAACCGGGCGACCGCTGGTGCGTCTGCGCGGGCCGGTGGAAGGAGGCCCTCGACGCGGGATACGCCTGTCCCGTCGTCCTCGAGGCGACCTCGGAGGCGGCGCTGCAGTATGTCTCCCGCAGCATTCTCGAGGAATACGCCGTCGTCGAGACGGAGTGAACGTTGCGTCCATGGCCAAGGGGTTCCAATGTCCGGCCTGCGGTAAGAGCCTTTCCCCGAACGCGCGTTCCTGCGGCGGATGTGGCGCGACGCGCGAGGGGAACGAGTGGTTCGCCCCGGAAGCCTACGATGGTCTCGGCCTGGACGACGAGGAGTTCGATTACGATGAATTCCTCCGCCGCGAGTTCGGGGAGGAGGGGGCGGGACGGAGCCATTGGTTCCTCCGCATGACCCCGAAGGAGCGGCTCTGGTGGATCACCGCGGTGATCCTCCTGCTCGCCTTCGTGCTTGCCTTTGTCTGGCATCACTGAATCCGCGCCATCGCGGCTTCCGTTTTTTCGATTGGCAGGTCCTTCGATTTCCGGGACATTGGAAGCATGCCCCCCCGCCCCGCCCTCGTCCTGCTTGCCGCCGCGTTTCTGCTCCCGCCCGCCCTCCGCTCGCAGGAAAAGGAATCGGGAGGATCTTCGCTTGGCGACCTCTTCAACAAGGTGAAGGACCTCAAGGTGCCCGAGTCGGTCACGAACCTCCCGACCCAACTCCAGGAGCTGAAGGAATCCTACTTGAAGACCGCGGAAACGGTCGATGCCCTCCGCAAGGAAGTCGGCTTGCTCCGGTCCGAGGTGGAGGCGCTCAAGAACGAGAACGCCAGCCTCCAGCAGGCCGTGGGCAACAAGGTGGCCGCGGACGACCGCAGTTCCCTCCTCAAGCCGGTCGAGGTCAGTGCCGACGAACTCGCCGCGGCGTGGAGGGCCGACAAGGAAAAGGCGGCGGCGACCTACGGGGGCCGCTACCTCCGCGTCGTCGGCCTTGTCGATGCCTTCGAATCGGCCTCCCAGGATGTCATTGTGGTCCTGAAGACCAACGGCGACCGCCGGGTGCGTTGCGAGATCCGGCGCGATTCGAGTTTCCACGTGGAGGTCCTCGCGAGCCAGGGCCGGATCATCGACCGCAACGACCGCACCACCGTCCTCGCCGTGGGCCAGCCCGTCGCGATCCTCGGAACGTGCGAGGGCATGGAACTCGACGTGCGGATGTCCTCGTGCAGCATCGAGGGCGTCGAGGTCCGCCGGGTCGAGCCGGCCAAGCCCGCCAACTGACCGAGGATCCCGCTCAGGGAGCGGCGGGTTTCAGTTCCTCGATCACGAGGTCCTTGTACTGCACGACGCTGGTCGCGTTGCCGTGGATCTGCACGGCGATCATGCCCTTTTGCTCGATGCCGGGATCGGCCTCGGTGTAGTCGACGGTGAGGACGTCGTTGAGCCAGAGGCGGATGCGCGGGCCCTCGCAGCGGATGCGGTAATGGTTCCATTCGCCCAAGGGTTTCTGCGCCTTGGCGAGGACTTCCTTGGACGGTTGCGCCAGCATCTTCTTGCGGCGGCTCTCGTCGTAGAGCGCGCCGTCGTAGCCCGCGCCGAGATCGGCCTGGTAGCCGATGACCTCGTGGTGGTCGGGGATGCGCTTCGAGCGGATCTGCACGCCACCGTTCACGAAACCCTCCATGCCCTCGAGCCGCCACTTCAGGGTCAGTTCGAAGTCCCCGTATTCCTTCACCGTGGCGAGGAAGTCGTTTTTCTCCTGCTTTTTCGAAAGCGAACCCGCGGTGAGGGCGCCGTCCTCGATGCGCCACACCGTCGCGGTGTTTCCCTCCCACCCCTCGAAGGTCTTCCCGTCGAAAAGGGCGACGGGACCGGCTTGGAGCGGAATCCAGGTGGAGGCGAGGAGGAAGGCGGCGGCGATCGTGACGGGAATCTTCATGGGATGCGGGCGAGCATCGCGAATTTCGCGGCGGGATGCAACGCCGAGTTCGCGCCTTCGTCGCAGGCGGCGGTGCGTGCGGACGAACCTTTTTTGCTGGCGGGGCGCGGGGGCGGGGTTATCCTCGCATGGATGAATCCCCCGCATCGCTGGTTGCTTGCCGCCTGTCTTTTCTCCGCTCTCCCGGCCGCTTTCACGGACACGAAAGCCGACACGAAACGGGAAGTCTTCGAACAGCCCTCCGATGAAATCCTTCGTCTCGATTACCTCCTCACCCTTCCCGCGGGATACGGGGAGAAGTCGGGGCAACGCTGGCCGCTCGTGGTCTTCCTCCACGGCGCCGGTGAACGGGGCGGCCAGGTCGATCTGGTCGCGAAACACGGACCTCCCAAACGCGTTGCCGAAGGTGCCGCCTTTCCCTTCATCCTGGTCTCGCCGCAGTGTCCCGCGGAGGAGTGGTGGACCGAACAGCCGGTCCTCGAACTCATCGATCACCTCGAAAAGACCCTGAGGATCGATTCGGCCCGCATCTATCTCACCGGCTTGAGCATGGGGGGCTACGGCACCTGGCATTTCGCGACCCTCGCCCCCAACCGTTTCGCCGCCATCGCGCCGATCTGCGGGGGTGGCGTACCTTACAAGATGCGCTGGATCAAGCATCTGCCCGTATGGGCGTTCCACGGCGCGAAGGACTCCGCGGTGCCGCTCGATGAATCGGCGCGCCTGGTCGAGGCCTTGAAAAAGGCGGGCAACACGGAGACGAAGTTCACCGTCGATCCCGAGGCCGGTCATGATTCCTGGACCGCCGCCTACGCCGGTCCGGAGCTCTATGATTGGTTGCTCTCGCACGCCCTTCCAGCCAAGCCCTGAACCCTCTTTGCCGCCTTGCTCGAAATCATCCACATCAGCGACACCCACTTCGGGCCCGACCGCGATCACTCCATCCGCGGGTCGAATTCGTGCCTCCGGGCCGAGGCCCTCGTCGCGGCGGTCAACGCGCTTCCCTTCATCCCCGATTTCATCGTGCACACCGGTGATGTCACCAACGAGCCCGACCCGGCGGCCTACGCCCTCGCCGCCTCGGTTCTCTCCGATCTCAAGGCCCCGGTCTACTACGCGGCCGGAAATCATGACGACGTCGCCATGATGCGCGAAGCCCTCGCCTTCGGGGCGCTCGAGCCGCTCGTCGAGGATGCCGAAGGTCGCCTCTGCTATCGCATCGCCGGTCCCGCCGCGGAAGGAGTCGAGTTTTTCGTGATGGATGGAAAAGTGCCGCCCTCCGATGGGCCGCACGGGCATCTTTGCGATTCGCAGATCGCCGCCGTGCTCGGGCGCATCAGTGGCACGAAGCCCGTCGCCGTCTTTCTCCATTATCCACTCACCCCGATCGGCTCGAAGTGGATCGACGAACACCTCCTCGTGCGCAACGGATTGGAGTTTCATCGCGCCCTCGCGGCGAAGGCCGGTGCACGGCTCCGGGGGATCTTCACCGGGCACCTCCATCGCGGGCTCTCGCTTTACCGGGATGGTGTCCTCCAGTGCGGGGTCTCCAGCCCCGCCTGTGAATTCTCCGCCGGTCCCGCGGACGAATCGTGCGAGTTCCTCCCCGGTGGTCCGATCCCCTTCCATCACCTCACCTTCACCCCGGACGCGACCGTGGTGAAGGCACACGCCATTCCCTTTCGCGACGAGGCATGAGCGGGGAGGCGAAGCGCGCCGTGTTCTTCGACCGCGACGGGGTCGTCAACCGCTCGCCCGGCGACGGCTACGTCCTTTCCCCCGAAGGCTTCATCCTCAACGACGGCATTGCCGAGGCGCTCCGGCGGATCCGCTCCCAAGGAGTCCTCGCCATCGTCGTGACCAGCCAGAAGGGCGTGGGAAAGGGGCTCATGACGCGCGAGACCCTCGATCGCATCCACGAACGGATGGCCTCCCTCCTCGCCGCCGAAGGGACCGCCTTCGACGCGGTCTATTCCCACACGGGAACCGGTGATCCGGACGATTATCCGCCCAAACCCGACCCCGGAATGATTTTTGCGGCCGCGGAACGGTTCGGGCTCGACCTTCGTCAATCCTGGTTGATCGGTGACGCCGATCGCGACATCGCCATGGCCGTGGCCGCCGGTTTGGCCGGCACCATCCGGATCACGACCGACAAACCCGTCGGAATCGAGGCTTCCCACACCTTGGGTGAAACTCTAAAAATTCCCCAAATTTTGTCAAAAGTTTTGAAATTCTGAAAATTTAAATTCCGACTCGCTTTTCCCCTCGTTCCGAATAGAGTAGATTCCTAAAACCGGGAAATCGGACAGGTCGAGTCCTCCGTTTCTTTGCCTCTCCCTTTCCCCTCCTCCCCATGGCCAGAGCCTCCAATCTCACGATGTGCTCCTTCTGCGGAAAGAGCCACGCCGAAGTCAAAAAGCTGATCGCTGGTCCCGGCGTTTACATTTGTGACGGGTGCATCAACGTCTGTCGCGGTATCCTCGAAAAAGAGCTGCACGAGCAGGAGGAGGAAACGCCCGCCGAGCTCACCGTGCCAAAGCCGAAGGAGCTTTTCGACAGCCTGAACCAATACGTGATCGGGCAGGAGCATGCCAAGAAGGTTCTCTCCGTGGCGGTTCACAACCATTACAAGCGCCTCCAGCAGTTCGCCGTTCCCGCCAAAGTGAAATCCCACGGGCAATACGCGAAATACGAGGATGTCGAGATCGAGAAGAGCAACATCCTCCTCATCGGTCCCACCGGATCCGGCAAAACCCTCCTCGCCAAGACCCTTGCCAAACTCCTCAACGTTCCCTTCTGCATCGCCGACGCCACCACCCTGACGGAGGCGGGCTACGTCGGCGAGGACGTCGAGAACATCATCCTCCGCCTCCTCCAGGCCGCCGATTACGACGTGAAGCGCGCCGAGATGGGCATCGTCTACATCGACGAGATCGACAAGATCGGGAGAAAGACGGAGAACGTCTCCATCACCCGCGACGTCTCCGGCGAGGGCGTGCAACAGGCCCTCCTCAAGATGCTCGAGGGCACCATCTGCAACGTGCCGCCGCAGGGCGGGCGCAAGCACCCGCAACAGGAATACATCCAGGTCAACACCGAGAAGATCCTCTTCATCTGCGGAGGCGCCTTCGTCGGCCTCGAGGACATCGTGAAGCGCCGCCTCGGCAAGAAGGTCCTCGGCTTCGGGGACGAGATCACGAAGATCGCGAGCGAGTCCGAGATCGAGCGACATCTTCGCAACGTCTCACCCGAGGATCTGCACGGTTTCGGCCTCATTCCCGAGTTCGTCGGCCGCCTCCCCGTCGTCTCGACCCTCCGCCCCCTCAAGCGCGAGGAGCTGATCGAGGTTCTGACCGAGCCGAAGAACGCGATGGTGAAGCAATACAGCAAGCTTCTCGCCATGGACGGCGTCACCCTTGAGATCACCGAAGACGGCCTCGAAGCCCTCGCCGAAGAGGCGATGGGTCGCGGCACGGGCGCACGCGCGCTCCGCTCCATTTTCGAGAAACTCATGCTCGATGTCATGTTCGACGCGCCGAACCACGAGGTGCAAACCCGTGTCGTCGTTGATCGCGAGGTCGTCGAGGGGCACCGCCTGCCCGTCGCCATCGAGGACAAGCGCCCCGCCAAGGGGGACGAGAAGGAAGCCGCGTGAGCCCGGATGCCCTACGAGATTCCGTCCGCTGATTTGCCGCCGCTCGACCGCCTCCGCCGCATCATGCACCTGCTCAGGGCCCCCGGCGGGTGCCCGTGGGACGCCGAACAAACGCACGCGAGCCTCGTCCGCCACCTCCTCGAGGAAGCCTACGAGGTGGCGGCGGCGGTGCGGTCGGGAAGCCGCGACGAACTGGTCGATGAGCTCGGCGACCTGCTCCTCCAGCCCGTTTTCCACGCCGAGATCGCTTCCGAGACGGGAGCCTTCGACCTCGACGACGTCGCCCGCGCCATCTGCGAAAAACTCATCCGCCGGCATCCCCACGTCTTCGGCGAAGCTTCCGCCGACACGGCGGAGGCGGTCCTTGCCCAGTGGGAGACGATCAAGGCCGGGGAAAAGGCGGGATCGAATCCGGTCGGTGCCGCAACCGACGAGGACTATCTGCTCAAGCGGTCCAACGAGGGCCAGCCCGCCCTCCTCGCCGCGGCGAAGTTGCAGCGGAAGGTGGCGGAGGTCGGGTTCGACTGGCCCGACCTGGCTCCCGTGCTCGCGAAGGTGCGCGAGGAACTCGACGAGGTCGAGGAGGCGATCGCGGGGGGATCCTCGGCCGAAACCGGTGCCGAGATCGGCGACCTGCTCTTCGCCGTCGTCAACCTCGCACGGAAGGCGGGGCACGAGGCCGAGCTCCTCCTCGACGAGGCCAATCGGAAATTCGTGCGACGTTTCCAGGCGGTCGAGGACGAATTGCGACGGGCCGGGCAACGTCCCGGCGAGGTGGACCTGCGGGCACTGGACGCGGCCTGGGACCGGGTCAAGGAACGCGAACGCCGATGAAATCCGGTGACGAACCAATCTGCGTCGATGGCTACGCTTTCATGGCAACTCCGGGTAAGCCCCCCCGAAAGGGGCTCTCTTTTCATTTTCACCCGCACGAAAACGCGCTTATGGTTCATCTATCGCGGCACTTTCCGCGTGACAAGCCCCTGAAGCGGAAGAACACTAACCGCTCCTATTCACGGATGAACCCGGGACTGACGAGACTGTTTCTGCTGGGAGCCCTCGGCTTCCTGCCCGCCTGTGCGACCACTTCCTCCGGCCCCGTCGTCATCACCAAGGTCAATCCCCATCACCTCACCAACGGCCTCCCGGTCCGGACGCAGGATGAAATGATCCGGTTCGAGCAGCAACGTCTCCTTTACGGTGCCATCGAGAACGAGGAACGCCAGGATCGCTTCGGCAATTACTTCACGATTTTCTGGAAGACCAAGACCCGCAACCCGGCCACCGTCCGGCTCGAATACCGTCAGGGAAGCACCGGATTCGCCACCCATGTCCAGGAAGTCCAGGTGGACAACCCAAAGTCCGACAACACCACCAAATTCGAGGTCACCGGTGATGACTACCAGAAGAACGGAAAGGTCACCCAGTGGAAAGCCTCCATCGTCGAGAACGGATCCGTCGTGGCGGAATACCAGTCGTATCTCTGGCAATAAATTTCCCATTTTGTTGTTCGCATGAGTTTTCAGGCTGATGACACCCCGGAGATCTCCGCACGCCCGGCCCCGCCGGAGCGGAGGTCGCCGCGGCAGGCCGGGGCGAGGCAGGTTCGCCGGAGTCAATCCATCGTTTCGTGAGTGCGGAAGAATCCATTCGAGTCGGATGCCTGGGCTCGGTGGCGTGGGTCCGGGTGAGTGGTGCGGCAAGCCACGAGAATGCCGATTGCATCCGTGATTTCCTCTCGGGGCGTTTCGAGAAGGGATGGCGCCAGTTCGTGATCGATCTCGGAGAGTGCCGCGGCATCGATTCCACCTTCATCGGGATGCTCTACCGCCTCGCCACGAAGGTCGGGCAGGTCGATCCTGATGGCATCGTCGAGATCATCAACCCCGGCGAGCGCAACGCGAAATCCATCCGCAAGCTCGGGCTCGATGACCGCATCCACATCGACCTGGAGGGCGCGCGCTGGTTGCGCGAGCGCGAGTTGGTGGATGCGAATCTCCGGATGCCCCCCTGCGGCCCGATCGACAAGGTCCGGCACGCCGAGCTCGTTCTCGACGCCCACGAGGCCCTCATCGCCGCGAACGAGGAAAACCGCAGCCGGTTCTGCGACGTGGTCGATTTTCTCCGGCAGGAACTCGAGGCGCAGGCGGCAGGCAAGTGAGATCCTCCGACCGCGGCATTCCATGGAACACGTCGTGTATGCCGTCCTCCTTGCCTTGGTCCTTGGTGCCGGGGCCGTACTCTGGCGGAGGCAGCGGCTCGACGTCGCCCGCCTCGCCCGCGAGCGGGACGCCATCGAGGTGGAGGAACGGCGCATGTTCAATTTCCTCCATGGTCTCGCCGAGAAGTTGCAGGGAGATCTTTCCCCCGGGAACATGCACCGCTACATTGTCGAGGGTGTCGCCGAGGTCGTCGGAGCGGAGGCCGGCATCCTCTACCTCCTTGATGCCGTCACGAACCGGCTCGTCCCCGCCTACCAGTCCGCCGCGACCGCGCCGGTCCTTCCCCTCCCGGCCGAGATCGCGGCCATCTCCGACCGGGCGGAGGCGGAGAGTCAATACCGCAGTTACATCCGCCTCTCCCCGCTCTCCCCTGGCGAATCCTTCATCGGCCGGGTCCTGCGCGAAGGCGGGCTCTTCTCCGTGGCCGACCTCGCGGCAGTGCCGGAGTTTTCCGAAGGCTCCACCGATCACCGCTTCTGCGAGGGGGTGCGCCTCCTCGCGACGCCGCTTGTCTACGCGCGGCGAGCCGTCGGCATCCTCGTGGTGACCCGGCGCGGCGGGGGGGATTTCACCCGAAACGACGGCGAGGTCTTCGCGAGCATCGCCGAGCAGAGCGCGTTCGCCCTCGGCAGCGCCCTCGTCCACCAGGAGGCCGCGGAAAAGCGCCGCTTCGAGCGCGAACTGAACCAGGCCAGCGAAATCCAGCGCGTCCTCCTGCCTCGGTCGGCCCCGGAGCTGTCCGACTACGAGATCGCCGCGGAATACAAGGCCGCCCGCCACGTCAGCGGTGACTATTATGACTATGTCAGGGTCGACGACGACCGCTATGGCATCGCCATCGGCGACGTCTGCGGCAAGGGCATCGCCGCCTCCCTCATCATGGCGATGTGCCGCTCGAACCTCCGCAGCCGCGCTCCCGAGAACCTTTCCCCGGCCTCGGTCCTCCACTCGGTGAACCACTCCATTTTTCCCGACATCCGCGAGGACATGTTCGTGAGCCTCCTCTACCTCATCCTCGAGCGCGGTTCGCGCGAGGTGACGATGGCCCGCGCCGGACATGAACCTCCCGTGATCTACCGGAAGGCGACCGGCACGACCGAGATCATCGAGACCTCGGGCCTCGCCGCGGGGATCGACGAGGGGCCGGTCTTCAAGCGTTCGGTGAAGGATTACCGCTTCCGGATGGATTCGGGCGACATCCTCCTCCTCTACACCGACGGGGTCATCGAGTGCGAGAACCCCGCGGGCGATGAGTTCGGGATCGATCGGCTCTGCGCCCTCCTTGTCGAGCATCACGAGCGCTCCTCCCAGGAAATCGTCAACGCCGTCATCGCCGAAGTCGCCCGATTCACCGCGGGAGCCCCGCAAAGCGACGACATCACCTTGATTGCCATCGAGAAAAGGTGAATAGTCCCGGCCCGCATCATGGCGGGGGCGTTTTGGGCGCCCCGGGACGCGGGTCACGCCAGGCATGACAAATCCACAAGAAAACGAAGGTCCCGATCCGGCCGAGTCCGGCGCCGGCACGGGAGAAACCGCATTCACCGCGGGCGAATCCGTCGCCGTCGGGGAAACCGAACCGACCGGCACGCCCGCCGAGATCGAGAAATGGAAGGATGTCGCGGCCCGGGCCACCGCCGACCTCGACAATTTCCGGAAGCGCATGGCCCGCGAGAAGTTCGAGGCGATCCAATACGCGAACCGCGGTCTCCTCGAGCAGCTCCTCCCCATCATCGACAACTTCGAAATGGGCCTGAAGGCTGCCGAGAGTTCCGACGGGGGCGGATCCATCATCCTCCAGGGCATGGCCATGGTCCGCAAGCAGCTGGAGGACTTTCTCATCGAGCAGGGCGTCGAAATCATCCCCTCCGACGGCCTCGCCTTCGACCCGAACGTGCATGAGGCCCTCAAGCAGGAGCCCCACGGCTCCCTTCCCGAGGGCCATGTGATCTACACCCTCCGCCGCGGCTACCGGCTCAAGGACCGCGTCCTCCGCGCCGCGAACGTCGTCGTCTCCTCCGGACCCGAGCCCGTTTCCTGATTCATGGAAAAACGCTGTTACTACGAAGTGCTGGAAGTCTCGCGGGACGCCGCGGCGGGCGAGATCAAGAAATCCTACCGGCGCCTCGCCATGCAGTATCATCCGGACAAGAATCCGGACGACAAGGACGCGGAGGAGAAATTCAAGGAGATCGGCGAGGCCTACGAGATCCTCACCGACGACCAGAAGCGGGCCGCCTACGACCGCTACGGCCACCGCGCCTTCAGCCAGGGCACCGGACCGTCGGCAGGGGGGCGCGGCGTCGATCCCTTCGACATTTTCCGCGAGGTCTTCGGCGGCGGAGGCGGTGGCGGCGGCATCTTCGAGGAGTTTTTCGGCGGCGGCGGCAGCCGGGCGGCCCGGGCAGAACGGCGCAAGCGGGGTTCGGATCTGCGTTACGACCTCCAGATCACCCTCGATGAAGCGGCCGAGGGCGTCGAAAAGGAATTGAAGATCGAGCGCCTCGTCCCCTGCGAGACCTGCAGCGGAAGCGGAGCCCAGAACGGCCGCGCCGACGTGCGTTCCTGCACCACCTGTGGCGGCGTCGGCCAGGTCATCACCAGCCGTGGCTTTTTCCAGGTGCAGCAGCCCTGCCCCACCTGTGGCGGCGTCGGTGAGACGATCACGAACCCGTGCCGCGAGTGCAAGGGCGAGGGCCGCACCAAGGGCAGCAGCCGCATCAAGTTGAAGATCCCCGCCGGCATGATCGACAGCGGAAGGCTCCGCTCCATCGGCCACGGCGATGCGGGACAGCAGGGCGGCTCCGCGGGCGACCTCTACGTCGTCGTCCATGTCAAGGAGCACGAGGTCTTCGAGCGTGACGGGGCCGACCTCTACTGCGAGGTGCCGCTGCCCTTCACCCTCGCCGCCCTCGGGGGCGAGCTCGTCGTCCCGACGCTGAACGGCAAGGCGTCGGTCAAGGTCACTCCAGGAACCCAGACGAACACCTCCTTCCGCCTCCGCGAAAAAGGCCTGCCCGATCTCCAGACGGGCCGGAAGGGCGATCTCCTCGTCAACGTCCAGATCGAGGTGCCGGTGAAGCTGACGAAAGAGCAGGAACGCCTCCTCCACGAGTTCGCCGGCACCGTCACCGACAAGAATCATCCGGTCGGTGAAAGCTTTTTCGAGAAGGCGAAGCGCTTTTTCACCGGCGGTTCGTGAGCTCCCCGGAGCCGTCCCCGGGCCCGCGCAAATCGGAGTCCGCTTCGCGTTGACCGGCACGCCGGGCTCGGCCAGAATTGCGGCATGAAGTTCCCGTTTCCCGCCTTTTCTCTTTTCCCCGCCCTCGCCCTCTCCTCCTTCCTCCTGCCCTCCTTCTCCTCGGCCGCGGACTGGACCATCACCACGGTCGCCGGCACGGGAAAACCTGGATTCAGCGGCGACGGCGGGCCGGCCCTGAAGGCCGAACTCGACAATCCCTTCGGCATCGTGCGGGGTCCCGATGGCGCCTTCTACTATTGTGAATACACCGGACAGCGCATCCGGCGGATCGGAAAGGACGGCGTCATTTCCACCGTTGCCGGCAACGGCAAGACCGGATTCACCGGCGACGGAGGGCCCGCCCTCGCGGCCACCTTCAACAAGCCGCACGAACTCCGCTTCGATGCCGCTGGCGACCTCTACATCGTCGACATGGTCAACCATGCCGTCCGCAAGGTTGACAAGAAGACCGGCATCCTGACCACGCTCGCCGGCACCGGCCAGCCCGGTTACAGCGGCGACGGTGGACCGGCGGTGAAGGCGCAATTCAAGCAACCGCACTCAATCCAGTTCGGACCCGAGGGCGACCTCTACGTCTGCGACATCGGCAACCATGTCATCCGCCGGATCGACATGAAGACGGGCCTCATCTCGACCTTCGCCGGGACCGGCAAGGCCGGCGACACGCCCGATGGCGCGCCGATCGAGGGCACCCCGCTGAAAGGGCCGCGTTCGCTCGATTTCGACAAGGAAGGCAATCTCTGGCTCGCGACGCGCGAGGGGAACCAGGTCTTCAAGTTCGACCTCAAGGCTGGCAGGATCCATCACCTCGCCGGCACCGGAAAGAGCGGCTTCACCGGCCATGGCGGACCCGCCAAGGAAGCCACCCTGAGCGGACCGAAGGGGATCACCGTGGATGCGGCGGGCAACGTCTGGCTCGCCGACTGTGAGAGCCATTCCATCCGGAGAATCGACGCGAAGACCGGCAGGATCGAACTGATCGCCGGCACCGGCAAGAAAGGGGACGGAGCCGACGGCGATCCGCTGAAGTGCGAACTCGCCCGGCCCCACGGGATCTACGCGGACGCCGATGGCGGCATCTACATCGGCGACAGCGAGGCCCACAAGATCCGCGTGCTGCGGAGGAAGTGAGCGGTGGAACCCTCCCGCGGGTGGATCGCCGTCTTGCCCTTTCCGCTCTCCGCGCGATACTCCCGTGCCATGTCCGCGCTTCCCGCCTTCTCCGAAATCGGCGTCGTCTTCGACCTCGACGGCGTCCTCATCGACTCGCACGACCAGCACGAGCGGAGCTGGTTCCAGCTCGCCGCGGAACTCGGCAAGCCGCTCACGAAGGAGCAGTTCAAGGAATCCTTCGGGATGCGCAACGTCATGTGCATCCCCCACGTCTTCCACTGGGCCGAGGCGGACGATCACGCGACGATCCACGCCCTCGGCGAGCGGAAGGAGGAGCTCTACCGCGAACTCCTTGCCGCCGACGGGATCGAACCGCTCCCGGGCGTCGTCGCCCTGCTCGAATCGCTCGCGGCGGCGGGCGTGCCCGTCTCGCTCGGCTCCTCGACCTCGCGGAAAAACATCGAGGTCTGTTTCGCCGCGACGGGCCTTGCACCCTTTTTTGGCCCGAACTACACCGGAGCCGAGGACGTGACCCGCGGGAAGCCCGCCCCGGACGTCTTCCTCGAGGCCGCCCGCAAGATCGGTCGCGAACCGGCCCGCTGCCTTGTCGTCGAGGATGCCCACGTCGGGATCGAGGCCGCCCTCGCCGCCGGGATGCGCGCCGTCGCCGTCACCACGACCCACCCGCGGGAGAGTTTCCTCGAGGGCGGCGCGGCCCGGGTCGTCGATTCGCTGGTGGAGGTCGATGCGGCGGTGGTGCGGGAGTTGCTGGGGTGAATCAACCATTGGCGTGGTGGTCGAATCGCGGGAAAATCGCGTGTCCGATCTTCTACGGGCCGGCATTTCGTTTTTGCCCGACGGATTCCCACTTCCAATTTACAGGCAGCGTCGGTTTCGGGTTTGATCCGAATCTGCCTCGCATATCGGGCCTGGACGTTTTTCGTCTTATTCATGACGACGTCGGTTCCGGCGTGGGTGCCTTTGGACAACCCGAATCAGTCGTTGGTGATGCGGTGTGCCTCGATGACTCCATCTTGGGATGAAAAGACCTTCCAGTCGCTTTTCACCTGCGGGCGCTTCTTGCGTCAGGGGTGCCGTCAGGCTTTCGTCCGGTCGATGCTCTTCGCTCACCGGGACTTGCTCAGTGAAAGAACGTGATCGGTGGCCTCGTGCAGGCCTCGGATTGTGGCCTTCGGCCCCTCCGATGAGTAGGGCGACCCGTTCCATGCCTGCATTCTGCAATCCGCGGACCTTCTTGGCGAAGGCTCCTGGGGGCCAGATTACGCCCCGCTCGTCGAGGACGAGGCGGATGGCACCATCTGCCTTACGCGATCAAGTCCCCCCG
Organism: Verrucomicrobiales bacterium; assembly: GCA_044352585.1. Classification (GTDB taxonomy): domain Bacteria; phylum Verrucomicrobiota; class Verrucomicrobiia; order Verrucomicrobiales; family DEV007; genus Arctic95D-9. The sequence continues at coordinate 46,067 of JBILDO010000044.1, forward strand.
AAAGTGGTAGGTGGCCGGGGGTGAAATCCGGTAGAATCCCAGTGTAAAGTTCTGTTGTGAAAATAAAGCTCTCCCATTTCTTCCGGCCCCTGTCTCTGGCGATCGCCATCATTGGCACCGGCCTCGTGCCGTGCGTGGAGGCGGAGGTGGTGCTCCAGTGGAACTTCGACGGAGCCAGGGAGGCGGGGGAATGGCAGGGCAAGAACGGCAAGGCCCAGGCTTCGGGTGATCTCAAGGTCGAAGGCCCTCGTGCGCCGAGGTATCCGGGATTCGACGCGGCGAACCGGGCGGGGATGTTCGAGCACAAGGACTCCTTCCTCGTCGTGAGAGACCAGGAACGGGGCGGGCCGGCGAACCTGCGCTTCGGCCTCGGCGAGACCCTCGCGGTCGAGGCGTGGGTGAAGGTCAAGGATCTCGGCAAGGGGGAAATGGCGTATTTGTTAGGAAAAGGCCGCCACGGCAAGCTCGGGGCGGATCTCGGGGAGAACAACCAGAACTACGCGGTCCGGCTCAAGGGCGCGGACGGCGGCGCGGAGGTGGGTTTCCTCTTCACGAGCGTGGACCCGGCGAACGGTGGCAAGCGCGAATGGCACCGCTGGTGGAGCAAGGCTCTCGTCCCGGCATCGGGCTGGCACCATGTCGCGTTGGTCTACACCTTCGGGAAAAAGGACAGCCTCCGCGTCCTCATCGACGGCAAGGCCAACGGGGGTGTCTGGGACCTTGGAGGGGCGACGGATCTCGGACCGGTCACGGATGCGGACGATCTCGTCATCGGCACCGGCCATAAGCGCAGCGAGTCCGAGTCCTTCGACGGCTGGCTCGACGGCCTGACGATTCATCGCGGCGCGCCGGAGGCGAAGGACCTCGAGTCTCGTTATTCCTACAATCCGCCGCCGCCTCCGGTCACGCCGGAGATGGTGCCGGCCGGAGCGGTCCTGGTGCAGATCAGCGAGAAAGGCGTGCCGGCGGCGAACGCGTGGCCGGACGAACCCGAGGTGACGGAAACCTACGAGGAAGACGTCTTCGGATTCTTCGACTGGCCGCAGAAATACATCGCCACGGGGGTGCGCGAGGACCGTCCCATCCCCACCCATTTCCGCGCCGCGGCCACGGTGACGATTCCGAAGGGCAAACACCGCCTCCTCCTC
>JBILDO010000097.1:0-14187 GCA_044352585.1 Verrucomicrobiales bacterium
TCGCGTGGGCGTCGATCCCGAGCTTGATCGTGGCGTGGAGTTCGGTAGGATTGGGTTCTGTGATTGTCTTCATCGGTTGTCAGGTTGGGGGTTCCACCCCCGCCTGACAACCCCATGCCATCTAGCAATTAATAACGGGCTTGTGCAGAGCCGATGAACGCAGGCAAGGACACGCTGGTGTTGGATGGCTTGGAAAGGCATGGCGCGGCGCAGGCTCCGGGCGACTACACGTGGAAGGTGCTCAGTTCGCCGGGGCTGGAGGCGAAGTTTCTCGGCATTGTCGGCATCACCACGGTCGAGCAGCCTTACGACCCATGAGTTGGCAACAACGATGGGCCCAGCGCAGAGATCCCCATGAAGTTGGTTCGTTTGACAGCCCAACGTTGGGCACGGCAGGAGATCAAAGCCGCTCGGAACGCTGTTTCTCGCTCGCCAGCTCGTAAGCGGGTATCCCTCTGCCATCCCCCTGAATGCGGAATTTTTCGGGAAGTTGCCGCCGTGGTCATACATACTCTATTGAATGCCCGCCGACTCGCCCCCGCCTGACCCTGCCTTGCCGCTCTCCGCCGAGCGGCAGGAGGAGTTCGTGAGGTTGCTGTATGAGGCGCACGGGCTGCTGCTGCGTTATGTGATGTCGCTGCTCGGGAACCGGCAGGATGCTGAGGATGTGCTGCAACGCGCCAGCCTGGTGATGTGGCGTCGGTTCGACACCTTCGAGCCTGGCACGGATTTCATCGCCTGGGCCACGACGGTCGCGTTTTATGAAGTGCGGAACTTTCAGCGCGTCACGGGGCGCTGTCGGCTGGAGTTTGATGATGAACTCATGGAAACCCTGGCCGCCGAGCGGGTGCAGCATGTGCGCCAGTGGTGCGCACGCACGGAGGCGCTGGAGCATTGCGCGGAGAAGCTGGACGCCGCCAGCCGCGCCCTGGTGGAGGCCGTTTACACCGATGGCACGCAGGCCATCGAAGTCGCCCGGCAGCAAGGCTGCGCCCCGAAGACCATTTACAACAAACTCAACTTCATCCGCCGCGCGCTCGCCGAATGCGTGCAGCGGCGGCTGGCGGAGTCCACGCGATGAAATCAGAAGCACCACCCGAATGGCACCGGCTCTTCAATGCCGCGCTCAATGACCAGCTCAGCGATGCCGAGCGCGCGCAACTCGCCGCCGTGCTCAAGTCCAGCGCCGATGCCCGCCAGCTCTGGTTTCTCTATTACGACAATGAATGCTCGCTCGCCGAGCTGAAGCCACGCCGCCGGGCAAAGTCACCGCGCACGGGTTTGCCATGGCTCTCCTGGCGCCCGCTCACGGCGGCGGCGGCGGGGATTGGGTTCGGGATGTTGTGCACGTCGGTGGTGTTTGGATTCGCGACACAGCGGCAGATGCGAGCGAATACGTTGCTCAGCGAGGGCTTTGAGAATGCCGGGATGCTGGTGGAGGATGGATTGCCTCAGCGGGCGGGTGTTTGGTCCGGTGACTTGTCGGCTCCCGAGAAGGAAAACGCCATCCTGCGACCTTCCGAAGGCTCCCTCATGGTGAGGCTGCCGCCGGTGGACAAGCGGAAGTTCAGCTATGCGATGCGGTTCATAGATGCCGGGGAGCTTCCGCCATCGGGCGCATCGCACACACGGCAGATCGAGGTCACGGCTTCGTTTCATGATGATGGTTCTCCGGTTTCCGGGCGTTATCAGATTCGCATGGCGGCTTTTGCTGGCACGCTGGAGGAGGCACGCGCCGTCTGGCTGGGAGGCCACATCGACGAGCAGGCGCTCATGCATGTGGCCCGGACGATCTCGACCGCGCCCGGTCATCACGGCTGGACCTCGGTGCGCACGGAGATGGAGGTGCCTGCGCAGACGCGCTGGGTGCTGGTATCGCTCGCTGCCGCCGTGGCGGACGAGGCGGCGGCAAAGACGGCGCACTACCTCGACGACGTTCAGATCCGCGTCATCACTCACGATGTCCTGCCATGAAAATCCTCCAGACCATCCACACCATGAAACCACTCTGCTGTTCCATCATCGTCCTGATCCTGAGTATCACGTGTCTGCACGCAGCGCCGCCGAACGTGGTTTACATCCTCGCGGATGATCTTGGCTGGAGTGATGTGAGCGCTCATCCTGGCGGCACGATCCAGACGCCGAACATCGACAGGCTTTTCAAGCAGGGCGTGGAGTTGCGAAACTTCATGGGCTGGTGCGTGTGCTCGCCGACGCGGGCGATGTTTCTCACGGGACGGCATCCGTTTCGTGTCGGCACGGGGCCGGAGGTCGGCGGCGAGCTCCCGGCTGAGGAGACGACCATCGCAGAGGTCTTCAAGGGCGCGGGCTATCGCACGGGTGTGTTTGGCAAATGGCACAACGGCGACGATCCTGCCACCCCGGAGTATCGCGCGGAGTTCACGCGCGCCTTCGCGGACAAGCCGAACAAAAAACCCGCGGACGGTCTCGGGGCGAACGCGCATGGCTTTGACGAGGCGTGGGTCTACTACGGCGGCGGCGCGGACTACTTCACGCGGGCGACCGTGAACAACCAGGGGCCCGTGAGCTGGTGGCACAATCGCGAACTGCGCCTGAAGGACTCCGGCTACACCGAAGACATGATCACCGCACACGCGCTGGAGTTCATTCGCGGACACGCGGGCAAGCCCTTCTTCTGCTACGTGCCGTTTCATCTCGTGCATGCGCCCTTGCAGGCGAAGGACGATGATCTCGCCGGCGTGGACGCGGGCATCACCGATCCGAAGAAGCGCGTCTATGCCGCGATGATGCAGGCATTGGATCGCAATGCGGGAGCGATCCTCGATGAACTCGATAAGCTCGGCCTGCGCGAGAACACCATCGTCGTCTTCACGAGCGACAACGGAGCCACGGCCGATGGCAGCAATCGCCCGCTGCGTGGCGGCAAGCACACCGTCTTCGAAGGCGGGACGCGCCTCGTCACGGCGATTCATTGGCCCCAGGGCGGCCTCACCGGCGGCCAGGCGTGGGACGGCCTCTGCGGCGCCTGCGACATGCTGCCGACGCTCGCCGCGATGTGCGGCGTCCCTTTGCCTCAAACGAAGCCGCTCGATGGCAGGAACATCTGGTCCGCTTTGCAAAGCCGCGGTGCGAGCCCGGTCGATGGCTACTACTGGGCGTGGCACAATGAAGATACCATCCGCACCGCCGACTGGCGCATGCATCGTTACTTTGACCGCGTCGAGCTTTACGATATCCGCAACGACATCGGCGAAACGAAGGATCTCGCGGCCACGAAGCCGGACGTGGTGAAGGAACTCACCGGAAAGATGGACACTTGGGTGAACTCGCTTGGTGCGGCGCTCACCCATCAAGCCGCGCCCATGCGGCTCGATGCACCCGCCGCGCCGGAGGGCGAGGTTTTGGAGATCACCGTCACGGTGACGGACCAGGCGAAGCCGAAGGACTTCCTCGTCGTGCCGATCACCACCGTGGACATCTTCCAGCAAGCCACGGACTTCATCGAGTTCGATGTCGCCGTGTCACCTGACACGCCGAAGAAGGTCGCGTGGTATTACTCGCCCTTCAAGGGCAACACGGGCACACCGATGACGCTCTTCTTCAAGAAAGGCGAAGGCATCGACCAGTTTGGCCGCGATCAATCAACCGCACCGGAGGTGCGCGGCGGCCCCGGCACCTGGGAGCATCGTGTCATCGGCCTGTGTGGCAGCGCTCCAGGGCCGCTTCCACGCCAGGGCATCGTCTTTCGCGGTGGCAGGGCCGGCACGCGCACGATCTACCTCGACAACCTCCGTCTCCGTCGCGCCGACGGCAGCACGGTCCCACTGTGGCAAAGCAGCAAGGACACACGCACGCAGAAGGTCGCGGACACGGAGTCGTTCAAAGACGTGAAGGTGCGCGTCATCGATGCAGGCCAATTGAGCCGCTGAAGGCGCCGTGCCATTGGTCCCCGAATCCCGTACCGAAAATTTTTCCATTTCTTTGCTAAGTCCGGCGCATGATCGTGCATCGCTGTCATGCCCTCGCAGGAGAAAACCGTGCTCGTCCAGTCCTTGTTCGTCCAGAACATGATGGCGGTGCGCGGGTTTGTGATCGTGCTGATGCCGGACTTCTCGCGGGTGGATGATGTGATGCAGGAGACCTTTCTCACGGTCACGGCGAAGGCGGAGGATTTTGTCGAGGGCACGAACTTCCGATCCTGGGCGTGCACGATCGCGCGGTTCAAGGTGCTGGAGGCGCTGAGGCGTCCGGGCAGCCGCGAGGTGGCGCTGAATGAGGAGGTCATCGACGCGCTGTGTGCCACTGAGATGGACGAGTGGCAGCCCGAGGAGGAACTGCGCCTGCTTTCCCGCTGCAAGGACGAGCTGGCCCCGCAGGCGCGGCGCGTGATCGACCTGCGCTACGAGCAGGCCCACCGGCCACCGGAGATCACGCAACGCATGGGCTGGAGTGTGAACGCGGTGCATGTGGCGCTGGCACGGGCGCGCGTCACGCTGCGGGAATGCGTCGAGCGACAACGGAAGCAATCCCCGACCTGATCCGCCATGGACACGACCCGCCTGAATCATCTCCTGCAGCGCCATCTCGATGCGGAACTCACGCTCGAAGAGCGCGATGAACTGCAAACGCTGCTGCTTTCCATGCCGGAGGCGCGGCGTGAGTATTGGCGACAGGCTCGCACGCATGCGGCGCTGTGTCTTCTCGGCGAGCAGTCCTGGGGGCGGCCCGACTCCATCCCCCGGCGCCGGCCGGTGCGGTGGGAGGTCCGCCACGTCGCGTGGGCGACAGCGGCGGCAGTGGTTTTCTCCGCGGTGCTGCTCTGGCAGCTCCGTGATCGTGAGGAGCGCTTCGCTGAACTGGTCGAGACGCATCAAGCGCGATGGGAGAGCAGCACGCTGCCGACGGAACCGGGCAGCCGCCTCGGGGCGGGCCGTCTGCGGCTGGCGGAAGGGCTGGCGCGGCTGCGCTTCGCCCGTGGCGCGGAGTTGACCCTGGAGGGACCCACCGAACTGGAGTTGAGCGGTCCGCAGTTGTGCCGCTTGCACCGTGGTTCGCTCGTGGCGCATGTGCCGGAGCCGGCGCGGGGCTTTTCCGTGCTCGAACCCCCACCGACCCCGCGCGCTCAAAGGGACAGACATACAACGCTTGACCGCGCCCCGAAATCCCCCGATCTTCCAACGAGTACGCCCCCCGTCGCCCTCCCTCCGCTCCGGTCACCGTTACCCGCCCTCCCCGCCATGCGAACCGCACGCCTCCTCGGAACCGGCCGATCTTTTTACCACGTCATGTCCCGCGTCGTGGACCGGCGGAGGGTCTTCGAAGCCAAGGACAAGGAGATCTTCCGCAGGATCCTCCGCAACCAGGAGGCGTTCAGCGGGGTGCGGATCGTGACCTATTGCCTCATGTCGAACCACTTCCACCTGCTCCTCGAGGTGCCGGACCGGGAGACGCTGGCTCCGCTCGACGAGGAGGGCTTGCTCGCGGTGCTGCCGCGGCTGTATCCGGGGGATGTCGTCGAGGGGGTGAAGCAGGAATTCGAGCGGGCGCGGGCCGCCGGGGACGAACGCTGGCATCGCGAGATCCTCGCCCGTTTCGAACGCCGCCGCGGGGATCTCGGGCTGTTCCTCAAGGAGGTGAAACTGCGCATCACCTTCTACATGAACAAACGCCTCGGCCGGACGGGTACGCTTTGGGAGGGGCGCTACAAGAGCGTCCTGGTCGAGGACAACGAACAGGCGCTGCTGACGATCGCGGCCTACATCGATCTGAATCCGATCCGAGCGGGGCTCGTCTCCCGTCCCGAGGATTACCGATGGTGCGGCTACGGGGAAGCGGTCGGCGGCGGGAAACGGGCGCAGCGGGCTCGCGAAGGCCTTGGCCTGATGCTGGCGGAGTCGTTGCAGGATCCGGACTTCCGTCAGGACTGGCGGCGCACGGCGGCGCGTTACCGGGTTTTCCTCTACCTCGACGGGCAGGAGATCAACGGAGGCCCGGAACCCGGGGAGCGGGGACGTCGCGGAATGAAGGCGGAGGTCGTCGAAGCCGTGGTCGGGCAAGGCGGGGCGATGCCGCTGCGGGAGGTGTTGCGGCGCCGGGTGCGCTACTTCTGCGACGGCGCGGTGCTGGGCACGGCGGAGTTCGTCGACGCGGTCTTCGAACGCGAACAGGCCCTGCAAAAGCGCTTTGGCGAGAAGCGGACCAGCGGAGCCCGCCGCATGCGCGGCGCGGAATGGGGCGAATTGCGGGTGCTGCGGGATTTGCAGAAGGACGTGATCGGGACTTAGGACCGGCGTTAGGGGCAGGAACCAATGTCCCATTCAAACCTCTGTCTTGTGCCAACGCACTTTCCCGCAGAGGCCGTCCCTCCCGGATCGAAAACTGGGGCACCATCGTCCAGACAGCGGGAGCCCGATCATCCCCCGCCCGCCTTCCCGCCCGAACCTCCGGAGGATCGATCCTCCGGGGACCAATGCCGTTTGCCAAGACCGCTCCCCGCCCCTAATTTTCGGGCGCCATGGCCAAATCCGCCCCTGATTCCCCCGCTCCGACCGCCCGCAACGGCAGCGTCGCCATCGTCGCGAGCCGCTACAACGCCCGCTTCACCGACGCTCTCGTCGAGTCCGCCTCGGCCACCCTCGCCAAACTCGCGCCGGACTTGAAACTCCGGGTCGTCCGCGTCCCCGGCGCCTTCGAGATCCCCGTCGTCGTCGAGGCCCTCGCCTCCTCCGAAGACCAGCCCCTCGCCATCATCGCCCTCGGTGTCATCATCCGCGGCTCCACCGCCCACGCCGACCTCATCGCCGAATCCATCACCCGCAGCCTCCAGGACACCGGCGTCTCCCACCTCATCCCCGTGATCCACGAGGTCCTCCTCGTCGCCAACGCCGAACAGGCCGAGGTCCGCACCCTCGGCGACGAACTCAACCGCGGACGCGAAGCCGCCGAGGCCGCCATCGCCATGATCGAGGTGATGGACTCGCTCGGGGAGTGAACCAAGATCCTGACAAATATCCTATTCCCCGAATGAGCGACACCCTCGTCTTCCTCGACCGCTCCACCACCGACCGCGGCGACCTCGACTTCACCGCCCTCGAATCCCTCGGGCGGCTCGTCAGTTATCCGACCAGCACCCCGGCGGAAACCCGCGAACGCGTCGCCACCGCCGACATTGTCCTCACCAACAAGGTCGTCCTCGGTAGCGCGGAAATGGACGCCGCCCCCCGCCTGAAGCTCATCCAGGTCGTCGCCACCGGCGTCAACAACATCGATCTCGAGGCCGCCCGCGCCCGCAGGCTCGCCGTCTGCAACGTCAGCGGCTACAGCACCGAAGCGGTCGCCCAGCATGTCTTCGCCAGCCTCCTGAATCTCGTCACCAACGTGCACCGTTTCGCGGCCGAGCCGCAGCGGTGGGCCGCCTCCCCCGTCTTCACCCGTCTCGACTATCCCGTCTCCGAACTTGCCGGCAAGACCCTCGGCATCGTCGGCCTCGGCTCGATCGGGCGCGCCGTCGCTCGCATCGGAGCGGCCTTCGGCATGCGAGTCGTCGCCTACGCCCGCGGCGCCTCCGATTCCTCCGGGGACATCCCGCGCCTTGCTCCGGAGGAATTCTTTGCCTCCTGCGACGCCATCACCCTGCATTGCCCGCTCACTCCAGAAACGCGCCATTTCATCAACGCCGCCACCCTCGCGAAGATGAAACCCGGCGCGGTCCTCGTCAACACCGGACGCGGCGACCTCATCCACGAGGCCGACCTCGTCGCCGCCCTGCGCTCGGGATCCCTGCGCGCCGCCGCCGTCGACGTCCTCACCCCGGAGCCCCCCGCGCCCGATCATCCCTTCCTCGCCGCCGTCGCCGCCGGACTCGACAACCTCTTCATCACCCCCCACTCCGCCTGGAGCGCGGTCGAGGCTCGTCAGCGCCTTCTCGACGGCATCGTCGCGAACCTCGTGGCATTCCGAGGAGGTGAACGGGTCAACCGGGTCGATTGAGGAACCTCGGGGCCGGTCCACGTGTCTCGCCACCGTTTCGCCGACATGCGAAGAGTCCGCCGACAACCCACTTTTCGATGGGTGGAACGACCGGCGTTCGCGAACCGATTGGGGCATTTCCTTGGGGGAACTTTTTCTTTCGACAAATTCTGCAGACGCATCAAGGAAGACTATTTTCCCCATCGTTTCGCAAACTTTTCGGTTGCACGAAGGTCTTCCCTGCCGATAGGCGAAGAGGCGGTGTGCTCAACCTTTCCTCCGGTCATCCGCACCCGACCGATGTTGAACCGCCACGGAGAGAGCTCCGTGGGCTGGGCTCCCGCGATGCCCTTGGCGGGATCCAGAGTGGAGGCCTCCTCACCGACGATGGGCAACCGGATCCCGATGCTCCAGCGGTCTTCGTCGCGATGCACGGCAACCTGTGCGCCACTGCTCCATTCGATGCCGCGGCCACCAGTGGCTTGGGCGGCATCATAGAAGGCCCCGGCGGGATTGATGGTGATCTCGCAGGCGGGGCGCATCGAGGTCGCGATCAGCACGAGGACGTGGTCGCCGTCAACGATGGCGGGGTCGTCGTTTTTCCTGGTGGAGATCGTGAGGTCTTTCGTGTCGAGTTCGTCGCAGGTGATGCCGAAATGGAGAACGCTGCCCTCGCGGACTACTCGGAAGCGGCCCGGGGCGGGGCGCGTCGCCGGATCGGGCTCGGTGGCGAGAAGCGGGGCAATTCGGACGGCGCCCCACCGGGCGGGGTCGATCCTCCCGTCGAGGGACTTGGTCTGGATGGCTTCTCCGAGACCTGGTGAGTCTCGAGGATGTGGTAGTCGAGATCGCACTCGCTTCTTCGGATGTTCTGTTGCCTGAGAGCACGGAGAGGTTTTGTGAGATCTTCGATCTGCCGGATGCGGCGGCGCGGAGGGCTGTCGGGGCGGAGCGGAGCGCGGACTCAAACTTCCGCTTTCCGTCCGCCCCGGCCTTCAGGCAGGGAGGACCTTCTCGACTGGATCCGCCTGCCCGACGGGTTGCGGAAAGACGGTTCTCCATTTCCCGCGACCATCCGATTTGCCGACGATGCCGCCGTTGTCGTCGAGGGCGAAGAGGTGGATCCACTCGTTGGCGACCAAGTCCGCGACCTGGGGATTCTTCGCGAGAATCCGGTCGATCGCCTCGCAGGGAGCCGCGACGCAGACGGAGAGCCGCAGGGGTTCATGGCGCCAGGTCGTGCCGTCGTGGACCGACTGCAGGGGCAGGCCGACGCGGAGGTCGCCGCCATTGCCTTCGACGACGCCGAGGACGCTGGTGACGTTGTGCAGCACCTTGTTCCCGGCGCCGAACCGCTCGTTGTCCACCGTCGAGGCGAAGTATTGCAGGTTGATCCAGCTCGCCACCACGACCGGGGCGATGAGGAGCAGGTTGAGGGTCGCCTCGTCGGCGTCCGCGCCATACCGATAGTCATGGAGGAAGACGCGGCCGTCGAGCCTCAGATGCCGGGTCATGCGCCGGGGAGCCGCGACAAAGGCGTAGTTTCCGGCCAGTCCCCATTCGGGACGCACCTGCGACCAGTCCCGGCTCCGTCCCAGGATCCGGTTCGCGAGTCGCGGGGCGGCGGGGTTTTCGCCGAGCTGGGCGGCGCGTTCCTCCCGGGCGAGCACGGAAGCCCGGGCGAGATGTTCCTGAAGATCCCGGAGTTCATCCCGGTGCGTGGCCGGAGCCGAGGCCAGGTCGAAGATCGTCACTTCGTCCGTCGTGGTGTTGTGCAGCGCCGCCGCGAACCAGGTGTCCGCGGGGATGAGGACTCCGTCCCCGGCGAGCCGCGCGCGCACTGCGGGATCATTCAGAACCGTGGCGGCGGTGCGGGCATTGGTCTCGCCGGTGTGTCCGCCGCAGGCCCCGCAATCGAGGCTCGATCCGAAGGGATTGTTCGCGGTGGTGCTGCCGTGACCACAGAGCAGGACGAGCCGGGCGAGGCCCGCTCCGGTGGCGAATCCGAGGTGTTTGAGGGCACCTGCGGCCATGGCGGCCTGCTGGTCCAGCGGGATCGCGGAGATGTCCATTCCCTCGCATCCGCAGGATCCGGTCGGGGAGTGGTGGGTGAGGTCACGGGCGAAGCGGGCCGCGAAACCGAGGCCGGTGGTTTCCACGAAGACGAAGCTCGAGACGGCGGAGGACTTGAAGGCGGTCCAGGCCGTCGCGGCCTGCTTGCGGAACCGGCGTTGCTCCTTCGAGGCCGGGCTGGCCTGTGCCGGAACCTTCACGGCCGGGGTGAGCAGGACCGGACACTGCGGCGTGCCGGAGGACTCGCCCACCGGAACGGCCTCGATCGGGAATCCGAAGAACCCGGCGAATCCCATCGTCTCGCCCCCGGGGGCGACGGATTCGAGGGCGCGCCGGTAGACCTCCGAACGGACGTCGATGCAGAATACGGCCTGGAAGTCCGGACGCGGTGCCGTGGAACAGGACGCGGTCGTGGCAAGGCTCGCGAACAATTCCCGCTGCCGGGCGCACTCGTGGGCCCGCTGCCAAATCCGGGCGGCGGTCTGTCCCGCGGCGGAATTGGGCCGGGCACCGAGGCCGTCCCGTTCGGATTTCCAGGCACCGTCGAGCGGGGTATCCCGGAGGCCCGAGAGCAGGGCCGCCTCGCCGGCAAGCCGGATCGCAAGGAGATGGACGAGTTGGTCGTCGCTTTCCCCCCGGAGCGCCTTTTCGTGCGCCTTGAACTGGAAGTGTCCGGCCCATCCCCGCACCGTCATGAGGAGCCGATGGAAGAAATCCGCGGCATGGGAGGCTGGAACGCCGAGCTGCCGGAGTGCTGAGGCGATGGCCTTCACCGGATCGCGGTCGAGTCCGGAGATGAACCGCCTCCACCCCGGGAGCCCGGCGTATTCGGCGGTGCGGTCGAGCGAGGCGGCTTCTCTCCAAGCCGGGTAGAATGGGTCGTTTTTCCAGGGGAACTGCCAGAGGGACTGGCCCTCATCGGTGTAGGCGGCACACCATTTGGCGACTTCGCCCGCGAAGAACTCCTCCCAACGGGTTCCGAGGGTGGCGTCGCACACGGAGGAGGGCAGCGGCAGGAGAACCGGGGCCGGGTCGGGCCATTCGGACTGGCGGACGGCCGCGGCGAGTTCCTCCGCGGTGGCGGCGGATCCGGCTTCGAGCGCCGCTTGTCGAAGATCCTCAGGCAGGATTTCGCCCTTCGCATACCGTTCCAGATAGAACGCGGGCGGGAAGGCGAGGGGAGAGCCGGTGGCCCGTCCCATGAGCGCGGCGGCTTCGGCGAAGGGCCGGCCGGCGAGACCGACGAAGGGATTCACCGCCACGAAGCGCGAGAGCGGCCAAAGGGGGGCGATGCGGCCGATGGCGTCCTTGACGGCGTGTTCCACGGTGCTGTCGATCTCGGTGGTGTCAGGCATGGCGGGCATGGTGGATGGAGTGTTCATGGGTCGGTTGGGTCTGCCGTGGCGTGATCAAAGGCTCTTCCGGAATCCTCCGAGGATCCGGTGGGCAAGGGTGGAGAGGTAAAATCCGTTGTAGGCGTGGACGAAGACGGCCCGGCCGAACGGGGTCGTGACCCACGAGGGCGGGAGGAAGACCCGGGCTCCGACGAGGAGAAAGGCGAGGGGAGCGGCGATGGCGAGCGGCCAGATCACGTTGGATTCCGGGGCGGCGACCACGGCGGACCCGACGAGGGTCTTCGCCCCGAGGTGCAGCGCGAAGGCGAGCAGGCTGAGGCCGCATCCCACGGCGATGCCGGTGAAAATCCCGCCGGCGGTGCCGTTGACGGACCACCAGTTCCACAGGAGTTGGGCCAGGGCGATCGTGAGGATGAGGGCGAGCCCGAAGCTGGCCGGATCCTTCCAGGGAGTCTGCCCGGCGAGGAGGGCGCCGGCCACGGTCAATCCAAGGGCGATGCCGAAGGCCGCGGCCATCCCGGGGATTCCGAGATACCGTTTTGCGGGAGACGCTCCCTTGGACCTGGCTTGGGCGATGACGCTTCCCGAGGAAAGGAAGGCATGGGCCTTGTAGAGCGAGTGCGCGACGATGTGGAGGAGGGCGAGGGCGAAGGCGCCGAGACCGCATTGCAGCATCATGAAGCCCATTTGGGCGATCGTGGAGTAGGCGAGGGCCCGCTTCACGCTCGTCTGGGTGATCATGACGAGGGACCCGAAGAGGGCGGTGACCGCTCCCACCACCGCGAGGAGGTCTAGCGCGGCCGGCGAGAGGGTGACAAGCGGGCTGAAGCGGATCACGAGGAAACCGCCCGCGTTGATGATGCCGGCATGCATGAGGGCGGACACCGGCGTCGGGGTTTCCATCGTGTCGGGCAGCCAGCCGTGGAAGGGGAACTGCGCCGATTTCAGCATCGCTCCCGCGACGAGGAGGAAGGCGGTCGAAGGCAGTCCCGCCACCTTGCCGCCCGAGGCCGCGGCGAAGAGGGCGTCATAGTCCAGTGTGCCGAAGTGCCTCCAGGCCATGACGATGGCGGCCACGATACAGATGTCGCCGAGGCGGCTGATGTAGGCTTTCTTCCGGGCCGCGAGCCGGGCCGCGGTTCGTTCGGGGTAGAAGGTCAACAGCTTGTGCAGGGAAAGGCTCGTCGCGATCCAGGCCAGGGCGAAGAGCGCGAGGTTGCCGGCGGCGACAAGGAGCAGGACGCAGCCGACGGTGATGGAGAGCCATTTGAAGAACCGGCCCTGGTCCGGGTCGCCGGCCAGATAGTTCCGCGAGAAGAGGGCCACGGCGGCGCCGAGGAACGAGACGAGGAGCAGCATCACCGCGGTGACGACATCGAAGTAGATCGTCAGGCCGAAGGGGCCGACCGCGGCGAAGGTTCCGCGTATCGGTCCGCCGGCGACGGCGAGCACCGTGGCGGCGGCGGCGGCGAGGAGCAGGGCCGCCCCCATCAGGCCGGAGATGGCTCGGCCGGTCCCGGCCGGGCGGGCGTTGGCGAAGGCGGTCGGCAGTAGCGCGGCGGAGAGCGGCGCGGCGGCCACGGCGAGGGGCAACAGGGCGGCGGAGTTCATGAACACGACCGTAGAGACGGCTTGTTGTTTGATCTAATAGATGTTCTTTATTGAGTTGTTTGATAAAATAGAACGATGAGCTTTCTCAACTACCACCATCTCCGCTATTTCCGGGCCATCGCGACCGAGGGCAACCTCACCCACGCGGCCGAGTTGCTACGGCTCTCGCCTTCGGCGCTCAGCATCCAGCTCGGCCAGCTCGAGGAGAGCCTCGGCCAGAAGCTGTTCGAGCGGCGCAACAAGCGGCTCAGCCTCACCGAGGCCGGACGCATCGCGCTCGACTACGCGGAGACGATCTTCCGAACCGGCGAGGAGATGATCGACGCCCTGCAGCACCGGGCTTCGGCCCGCCGCAGCATCCTTCGCGTCGGTGCGGTGGCGACCTTGTCGCGGAATTTCCAGCTGGAGTTTCTTCGTCCGCTTCTCGTGCGGCCGGATGTCGAGGTGGTGGTGCGGACGGGTTCCTTGCGGGAGCTCCTCGGACAGCTCGAGGCCCATACCATCGACCTGGTGCTATCGAACCTCCCGGTCCGGCGGGACGCCGAAACCGGATGGCACAGCCACCTCCTCGACGAGCAGGAAGTCAGCATTGTCGGCAGGCCGCGGGCGAAGGGAAAGCGGTTCCGTTTTCCCGGATCGCTCCGCGAGACGCCGATCGTCCTGCCGAGCCTCGACAGCAACATCCGTGCGGCCTTCGATCGGCTCATGGACGAGGCCGGGATCCGGCCGGTCATCGCGGCGGAAGTCGACGACATGGCGATGCTCCGTCTGCTGGCACGGGAGGGAGAAGGCGTCACCCTCGTGCCGCCGGTCGTGGTGCGGGACGAGCTCAAATCCCGCGTCCTCGTCGAGCTCCACCACATCGAGCAGATCCGCGAGAGCTTCTACGCCATCACCCCGAGCCGCAAGTTTCCCAATCCCATGGTGAAGGAGCTGGTCCTGCGCACCCGCCGTTCCGGAAGGGCCTGACAAAGACCTTCCTTTTTCGCGGGGCGTGCCGGTTTTCCGGGTGGTTCCCGCTCTAGTTCTACTTAGTTAAAGTTCTTGAAAAGTGAATAAGGCGGTGGTATTGGAGCGCTGGCGCTGAAGATCACATACACAGTCAAGCAACTGCAGCAGCCGAAGCGCCGCGGCTCTGCAAATAAAAAAAGATGACGTTACGCCACTGAGGCAGGTGGCTGGATACTTCATGGACTTT
>JBILDO010000130.1:0-4265 GCA_044352585.1 Verrucomicrobiales bacterium
CGCGAGCCGTAGGCGAGCGTCCCGAAGCGGACGACCTGCGTGCGCTCCGACGGGAGAACGCCCAACTGCGCATGGAGAACGACATTTTAAAAAAGGCCGCGATGATCCTCGGGACCAAAAACCCGCACAGCTCCGCGAAATGATCCACCGCATCCAGCTCGAGACCGGGCACGGGATCCGCTCGATCTGCAAAGTCCTCGGGCTTCCGCGGAGCAGCTACTACCACGCGGCCACGCCCACGGCGAACGTCTGTTCCGCGCGGGCGGTTGCGAAATCGTTGGCCTCGAAGGCCGCGAGGATGCGGTGGTAGATCGGCGCGGCGAAATTATAGGTGCTGCCGACCGCTCCCGTGGCACCGAGGGCGAGGCCGGCGAGGAGACATTCGTCGGTGCCCCAGAGGATCGAGAAGGCATTCCCGTCCGGTGCGCGATGATGCAGGCATTGCTGGAACATCATGCCGTCGGGATTGGTGAACTTGATCCCCGCGAGATTCGGGATGCGGCCGGTCGCCTGTTCGAGGAACTGCGGCATCGACAGCGAGACGCCGGTGAACCCGGGGATGTCGTAAAAGAAGAAGGGCAGCTCCGGCGCGGCGGCGGCGATTTCCGCACAGCAGGCGACGAGCGACGCGACGTCGCGCGGCTTGAAATAACTCGGGGTCAGCGCGCTGATGGCTTCGGCTCCGAGGGCCTGCGCCTGAGCCGCGAGGTCGCGCACGTCACCGAGGCAGTTCGCGCCGACGTGGACGATGACCTTCAACTCCGATCCTTTCGTGATGTCCATCCAGGGCTCCGTCAGGGCGCGGCGTTCGGCGAGGCTCAGGGAGTGGCTTTCACCTGTCGTGCCGCCGATGAAGGCGCGGTTCACGCCGTTGGCGAGGAGGTGGGCGGCCTGCGTTTCCACGACGGTGAGGTTGAGGCTGCCATCGGAGTGGAAGGGGGTGTGAGTCGCGGCAACGAGTCCGGTGATGGGGTGGGGAGCATGACGGGAGGATCGTGGCGGAGAGGGGGCGGAATCGCAAGCGCGTGGTTCGGCCGATTCTCAAAACATCCCCGTCCCCAGCAGCACCAGGGTGCACGCCTCCTCCCGGGAGATGCCCGCCTCGTCGAGCTTCGCCTGCAGGACCGCGGACTCGGTGCCGGGGTTGAATAGGACACGCCCCGGTTTCATCGCGACGAGGTCACCGGCGACGGATTCGGAAATCGACGGACGGACGTAGAGGGTCAGGGTGTCGACCGGACCCTCCACACTCCGCAGGTCGGGGACGACGGCGACGCCCTCGATTTCGGTCAGGGTGGGATGGACCGGGATGGCCTCGTGTCCGTGCTCGCGCAGCATGCGGAAAGCCTTGTGGGCGTAGCGGTCGGGCTGGTCGCTGGCACCGAGGATGACGACTCGTTCGCTCATGGTGAGAATGTCAGGGTTTCGCGACCTTGCCGCTCTTCACGAACTCCTCCTCCGAGAGGACTCCGTCGCCATTCGCGTCGAAGACGGGAAAACGCTTCGGCGCCTCATCCGGATCCGGCTGGTTGAGGAGGAACTCTTCGCTGTTGAGTGTTCCGTCCTTGTCCTTGTCACGTTGACGGAACATCGCCGACCGGTCCTTCGCCTTCGGCTTCGATGGGGCGTCGGGTTTTGCCGGTGCGGCCGCCTTCGCGCGGTTCTGTGGCTTCGCCTCGGGATGGGCGGCGAGGAATGTCTTCAGTTGCGCCACGATGGCGGGATTGGCGGAGGCGAGGTTTTTCGTTTCGTCAGGATCGGCCTCGTAGTCGTAGAGTTCGAACTCGGCGGTCTCAGGGGAGGCTCCGTGTTTCTTCCATTCGACGAGGCGGTAGCGGTCGGTGCGGATGGCGCGTCCGAGGAGGTCGTTGCGCGGGTAGACGTGGACGGCGTGGTCGCGATGGGGCGCGTTGGGATCGGAGAGGAGGCCGGCGAAGCTCCGTCCGTCAAGTCCGGTGGGAGCGGGCATTCCGGCCAGTTCGGCGAGGGTGGGGTAGACGTCCACGGTTTCGACGAGGGCCTCGGAGACGGATCCCTTTCCGCCCGGTGCGGCGACGAGAAGGGGGATGCGCGCGGCCTGCTCGTAGTTCGTGTGTTTACACCACATGCCGTGGTCGCCGAGGTGCCATCCATGGTCGCCCCAGAGGACGACGAGGGTGTTGTCGGCGAGTCCATTGGCCTCAAGCGCGTCGAGAACCCGGCCGGCACAGGCATCCATGTAGCTGGTCGCGGCATAATAGCCGTGGATGAGGTGACGGGTGAGTTCCTCGCCGAGGGGAGCGTTGCCTCCCGGGATGTCCTTGTAGCGCCGCAACTCGCCCCCGAACTGCGGGGCATACTCCGGCGCGCCGTCGGGCGGACTGTCGCGTCCGGGCATGGGGAGGGCCGCGGGATCATGGAGGTCCCAATACTTCTTCGGCGCGACGAAGGGCAGGTGGGGTTTGAGGAATCCGACCGCGAGGAAAAAGGGCTCGCCCGATCCCTTCGCGGCCTCGATCCGCTTGACCGCCTCGAGGGCGATTTGTCCGTCGGGATAGGCATCGTCGGGCACGTCGGCGGATTCGGTCGGGGCACCGCGGAGTTCCTTGGCCTTGGCCTCGGGGGTGTTGGGCGCCTGATTCGCGGGATCGAGGTATTGCGGCGCCTGCGGGCGGAAAAGAGGCACGCTCCACGAAGCCTCGTCGTCGATGTTGCCGTGTCCGACATGGAAGATCTTGCCGAGCGCCCCGGTGCGGTAGCCGGCGGCCTTGAAATGCTGCGCGACGGTGACGGCATCGGGCTTCGCCTTGCGGAAGTTTGTCGGGAGGTCGTAGATGCCGAGGGTCTGGGGCCGCAGTCCGGTGAGGAGAGCATTGCGCGAGGGCGAACAGACCGCCTGGTTGCAGTAGGCGCGGTCGAGGCGGAGGCTGCGCGCGGCGAGGCGGTCGAGATTCGGCGTTTTGGCATGGGTATCGCCGTAGCAGCCGAGGACGGGCTTGAGATCATCGACGCAGATGAGGAGCACGTTCGGCTTTTCCGCGGTGGATGCGAGCGCGGCGGGAAGGCAGGCGAGAAAGGCGAAAAGACGGGCGTTCATCATCGGAAGTTTGGCGCGGAGCGGGGGGATTTGTCCAGCGGGATGGCGTGATTTGTCGCGGATGAGGCTTGCCCGGTGGAAGGGGTTTGTCCACACTCGCGACCATTCAACCCTCGTCATGAAGATTCGTTCTCTTTTTCCCGTTCTCGTCGCGGCGTCGTTTCTCGCCGGTTGTGGAGACGCCACCAATCCGCCGGCCGACGGATCCGGCGGAACGGATCGCGGACTCATCGGCGTCTCCCTCCTCACCCTCGAAAACCCGTTCTTCAAGGTCATCGGCGACACCATTTCCTCGGAAGGGGCCAAACACGGCTACGAGACCCTCGTCGTGAGCGGAGACAAGGATGTGGCGAAGCAGGGCAACCAGATCAAGGACTTCATCGTGAAGGGAGCGGCGGCGATCGTGCTGAGCCCGTGTGATTCGAAGTCGATCCTCCCGGTGATCGCCGAGGCGAATGCGGCGGGGATTCCCGTCTTCACCGTGGACATTCCATGCAACGAACCCGGAGTGAAGATCGTCACCCAGATCGCGACGGACAACGAGGGTGGCGGACGGGAGGCGGCCAAGGCGATGATCGAGGCGCTCGGCGCGGCCGGTGGCAAGGTGGCGATCCTCCACCTGAAGCAGGCCGAGTCCTGCCTCCTGCGGGTGAAGGGGTTCCGCGCCGTGATCGGGGAGCACAATGCCACCGCGGCGGGCAAGATCGATCTCGTCGCCGAACTCGAGAGCGGCGGAGCCAAGGACATCGGCTTCCGTGCGGCCGAGGACGCCCTGCAGGCGCATCCGGACCTGCGGGGGATTTTCGCGATCAACGACCCCGCCGCGCTCGGGGCGAGGGCGGCGCTGGAAAAAGCGGGCAAGGCGGACCAGGTCGTGATCGTCGGATTCGACGGACAGCCCGAGGGCAAGCAGGCGATCAAGGAAGGCAAGATCTACGCGGATCCGATCCAGTTTCCCGACCAGATGGGGGTGAAGGTGGTCGATGCCATCGTGCGGCATTCGAAGGGCGAGGAATTGCCGCCGCAGATCCTGATCCCGACGCAATTGTATCGCAAGGCGGATGCGGAGGCGGAGTTGCGGTGAGTCGGAATGACGAATGAGGAATGACGAATGACGAATGACGAATGACGAATGACGAATGACGAATGACGAATGACGAATGACGAATGACGAATGACGAATGACGAA
>JBILDO010000131.1:0-4242 GCA_044352585.1 Verrucomicrobiales bacterium
ACGACGGTCCCGGCGTTGGTGGCGCGTGCCTTGAGTTCCGCGGGCGTGCCGTCGGCGACAACCCGGCCCCGGTCGATGATGATGGCCCGGGTGCAGGCGGCCTCCACCTCCTCGAGGATGTGGGTGGAGAAAAGGATCGCCTTGGTCTCGCCCATGCGGCGGATGAGGTGGCGGATCTCGTGTTTCTGATTCGGATCGAGGCCGTCGGTGGGCTCGTCGAGGATGAGCACCTCGGGATCGTGGATGATCGACTGCGCGAAACAGGTGCGGTGGCGATACCCTTTCGAGAGGGTGTCGACGCTCTGGTGGCGGACCGGTTCGAGGAAGGTGGTCTCGATCGCCCGGTCGACCGCGGCCTTGATTTCCGAGGCCGGAACACGGCGCATCTCCGCGGCGAACCGGAGGAAGGCCTCGACCGTCATGTCGGAGTAAAGCGGAGCGGCCTCGGGGAGATAGCCGATCTTCGACTTGGCCTCGATCTCGTTTTCCTCAATGTCGGCGCCGCCGATGCGGACGCGACCCCTCGTCGCGGGGAGGTATCCGGTGACCATTCGCATCGTGGTCGATTTGCCGGCACCGTTGGGGCCGAGAAATCCGAGGACTTCTCCCTTCTTGACGGTGAAGGAGACCCCGTCGACCGCCACCTTGGAACCAAAATGTTTGTGGAGATTTTCGACTTCTATCATGGTTGAAACCGCTGTTTCGGGTTGGAAAGCGACAACCCCGGCGCGATTTGTCTGAAAAAAATCGCGGGGCGCTCCGGGACCGCCTCCGTCGTGCGGAACGAGTCACGGATCCGGGGTTTCGGAAAGGAGGTATGTGCCCCTCCCGGCGCGAATCGCAAGGGAAAAAAGTTGCGGGTTGATGCCTTGCGGTGGAGTCCTTTCCTCTCCCCGGGTCCGGGGCCTCCCCATGAAACTGATCAGTTGGAACGTGAACGGCCTGCGGGCGGTCCTGAAAAAAGGGTTTCTCGACTTTCTCGGGGCGGAATCGCCCGAAGTCCTCCTCCTCCAGGAGGTGAAGGCCACGCCCGACCAGGTCGGGCACGATTTCGCCGCCGATGGCTGGGAGGTGCACTGGAATCCGGCGCAGAAGAAAGGTTACTCGGGCGTCGCGACCCTATCCCGCGTCCCGGTTATCGGAGTCCGTCACGGCATCGGGTTGCCCGGTCACGATGACGAAGGGCGCGTCCTCACCACCGAGTTCCCGGATTTTTTCGTGGTCAACGTCTACACGCCGAATTCCCAGGACGATCTGCGCCGCCTTCCTTACCGGATGGAGTGGGACGCCGTCTTCCTCGAATTCGTGAAGGAACTGGAAAGGACGAAACCGGTCGTCTTCGCCGGCGATCTCAACGTGGCCCACCGCGAGATCGATTTGGCTCGTCCGAAACAGAACCGCAAAAACGCTGGTTTCACCGACGAGGAGCGCGCCGGATTCGACCGGATCGTGGAGGCGGGATTCATCGACAGCTTCCGCCACTTTCACCCGGACGAGCCGGGCCACTACAGCTGGTGGAGCTACCGCGGCGGCGCCCGGGCCAACAACGTGGGATGGCGGATCGACTATTTCTGCGTCTCGCCCGCGATCCTTCCGCGCGTCACCGCGACGGGAATCCTCCCGGGAGTCGAGGGATCGGACCACTGTCCCGTCGTCATCGAGATCGCCTGAGCGATCCCGGGGAGTTCTACCGCGGTGGTCAGCCCTCGCGTCGCTTCAGTTGCGGGAAGAGGACGACGTCGCGGATCGACTCCGCGCCCGTCAGCATCATCACGAGGCGGTCGATGCCGATGCCGATGCCTCCGGCGGGGGGCATCCCATACTCGAGGGCGAGGAGGAAATCCTCGTCGATCTTCTGCACTTCCTCGCCCGCCTGCTCCTCGAGACGGCGGCGCTGCACGTCGGGATCGTTCAGCTCCGAGTATCCCGGCGAGATCTCGGCGCCGTTGATGATGAGTTCGTAGACATCGACGATGGAGTCGTCGGAAGCGTTCTGCTTCGCGAGCGGCACGAGCTCCTTCGAAACGTGGGTGACGAAGACGGGGTCGATCGTCTTTTCCTCGACGAGTTTCTCGAAGACCTGCTGCGAGATCTCGTAGTCCTCCATGCCCGCGGAGATTTCCACGCCGAGCTGTTCACAGCGGGCGCGCTTCGCGGCAGAGTCGAGCGACCACCAGTCGGCCCCGGCCGCACCGGCGACGAGGTCACGGTAAGGGGCGCGCTTCCAGGGCCGGGCGAGATTGATCGTCTTCGTCAGTTCGCCTTCGGCGTTGCGGTGCTCGATGAGGAGTCCGCCGCAGAACTTCTCCGCGAGATGGCAGACGAGATCCTCGACGAGGTCGGCCATCTTCTCGAAATCCGCGTAGGCCCAGTAGGCCTCGAGCATGGTGAACTCGGGATTGTGGCGGCGGCTGATGCCCTCGTTGCGGAAGCTGCGATTCAGTTCGAAGACCTTCTCGAATCCACCCACGAGGAGGCGCTTCAGGTAAAGCTCGGGCGCGATGCGGAGGAACATGTCCATCCCGAGCGCGTTGTGGTGCGTCTCGAAGGGCTGGGCCGCGGCGCCGCCGGGGACGTCCTGCAGCATCGGCGTCTCGACCTCGAAGAAGCCGCGCTCCTGCAGGTAGCGGCGGATCTCGGCGACCATGAGGCAGCGCTTCTTGAAAATTCCCCGCGACCGCTCGTTGGCGATGAGGTCGAGGTAACGCTGGCGGTATTTGATCTGCGGATCGACGACGCCGTGCCACTTCGAGGGCATCGGCCGGAGCGATTTCGAGAGCACCGTGACCTCGATCGCCTTCACCGAGGGTTCCCCGGTCTTGGTGAGAAAGGTCTCGCCGGCGATCCCGATCCAGTCGCCGATGTCGAGCTGCTTGTAGATTTCCCAGGCCGCGTCGCCGATCGCTCCCTTGTTCACGAAAACCTGGATGCGGCCGTTGAGGTCGGAGAGGTCGAGAAAGTGGCTCTTTCCCATGTCGCGCAGCGCGGTGATGCGTCCCGCGACGCGGACGTTCGTGCCCTCGGTGAAGGCCTCGCGGAGCGCGCCGGGCGCGTGGGTCGTTTCGAAGCCCTTGCCGAAGGGATCGACCCCGAGGGCACGGAGACGGTCCATCTTCTCGCGACGGATGCGGAGGAGGGTTCCCAGGTCTTCCACCGGGGGCGCTGCGGATTCTTCGGACATGACAGGATGGCGCCTGGAACGAGGCGGACGGAAGCATGATCGACCGTCGCGAAAAATCAACCGGGCTTTCCCTTCGCGAACGCTGCGCGGGGTTCAGCGGATTTCGAGACGGATGTTGCCGGGGCGCATCACCGAACGCAGCGAGACTTCGGCCTCGCGTTCCTGACCGAGCCAGTCGAGCAGCACCGCGACCCGGTCGCCCCCTCCGACGAGCCGCGTCACCACGGTCTTGAGCCCCTTCATCGCGCCTTCGGTCACGACGATCTCATCGCCCGGCGAGATCTGCGGATGGATCACGCGGATCGCATTTTCCTCCTCGGGAAACTCCGCGCGAAGCTCGTCGATGAAGGGGGCGGCCAGTTCCGGATAGAAGTCCGCGAAGTGAAGCACTCCGGTGACTCCGGGCGCCGCGTTCACCGCACGGAGGTCGAGGACGAGGTCGAAGCGGGCGAAGAAATACCCGGGAAAGAGGGCCTCGATGAACCAGACCTTGCCCCGTCGCGTCGGTTTTTCGTAGCGGATGCGGGGGCAGAAGACTTCGTCGAGATGCGCGAACTGCCGCAGGTTTCGCGCGGCGATGTGCTCGCTCTTCGGCCGGGAGCGGACGCAGAACCAGCCGGGTTCGGGAGCGGTGGGGAGATCGGACATCGGAAGGAAAGCGTATTATAAGCGGGGATCGCGGCGGGGCCAAGCCGCAACTCGAAGGGCCGGAACGAGTCCGTCCCGCCCTTGCGCGCGCCCCGATTCGCCCTTACCAATCCCCTTCCCGGCCGCTTCCGGACGGGAAACGCCCTCCCCATGTCTTTCAAGGAATCCCACTCCCGGCCCCGCGCCCTCGAGCTCGCCACCGCCTCCTCGGACGAGATCGCCGAGGATCGGCGCGCCGTCTTCCGCCGCCTCCTTGGCTACGTGAAACCACTCCGGGTCCGTCTCGTCTGGGGGATTTTCTTCGGCATCCTCGCCGGGGCGTTCAACGGCTTTCTCCTCCTCGTCCTCAAGTCGGTCTTCACGATCGTCCTGCCGTCCTCCCAGGGTCAGGAGATCCAGCGGGTCTATCATCC
>JBILDO010000132.1:0-4179 GCA_044352585.1 Verrucomicrobiales bacterium
CGCCGAAGGAAAAGCTGCCAGCCGCCGAGATCGCCCTGCTCGAGGAATGGGTGAAGCGTGGGGCGCCCGATCCGCGCGTCACCGAGGAGCAGCCCAACGATCTGGACTGGTGGTCGCTGAAGCCGCTAGTGGCGCCGCCGCTGCCCGACATCGCCGGGGTGGATCATCCGGTGGATCGTTTCATCCGGGCGCGCCTCGCGGAGCGGAAACTGACGCCGTCACCCGAGGCGGATCGTCGCACCCTGATCCGGCGTCTTTCCTTCGACCTGCACGGCCTGCCGCCGACCTTCGCGGAGGTGGAGGCGTTTGTGAAGGACCCGGACCCGAAGGCGTATGAGAAGCTCGTGGACCGTCTCCTCGCCTCGCCCAGGCATGGCGAACGCTGGGCCCGGCACTGGCTGGACTCGATCCACTTCGCCGAGACCCACGGTTGCGGCCACGACCTGCCCCGGGACCATGCGTGGCGATACCGGGACTATGTCATCACGGCGCTGAACGAGGACAAACCCTGGCCGCGCTTCGTCCGCGAGCAGCTCGCGGCGGATGTTTTGTTTCCCGACGAACCGCAACTCATCCCGGCGCTCGGCTTTCTCGGCGCGGGCGTCTTCGATCACAGCGCCTACCAGACCGCACCGACGAACTTCGACTACCTCGACCGCGACGATCTCGTGACGCAGACGATGGGCGCCTTCGCCAGCACCACGGCGAACTGCGCCCGCTGCCACGCGCACAAGTTCGATCCCATCTCGCAGGACGACTATTATGCGCTGCAGGCGGTCTTCGCGGGGCTGATCGAGGGCGACATTCCCTATGACGAGGACAAGACGGTCGGACAGGCCCGGAAGCGCTGGCAGTCGCTGCTCGCCGCCGCCGAGGCGAAGGACAAGACGGTCCTCCTCGCTCCGGAGAACGCGTCCCTCGTCGCCGAATGGGAAAAGACGCAGGGCGCGCCGGTGACTTGGACGCCGCTCGGCTACGAGAGTTTTGTCAGCACCGAGGGGTCGGGGCTCAAGCGCCATGGGGAAGCGATCCTGTCCTCCGGAGCCAAGCCTGACAAAGACACCTATGTCGTCACCGGCAGCGTGGCGCTCACGAAGATCACCGCCCTGCGGCTCGATGTGTTGACCGACCCATCCCTGCCAATGAAGGGGCCGGGACGCCAGGACAATGGCAATCTCACCCTCAGCGAGATCGAGGCGCAGGTGTTTGATTCCGGCACAGCCCAGCCGGTGAAGCTGAAATTCAGCCGCGCCACGGCGGACTTCGACCAACAGGGCTGGACCTCTGCGATGGCGATCGATGGCAATCCCGCGACCGGCTGGGGCATCCATCCGGCCGTGGGCGTGTCGCACCATGCGGTGTTCGAACTCGCCGAACCGGTC
Source organism: Verrucomicrobiales bacterium (assembly GCA_044352585.1). GTDB lineage: Bacteria > Verrucomicrobiota > Verrucomicrobiia > Verrucomicrobiales > DEV007 > Arctic95D-9. The sequence continues at coordinate 1,383 of JBILDO010000132.1, forward strand.
ACCGTGAACCCGGGCGCGAAACTCACGCTCTCGCTGAAGCAGCTCTCGGGGAAATCGCATCTCATCGGCCTTTTCAAACTATCAGCGACGGACGAACCCGCCGCCCGCGGCGCCGCGATGCCGATGCCGGCGCAGGAGGCGTTGACACGGCCCGCCGATCAACGCAGCGAAACCCAGCGGATCGCACTCGCGGCCCATGCCCTGCGCTTCGTGGCCACCGCGGAGTTGGCCAAGCTGCCCGAGCCCGCCCGGGTCTATGCCGCGGCGCCGAAGGCCGATGTGCTCCTCGCCGTCGGCAAAGGCACACCGACCACGGTCGCGAAACCGAAGACCGTGCAGGTCTTGAAGCGTGGCGAGTTCGACAAGCCGATGAAGGAGGCCGGGAGTGGTGCCTTGAGCGCGATCCACGCGCTGCCGGCCCGTTTCGACGACGCGCATGCCGCGGGGGACGAAGCCGCGCGCCGCGCCTCACTGGCCGACTGGCTTGCGGATGAAAGGAACCCGCTCACCTGGCGCAGCATCGCCAACCGAGTCTGGCATTATCACTTCGGCCGGGGAATCTGCGACACCCCGAATGACTTCGGCCGCATGGGCGGCACGCCCTCGCATCCGGAGTTACTCGACTGGCTCGCCTGCGAACTGCGGGACCACGGCGGTTCGCTGAAGCATCTCCACCATCTCATCGTCACTAGCGCCGCCTACCGCCAGAGCAGTGCGCATCGCGAGGACGCGGCGCTTCTTGATGCAGACAACCGTCTCCTCTGGCGCATGAACCGGCTGCGGCTCGATGCGGACAGCTATCGCGACTTCGTGCTCGCCGCCTCCGACCGGCTCGACCCGGCGACGGGTGGTCCGAGCGTGCGGCAATTCGTCACCGGACCGCCCGTGCAGCTCACGCCCACGCTGAACTACGAGGCCTACGACTGGTCCGCGCTGCCGAAACACCGCCGCAGCATCTACCGCTTCGTCTGGCGCGGCGTGCCCGACCCCTTCATGGAGACGCTCGACTTCCCCGACCTCGGCATGCTCGCCCCGACACGCGGTTTCTCCGCCTCGGCGCTGCAATCGCTGGCGCTCTACAACAACCGCTTCGTGCTCCACTTCAGCGGCGAGTTGGGAAAACAACTCACCTCGCCCGATGAAGCGGTGCGCCGCATCCTCCTCCGCGAGCCGACCGCTGCAGAGAGGACCGACTTCGCCGCCTTCGCCCAAAAGAATGGTCTCGCCGCGCTCTGCCGGGTGTTGTTCAATGGAAACGAGTTCCTGTTCATCGACTGAATCATCCTTTCCTCGATCCACCCCGATATCATGCCGTTGCGTTTCACCAACCGCACCGCCACCCCGACGAATCCTCTCGTCGAGGACATGATGCTGCCGGCAGGGAACCGCAGGACCCTCGACCGCCTGATCGGGTCTGGCACGGCAGAGCCCCGCAACGCAGCCATGAAACGCGCCGTCCTTCTCCTCGCCGCCATCCTCGCCTTGATTGCGATACCCGCGCCGGCGGCGGAACGGGCCAAACGGCTGCCCACGGTGCGAACCTTCATGAATTTCGGCGGAGACGCGGCCTGGATCGCGGATCGGATCGACCTCGGCTTCCGTCTTCAGGCGAAGCAGGCCCGGGCTTCCCATGTTGCGATCCAGTATGCCCTCGTCTGCACCCTGCTCGAGCCGTCGGATCAGGCGCAAGCCCTGCAAGCGTGGTGCCGCGAGAAACGCCTCGACTACGAGGATTGCTTCCTCCATTTCGCGAGCGACACCCCGGTGACCCTCCATGTCGGCGCGGAGGAGGCAGCGAACCCGAAAGAAACCCGCACCGTTCCCGGTTGGGACGCGAGAAACGATCCCGACGCCGACGGCCGGGTCAGCGAGGCGGAGTTCGCGGCCCGGTTCAATCCCAAGGCCGGCGCGAGAACCCGCCGGGAGGCCCGGGTGCCGATCTACTACTGGGGACCGCCGGTCGATGACTTCGTCATGAACGTCGGTTTTGCCGGCTATCGGGATTTCATCGCCGAGCGGCATGCCCCGGCCGTTGCGGCGGGTTGGGACGGGATCTTCTTCGATACGGTTCCAGACGAGGTGCCCGGCCCGGGACGCGCCGCCGACGTGGTGGAGTATCCCCGCACCGGCAAGGAGGCGGACCGCTGGGCACGCGACCTGCAGGCCCTCTTCGCGAAGATCAAGGCGCGGCAGCCTGACAAACTCCTCATCGCGAACGGCTGGCAGGCCGACCCGCTTGTGGTGGACGGCTTCCAGCTCGAGAACTGGCTCCACCTCGCCACCCCGGCGCACGAGTGGCGGCGACGCATCGACCGCGCCCGTCGGCATGATCGCAACGGTCACGTTCAACTCCTGCAATACAATCCGGTCCACGATCCGGACCTGGTCCCCTTCGGAATGGAACTCCCGGGCATCGACCGCGACCGCGACCGGATCTACGGGCTTGCCTCGTATCTCATGGCCCACGGAGACGGAACGTATTTCGGGTTCGGCCTGCATCCCTACACCCGGGTCACGGACCTGTGGTTCGATGCCATCCGCGTCGCTCTCGGGGAGCCGTCGGGCGAATACCGGTTGTGGGACACGGAGGCACGGTCGGCAAATTCCACCGGACCGAACCTGCTCCAGAACGGCTCGCTCGACTCCCTCGACGGGTGGCGCGTCGTGGACGGCATCGCCCTCGACCCCGCTGTGAAACACGAGGGCGCGGCCAGTGCCCGACTGGAAAGCGAGGATCCCAAACCGATCCGCATCCATCGCCAGGACCTCGTCCTCAAGCCGCTCACGACCTATACCC
>JBILDO010000098.1:0-13821 GCA_044352585.1 Verrucomicrobiales bacterium
GCTATGCCATCCGCCTTCCCGACGGGCGCTGCCTCGGTCGCTACACGATCACCGGCAACATCGTGCCCGTGCCGCCCGTGTTCGCCCACACCTTCGACGACCTCGAAACAGCGAATGCCCATCTCGAATACGCCCGCACCGTGCTGGGCTTCCCCGACGCGGAACTGGCTCCTCTCGCGCAATGCCTTCCTCCCCAACCCGGAACCCCACCGGAAACCAAACTCGAACCCATGAGCAAACCCATGAGTAAACCCATGAACCAAACCAACGAGACCAAAACCCTGATTGTCACTGAAACCGTGAGCTACGAATTCACCGTGCCCGCCTCGATGGCGGAGGACGACGCAACGGTGAAGCGCTTCTTCGCCGACCATCCCGACCCGTGGAGGGACGCGGACTTCGCGGCGGTGCTGGAGCGCGAGTTCGAGGTGCAAGCCCCGCGGATCGGTCGCGGCAGCATCCCGGACCCGGAAACGGCGCGACCTCTCGCGGCATGGTGAAGAGGCTTCGGGGTGAACGAGCACTCCAACCCTCCAACCCCGATGAAGCCGACGAGAACCTACCTGCCCGAAGACGAACTGAAGCTCGCCGCCTCCGACGACGGTGTCATGATGCGCCTGATGGCGCGATGCCTCGCGGAGGCGGCGAAGCTGGAGCGCTCCTCGCGAACCGCCCGGCAGTCCCGCCCCCTTCGCGACAAGCTCAAGGACAACCTCCCGCCCGATGCCTTTGCCAAGTGGGCGGAGGCCGATCTGGCCGCGCTCGACGCCCATGACCAGGGCGACGAACTCGCCTTGGACCGGTTGCCGCCGATCAAGAGCCGGGCGGCCCGGCGCGTTGCCGCGATCCGCTACTGAGAGCTGCGGCAGCATCCCGGACCCTCAATCGGCGAGACAACGGCAGCCTCGGTGACGAGGCAAGGAGGCTCCCCGGAGGTCCGGGGAAGCAAGCCTTAACCTGAACCCGTCGAACCCATGCCTGAATCATCCATCCACGAACTCGACGATTTGCCGCCTGACGCGGCCATCGCCGCCGACCACCGCAACCCGCGCCGGCGAAACCGCGAGACCCAGCAGGAGGACGAGCCCGAAGTGGGCGTCCTCGTCCATCCCCAGTCGCGCCACGAACTCGGCGGTCTGATCCTCCATCCCGGCGTGAAGCAGCAGATCCTCGATGGTCTGCGGGCGATCCGCATCCGCGACCAGTTGGAGGAGGTCTGGAGCATCAGCCGCCTCCAGCCGCAGCAGGGGCGCTGCATCCTCAATTTCTACGGGCCGCCGGGCACGGGGAAGAGCCGCGCCGCCCTGGGGGTGGCCTTGAAGCTCGGCCAGCCGTTGTATCAGGTGGATTACAGCGCCGTGATCTCGAAATACCTTGGCGACACGGCCAAGCACATCAAACGGGCCTTCGAGCGGGCATCCCATCACGGTGCTGTTCTTTTCCTCGACGAGGCCGATAGCCTGCTTTCCAAGCGGGTCAGTCTCGATGAATCCTGCGCGACCTCGATCAACCAGAACCGCAACGTGCTGATGCAGGAGTTGGACCGCTTCGAGGGCGTGGTGGTGATGACCACGAACCTCTTCGGCAACTACGACGAAGCCCTGCTCCGGCGGGTGCAGCGCCACATCGAGTTCCGCCTTCCCGACGCCACCATGAGGCGGGAGCTGTTGGCTCTCCATCTACCCAACCCCGAGAGGGTGAAGGCCAATCTGCGTTCTCTCGCGGAACAAAGCGGGGGCTTGAGCGGCGGGGACATCCTCAACATCTGCCTCAACGCCATCCACGCCGGCAGCCGCGATCCGGATCCGGCGAAGTGGCTGGTGACGGAGGAGATGCTGCTGCGTGAGATCAAGCGGGCCAAGGCGGCGAAGGAGAAACACTCGGGTCGGCGGGGAGGGGGGCGGAGGATTGGGTTTACGGCTTGAAGGATTGCAGTCTTACCGTCTCGGCTCCCTTCCCGCCGAAGGCGCGGGGTCGGTGGGGGTTCGGGGGGATTTGGACGGGTTCATCACGGATGACGGGGAAGTGGGGTGGTTCCCTGCGGGTATTGAAACATCAACTGCCCGTGCGAGGCAACGGAAACCCGCTGACGTGATCGGGGAGGTCGATCTCGGCCTGCTCTTCGACGGGGGCGCGGGTGGCGGCGGCGGGACTCTGATAATCAGGCCGCAGCCAGCGGCCGAGGCCGTGCTTTTCCTCGCCGCCACGCTCGTCATTGAGGGCGACTTGGCGGGTGAGGACGATTCGCCCGCAACTTGCGCCATTTGTCTCCCGATCCTGCGGGCCGTGGGATTGGGAGGAACCAAATGGAGATCAGGACCTGCCCCTAATTCGCGACCGCCTTCTTCAAGGCGGCATCCTGTTGAGCCGCGTCGGCCTGGGCCTTGACGGCTTCGCCGATGGGCTTCACCTCCACGGTGACCTCATGGATCCGGCCGGTGAAGGCATTGTCGCGTTCCTGGTAGTCGCCCGTGACCGGGGTGGCGTCGTCTACTCCGACGGCGGCCGTTTCATCCGCCGAGAAGATGGCCGGCTGGGTGCGTTCGATCCGGCCGCTCGCGACCTTCTCGCCGTTGACGAGGATCGTGGCCGTGCCGCCTTTGCCGACACCGCCGCCGTCGTAGTCGAAGTTCATCCGGATGGTGGCCTTGCCCGCGGGCACCGCCGTCTCCGCCGCCACCTTGTACTCCTGCAGCCCGATGAAACTGTAGGCGTAGGACGGCTTGCCGTCCTTGAGATACAGGCTCCAGCCACCGAATCTTCCGCCCTGGGCGAGGATCACGCCGTTCGCGCCGCCTTTGGGGATTTCGACGTCCGCGGTGATGGAGAGCGAGCGATTCTTGATGTTGATGAAGACGTTCTCGCTCATCGAGCCCATCCCTTCGGAAAGAGTGAGCGTGGTGCGATCCCCCATCAGGTCCGGTCGTCCCGCCAGTGCGGCGTTGACGCGTTCGACGCTGCGGTCGTCGATGGGCAGGACGCGATATTGGATGGCCTCCTTGATGAAGAGATCCTGCATTTCCTTGAGCTTCGCCGGGTTGGTCGCGGCGAGGTCGTTGGCGAGGCTGAAGTCTTTCGTGGTATCGTAGAGTTCCCACTTGTCGTCCTGCAACTTCGCACGGGGCTTGGTCTCCCACGGCGCCTTGTGCACGGTGCCGGCGAACCAGCCGTCGTGATAGACGCCGCGATTGGCGAAGATCTCGAAATACTGGGTCTTGTGCGGGCTCTCTTTCTTGGTGTCGTTGAAGCTGTAAAGCATGCTCACCCCCTCGATCGGCGTCTGGACAGTGCCGTTGACACTTTTCGGTTCGGGGAGCTTCGCGGCCTCGAGCACGGTCGGCGCGACGTCGATGACGTGGTGCCACTGTGAACGCACTTCATTCGCCGCCTTGATGCCCTTCGGCCAGGAGACGATCATGCCATTGCGCGAACCGCCGAAGTTCGAGGCGACCTGCTTGGTCCACATGAAAGGGGTGTTGCCCGCGACGGCCCAGCCCGCGGCCATGTGCGGATAGGTCGTCGGGCCGCCCCATTCGTCGTACTTCGCGAGCATGTCCTGCACCGTCTCCTGGACCCCGTTGAAATAGGTCATCTCGCTGAACATCCCGCTCATGCCACCCTCGGCGCTGGTGCCGTTGTCGCCGAGGATGTAGAAGATGAGGGTATTGTCGAACTGGCCGGTCTCGCGGATGGCATCGAAAAGACGGCCGATCTCGTGGTCGGCGTATTCACCGAAAGCGGCATAGACCTCCATCTGGCGGGCGAAGAGTTTCTTCTCATCAGCGCTCAACCCGTCCCAGTCCTTGATCGCCTCGGGTTTGTCAGCCAGCTTCGTGCCCTGGGGCACCACGCCCAGCTCGATCTGGCGCGCCAGGGTTTCCTCGCGCAGTTGGTCCCAGCCTCCGTCGAACCTGCCCTTGTATTTGGCGATCCATTCGGCAGGCACATGGTGCGGCGCATGGGTGGCGCCGGGTGCGAAGTACATGAAGAAGGGCTTCCCGGGGGTCAGCGACTTCTGAAACTTCATCCAGGCGATGGACTGGTTCGTCATGTCGGTCATGAAATTGTAGCCCTCGTAGTGCGGCGTCGGGATGCGGGCGAGGCCGTCGTAGATTGTGGGATTCCACTGGTCGGTCTCGCCACCGAAGAATCCGTAGAACTTGTCAAAGCCCGAGCGCGAGGGCCAGCGGTCCGTGGGACCCGAGACACTGACCTCCCACGGCGCGGTCTCGTGGTTTTTGCCGAAAAAGCCGGTGCTGTAACCGTTCAGGCGCAGCATCTCGGCGAGAGGGGCGACGTTGTTCGGACGCTGTCCCGTGTTGCCGGGAAAGGCGGTGGCGGTCTCGGTGATGCCACCCATGTTGTTCATGTGGTGATTGCGACCCGAGAGCAGCGCCGTCCTCGTGGGCGAGCAAACCGCGGTGGTGTGAAAATGATTGTAGCGCAGGCCCTCGCGGGCAAGTTGGTCCGCCGAAGGCATTTGCACCGGGCCGCCGAAGGCGCTCGGCATGCCAAAGCCCATGTCATCGACCAGCACGATGAGCACATTGGGCGCACCGTCGGGAGCTTTCACCTCGAAACGGGGCGGGGCCTTCGCGTCGCGGGCGTCGAGCACCGTGCTGCGCGGAGGATCCGGTTCCGCGATGGGCAGCGAGGTACGATCCGGGGAATCGGCGGCATGGAGGGTGCCGACGAGCGACACGCCGAGCAAGGTGAAGAAGATTTTGAATGGGGTGATCATGGGGGAGATGGATGGTCGGTCGCGAGTCGACGGTTGGACGCACATTTGAAATCCCAAGCATGGACCAAACTCCGCCAAGATGCCGGGCATCGTTTGTGAATAGACCTCCTTCGATTGTCCTTTTAGATCGCCCATTCCCGGGCAAACACCGAAAACGAGGATCGGAAACCGAGAGGAAACGACTGAGGAAATCCCTTTTTCAACCGCTCTGCTCCCTTCCCGCCGGAGGCCCGGGGTCGGAGTGGGTTCGATGAATGCGGCCATAGCGATCCGCCGACTCAGGCCGAGATGCAGCATTTCGCGAACAGGCTGGATGAGCTCCATTGCCGCACTGCGGAGGTAAAAAGTAGAAGCGGCGTCCTTCCGCTTCTACTCGCTCTCCCTGCCCTCGTCGCTCGACCCCTCGTCATTCGACCCTCTTCCCTGCGACGCCTGACCCTGTCATAAGACTCTCTTGGGTGGGCTGTTGGGGTGGAGGAAAACGGACATTCCTTCACGCCACGACCTCCCGAATCACCTCCCCGGATTCGACCTCGAGACCCCTTGCCGTGCATCTCAGCGCGGGAGATCGCCACCACCCGATACGGCCCCGGTCTTTCCAGGCGATCGACGTTGGATGAAGGGTGCTCTACTTCAGATCGATGATGACCTTGCCCAGTTCGCCGGTGAACGGTGCCGGAACATCGTAGGAAAGGTCCACCGGCGTACCGGTGTCTTCGCCGATGTCCAGGGTCTCTTCGGTCGAGAAGCGGAACGGAACGGTCCGCCCCACGTGTCCCTCCGCGACGACCTTTTCATTCGCGGTGATGGAAACGGCACCACCCTTGCCCATCCCGCCGCCGTCGTAGGTGAAGTTCATGACCAGCTTTTGCTTGCCGGCGGACAGCGGCTCCTTGGCGGCAAAGCGCCATCTCTCGCCGTTGGTGAAGCTGTAGCTGAAAACCGGCTTGCCCTGTTCGAAGTAGAGAGCCCAGCCGGCGAGAATGCCTCCCTGGGTGACGATCACGCCCGACTCATCGCCCTTCACTGTGAGCTCGGTGGTGATGCTCCACGACCGGTTCTTGATGGGAGGTGCGGTGCCTTCGGGAATGCGCTTCAAGCCTGCCGTGTAGGTGAACGACTTGCGGTCGCCGGTCATGCTCGGCCGGATGCCTTCGCCGAAGCGCTCGGCTGCCGAAGTCTGGATCGGCAGCACTTTGTGCTTGGCCGCCTCGGCATAGAAACGCACTTGCATCTCGCGGAGTTTCTCGGGCATCTGTGCGGCGAGATCATCAGCCTGGGAGAAGTCCTTGTCGATATGGTAGAGCTCCCATTTGGTTGTGAGCACGTCGACGTCGGTGCCGACCCCGCTCCAGGGCAGGCGGAACGGAGTGGTCCCGGCGAACCACCCGTCGTGGTAGATGCCCGAGTTGCCGAAGATTTCAAAATACTGGGTCTTGCGGTGGTCCTCGGCCTTGGCATCCTCGAAGGTGTAGACCATGCTGGTGCCTTCGATGGGGTGCTGGTCGGTGCCATTGACCTTGGTCGGCTGCGGAAGACCGGCCGCTTCGAGGATCGTCGGCACGATGTCGATGACGTGGTGAAACTGCGAGCGGATCTCGCCCCGCGCCTTGATGCCCTTTGGCCAGGAGATAACGAGGCCGTTGCGCGAGCCACCGAAATGGCTGGCCACCTGTTTGGTCCATTGAAACGGCGTGTTGGTCGCCCAGCCCCAAGGCACACCATACAGGTTCGAAGATTTCCAGCCGCCCATGTCTTCGAGGTTCTTCTCCAGATACTCGAGGGTCTCGGTGCTCTGGGAGACGATGTTCATGTCGTTGAAGACGCCTTGAAGCGTGCCTTCGCCGCTGCCGCCGTTGTCCCCGATGATGTAGATCACCAGCGTATTGTCGGTCTGGCCCATGTCTTCGATGGCCTTCATGACGCGACCAAAGTTGTAGTCCACCTGCGACAATTGCCCTGCGGCGACTTCCATCATCCTCGCCATCACCTTCTTCTGCCGCTCGTTCATTGAATCCCAGCTTGGCATCTCCTTGGGCCGCGGCGTCAGCTTCGCGTCTGCCGGGATGATGCCCATCTCCTTCTGGCGGGCAAAGGTCTCCTCGCGCAGTTTGTCCCAACCCTGATCAAATTTGCCTTTGTATTTGGCGATCCACTCCGGTTTCGCGTGCTGGGGAGCATGGATGGCACCGGGGGCGATGTAGCAGAGAAAGGGCTTATCGGGTGCCACCGTTTTCTGCATCTGGATCCAACTGATCGCCTGGTCGGCCAAGTCAAAATCCAGGTTGTAATCGGTCTTGCCGATATGGGGCTCGATCGGCGTCGTGCCGTCATACAGCGCGGGCCGCCAGTTGTTCGCCACGCCGCCGAGGAAGCCGTAGAACTTCTCGAAGCCCATTCCGGTCGGCCAGCGGTCGAAGGGGCCCGCCTGGGTGGATTCCCAGTCAGCCACGTTGTGGTTCTTGCCAAACCAGGCGGTGTTGTAGCCATTGAGCTTCAGGATCTCACCGATGGTGGCCATGTCCTTTCCGACGAGGCTATTGTAGCCGTCGTAGCCGGTCGCCATCTCCATCACGACGCCAGTGTGGGCCGTGTGGTGGTTGCGTCCGGTGATGAGGGCCGCCCGCGTCGGGCTGCACACGGCGGTGGTGTGAAAGCGGTTGTAGCGCAGGCCATTTTGAGCCAACTTCTCGATGTTGGGCGTAGCCATCGGGCCCCCGAAGGCGGTTGAGGCACCAAAGCCGACGTCGTCGAGCAAAACGAGCAATACGTTCGGCGCCCCGTCCGGCGCGGTGACCGGACGCGGAAACACTCCCTTGGAGTCCTTCGACCGCAGGCCCACGACGCTTTGGTTTTGTTCCGGGGCGATGGGCAGCACGGTGCGATTGAACTGAGGAGCGGGTGCCGGTGCATGCTGGGCGGTCGCTTGGATCGTGAAGCAAGTCAGGAGCGAGGCGATTCTTAGTATCGAGTAGGTTTTCATTGCTGTGATGACTTCGTAGTTGGTTTTCGCTCGGCTAGGGCGGGTCTTTGAGATCTGAGAGGTTTACCAGGATCCATTGTTTTGCAGCCACCCGGCCAGCACATTGGGAACGACGGGCGTGATGTTGAGGCCGACCATCCAATCCTGTCCGAGGGAATCCGCCCGTTCGAGGTAATAGTTGGCTTCGAGCGCCACTTTCACCGGCAACTCGCCAACCTTCATCGTTTTGGCGACTTGCATTTGGAGCGGGATTGTCCACTGCTCGGTCTCCCAGTTGTAGGAGGAAGTCCCCGTGCTGCCAATCGCCCAGCCTCCACCAGGAAGGAAGGTGAAGATGGGCTGGATCGTCGTCAGGCTGGTTTCCCTCGGGCCGGACACGTCCCATTGTTGGTTGGTCAGGACACCCACCACGCTTTTTTTCGAGATTTTGCCGACAAACATTTCAGGACCCAGGTTCCAGGTGTCACTCGTTAACTGATCCGCCCCGATCGGTATTCCGGCAACGAGACCTACGGCGGTGAGGAATCCGGCTTTCGAGGTGCGCCCGAATGCCAGGTCCATGCCCATGTCTCCAAAACCCGATTCGGTGCCCACCTTGCCGGTCGCATCCACCACCGGTTGATCCACCAGATAGGGGAAGGCGGGGCGAAAAAAGATCGAGTCAGTTTCGTTGACGGGAAAGGGAATGCTTGGCTGGAAGAGGAAGGTCTCGCTGTCCATTCCATCCGGACCGAGCAGACTGCCATCCCAGTGCGTCCATTGATTTTTCAAGGTGAGACTGGCGAGCGGTGTGTTCGGGTTTGCCAATTGCTTGGCAGTCTCGTCGGCGCTCAATTCTGAGGGAGCGCCTCCGATGTATTCGCCTCTCCCCGGTTTGACGGGGGAATCAGTGACGGTCTGGATGGAAGGCGGCGCGTCAGTCTGCGTGGCAGTCTGACCCCGCCGTTCCGCAGCGGATCCGCGCTGCGCAGCCTCATCGGAGAACAGGTCCGATGCCAGGATCGCTACCAGGAAAACTAGAGGGGTGGCGAATCCAGGGATAGACATTTGTTTCATCATCTGCAATTCCGGGTGGAGATCCGGTGAGCCGGGTCAGAAGCCACCCACCAACATGAGACGGAAGCCCTGGCCATCGAAGCCGTAATCGTTGTTCGCGACCGAGTGTCCATAGGAGAGGCGCAACTGGACCGCAGGGTTGAGGTTGACGCCGAGGGTGCCGGCGAGATTCACGTTCATTCGTGTGTTGTTATCGCTGACACCGTTGGTGGAACCGAGAGCGCCGTAGGCGTAGATGGCGTCGGCGGAGACCCAGACTTTGCTGTTCAGGTTGCGTGTGATATGTCCCTCCAATTGGAAAAGAGGCTCCTGGGTCTGCCGTTGGGCGCCGAACGGGGCGTCATTGACCGTGAAGAACGTGACCGAGGGCATCAGTTCGAACGTCGTCAGGTCGGGATCGACGAACGAATCGCCCAGGGTATAGGTCATCGGCAAGGCCAGACGGAACAACCAGCGGTTCTGTCCGAGATTGAAGATATCGGTTTGATCATACTCGCCTGTCGGGGCCGAAGCGGCGACGACCGCAGTGAGCGCGAACCCGGGATCATAGGTGAGGTAGCTTTCCATCGGCAGCGACGGCATGCCGACAAGCCCGACCATGCCGCCGAAAGCGAAATCACCGAGCCCGCTGCTCGAGTTCGACATTGTTTGCCCGGCGATGTCCACACTTCCTTCCAAGGATCCGACCGGCTGAACGACGAAGAGTGACGCAACATTGCCAGCAACCGTGAACGGCTGCGAGTAGAGAGGGACCGCTAGGTAGGAGGTGATATCGCTGTCGACCACGACGGTGCCATGATCCGGTGCTTGATTGGCTTCCACATAGACATTGGCGAAGACCAAGCCATGTATCCCTTCGGGCGACAGCATGTAGCCCCGCGGTCCATCCTGCTGGGCATGGACGACACCGGGTCGGAGAATAATGATGAGTGTCACCAGAAAGGCGAGGGCGGAGATCCGGACGGGTTTCATGTTTTCGTGTGTTGGGTGGGTGCAGACAGGGATGCGATTAAGGAGAGCCAACGAGAGGCGTTTCCGTCGTGCATATGATTTTGGTAGATCCTGAGAAATACCATGACAACACGATATTTTTTTCGCACTGGGCGGTTTTCCCGCCTAGATTCCCGCGAGATGTTCCCCGTTCCCCGCCAAACCCTCGTCGACCAAACCGCACAACATTTGCGTCTAGGAATTGCCTCGGGGCGCTGGGAGAATGAGTTGCCCGGAGTGCTCGTCCTCGCCAAACAATTTGCGGTTTCAAAAGACTCTCTCCGCGCCGCACTCCAACGGCTGGAGGACGAGGGCCTTGTGAATGCCGGAGGCGCCGGGAAACGAAGGACCATCCTGCGCTAGGGCGGGCTGGTCGGCCCCAACAGGACCTTGAGCGTCGGGATCATGCTCGACGTGCCCCTCCCGTCCACCAACGCGCATTCTCTGGAATTGCTCCTCTCGATCAAATGTGCCATCGAAGCCGCCGGTCACCTCTGCGTCATTGGTGAAAAATCGGTGGCACAATTGACAAGCATTCGTCACATTGACCGGTTCACCCGGTCCTCCAAGGTCGATGCCTGGATCGTCTATTGCGGGACGAGAAAGTTGCTGGAGCGGTTCGCGAAACTGGCAATCCCTGTGCTCGCCATCGGCGGGCGCGCCCTCGGGTTGCCCATTGCCTCGGCCGGTACGGACGTGTCCCGGGCCATGGCCGCAGCCGTAGACGCTCTCGTTGCACATGGGCACAGGCGCATCGTGTTCGTATGCGACAGTGTATGGCGGAATCCCACCCCCAATCTATCCACGCAAGCGTTTTTGGACCGGCTCCGACACCACGGATTCCCGGTCTCTGACTACAACCTGCCTGAATGGGAGCAGACGCCGGAGGGTTTGGCACGATTGATGAATTCCCTGTTCGCGGTCACCCCGCCGACCGCCCTCGTGATCGTCGAGCCTTCTGCCTGTATCGGGGCACGGATTTTCCTCGCGGAGCACGGCATCGTCGTTCCGCGCGATCTCTCGCTAGTGAACATTCTCCCGGATCCCGCCTTTTCCCTGCTCGACCCGGTGGTCGCTCACTTTGAATGGACCATTCCCGCTCTCGTCAACCGTGCCGCCCAGTGGGTCAGTGCGTTGGTCCAGGGAAACGCTGACCACGAATTCAGAACCTTCCATGCGACGTTTTGCCCGGGCGGAACCATTGCACGTGCGAACTCTTAGCGAATCATCGGGACCTGTCACGGGTCTCGGAATCTTGAATCAAACGAAGCACGAAGAACAACTCTCTTATGAAAACGCGTATCTGACATTTATAGAAATTTATGAGTGGGCGTTTTCATCGATGTCTTTCCCCGGCCCCGGCCGGGAGGGGGGCTGCTAGCAGGAAATCCCTTTTTCTTCCCCTCGTCTCCCTTCCCGCCAAAGGCCCGGCGGCGTTCAGGGCCATCGCGGGCAAGAAGGGCACGGTTTCGAACGTCACGGCAAGCATTTCGTGCGAGGAGTGGGGTGCTGAAGAGGCGAGCTTCCGCTCGATCTACGAACACGCATAATGCCGAAAGATGCCGAAAGAATAAGCAATCTTTTAATGAGACCGTCTCTGTACCCTTGGGGTCCAACCCTCACCCAAATCCCATGAGAGGTCTGTTTTCGTGCTTTCCACTTTTTTTCACACGGAGAGGGCCGAAAGAGGCGGGCTGAAGAAGCCGCAAACCGTTATGGGACAATGGATTGAGGCGTTTTCAAGGGCGATGGAAGCCGTGTCGAAGATGTGACATCCAGGTGGGAAATCGGTGACATCTCGCCCGTTTTCGGGATGGCGGATCGGCGGGCGGATCGGGGCCACGTCCGTCGGCCGAGGCGGCATTTTCCGGCAAATTCCCCCGCCGGAGCCATCGGAAACCCCGTTTTGGTGATGCAACAAACGCCCCGCCGCCGACGATTCGGGCCAATCGTGGCGTCACGGATCCTCCGCGGGAAGCCGGTTCACGAGGGCCACGAGCCGCTCGACCGCGGCGAACTGGATCTGGTCCGGCCCGAGGCGAAAGACCCGCCAGCCGGCCAGGCCCGCCTCGAGATACTTCTCCAAATCGGCGTTGAACCCGGCGGCCCGGTTGTGGCGGCCGTTGATCCAGATGCCGCCCTCCACCTCGATGAGGCAACGGGTCCGCAAATGGGCGAAATCGGCCCTCCAACGCCGCTTGAGGTCGAAGCGGTATTCCTTCTCCAGCTCGGGGCCGCAAGCCAGTCTCCAGAGCTTCAGGAAGCGATCCTCCAGGCGGGAGGGCGGCTTGGTGGCGCGGTAGCGGGCGCGGGTCATGAGCCGCCTCCGATCACAACAACCGCGGCTGGCTCGGATCGTCCACCGAGCTCTCGATCTCGTCGGTGACGGTACGGGAGATCCGGCTCGTCACCTTCACCTTGGCAGGAGCGCCGTCAGTGACCGCCACCTTGAAGCCGATGGCGAACCTGCCGTCCTCGTCGGCGCTGTCCTTCGCCTCACGCCAGTGGAGGTCGAGGAGTTCGCGCAGGTGGTCGAGGGCCTGGGCCTTGAGGGCCTCGTCGAGGGTGTCCGGGGTGGCGGGGAGGAGCGGGTCCATGGAAGGTTCGGGGGTTGCCGGTTCAGAGTTCGCGGTAGATGCGGACGATCGGTTCGAGGTCGCGCTTGAGGGCGGCCCGTTGCTCGGAGGAGGCGTCGTCGGTCCAGCCCTGATCCCGCATCCGCGACCACCAGGAGACAAGGCGGTTCACGAAGGGGATGTGGTTCTCGATGCCCTTGTCGTTCTCGGGCAGGCTCACCTCCTCGGTGTCGAGGAGGCGGCCTGCGGAGATGGAGCGGCGGAGGCGGCGGGTCGAGACGGGACGGCCCTTGGCGAGTTGGTCGGAGGCCAGCCGCAGCCAGAGCTGCTGGTCGACCGGCGGGAGCTTGGCCACGATCTTGTGGTGCTCCCAGGAGAGGTCCTTGTTGCGCAACAAAGGCGGCACCTTCCGCGAGACGTGGGCGTAGGTGTGGAGGGTGGCCCGGTCGAGGCCGGTGAGCCGGATGGCGGCCTCGTAGTCCTCGGAGCGGACGCGGGCGCCGGGTTTGTTGGCCGCCTCCTCCGTGCGGCCGAAGCGGTCGTGGCCGTAGAGGAGCCAGTCGCCGATGACGAAGGCCACGCCGCGGGCCGCCTCGTTGAGGAGCGGGGCGAGGGACGACCATTCCTCGAAGGAGAGATGGTCGTGAACCTCCAGCCCGGTGCGGCTGATGGTGAACTTGCGGGTGTCGGCGAGGGCGATGCTCATGCGCGGGGCGGCGTGTCAAATCTGGGAGTCGAGGTGGCGGAGGCGGGCGCGTCGATAGCTCTGGCGGGCTGAGACCGAGCGCATCGCCCGGCTGGGGTTGAGGTTGAGGGCGCGGGTCAGCTCGACGCAGCGCTTCGAGACCGCCGCACGGGTCACCCCGTGGCGTTTCGCGATCTCGGTCATGGAGTCGCCGCAGTAGACCAGCCCCGTCACCAGGGCGAGGCACTCGAGGGAGAGGCGGGCGTTGTCCTGGCCGATGAGCTCTCCGACGAGCCGGCGGAGGAGGTCGTGGAGGCGCTCAGAATCGACGCTGAGGGCCTCGTTGCCGGGTCCGCTTCCTGACCCTCGGCGGCAGAGAAAAGCGCTCCTGAGGGCTCCTCGGGGCCGCAACAGGCCATCGAGGACTCGGCCATGTCCCGGCTAGGCGCTCCGGTGCCGGATCCGGGAACGGAAGGGCGGTCGAGACCGAGTTCGCCGAGTCGTTCGAGGTCCTCCGCAGGCAAGGAGGCGATCCATTCGGTGTAGGCCTTGCGGTAGTCCTCGTCGCGGGCGCGCTGGCGGATTTCGTAGTCGTCCTCCACGTCGCCGAGGTCGAGATCGTTGGGGTCGTGCATGGCGTTCATCGTGAACCGCGCTCCTTTCCCCCCAAGCCGGGGTGCTGAGGTCGGGATCGGTCCAGTTTTGGTTTTGGTTGTGGCAGGGTGGGTTTGAATGAGGTTGGCGATTGGTTATAAGTTTTTGTTAGGGTTTTTGTTCGAAGCCTGGACCC
>JBILDO010000045.1:0-44150 GCA_044352585.1 Verrucomicrobiales bacterium
ACGCGGCCTTCCGACTCCTGCTTGTGTCGGCTGAAAGTGTGCAGCTCATCATGCAACGTCTTCAAAAAGGTGCTGCTCACTTCCGCTGGTGGACGCTCCTTCTTCTTCGGCGGCATCTCGCCGCGCTCCACCTTGTCGAAGACTTTGGTCCATTGCTGGAGGTTCTCCGCGTCATCGGGCTTCCATTTCAGCTCCGTCAAATCGAGCCCACCTTTCTTCGAGTCCGCATCGTGGCAATCGTAGCAGTGCTGGTCGAACATCGGCTCCAGTTTACCGCCGAGTTCAGCGGCTGATGCGGAAGCGAGCACAACCGCGCAAAACAAAGTGGTGATGTTTACGGCACTCTTCATCACGGCTGCTTCGGGGTGGTAGGTTGGACGCTGGCTGCATCGCCAGTTTTCGGGACAGCTCGCGCGAGACGAAACCCCGTGTCGGGATATTTCTTCTCCGGTTTGGAGCTGGTGCGCACGAGCGACTTCATTTTCTCAAACGTATGCGCCACACAGCCACCTCTCATGCCGCGTTGAGTATCGAAGACGAGCGCCTCGTTCCATTCCCACGCATTGCCGCCTTGATCAAACGTGCCGTAATAGCTGGCGGAACCGAGATAACTTCCCACCGGATACATCCGCGTGTAGGCACCGGGCGGAAGGTTGCCCACGTTCTTCTGCGAGTAGTTTGCGGAGTTCGGTTCCCTTGCGCCTTCGGCTCGGAACTGCGGCTGTTCGTTGCTGCGCGTGGGATAGAGCCAGTAATCGCCAGCCGGTCCACCCTTCGCTTGCGGCTGAAAATACGCCGCCTTATACCACTCGTTCTCCGTCGCGATCCACACCTTCGCACCCGGCTCATGCCGAGCGAGGCCGCCGTGCTTCGCGATGTCATACGCGCCGGTTTCAGTGTCGCCCTTGCCCTGGCCATTGTGCAGCCAGTTCACAAAACGCATCGCATCGAGAAAGCTCACATACACCACGGGCTTCTTCTCCTGACCCGCGATGACTTCATAGCGATACGCTCCCGGCGCACCGATGCGATTGATGAACACCGGCAAGTCGTTGCGAATGCCGCCCTGGTTGTTATCCGTCAACAGCGCGCTGCCCATGCTCGCATTCCACAGTCCGCGCGGATCATTCGCTGCCACCGCGTTCAAGAACTCCGCATACTGCCCGATGGCCACCTCGAACTTCGCCATCTGAAATTCATACGCCACCGCGCCATAGCCCGTCTTGTCCGGCGCATTGCCCGCATCACCCACCGTGACCCATTCGATGTCGAGGGCGTGCGCAGCCAGCGGCGCGAGCAGGAGTGTGGTGAGGAGTGTCAGGGTGTGTTTCATGATGGTCTTCCTCGCGTTCGTTACAGTTTCGGGCGGATGTCCATCGCCAGGGACCGGAAGTTGCGAACGCGGTGGAACGTCGCGAGGTCGGCGTCATGGTAGTCGCCTGAATCGCGGCCCGTGCGCGAGAGCAGGGCAATGTCGTCGCCGTCGATCACCATCGAAGGATACATGAAGGACTGGGTCATCTTCTCGGCCTTCGCGATGGAGCAGGCGGGCAACCAGTTCAACGCATCAAGGCTGTAGGAGAGCATCAGCAGCCGTCGATCCTCGCGCAGGGATTGCCAAGCGGGCTTGCCCGGAGGCAGCTTGAGTTCAGGATCGGAATACAGGCCCAATGAGTTCGTGGGGTAGTTCGAGGCCATCCAGAACAGCTGCGAGCGTTCATCCCAAACGATGTGGAACTTGCATTGACCGCCGGGCACAGGGTAAAGCTGCGTGAAGGTGAGCTTGAGCGTGCGGCCCTCCCTCGTCACATCGAACACGGCGGCCATATTCGCCGTGGCGTAACGGTTGATCACCGCGCGGGCGATGACGAGCAGCCTGCCACCGACGTTGACGACATTGCCTTCGAGGCAGCGCATGGGCGATCCATCGCTAAAGGTGCCCGACGTAATCTCCTGCGGGATCGGCATCACCACCGCCTCGGACGCGATCCACGCCTCCGGATTGAGCAGCCCTTTCTTCAGTTCACAGGCCACCACTCCCATGTCCTCGAAGGCGCGGCCATTGCCCCAGTAGAGCCACCCGTCCTGAACCACCATGCCAAGCTGAATATTCCAATGTTTGCGCGCAGGATCTGCCTTGATCACCTCGACCGGTTCGGTCCAACTCGTGCCTTCGTCATCGCTGGCGCTGACCCAAACGCCCTTGAAGCTCTCGATCTGCAAGAACATGTAGAGTCGGCCTTCATGGACGTAGAGTGTGGCTTCGGACCACGGCTTCTCGCAGACCTTGGTCCACGTCTTCCCTCCATCTTTGCTGCGCGAGACATAGATGGCGCGGGTTTTCTTCTTCCGCCCCCAGACCGGCGCAGCCACGATGAGGTGCCCGTTCGGTAGGATGGTCATGGCCGGATCGTGGATGAAGTGGTTCTCATCCGGCACCTGGGTGACCACCACATAGTCCTGACCGAGCGGCTGGTTCAGTGGCGTCCGGGATTTGTCCTTGCCCGCGTCATCCGCCGCCACCGCACTCGTGGTCACTCCGGCCAAGCTGCTGAGAGCTGCGGCGGATTGAATAAAGTGCCGACGGCTAACGAAGTTCGGTGAACCCGGTTGTGGTTGTTGGTTCATTTTGTGTGTGGATTCGTTCATGGCGTTTCCTGATGAGGTGGGTCTCGTTGTTGAGGTGAGGGTGGGGTTCATGGCCATCAAGGATGAGTCATTTCAGCGCGGACAGACTCGATGAGCAGGCCGGAGTCGCGGGCGGCAGAGGTGGATTGGAAATGGAGGTAGCTGATGCCGTGAAGGGCGCTGCGAGTGACCGGCAGCTTGGCGAAGGGCTGGCCATCGAGAGTGACTTCGATCTCCGCGCCTGCTTCAGCGGACTTCCAAGTGAATCTCAGGGTGTGCCATTGCTGCGGCTTGAGTTTGCCTCCTGAGGCGAGATCGAGATGTCCCATCGCAAGCGATGCCACGGTGGGGTCGGTGGGATTCAGCCAGCGGTCGAGCAGGCAGAGGCGGGCTCCTCCGAAGTCCTGCTGGAGCCGGATGCGCGTCTCCACAAAGCCCGCTTTGCCCCCTGGGAAGTTCCACGTCGCGCCGCCGCGAGGGAAGATGGCGTCGGTGCGGCCGGAGTTGCGCACGTTGAGCACGCGCCGCTTGGCATCATCGGGATGCGGGACGAGCGTCGATGACTCGTAGCGGTTGAACGAGCAGTGGCCGCGAATGCCTTTCTTGTAGCCCTGCACCGACCAGTCATCGAGACCGTTGGAGAAGTCGCACTCGCGTTTTGTCTCCAGCAGCCAGTCGGGATCGAACACAAGCAACGAGCGATGCAGCCAGTGCTGGCCCACGGACAAAACGACGCGTCCTTGCTCCACCTCCACAAACTGGGGCTGATGCACGCTGCGGTCGAGACCACCCGTTTCGCCGTAGTTGCCATCGTTGCGGCGGGCATTGAGGAACAGCTCGCGGAAGCCACGCCAAGTCTTGCCGTCGTCATCGGAGATGGCCGCGTGAACGGCATCGCGATTGGTGAAGACGTCCTCGCCCAGCCCATTCTGCGCGCTCTCCTGGATGAAAGGCGCGGTGAACTCATTCTTCGGAAACTCCGGCAGCGAGGTCGTGTTGTTCCAGATGAAGAGCAGACGCCCGTCCTTCAGTCGGTCGATGCGGGGACTGGTGAGCGTGCCGTAAAAGGGCGAGCGCTCCGGCTGACTCCACGTCGCCCCGCCATCGGCGGAGAACGACTGGTAGTGGCAATCGAGCGACGTGCGGATGATCATCCACAGGCGACCATCGCGCAGTTCGACCACGGTGGGCTCCGTGGCCCCATTCTGCCAGCGCACGGATCGGTCGCGCTGGTCAGGCTGATGCGGCGGTGCTTCGAGCAAGTTGGATCGCTGCCAAGTCTCGCCATCGTCGTCCGAAAAGAGGACGCCAGCTTGGTGATGGTGCTCGGGTGTGTTGTGGCGAATGAGACTCCACGGCACGATGGCGCGCTTGCCACCGCGGATGAACATGATCGTTGGCGTGATGTTAAACTCCGAACCGGGCGGCTTGATCTCCCACAGTCGGCGCATCGTCCACTCGCCATCGATGCCGCCTTTGCTCTTGATGAGGTAAACGCCATCCTTGTTGTCTTGCAGCCGCAGATACTCGCCCGAGACCGGACTGCGCGCATCCGCCCCGTAATGCCCCTTTGGCACTTTTTGCGTTTCCCAAGTCAGCCCCTGATCGCGACTGAAGACGTAACTCGTCGGCAGAAAGTCCGGATGAGAACGCAGTTCCGGCGTCGGGTCGATGCCGTAATCGTAGTGACGCAGTTCGCCGTTCTCCAGGCGGACCAGTCCACTGACGGCATCCGACGGCGGACGCCCAACCCAGACGGCAGCATGCACGTCACCGATCTTGCGCGATGGTTCGGCAGCTTGCAATGCGGCCAACGGCGCGAGGATTAGGGCAGTGAGGAGTAGTGCTTTCATTTTGATGCTTCTGGTTTGGCGAACACCACCGGAACTGGCGCGCCGCTGGCAATGGAAGTGGTGCTGTAACACTCGGGCCAAAAGCGCTGCTCCTGACTGGTGCCGTCGGGATACGCCAGCTTGACGTTGATCGAGAGGTTATCGAAGGCCAGGCGGGAGAGCGTGCCTTCCTCGTAGTTCTTCCAAAGCGGCTTGGGCTCCTTCGGGAAGAGGTAGAACCCATCGGCATCCTTGGCGGGAGGCACGATGGTGGCTCGCCCTTTGTCGATCCGTTCGAAGACGTAGCCTTGGAGGAAGTCGTTATCCTTGTTCGTCATCTTGACATTTTGCGCGTAGCGCAGCGGTGCCATGACCAGCGGACCGTAGCGCAGAACGACGCCGTTTTTCACCTCCTCCAGTTGATAGCCCATCCGGCCGCTCAGGACGTGGCGGGTCTTACCTCCCGGCAGATTCGCCACCTTCACCTCCGCGCCCTTGATGCAGGACGGAATGCGGATGCGGGTCTTCATCTCCGCCGGTGCGCCGCTGATCACCACGGTGGTGTCAGCCTTCTCGGGATAGCGCGTGCTCACCTCGACCTCGATCGTGGTGCCTTTGTAGGGAAGCCGGTAGCGGCCCGGCACCAGCAGGTTGACCCGCAATTCGTCGCCTCGCAGGGTCACCGCGTGGTCGGCAAACTCGACCATGGCGAGCCCGGCGTTGTGTAGGCAGCAAAACCAGCATTCCATAGACAGCACCGCGCCACCGTAGGTGTGGTCGGATTCATGGTCTCGATGGCCGAAACCGCCGTTGACCGTCTGATTCAAAAACAGGGCATTCCACAGTGCGTTCTCAGCCTTTTCGTAGGCCTCGTCTTCGCCCGAGATGAAACCGGCATACAGGTTCAGCATAACCCAGTCCGCGATGGAGCAACCTTCGTTGCGGCTGCTTTTTGGGAACAACTCGCTGATGCTGCCGTCCGCCCAAGCGACCTCGTCGGCAATCTCTTTCCTGAACTGCTCCGGCTGCTTGTTCCAAGACGTATCCCCCGTGTAGATGGCGGCGAGCTGAAGGCCCCGGAGCGTGGTCATCACGCCATGGGAATGCCGGCCTTTCAGCGGGCGCGACTGCTGCGCCTCGGCCACCGCCCGGCACACGTCCAGGCAACGCTGATCTCCGGTGATGCCGAACAACACCGCCATGGGCTCGGTGATCCAGTTGCCGACGTCACCCAGCCCGCCCGCGGACCTGATCCATTGGTGGAGGTCTTCCGGCTTCTTCTGCTGAATCGAGGCTTCCCTGATTCGGTCCAGGTTCGCGAAGAAAAACTCCGCGTTTCGTCGTGCCGCCGTCAGCGCCTTCGGGTCGCCCGTTTCCTGATAATACCGCAGCAATCCCATGAAGACCTTGCTCGAGGCCGACCAGGCCAGTTCATCCTTGGAAAGGCCCATGTCCTGGACTTGGACTCGGCCGAAAGCCCCATTCGGTGCCTGGCACTTCAGGATCCTCGTGAACAGCGCCTGCATTCGATCGTGGTCAGACGGTTCGAGGTGCGCGCTGGCAGCGAGTAAGTCGAGGTATCGCCCGGTCAGATCCCCGGTGCAGAAATCGGCATGCCGCGTCAGGGTCTCCGGCCGCTCCAAATCCACCATGATGAAATCCAGGGAATCCATCGGGTAGGAACGCCCCCGCTGCTTCGCCAGCTTGATCCGGTTCAGCAAGGGCGACTCGTGCAGGGTGGCCTGCCCGAACGTCGAAAAATGCGTCGCCGGCCGTTCGGATTCCGCTGCGTGCGATGAGGTTGCGGCCAGCGGCGCGAGCAGCAGGGCGGCGAGAGCCGAGCGCAGCGAGACAGCCTGCCAAACTGATTTCAAAAAGATGCAGGCAACGGTGAAGGAGGGTTTCATGGAGTCTTGATGAAAGGGATGGGGTAAGAGGGAATGCAGGCCGCAGGCGCTCACGGCACCTTCACCGCGTGACGACGCTGTCCGGCTCCGATGGCTGCGTGCGGAGCTGGAGCAGAATGTTGTCCGCGAACTGCTGGCCGAAGACCGCAGGCTCGCGGCTGCCTTTAGGGGTCTGGCAGATGATGCGCACCAAGGCGAAATCGGCCTGCGGGGGCAGCACGCAGTGGGCGGCGAGCTTGCGCCAGCCGTTCTCGCCAGGACCGCCGTGGCTCAGTAACTCGCCGAAGCCGCTGCCCAGGTTCTCATCAAGCACTGCCGGCCAAATGGCATGAAGGTCCTCCGGCGAGCCGGTGAAAAGATTGATTCGGCAGACGAATTGCAACTCGGGTCCAGTCTGAGGGCGGGCATCGAGAACGTCCGCCGACAGCTTCAACATGGCCTCTCCCTGTGGCGAGATTTGTGCCCGGAGCGGACGCAGATCGACCAACTGATACACGTCACAGCCCGTCGCGCTGCCGCCGATTTCATTCGGCTCCGCGCCTGCCGTATTGAATCGCAGCATGCGGATACCCTCGCTCGGCTTTGGCGTCTTCGAAGTCACCCTTTCCGCATCATCACCCGTCCACAGGCCCGTGCGGCGTGGAAAACCAGCAGGCACCTTCGCCGGGCCGCTTTCAAAACCTCCGTCCAACAGCGTGCGCACGGTGGTGAACTTCATCGCCTTCCTCATCGGCGAAAATGCGAAGAGCATCGACGTGCAGAACATGCCCAACACAATCCCCGCCGCAGCCGCAGCGAGCGGACGCCAGGAGAACCAAGGAAAGCGAGGCAACGATGGGGGCGCGGGTTTCACTTCCCGGATCACCGCGCCGACGAAGGCTTCACCGGTTTTCGGCAATCGGTTCAGCACTTCGCGGGCAAACACCTCGGCGGATGTGCGCTCCTGCGCGGCAAAACCGAGCAGGCGGTGAGTTTGCAGCAGATCCGTCGCCCTCGCCTGTAGGTGGGAATGCTGCGCCAGCAGCGATTGCAGGTCGGCCATGCCGTCCGCATCGAGATCGCCCTCCAAAAAGTCCGTCCACAGCAGTTCAAAACGTTCGTCCGGATTCATGCGGTGCCTCCTTCTTCAGCGGCGAGTTTGTCTTCCATGCACTGCTGGAGCTTCTGCCGCAGAAGCCAGAGCTGTTTCTTGATCGCGCCGACAGAGCGGCCCGTGCGTTCTGCCATGTCCTCCAGTGGCAACTGCTCGTCATAGCGCCATTGAATGAACTGCCTTGCTGATTCGCCCATCGCGGCGACACACACGCGCAGATGCATCAACCGCTCCGTCGTGCGCTCCTCAGGTTCTTGAGCACGGCGTTCCAGTTCACGAGCTAGAATCTCCGGCGCCAGTCGCGAATGGTAGTCCGCCAGCCGCCGCAGCCGGGTGGCTTCGCTCATCAGTTGGTAGCGCGCGATGCTGAACAACCACGCTCGGAAATCCGTGCCAACCTCAAAATCCGCGAGCCTTGTGATGGCCGTCACAAACGTGCGTTGCGCCACATCATCAGCGTCTCCACCTAACGGGCAGTGCGCCGCCAACCAAGCCCTCACCGCCGCCTGATGATGCCTGACGATGGCCTCGATGGCACGCATGTCCCCCGCCTTCGCAAGTCGGTAAGACTCATCCGGCAGATCGTCGGTGGGCTGGTTGAGAGCACGGTTCACAACTCTAAATGGCAGCAATCACGCCGAGGTTACCCTTTGCGGAGAAAAAATTAATCCTGCGCGCAGTCGGGGCTCCATGCTCTCCTCGGGTTTCATGCGGTGAGGAGTTGTTACTTGGTTTTGGAGTCCTTCCTGGCTTCCGCATCAAATTGATCGGCCTTCTGTTGGATTTCGCGGTCTAGCGCGGCGGATCGCGTGCGGAGCTCAGCGAGGCGGCGCAGTTCTTCCGTCGTCGGAGCGATGAGCACCGGCACTGATGTGCCACATTCCACGCGGCAGTCCTTCTCGGTTACGTCCTTGGCGTCGGCGAGTTTTGCGAGGCCGGGCACTGGTGCGGGAGCGCTGCCCACGACGCCTTGGAGCGTCAGGCCTTGCACGTCGTCCCCGGCGATGAAGGCGCGGGCGTCGGGCTTCTCCACGGCGAACCGCACGTTCTCCAGGCGCACGCCTTTGACGTGGCGCAGATAGAGCGCTGAGGCGGGCAGTTCGCCGTCGAAGGGAATCGCCCATTTGAGATATTCAAAGGCTTCGAGCAGCTCGCCCACGTCGAGACGCGCCGCCTGCTCGGCGGTGCCGCCGCCAGGAAAGGTGATGTCGATGTCGGAAAACGAAATGTCCTCGATGCGGCTGCCGGGGCCCGACACCACGGCCGAACAAAATCGCTTGTAGGGGGCGGCGTCCTTCCAGCTGCTCCGCAGGATCCCGCCATCACCCACGACCGCCTTGATGTGCTCGAAACGGACGTTTCGTATATGCCCTATCGGGGGGCGACGCGTCTGGTGGTGCTTGCTGAAGGCGAAGCGCGAGGCCAGCACCATGATGGGCTGGCAGATCTTCGTCATCTCGATGTTCGAGAAGGAAAGATCCTCATGCGTCTGACCGCCGGAAGACTCGATCTTGATGCCACCCTGGCAGTCCGTGAACGTGCAGTCGCGCATCGTCAGGCGTCGTGTCGCCCCAAAGGACTCGGCCCCGATGCGGATGGCGCACCAGTTGGTGGTCAGGCGGCAGCCGCTGATCTCGATGTCCTCGTTGGGCCAGTCGGGGTGAAACGTCTGCAACGCGATGCAGTCGTCCTTGCAGTCGGCGTCACAGTCCTTGATGGACACGCGGCGTGAACCGGCGAGGACGAAGGCATTGCCGTAGGCGGTGGAGGTCCGGCTGCGCACCGTGACGCGCTCAATCTGGATGTCCGTGCAGCGCGCGAAGAACGTCGCGAACATCGCCGGGTCGATCAACGTGAGTCCGCTGAGTTTCACGTCGTGGCAACGCTCAAAGCGGATCAACATCGGAACGCGGCGCTGAGCATCGCCTTTGTTGGGAAACACTTTGCCTTCCGTTCCGCCCTGACCGTCGATGACGCCCGCACCTTCCAGCCCGATCCGCTCGGCGTCTTCCGCATAAACCAGCGCCGGCCGGAATTGGGTGTTGGTGCTCTTAAAAATGTTCAGCCGGTCTTGTGCATCGAACCAATGCAGCTCCGCCGTTTCCAACGCGTAGTCGGCGATCTTCGGACTGCCGCGCAGGATGGCGTCCTTCTCGATGCGCAAGACCACGCCGCTCTTCAGGCGCAACGAACCCGTGAGGAAGACTCCCTTGGGCACGCTCACCACGCCTCCGCCCGCCTCATGACAGGCATCCACCGCCTGCTGGATCATCTGGGTATTCAGCGTCGTGCCGTCGCCTTTGGCACCATGGGCCGTGATGTCGAAGACCTTGGGTTCGGCGGCGTGGAGCGCGGCCAGCCGGTCGGCGCGCAGTTCCCCGCGGCTCAGAACGCCTAACGGCAGGGTGATCGATGGACCGAACGACTCGTTCTTATTGGCCTGCCCATCCCAGCCGATGCACTCCCAAACCTTGCCCTGCTGCGCACGCAGGTGGCCCAGCCAATGCCGCTTAATGGTCTTTGCCAACTCCGGATGCTCCGGCTGCAGGATGGTCAGCAGCCAGCCGACCGGGACGTGCCAGTAGGCGCCGTTCATATACCTGTTTTTTTGGGGCCTGGCTTTCTCCCACATGGTAGTCGGCGAGAAGTCGCCGCTCAGCGGGACGTGGCGCAGGGCACCCTCGAACTCGATCTCTCCGGGCTTGGCCAACGCCGCCGTAATCGTCCTGAGCAAAGCCGCTCGGGCCTCACCCTCAACCGCGCCGATATAGATTGCATAGATGCTGCCCCACACATCCGACTGCGCGGAGATGCCGTTGGAGGCTTTGAGCCAGCCGCCGTGGGCGCCATCGGTGTCGGCAAAGACCGGCAGGATATGCGAGCGGATCTGTTGGGCGACGTTGGCATAATGTTTGGCGTCTTCGGGTTGGTCCATCTTGGTGGCGAGCCAGGCGAGGTTCAGGGCCGCGCGGTAGCGGATCAGCGAGGCCATCAGGAGGTCGCCCGTCATCTCGATGGCATCATAGAAAATAAATCCGACCGACCGCCGCGCTGCCGTGGTGCGCACCAATTGGGTGGCCGGATCGATCTCCGGCACGGCAAACGCCAGCTTCAGCCGCTCATACACGGTGCGTCCGCCCACCTCGCGGCTCAGCAGCGCTTTGGCATCACCACTGCGAGCGAGCATGTGGGCGAGCGAGATGACTTCAAACTGGTTGTTGCTGGGCGGGCGGAACCCCCAGTCGCCATTCATGTGGGCCAATGGATCGTAGGTGCCGGGAAAGAAAACCGGTGCGCCGTCCACATTGATATGATCGGGGATGGCGTGGGCGGGTATGACCACCTGCTGGCCCAGCTCCCTTGGCTCAGGGCCGTTTTGCTTTTCCAGAATCAGTTGGAAGTGCCGGAGACCGTCCTCGCGCGCAATCAAGCCGCTGGAAAAATTCATGGTGAAGTCCAGGATCCAGATCGCAGGATAACCACCCGGCGTGATGGCTCGGAATCCCAAGGTGTTGGTTTTGTCGCCGGCGACGGCACCCGGAGCCACCCCGCAGGTTTTGAGGGTAGTCGTCGCCAACTCGCGGAGGAACGCCAGTTCTTCCGGCAGCAGAATCTCGGGCGGGGCCGCACCATTGGCAATACCATCGGCAGCAGGCAGAACATCGGCCAGCGACGAGAGCAGTAGGGCAGTGAGGAGGGTTTTCATTTTGAAGCTTCTGGTTTGGCGAACACGACCGGCACGGGCGCGCCGCTGGCAGTTGAGGTGGTGCTGTAACACTCGGGCCAAAAGCGCTGCTCCTGAGTGGTGCCGTCGGGATACGCCAGCTTGACGTTGATCGAGAGGTTATCGAAGGCCAGGCGGGAGAGCGTGCCCTCCTCGTAGTTCTTCCAAATCGGCTTGGGCTCCTTCGGGAAGAGGTAGAACCCATCGGCATCCTTGGCGGGAGGCACGATGGTGGCTCGCCCTTTGTCGATCCGTTCGAAAACGTAGCCTTTGAGGAAGTCGTTATCCTTGTTCGTCACCTTGACATTTTGCGCGTAGCGCAGCGGTGCCATGACCAGCGGTCCATAGCGCAGCACGATGCCGTTTTTCACCTCCTCAAGCTGATAGCCCATCCGGCCGATCAGGACGTGGCGGGTCTGGCCTCCCGGCAGGTTCGTCACCTTCACCTCCCCTCCCTTGATGCAGGATGGAATGCGGATGCGGGTCTTCATCTCCGCCGGTGCGCCGCTGATCACCACGGTGGTGTCAGCCGTCTCGGGATAGCGCGTGCTCACATCGACCTCGATCATGGTGCCCTTGTAGGGAAGCCGGTAACGCCCCGGCACCAGCAGGTTGACCCGTATTTCATCACCCCGCAGGGTCACCGCGTGGTCGGCAAACTCGACCATGGCGACCCCGGCGTTATGCAGGCAGCACCACCACGCTTCCGATTCCAGCACCGCTCCGCCATAGGTGTGGTCGGATTCAAGTTCACGATGGCCGAAACCGCCGTTGACCGTCTGATTCAGAAACAGGGCGTTCCACAGGGCGTTCTCGGCCTTTTCGTAGGCCTCGTCTTCGCCTGAGATGAATCCGGCATTGAGGTTCAACATGATCCACTCTGCGATGGCGCACCCTTCGTTGCGGGAGCTGGAGGGGAGGACCTTCTCGCTGATATTGCCGTCCGCCCAGACGGCCTTATCGGCGACCTCCTTCCTGAACTGCTCCGGCTGCTTGTTCCAGGACGTATCACCCGTGTAGATGGCGGCGAGCTGGAGCCCTCGAAGCGTGGTCTGCACGCCCACCGCAATCCCTCTCCCTTTCAGCGGGCGCGATTCCTGCGCCTCGGCCACCGCCCGGCATACGTCCAGGCAACGCTGATCTCCGGTGATGCCGAACAGCTCTGCCATGGGCTCGGTGATAATGGTGCCGAAGTCACCCAAGCTTCCTGCGGTCCTGATCCATTTGTGGAGGTCTTCCGGCTTCTTCTGCTGAATGGAGGCCTCCCTGACACGATCCAGGTTCGCGAAGAAAAACTCCGCGTTCTTGCGTGCCGCCGCGAGCGCCTTCGGATCTCCCGTCTCCTTATAATAACTCAGTAATCCGATGAAGACCTTGCTCGCGGCCATCCAGGCCGGTTCCGTGTAAACGCCTTGAACTCTGCCGAAAGTCCCATTCGGTGCCTGACACGCCAGCATGCGCTTGAACAGCACCTGCATTCGATCATGGTCAGACGGTTCGAGATGCGCGCTGGCGGCGAGGAAGTCGAGGTATCGGCCGGTCAGATCCCCGGTGAAGAAATCGGCATGCCGCGTCAGGGTCTCCGGCCGCTCCAGATCCACCATGATGAAATCGAGGGAGTCCATCGGGTAGGAACGTCCCCGCTGCTTCGCCAGCTTGATCCGGTTGAGTAAGGGCGACTCGTGCAGAGTGGCCTGCGCGAACGTCGAAAAATGCGTCGCAGGTTCTCCGGCTTCCGCCGCGTGCGACGTGGATACGGCCAGTGGCGCGAGCAGCAGGGCGGTGAGGAGGGTGAGTGTGGCTTTCATGCGGTAAGGTGTTATCGCTTGGTTTTGGAGTCCTTTCTGGCTTCCGCATCGAATTGATCAGCCTTCTGTTGGATCTCGCGGTCGAGCACGGCGGAACGCGTGCGGAGTTCGGCCAGGCGGCTCAGTTCTTCCTTCGTCGGAGCGATGAGCACCGGCACGGCGGTGCCGCACTCCACGCGGCAGTCCTTTTCGGTCACGTCCTTGGCATCGGCGAGCTTCGCCAGGCCAGGCACTGGTGCGGGAGCGCGGGCTACGACGCCGTGCAGCGTCAGGCCTTGCACGTCGTCCCCGGCGATGAAGGCGCGGGCGTCGGGCTTCTCCACGGCGAACCGCACGTTCTCCAGGCGCACGCCTTTGACGTGGCGTAGATAGAGCGCTGAGGCGGGCAGTTCGCCGTCGAAGGGAACCGCCCATTTGAGATATTCAAAGGCTTCGAGCAGCTCGCCCACGTCGAGGCGCGACGCTTGCTCGGCGGTGCCGCCGCCGGGAAAGGTGATGTCGATGTTGGAAAACGAAATGTCCTCGATGCGGCTGCCGGGTCCCGACACCACGGCCGAACAAAATCGCTTGTAGGGGGCGGCGTCCTTCCAACTGCTCCGCAGGATCCCGCCGTCACCCACGACCGCCTTGATGTGCTCGAAACGGACGTTTCGTATATGCCCTATCGGCGGGCGACGCGTCTGGTGGTGCTTGCTGAAGGCGAAGCGCGAGGCCAGCACCATGATGGGCTGGCAGACCTTCGTCATCTCGATGTTCGAGAACGAAAGGTCTTCGTGTGTCTGCCCGCCGGAAGACTCGATCTTGATGCCACCCTGGCAGTCCGTGAACGTGCAGTCGCGCATCGTCAGGCGTCGCGTCGCCCCAAAGGACTCGGCCCCGATGCGGATGGCGCACCAGTTGGTGGTCAGGCGGCAGCCGCTGATCTCGATGTCCTCGTTGGGCCAGTCGGGGTGGAAGTTCATGAATGTAACGCAGTCGTCCTTGCAGTCGGCGTCGCAGTCCTTGATGCGGACGCGACGCGAACCGGCGAAGACCAGTGCATTGCCGAACTTGGCGGAATTCCGGCTCCGCACCGTGACGCGCTCGATCTGTATATCCGTGCTGCGCACGAAGAACGTCGTCAACATCCCGGGGTCGATCAGCGTGAGTCCGCTGAGCTTCACGTTACGGCAATGCTCGAAGCGGATCATGATCGGATGACGGCGCTGTGGGTCGTCTTTGTTGGGGAATATCTTGCTGGCTACTCCGCCCTGGCCGTCGATGACGCCCGAACCCTCCAGTCCGACCTGTTCGGCGTCTTCCGCATAGATCAGCGCCGGACGGTGTTGCACGTTGAAGGACTTAAACTGGAAACTTGGTGCTTCTGACCAATCCAGTTCCGCCGTCTCGACCGCGTAGTCGGCGATCTTCGGGCTGCCGCGCAGGATGGCCTCTTTCTCGACCCGCAGGACCACGCCGCTCTTCAATCGCAACGAGCCCGTGAGAAAGACTCCCTTGGGCACGCTCACCACTCCACCGCCCGCATCATGACAGGCGTCCACCGCCTGCTGAATCATCTGGGTATTCAACGTCGTGCCGTCGCCTTTGGCACCATAGGACGTGATGTCGAAGACCTTGGGCTCGGCGGCGTGAAGCGCGGCCAGTGGCGCGAGCAGCAGGGCGGTGAGGAGCGGGTGAGTGAGTTTCATACTTCTTTCCTTTCTGCGGCTTTGCAGGCGCGTCTCGCTGACGAAGCTTTTTTGAGTAAGTCCATTTTGGGTTTCATGTTCAGTTTGAGGAACGGATTGGCACCGGTTATCGCGGGCCTCCTTTATTCGGCTGGCTTTGCTCCCGGATGACTTTGACGCTGTCCGGCACCGCGAGGCGGATCGGCCGCTCTTCGGTGTTGCCGCGGACGACAACCCTTCCCGTGACCTTTCCGCCAAGGCTGACGTCGGGCAGCGAGTCCGGTTTGTCGCTCGGCCGGAATGGGGATTTCTCGATCATGAGATCCACCGCAATCGGGTGAACCTTTCCGGTGACGGCAAGCAGTCGCGCGTTGCCGGCGACGTTCCGCAAAGTCGCTTTCAGATTCGAGTTGCCGCTGATAAAATTACTCCCCTTCGGTGATGCGCTGGTGCAGTTCTCGAAGTTCACCTCGCAGACCGGCAGGGCGTCCGGTTTCACCTCGGGATGGACGGCCCGATGATACTTGTCACTTTCCCAGGCCGCCGAGAAACCGTTGCGGGCCAGTGACCGGATGTTGCGGAACGTGACGTTGCGGATGCTCGCCCGGTCGATGCTGTCGGAGGTGTTATGGACGAACGTGAGCCCCTCGGGTGATCGCCAAGCGCCGGATGTGTGGGTCGGCGGTGTCTTCGATTCGTGCTGCGTCGTGTCGAACGTGGCGAGAATGCGGTAAACGTGCCTGCCGTGGCGGACGGTATCGCCGTTTTGCAACCGGATGCCCTCGTGCCAGTCAACCCAGGCACCGGTGATCAGCCGCGAGAGGTTGCCATGCTGAGGGGCGGGAGGAACGAGAGGTTCGTCAACGATGTTTTCCACGAGTCCGTCGGCGATGTCTCCCTGGGCGGGGCTGCAGTTGGGATAGTCCTCGGCGTTGAGAGCAATTGCGTCGTCCCCCGTCTGGCACACGCCATTGCGAATCACGAAACGCTTGCCCCGGCCGAGGTGGACCCCGTCCTTCCCGCCGCGGATCTCGAAGCCGTCCACGAGCAGATCCTCGAACGTGTTGAATTGAAGGCAGAACTGGGGCTCCTTGACATCGATGCAGCGGAAGTTTGTCACCTCGATTCCCTTCACCCGGAACATCGAGACATGACCCCGCATTCCGAAGGCGGGATCGTCCGGCGGGGGCATCCGACTGTGCCCGTTGCAGGCGATGTGAAGGCCGTCGATGGCGATCCGCTCATTCCACTCGCGGGTGCGAACGCCGCGGTTGATCAGAATGAAGCCGTAGGGAGCCGCTTTCCTGAGCGTCACGTCCTTGCCACAGGCTAGGCGGGTGTGGCTATCGACGTAAACTGTGGCGTCGAGATCGTAGATGCCCGGCGTGCTGATGGTGACCACCTTGTGGCCACCGTCGAGAGCTTTCTGGAGGGCGGCAACATTCTCGCCGGGCGTGGCGGCAGGCGAGAAACCGAACCCAGCCGCATTGACGTGGGGTAATTCATCGGCGAACGCAGCGGGGATTGCTGCTATCGGCGCGAGCAGCAGGGCGGTGAGGAGTGTGAGGGTGCGTTTCATGGGGAGGTCCATTTGGATTCAGGGTGGCTCAGCTTCCGGACGTCCAGCTTCGTGCGGCGAGCGGTGTCGCGTTGGCCGAAGAGGACGAAACCGTGGGGCTTCGTTATTGTCCGGCTAGGGGTGATCTCTTGTCACGCGATCAGGTTCTTGATGACGGTGCCGCTGAACTGGCTGAGCTGCTTGAAGCGGCCAGCGTGGTATGAGCAACAGAAGAACAGGAACAGAGATTGGCGTTTTCATTCGGTGGACTTCTTGTGGGCAAGGTTCACAACTTCACCGCCACGCTGGCTCCGCCTTGTTTGGCGGAGGCGTAGATGGCCTCGACGATGCGGATGTCGCGCAGGCCCATCGCGCCGTCGGCTTTGAAGGGCGACTTACTCGTGATGGCCTTCGCGAACTCGTCGAGAAGCACGGCGAGTTGGAGCGTGTCTTCGGCGGGCACTTCCTTTTTGTTCACCACGAGGCGCTTCGGATTGGGTTTGTTGCCACCGCTTTGTCCATAGACACTGCCTTTGTCTCCGGGGAGGATTTCCACGCTGCCTTTCGGGCCCAGCGTGGTGCATTGATGGAAGCTGTTGCTGTAGCTGGCGCGGCAGAGAGCCTGGAAGCCGTCGTCGAACATCAGTTCGAAGCTCATCGTTTCCTCAACGCCTTCGGGGAAGAGGTCCTTGTGCCGCGTGGCCGGAAAGGCGCGGACGGACACCGGCACCTTGCCGGTGAGGTAACACGCGGCCTGCACGGGATACACGCCGGTGTCGAACATCGCTCCGCCACCGGCCATCTTCGGGTCTAGCAGCCATTTCTTGATGGTGGCGGCTCTCACCGGGTCGGCGAGGCCGGCGGCATAGCCCCAGGAGAACTCATAGTTGCCATTCGAGAGGTCGCCTACCGCTCCATCGCGCAGCGCCTCGATGGCCTTCACATGATGCGGCTCCCATTGCAGGCGGTAGTTCACGCCGAGATAGACATTGGCGGCCTGCGCGGCGGCGATCATCGCCTCGCACTGCTCGACGCTGGTTGCCATGGGCTTTTCGCACATGACATGCTTGCCCGCTTTGGCTGCGGCGATGCTGTGCTCCGCGTGCAGCGAGTTCGGCGTGACGACATGCACGATGGCGATGTCTTTCGCCTCGGCCAGCTTTGCCATGTCGGCATAAGAGAAGATGTTTTTCTCCGGGAACCCGTATTGCGCGGCCCACTCGCGACCTTTGGCGGCATCGCCCGTGATGGCTCCGGCGAAATACACGTTCTTCGCCAGCGGCAACTCAGGCGCAATGGACTGCTTCGAGAAGCCGCCCAGGCCGCAGAGCGCGACACCGAGCTTGCCTTCATTGGCGGTCTGCGCACGGACGATGGAGTTGAGGCCCACGATGGCTGGTGCGGAGAAGGCGGCGGTTTTAAGGAAGGAACGACGAGGGGTGGCGGATGGAGTCATGGTGTCTGAGGGAGGTGCGTTACTGAATTGTGGTGACGTAGCAGGCATCCCGTGTGGTCACGGCGAGGCGGCCTTCGGGGCCGAAGGCGATGCTGGTGGGCTTGCCGGGGGTTTTCAGGAGGCCGAGCGCTTTGCCATCCAAGGCGGTGATGCGGATTCCGTCCTTCGTGCAGACCCAGAGCTGGCCCTGAGGTGACAGGGCGAGGCCGTCGAGGCCTTTTTCGGTGAAGGTGGCGAAGACTTCGCGCGGCCCCAACGTGCCGTCCGCGTTGACCGGGAAGCGGAAGACATTCAGCGTGCCGCTGTCGGAGATGAAGAGATGCTTCTCGTCCGGCGAGAAGGCGATGCCGTTTGGCTTGTCGAAGCCCTCGGCGGCTTTCGCGAGCGTTTTGGTCTTCGGATCAAAGCGGAACACGAACTGGCCGGGCAGCTCTTTTTTGTCATTGGGTCGCTTGCTGAAAAGCCAATCAGGATCGGTGATCCAGAGCGTGCCATCGGCCTTTACGATGACGTCGTTGGGGCGGTTGAGCTTTTTGCCCTCAAAGGTATCCGCGAGCACTTCCACACGCTCACCTTGTGCATTCCAGCGGGTGAGCTGCCGCGTGGTCTGCTCCACGACGTAAAAGCCGCCCGCGCCATCGGGACGGAAGCTGGTGGCCTCGGGCGAGTCCTTCCGCCAGACGACGAGACCGGTGGCCTCGGTCCATTTGAAGGCGAAGCCGTCATGATGCGCGGCGTAGTGCAGCGTGTCGCCGACCCACTGTGCGCCCTCGCAGCCCGCATGGCCGGAACTGATGGTGCGCCAACTGGCGTGAGGCGGGAAAACGCCGACAAGGTCGCACTCCACGAAGGGTTCACGCGCAGGAGCGAGTAATGGAAGAAGGAGAAGGGATAGGAGCAGCCTCATTTGGGATTGCCGTTTTCAAAGATGGACTGGATTTCCGCCCCGCTAAGCACCGCGGAGTAGATGGCGAACTCATCGATCGCCCCGTTGAGATTGCGGATGGGGAACGGATGGGCTTGGGTTGGCAGTCCCCAGTTGCCCAGCTCGCACGGACCATAGGTGATTGGCCGTCCGGCCTGATGCCGCTTTGACACCTCACGGCTGACCTCGGCTCCATCGAAGTATTGGATGGCCTGCCCGCTTTGATTGTCATAACTCACCGCGATGTGATGCCAGCGCCCCAGACTGTCGGCGCTGAAGACAGGTTTTGAGAAATAGATCTGGTTCCAGTCTCCGCCGCGTGTGATCCCATCAGGTCGATAGATGATGGAGAACATGAGGCTGCCGTCTTCATAGATCTGCCAGTGCGGTTCGCCGTTGTCGTAACCATCGGTGAGCAGCAGCGAGTTGTATTTCTTGTCCACACTGTCCACCTTCACCCAGGCAGACAAGGTGAGCGCCGTGTAAGTGCCGTCGAGATTCAAGCGAAGACGGTCGCCCGGTCGCTTGAACTCCAGCGCGTCCTTGCCGGGCCAGCGACCTTGCGTCCACTTTGCGCCGACAGCACCGCCGGCACGCTGCTTTTGCGGAGGGATGGCGTAGCTTTTCACCAGCCGGTCCCAGCGATCGTCGGGCCAGTGCTTGAAGGTGTAGTAAGCGACGAGGCGAGGGTCTTTGCACATCTCTTGCGACCACTTTTGCCATTCTGCATGGCGGCGCTCTTGGCGCTGCCGCACGAGATCGTGAACATCGCCGATGGGAAGGAAACCGGCGTCCGTTTGGCCCAGCGTCATGCCTTCTTTCAGACTCGCGGGCGCGTTCCCCTTCGTATGTGCGATGACCTCGCCATCAAAGACATGCACTGCGCTGTCCTGCCCATTGACGTTCAGGGCAAACTCGGTGCCGAGGTCCTCCAGCTTCACATCCGGCGCATGCATGAGGAAGCCCTTCGCGGCTGGCGGCACATGCACGCGCACGCGACCGCTCACACAACGCGCTTCCCAGGCCGAGAGGATTTCGATCTGCGTGGCACCCTCGATCAAAACCGTCGCGCCACTGAAGAACTCGATCTGCGCAAGACCTTTGTTCAAGGTCAGTTTCCCCGGCGCGATGGTATCTCCACTGCGCACCGCAGTTTCAGCAAACTCCGCATCCAAGGTGTCACTGACCATCGCGACGCCATTGGAAATCGCCTCTTCATCCACCGCCGGGCGTGGCCAGACGATGAAGGCCAGCAGGACAATCGCCGCCGCCGAAGCAAGGAGTGCCGAGGTGCGCCAACGCACCGTCCGGCTCATGACCGATGGCTGCTTGAGCCTGCCAGTGTTCACCGCTGGCTGTTGCAGCAAACGCGCATGTTGATCGGCGAGTTCCAGATAGAGGCGGCGCGCCTGCCAGTCATCACGCAGCAGCGCTTCGAGTTGCGTGTGCTGCTCCGGCGTGATTTCCCCATCGAGCTTGGCGTGGATGAGTGATTCGAGATTCATGAAAGTCCCTCCGATTGAAGTTGGCGTGTCACGCACTCGTGCAGCCGCTGGCGCAGCAGTTCCAGGTTCCGAAACAGGGTGCGACGGCTCATCGCAAACCGCTGCATCATCTCCTCCGCGCCCAGACGCATCGCGTATCGGCTGGTGACGAGTTCCTTGTCCTGCGGCGTCAGTTTGGCCAGACACCCGTCCAACAACTGAAGCCGCTGATCGAGTTCCGGCTCCATTCGATCCCGGTCATGCGCCAGCAAATCCATGACATCCTCGCTGAAGAACAGCAGCGGCGACCGCGCCGCCTTTTCGCGATGCTTCTGTACCTGCAAATAGGCAAACCGATAAGCCCATGGCAAAAACGGGCGTGACACGTCATACGCCTCGAACTTCCGATACAGCGCCAGACTCGTCTCTTGCAGAATATCCCGCGCATCCGCCTCGCACCCCACGAGGCTGAAGATGTAACGAAACAACGAATCCTGGTGCTGGGTCAGCAGCAGGACGAGGTTTTCGGGATTCGGCGGCAGGTCAGACATCAATTCTCTCTACGACAATCCCGCCGGTTGCTTCGAGAGTGCCAAGTTTTTTTCCGAACCCGCCATCAGGCCAGAGTCCAACCGCCATCGACCATCAGCACCTCACCGGTGATGAGGCCGGAGTCGGGGTGGCAGAGGAAGCGGACGGCGTGGGCGATGTCGTGGATGCTGCCGACGCGGCCCACCGGGATGCGGGCGAGCACGGACTGGCGGAACTCGGCTTGCTCGAGGAACGGACGGGTGCCGGGTGTCATGAGGTAGGTGGGGGCCACGGCATTGACGGTGATGCCCAGGGGTGCCCATTCGAGGGCCATGCTTTTCGTGAGCATGTTCAGCGCGGCCTTCGAGGAGGAGTAGGCGACGTGGTTCATGATCGCGACGCTGGCGGCCTGTGAACTGATGTTCACGATGCGGCCGTAGGTGCGCGGCAGCATGAGGCGAGCGGCGGCTTGCGAACACAGGAACGGCCCCCGCGCATTCGCCGTCAGGATGCGATCCCACTGCTCGGCGGTCTCATCGAGTGCGGAGCAGTTGGCTCCATCGCCCGCGTTGTTGACGAGAATGTCGAGACGACCGGCCTCGGACTCGATCTGCTGGAAGGCGCGGGTGATGCTGGCTGGATCAGACACATCGAGCTGCACCGCGCGGGCGGAAGCCCCGAATGATGCCAGCGGTTCCGCAAGCTCCTCGACCTGGGCATCGAGGCGGCACCCGAAATAGACCGTAGCCCCGTCGGCAATGAGTTCTCTGGCGATTCCGAAGCCAAGGCCCTCCGGATCGTTGGCTCCGGTCACGAGGGCGATTTGGTTTCGAAAAGGGGAGGTCATGGAATGGCAAGTGGAATCGCCCTTCTGCCTTTGAAGGGTTGCAAGGAAGGCACCGGTCGGAAAGTCTATGCGAAAGGCCCCGCATTCTGTTTCGCGAGGGTTTCACGCACTTTTACGCCATCGATCGTGCCGACTTCGCTCTTCGCCTTCATCGCGAGTGCGGCGGCACATCCGGCGGCTTCGCCGAGGGCCATTGCCGTGGCGGTGACGCGGCTGGAGGCACTGGCTTCGCTGCTGGCGCTGTGGCAGCGACCCGCGACGAGCAGATTGCTCACCTGCTGCGGCACAAGGGTGCGATAACTGATGTCGTAGGGTTTCGGCTGGAAGCCGGTGCCGGTGAAGGGTTTATCCACCGAAACCTCGGGCGGGTGGATGTCGAGGAACCAGCAGCCCGTGGCGATGGCGTCGTCATGGCGGGTCGTCTTCTGCAGATCCTCAAGCGTGAGCACGTTCAGCCCCACGATGCGCCGGGTGTCGCGCACGCCGATGTAGGGACCGCTCATGATGTAGTAGCTGTTCTCGAATCCGGGCACCTTCGCCTTCCATTCGTTGAAGATGGTCCAGGCGTCCTTGCGGCCCTGCATCTCCGCGCGGGTGAAGTCGGCGGCATCGGTCGCGTTGGCCGGGACTCGGGTGGCGTGGACGTAACACTCGTCCTTCGCGAAGGCGAAGATGAGACCGGGTCCGTAGAAATTCGCGAGGCGTCCCTGTTCGTGCGCCTCGATCAGGACCTTCTTGGCGGTTGGTCTGGTCTCCGCCACCGGCACGACGTTGCCGATGCGGAAGTGCATCGTCAGAGGCATGAGCGGCTTCGACGAGGTCGTGGGACAGCCGGCCCAGTGGGCGATGTCGCCGTCGCCGGTGCAGTCGACGACTTGCCGCGCCTCGATCCGGACGAGCCCGTCCTTGTTCGCGACGATGACCGCGGCGACGCGACCGTCCTTCACCTCCACGTCACAGGCCATGCTGTGGTAGAGCACGGAAAGTTTGTCCGCATGTTGGAGGATGAGTTCATCGGTGAGGATCTTGAAATGCTCCACGTTCGGAATCCACATGCTGCCCCAGTACTTCGTGACGAGCTCCGGTGGCAGGTCGTCGATGTGTTTGGCGCCGTCCTTCGCGATGCCGAGTTTCTGGAGCAATTCGAGTGCGATCCCTTTCACGACAAAACGTCCGCTCGGCTTGTCGATCAGTCCGTCGAAATAGGGCAGGCCCACCGTGGTGATGATGCCGCCGGAAAACCCGGCGCGTTCGATCAGGAGCGTTCTGGCCCCGTTGCGGGCCGAAGAGAGGGCGGCGGCAATGCCGGCGCAGCCCCCGCCGCAGACGAGGACTTCGGTTTGAAGGGTTTTCATGACTGCGATACTTTAGCAGAAAGGTCCTCGGGAACTTGCGACAAATCCTGTGTGAAAAGCGACGTTCGAAGGAGCTCCGCCTCCTTGCACCGATCGCAACCCGCTCTTTTCAAGCTCGCCCTGATCCTCTTCCCGTGCTTGGCGCCCCCGGGCATGGGGGCGACCTTCAAAGACAAAACCAGGGAAGCGCCGTCACCGGGGATGGAGTTGCATTGAAAACCGGGAAATCTGAAAGTCGATTTTCAAAATATCCGATAACTTGAAAGTCGACTTCCAAAAAGTCGCCGCGGAGAACCGACTCGGACGCATTCTCAGCCCTCTCACACCGGCCGCAACACGCTCTTCACGACCTCGCCCTTGTGCATCTTCTCGAAGGCTTCGTGCCATTCCGTGACCGGCCAGACGCCGCCGATGATGGGTCTCACGTCGAACTGTCCGCTCGCGAGGAGGGCGATGACCCGTTCCCAGATCGGCCAGTTGTGGCTGAAGCTGCCTTGGAGGGTGATGTTCTTCTGCACGAGCGGATCGATGTTGAAGTTGAGCGGCTGCGGTCCCCAGCCGACCTTGCTGATCCAGCCGGCGGGACGGACGAGGTCGAGGGCGATTTTCAGGGTGATGCTCGCACCGGCCGCGTCGATGACGCCGTCGCAGCCGAGGCCGTCGCGCTGCAGAGCCCAGGGTTTGGCGTCGCCGATGATGACCTCGCAGCCGTAGCCGCGCGCGATCTCGAGTCGGTGGGCGTCCTGCTCGAGGCCGACGATGGCGACCTCGGCCCCGCAGAGTTTGGCCATGGCGGCGCAGAGGATGCCGATGGTGCCGGGTCCCAGCACGACGACCCGATCGCCGGGCTCGATGCGCGCGTTTTTGACGACGGCGTTGTAAGCGACGCAGCAGGGTTCGGTGAGGCAGGCCTGTTCGAAGGGGAGGTGGTCCGGCACGTGGTGGAGGATGCGCGAGGGGACGCGGACGTATTTGGTCATGGCCCCGTTGACCCCGTAGCCGAAGCCTTTGCGGGTGTTGTCGAGGTTGTAGAGACCGCGGCGGGTCATGGGAT
The DNA here is from genome assembly GCA_044352585.1 of Verrucomicrobiales bacterium. Classification (GTDB taxonomy): domain Bacteria; phylum Verrucomicrobiota; class Verrucomicrobiia; order Verrucomicrobiales; family DEV007; genus Arctic95D-9. Next base: position 23,870 of record JBILDO010000045.1, read on the forward strand.
TGTCCTTCGAGATGATCGCGGCGGTCTCGGAGACGACGCGGTCGCCTTCCTTCCAGTGTTCGACCTCCTTGCCGACCTCGACGATATGGCCGCCGAACTCATGACCGAGGACGACGGGGTAGTTGACCGGCCAGGAATGATCGGCGGTCCACTGGTGGAGGTCCGATCCGCAGACCCCGACATTGGCGACTTCGAGGAGGACGTCCTCGGGTCCGATCGAGGGTTTTTCGACTTCGCGGATTTCGACGGAGTGTTTGTCAGGGGCGTAGTTGACGACGGCGGGGGATTTCATTGGGTATTAAGGATTAAAGGGATCTGCGGTCATCTGCGGAAATCCGCGGTCATCTGCGTTGAAATTCAAAACACATTATCATTCCCGGTCGACCGCGCCACGCGCTTCCATTCGAGCTTTGGATTTCTGAAGTTGATCACCAAGCCCAGTTCCAAGCGCGAGATGCGCAAATAGTTCAACATCTGTGCCACCTCACCCTCGCCGATGGAATCGATTGATTTGGCGTCCACGAGAATCTCTTCGTTCACGGTGATGTCGGGGACGCAGTCTCCGACAGATTTTCCCAAGTAGCGGATCGGGTAGGGCTTTTGTGGCTCGGGGAAAAAGCCGCTTCGTTCCAATTCGATCACCATCGCGTTCTCATACGGCTTTTCGCGCAGACCCGGCCCAAGGGCGTTGTGGACCCGCATCGCGCAGCCGATCAGTGCGTAGGTTAGTTCGGAATCGGGCATCGGAAGAGAAGAAATTCAACGCAGATGATCGCAGATTTCCGCAGATGATCGCAGATTTCCGCAGATGATCGCAGATCAAGAAAAGGTCCCCGCCACCTCCTGCGCATGCACCGCCTCACAAATCATCCGCAACGACCCTTCCAAATCCCCGTCGGCCGTCTTGAACGCATCCGCATCAATCGTCAGTGGCGCGCCCAGGACCACGAGCGGGGCGCCATACCGCGGACACTGGATCGCCTGTTCCAGGGTCAATCCACCGACCGCCTGCACCGGCACCTTCACCGCCTGCACGACCTCACGCAATTGATCGAGCGGGCTGGGCATGCGGTGACCGGCGGCGGCGATGCCTCGTCGTTCGTCGTAGCCGATGTGGTGGATGATGTAATCGCAGCCGAGGTCCTCGAGCCATTTCGCCCCGGCGACCATGTCCTCGCAGATCATGTTGTCGCCCATCACCTTGCAGCCGAAGTCAGCGCCGGCCTTGACGACGCACTTGACCGTCTCGGCGTGGGCGCGGGCCATCACGACCACGTGGGTGGCACCGGCCTTGGCCATCATCTCGGCCTCGAGGTAACCGCCGTCCATCGTCTTGAGATCGGCGACGATGGGAGTGTCGGGAAAAGCCGCGCGGAGGGCGCGGACCCCGTGCAGTCCCTCGGCGAGGATGAGGGGGGTGCCGGCCTCGAGCCAGTCGACGCCGGCGCGCATGGCGAGGGCGGCGGTCTCGAGGGCTTCGTCGATGTGGGTGAGGTCGAGGGAGATCTGGACAATGGGTTTCATGGTGAGGGGGCTTGCCAACGATGCCAGATCCGTCGAACTTCGTCGCGACAAAAGCCATGGGAAATGCGACACCCCTGAAACCGCTCGGGCGGCGGGAGCGGTCGGCGCCGGAGATCCGACGGTGGCAACGCCGCCGTGATTCCTGGATTGCCTCGATCGCGCCGTCGTGCCATTTCCACCGGATTTTCGACCATCTCCCGGGACTGCATTTCTTCGCGAAAGACCGGGAGGGCCATCTCATGTTCGCGAGTCGCGGCCTGCGCGAGCGCTACTCGATGCGCGACGAGTCGGAGATCCTGGGGCTCACGGATTTCGACCTGAATCCCGATCTGATGGCGCGGGCCTACGTCGATGACGACGATCGCCTCCTCGCTGGCGAGGCCGAGGTGATCGAGCGGATCGAGCTCTGGTGGGACGGCCAGGGCATGCCGGACTGGTTCATGGTGACGAAGCTGCCCCTGCTCGACCGCTCGGGAAAGATCGCCGGCGTGATGGGGCTACTGCGCAGGCCCGATGAGGCGGACCGCGAGCTGCCCGTCTTCCAGACGGTGGCGAGGGCGGCGGAAATCCTGCGCCGTGATTTCGCGAAGCAGGTGATGATCGAGGACGTGGCCCGAACCTGCGGCCAGTCGCTGCGCCAGTTGCAGCGCCGTTTCCAGACGGCCTTCGGAGTCTCGCCGCAGGAGTTTCTGCTGAAGACGAGGGTCCTCGCGGCGCAACGGCTCCTCGAGTCGACCTCGCGCAACTCCTCCGAGATCGCAAAGCTCTGCGGGTTCATCGACGCGAGCAGCTTCGCCCAGCATTTCCGCAAGCGCATCGGCATGACCCCGACGGAATACCGCGAGCGGATGGGGTGAATGTCAGGATTCCCTCGGTTCCACCCGCGGCACCATTCGCAGGCGTGGGCGTAGACTGCGGCGCCGAAAATTCAGGGGAAGACGATTCCGACGGAATCGCCATCGGGCTGGAAGGCGCTGGCGGGGGATTTGAGGAAAATGGATCAGCGCACGAGGGCGAGGAGAGGGCGGAAGGGAAGCAGCCCGAGTCCGGCGAGGGAGCGGGCGAGGAAAACGCCGCGCGGGTCGAGGAGGACGCGGTGCAGGGCGGCGGCGGCGGTGAGGCGTCGTGAGAATTTCCGGTGCACGCCGCGATGGATGGCGGCGACGGTTTCGTCCCAGGTCATCGCACCGCTGCTCCAGCGGAGGATCGGCCCGACCGCGAGTTCGGCGGACTGGAGCGCCATGGTCATGCCATTTCCGGTGAAGGGCGGGATCATTCCCGCGGCATCGCCAAGGACGCAGAGCGAGGGATCGTCCCTTTGCCAACCGAGCTCGAAGGCGGATACGCCGAGGAAGGAGTCTTCGTCGATCGTTGCCGCGGCGAGGCGGTCGGCGAGAACGTGGTTGCCTCCGGTGCGGAGATAATCGAGGAGCAGGTCCGGTCCCTTTCCCGCGCGCCCGGGATCGAGCCGGAAGAGGGCGCAGACGTTGACGCGCCCGTCTTCGACCGGGGTGAGTCCCGCGTAGCCGTTGCCACCGAGGTGCATTTCGAGTCCGCCGTCGAGATCGAGGCCTTGGTAGTGGGCCTTCAATCCGATCCACGGGCCGCGGCGGGGGCGGCGGCCGGCGGTCCAGACGAGCCCCTCGCGGGGTTCCCGCCCGAGGCGTGAGAATTCGACGACGGATCCGCCCTTTTCCCTGAGCGTCTGGCTCAGGCGGTGGTCGAGGAAATGACGGGAAATGGCCAGGGCCGGGGCGGGAAGGGTGAAGGCGAGGATCTTTTTCGCGCCCGCATACCAGGTGCCCTCGAGGTGAAGACGGGCCCGGGTGAAGGCGTCGGCGATGTCGAGCGACGCGAGCGTGTCCGGGGTGATGCCGGAGATGAATTCCCCGCAGACCCGGTGGCGGGGATAACGTCCCGCCTCGTGCAGCGTCACGGGCACGTCATGGCGGCGCAGGGCGTGGGCAAGACCGAGACCGGCGAGTCCGCCGCCGACGATGGTCAGAGATTTCATGCGAGACGTTGCGCCACGACGCGGAGCGATCCACGCCAGTGGCTCGTTTCGTTTACGCTCCAGCCGGTGGAAAGGCCCAGTTCGCGCGTCAATTCCCCCAGGGCGAATCCCGCTCGGATGCTCACGGGCATGTCATGGCGCGTCACCTCGCTGACGAAGGGGAGCAGCAGCCCGGCCAGGGCGAGCCCGCCGCGCGAGCGGTGGGGCTCCACGATGACGAGGGCGTCGAAGCCCGCCGCGATGCCGCCGATCTTTCGCAACGACCCGGGGTCAAAGTGATGCAGGATGAGATTCGCAACGAGGATGCCGCCGGTGAGCGTTTCCGGCAGAGAGAAGACATCGCCTTGTCGCCACGCGATCTCCACGGGCAGCCCGGGTGGCTTCGGAGCGAGGTCGCAGCCGGTCGCCGGTCCGAGGCGGGAGAGATGCGTCAGAAGACGCCCGTCGCCCGAACCGAATTCGACGATGCCCCTCTCCGCGGAGCGGGACAATGTCGCCACCTGGCGGAGGATCCACCCCTCGTTGCCCATCAGGAGATTGACGAGCCGCAAATCGCGCCTCGCTCGAATCGCCCGAGGGTCCCGGTGGTCGAGCGAATCGAGCCACTCTGGTTCGAGCCGGCGGGGGAGGGCATTCATTCGAGCAGGGCGAGCGGACTCCGACGTTTCTCCCCACACGTGACCACGATACGTCCGGCTTGGCAATGGGGTTCAATGACTGCGAGGGGCTTTTCGGCGATGGCGCGGGTGGGATGGGAGCGGACTGTTCTGGTGCGACGGCAATCCTTTTGAATCCGAACCCAATGGGGGGCAGTCATTTGCGTGGTTGCGGCGCCCACCGCGGTTTCGCGTGGATCGGTGATCCGATGGCCGCGCCCCGGGGGCCGTTCGCTAAATGATTCTTTTTCGCATAGCGGGGGCGGGCCCTTCGTCCAACCGACATCACCGCCAGGTCCGGAATGATCTGCTGACCGCGGTGAAACCATCAACCGTCCAATCCCTCCGAAATCCATGAAAACCATTCGTCTCTCCCTTGCCGCCGCCGGCGCGGCGCTGTCCCTTGCCGGTCTCTCCACCGCCCATGCCGGTCCTTTCGGATCCGGTGGCTTTGGTGCCTACGGCGGCGGAGGTTATAGCGGAGGTGGACACGGCGGAGGGGGCTACGGGTCTTATGCGGAAGGGGGAGGTTACGTCCCTTCCGGAGGCCACTTCCATGGGCGCGGCCACTGTGCCCCGGTCTACCGGACCCACACGGTGGAAGTGAACCGTTACACCCGGTGCCGCACGGCCTACGATCACTGCGGGCGTCCCTTCACCTATCACGTGACCGTGGTGACCTACTGCGACCACTACTCGAACGGAACGACCCGCGTGTGGAGCCGCACGTTTTCCTGAATCTCCATCCGGCGGGGGTTTTCACTCCCATTCCACCCCGAAATACGGACAGGGCACTGGTAACGGTGTCCGGTTCGTTGGTTTTGGGGCCTCGCCCCGCGCTTTGCCGAGACCAAAACCAAAAAGCCCCCTCTTGCGAGGAGGCTTCCGGGAAACCGTGGATGACTGTGAGGGGGCGATCAGGCAGCGTCCGCACCCTTGTGTCCAAGGATCTTGACGGTGCGGTTGAGCTGATCGTATTCGATCGGTTTTTTGATCACGGTGACCGGGCCGCTGGAGAGGATCTTGGTGAGAATCTCGCTGTCCGGATAGCCGGTGATGATGACGATGGGAAGGTCGGGGTAGATCTTCTTCAGCTTCGCATAGAGTTCGTCGCCCGGGATGTCGGGAAGCTTCAGGTCGAGGAAAACGAGGTCGAAACGCTGCTTTTCCGCGTAGGTAAGGGCCTCGGCTCCGGTTCCGACGACGATGCGTCCGAAGCCGGCCTTCTTGAGAAACTGTTTGAAGAGGGTCTGCAGGGCGGGGTCGTCATCGACGACGAGGACGGTCGGCTGCCCGCCTTCATCGGTCTTGAGAATGTCCCGGTCGAGGAGGCTGCGTTTGATGCGCCAGCGTCCGCCGATTTGGATAGCCGGCAGTTGCCCCCGCTGGACGAGGTAGTATACCGTCGGGAGAGGGATCCGCAGGTATTCGGCGGTCTCTTTGACGGTCATCAGTTCGGGTGGATCTTCGTCTGCCATGGTGGTCGGTTTGGGTTTCCCCGGAGGGTTTGATGCGAGTGATGATTCCCACAAGCGAGGTTGTCGCTCAAAAACCACAATCTTGAGTAAAATCACCCGGTTCTGGCTATTGTGGTCAAATTTATTAAAAACACAAGTGGTATTTGAGAAATATTTCAATTTTGAGAGCCAAGCTTAAGAAGATGTGGGAATTCTTGAGGGGGCGTGGACGTTTTGACACGGTGTCTCGGAGAAAAGGGGCCTGATGGGGCGTTCCCGAGGCTCCCTCTCAAGAGGGGAAGGGAGGCCCGATAACGACCGGTTTCAACCGGCGGAGGAGGCGATCTCCGATTCCTTCTTCGGAGGGTTGCATCGACCGGATGGTCCGGCGAGTCCCGCATTGACGGCAGGTGAAATTGTGGCTTGGTGAGTCAGGTTTGCTGATGTTTCGCCCCAAGAGGTCCATCCGCGAAACCACCTAAGAAACCGGGCGTGCGGTTCGTTTTGGTTTCGTCCCCCAGGCAGTCGGCGCACTTCATGTTTCCCACCAATCCATGGCGGATTTTTCTCCGTCCCGTCCTTGCGTTGGCAACCGGGTTCGTTCTCGCCGTGATCGGGGAAACCGAATCCCGTGCCCAATCCTACACCACGACGCGGCTCGCCGACGGGTTTGATTATCCCGTGGGAAAGCCGAACGGAGACGGATATTACATTTTTCGTGGTTTTTCGCCGAACGGGCACCTCGGGGAGGACTGGAACGGCAACGGTGGGGGAGACTCCGACGAGGGGGATCCGGTCTACTCGATCGCCCATGGCGTGGTCGTGTTCTCCGAGGACTACAAGCGGGGATGGGGCAATGTCGTGATCATCCGGCACGCCTATCGTGAGAACAATGGCCAGATCGCCTTCATCGACTCGCTCTACGGCCACCTCAAGGTCCGTTCGGTCAGGCTGGGCCAGCAGGTCACGCGGGGACAGACCGTCGGAACGATCGGGTGCGGGCCCTACCGGATGTATGCCGCGCACCTCCATTTCGAGATCCGCAAGGACCTTCGGGTCGGGATGCACCGGGAAATGTATCCCCGGACCTATCAGACCTATCACGTCCCCAAGCAGTTCAGCGATGCCCGGCGCACGCTGCGCTACGAGGACCGTCTCGTCCGCGTTCCGATCAACACCTTCCTCAAGAGCAATCCGAACCGGGTCACCACCGGTGAGATCGACCTCCCGGAGCTGACCGAGGCGCTTGCCGCCCCCCAGACGGTGCGCCCGAATGTTCCGGTCACGGTCGGGGAAATCATTTCCGAAGAAACGAGCACCGCGGCCGCGACGCCGGAGAAGTCGAAGACCCTCTTCGAGAAGCTACTCGAAAAGATGGCGAATCCTCAGTGAGGCGATCGGTCGGCGAACGGCAACTTCAGACCCCGCGCTTCGTGAGGAAATACTCGACCGAGTCGACAAGGGCGCGCCAGCTCGCCTCGATGATGTTGTAGCTGACCCCGACGGTGCCCCAGGTCTCGTGATTGGCCGAACTGAGGATGAGGACACGCGTTTTTGCCGCGGTCCCCATGTGGCTGTCGATGATGCGGACCTTGTAGTCCTCTAGCTCCATCTCGTCGATGTGGGGATAGGCGGGCCGGAGGGCCTTTCGCAGCGCGGCGTCGAGGGCGTTGACGGGGCCGTCGCCCTCCGCGACGCGGTATTCCTCGGCACCGTTGACGACGAGCTTCACCGTCGCCGAGCAGGTCTGGTAGTCGCGGACCCCGTCGCGGCGGAAGGTGCAGTGGTATTCCTTGAGTTCGAAAAGCGGCCGGTAGGTCTTTTGGTGCTGGCGGATGAGCAGTTCGAAACTGGCCTCGGCCGCCTCGAATTCGTAGCCCTGCTCCTCGAGTTCCTTCATGCTCTTGAGGATCTCGAGGGCCTCGGGGCTGCCTTTCTCGACTTTCAGGCCGAGTTCCTCGGCTTTCATGAGCACGTTCGACTGGCCCGAAAGCTCGGAGACGAGGATGCGCTGGCGGTTCCCGACGGTGGCGGGAGCGACGTGCTCGAAGCTGTGGGCCACCTTCTGCACGGCGTTGACGTGCATGCCGCCTTTGTGCGCGAACGCCGTCGATCCGACATAGGGCGCGCGGATGTTGTGGGCGTTGTTGGCGAGGTCGTCGACGAAGTGCGAAAGATGAGTGAGCCGGGTGAGATCGGTCACGACGGGGCGCCCCATCTTGAGCTGAAGGTTCGGGATCACCGTGGTGAGGTTGCAGTTCCCGACGCGCTCCCCGTAGCCGTTCATAGTACCCTGGACCTGGGTCGCGCCGGCGAGGATGGAGGCGAGGGCGTTGGCGACGGCCACGCCGGTGTCGTCGTGGGTGTGGATTCCGACGGGGATGCCGAGGGTGTTCATGACGACCGCGGTGATCTCGGCGACCTCGTGGGGGAGGGTGCCGCCGTTGGTGTCACAGAGGACGAGCCAGTCGGCGCCGCCTTCCTTCGCCGCGGCGAGGGTGGCGAGGGCGTGTTCGGGGCAGTCCTTGTAGCCGTCGAAGAAATGCTCGGCATCGTAGACCACCTCGCGGCCATGTTCCTTGAGGAAACGGGTCGTGTCGCGGATCATGGCCTGATTCTCCATCTCCGTCGTGCCGAGGATCTCGGTGACGTGGAGGCGCCAGCTCTTGCCGAAGAAGGTGATCACCGGCGTCTTCGCCTCGAGCAGGGTGCGGACCTGTCCGTCGTCCTCGACCGGCGTGTCTTTCCTCCTCGTGCTGCCGAAGGCGGCGATGCGGGCGTTTTTCCACTCGAGGTCGGCGGCCTGCTCGAAAAAGGAGACATCCTTCGGGTTCGACCCCGGCCAGCCGCCCTCGATGTAGTGCATCCCGAAGGCGTCGAGTTCCTTCGCGATCCGGATCTTGTCGAGCGAGCTGAAATTCACGCCTTCGCCCTGGGTGCCGTCGCGCAGGGTCGTGTCATACAGTTTCACGTCGGGATGCTTGCTCATGGAAAAGGAGTCGGGGTAGGGGGAAGCGTGGGAGGGGTGATCCCGACTCGGCTTGTTCCGGCGTTTGAGGGGAGGCCGGGGAAAAAGGACCGAACCGCAATCACCCGGCGGGTCAGCCAATGATGATCGCGATGCGAAGAATGGAAATGGAGCTCGATGCGAGGCGTTCCATGCCGGTAAAGGCGTCTAGAATAGACCGGAGGCACGCCCCGCGCAATGGCTTATTCGGCCTCCTCAGCCGGGGCGGTGACCGGTCAGTTCACAAAGGCGCTGTTTGAGGGCGTCGAGGCCCGTCCCCTTGTCCGCGGAAATGGCGAGGATCTCCTGCTTCGGAAAACGGGTCCGCAGGGCGTCGAGCCGTTCTTCGGCCTCGGGCAGGTCCATCTTGTTCGCGACGATGAGCCAGGGGCGGTCGGTGAGGCGCTCGTCGTAGAGCTTCAGTTCCTGTCGCAGGATCTCGATGTCCGAGACGGGATCGCGGTCGTCCACTCCCGCGGTGTCGACGACGAAAAGAAAAATCGAGCAACGGCTGATATGGCGGAGGAAGTCATGCCCCAGCCCGATGTTGCGGTGGGCACCCTCGATCAGGCCCGGGATGTCGGCAACGGTGGTGCGGTAGAATCCGGGGAACTCGACCACTCCGACCATCGGGGTCAGGGTCGTGAAGGGGTAGGAGGCCACCTTCGGAGTCGCGTTGGAGAGGGCCCCGAGCAGGGTCGATTTGCCCGCGTTCGGGAAGCCGACCAGGCCGATGTCGGCGATGCGGCGGAGTTCCAGGAAAAACCAGCCTTCGTCCCCCTTGGTTCCCTCGGTGAACTCGATCGGGGCTTGGTTCGTGTCGGTGCGGAAGCGCCAGTTGCCCTTACCACCGGAGCCGCCGCGGCAGAGGGTGAAACGCTGGCCGGGTTCGGTGAGGTCGGCGACGACCTCGTTTTCCGCCGGCTCGGAGCCGTCGAAAATGGTGTCGTCCTCGGTCTCCTCGAAGTCATCGGCGTCCCCATCGACGAGAAAGTCCTCTCCCTTCCGGGTCCGGGGGGCGGGAGGCTCGGTCCGGTAGACCACCGTGCCCGGGGGCACTTTCAGGATCAGATCCTTGCCCGATCGGCCGGTCTTCTTCTGTCCGTGGCCCGGGGTGCCTTTCTCGGCCAGATAGTTGTGCTTGAAAAAGAAATCCCGGAGATTGTCAGTGTGAGGGTCCACGACGAGGATCACATCGCCCCCGTCCCCCCCGTCCCCTCCGTCGGGGCCGCCCTTGGGCACGAACTTTTCGCGCCGGAAACTGGAGCAGCCGTTTCCGCCGTCGCCGGCTTTGGCAAAAATGCGGATGTGATCGACGAACATGACTTGGGACGGTTGAAATCGGGGAAAAAAGCGAGTCTAGCACGCTTTCGGGGACTTGGGAAACGCCTCGATCCGATCTCCCGGCTTCTTTTCACCGCTTGTTTGGGAACTTCTTCCCAGGTTATTCACATTTCTCCACAGCCTGCAGGCCTCGCCGAACCAGCTTTTCCGCGGATATGAACGCCTTTTCACCAAGTTATTCACAGGTTTTTCCGCGCGGAAGCGGCCCGGTTCTTTTGTATTGACGCTGAAATTCCACGTTGCCCGGGAACTCCCGGACCCTATAGAGTCTGGTGCGGGATAGAACCCTCCCCGTTGTCGATCCATGGAACCGTCGCCCGAGTGTGCCGAAACGAAACCGATTCCGTCCCTCTTCCAGCGCCGGACGCTCTGGAGCGCCATCACCGCCCTCTCCATCGTCGTGATCGGGGCGATCGCGGTCGGATTCATCGTGCTGAGCGGGACGGTCCTCAGCTACCTGCAGCCCATCCTCGTCCCGCTCGCCGTCGCGGCGATCATCGCCTATCTCCTCGAGCCGATCATCGCCTGGCTCATGCGACGCGGTTGGTCCCACCGGCGGGCGTTGCTCGTCGTGTATATCACCTTTGTCGTGTTGGTCATCGTGCTCGCCGTCTCCGTGGTCGTGCCCACGATCGGCCAGGCCCAGGAGGTCTACAAAAACCGCGAGACCTACAGCCAGAGAGCCACGACCTTGGTGAAACGGGGGATCGATTCCCTCCAGGGATACTTCGAGACGGGCATCGCGAAGGATTATTACGACCGCGGCGTCGAGTGGCTCACGACCGAAGGACCAAAGCTCGGAGGGCAGATCGGACAACTGATCTGGTCGCGGCTCCGCGGGGCCTTCGGGTTCTTTGGTTATCTGCTGGGCCTCCTCCTCGTGCCCATCTACCTCTACTATTTCCTGCAGAACGGCCACGTCATCGCCAAATCGTGGTCCGATTACCTCCCGCTGAAGGCGTCGCAGTTCAAGGACGAGGTCGTCGGCACGCTCACTGAGATCAACGGCTACCTCATCTCCTTCTTCCGGGGGCAGATGGTCGTCAGCCTCATCGACGGGGCTCTCGTCGCCGTGGTCCTCACCCTGATCGGGCTGCCCTACGCCCTCCTCATCGGCGTGTTCCTCGCCCTGCTCGGGCTGATCCCCTACATCGGCAACCTTCTCGTGATGATCCCGGCGATGATCATCGCCCTCGTCCATTTCAGCGCGACGAGCTGGGGGACGGTGCAGGGGGCGGAAAAGGCGGTCGTCGGGGAAACGGCCACCGTCCTCGTCGAGGGCGCGACCCAGGCGGACACCTATTTCGTGACCCAGGTCTCGCCCGACTGCGCGCGGGCCGAGGTCCTGCTCTACGCCTGGACGACGATCCCGCTGCCGAGTGTCTGGGTCTACCCCGTCCTCGTCCTCGCCATCTTCTTCATTTTCCAGCAGATCAACGGGCTCGTCACCGCCCCCCGGATCGTCGGGGACTCGGTGGGATTGCATCCCCTCACGGTGATCTTCTCCGTCATCTTCTGGTCCTTCCTTCTCGGGGGGCTCCTCGGCGCCCTTCTCGCCGTGCCCCTGACCGCGGCGATCAAGGTGCTGTTCCGGCGCTACCTCTGGGAACGGCGCCTCGAGGCGGTCGTCGAGCGGCGTCTTTCCGACCTGGGGCGTCCCGACGAGCCGGCCGGGGGGGGGGACTGCCCGACGGAGCCGGCTGTTTCCCCGATGCCGTGATCGGAACGAATCTGCGGGGAGAGGCCCCGACCCGGCTTGCGCCTGTCGGAATTCCGTCCATTCTATCGCCTTCACCGCATGCAATCGATCGACACGCAGAAACTCGCCGAGGAAATCCAGAAACAGAACCTCTGGATCGCCGCGGTGAAGGAGGAGATGGGCCGCGTCGTCGTCGGACAAACAGGCCTCATCGACCGGCTTCTCATCGGGCTGCTCACGAACGGGCACGTCCTCCTCGAGGGCGTCCCGGGACTGGCCAAGACCCTCACCGTCAACACCCTCGCCGGAGCCCTCGCCGCCCAGTTCCAGCGCATCCAGTTCACTCCGGACCTGCTTCCCGCCGACCTCATCGGCACCCTCATCTTCAATCCCGGCACGAACGAGTTTTCCCCGAAGCTCGGACCGGTCTTCTCCAACCTCGTCCTTGCCGACGAAATCAACCGCGCCCCCGCCAAGGTCCAGAGCGCCCTTCTCGAGGCGATGCAGGAACGCCAGGTCACCATCGGCGACACCACCTACCGCCTGCCCGATCCCTTCCTCGTTCTCGCGACCCAGAACCCGATCGACCAGGAGGGCACCTACCAGCTCCCCGAGGCCCAGCTCGACCGCTTTCTTTTCAAGGTCATCGTTGATTACCCGACGATCGCCGAGGAGCGGACCATTCTCGACCGCATGGCCACGTCCTCGCCGAAGCTGAAGGTCCGCGCCGTCGTCGACCCGAAGACCGTCATCGCCAGCCGCGAACTCGTGAACTACGTCTATGTCGACGACGGGGTGAAGGACTACATCGTCCGCCTCATCCATGCGACGCGTTTCCCCGGCGAAATCGACCCCGCCCTGAAGCCCCTCGTCCGGGCCGGTGCCTCTCCCCGTGGCACGATCAATCTCACCCTCGCGGCCAAGGCCGCCGCGTTCCTCAAGGGGCGTGGCTACGTCGTTCCCCAGGATGTGAAGGATCTCGTCCACGACGTCCTCCGTCACCGGATCCTTCTCAGCTATGAGGCCGAGGCCGAGGAAATCACGAGCGAGCAGATCATCGCGACGATTCTCGAGCGGATTGCGGTGCCTTGAGGAGGGCGTAAGCGGGGTTGCCCCGGAGATTTTGCTTGGCAATCCGGTTTCCAGTGTCCAACCTGCCCGCCGCATGGGCTTCATCATGGGAATCATCGCAGGAACGGTCGTCTGGTTCGTCGTCCGTTGCGTCCTCACCGGATTTTACACGGTGGAACAAAATGAACGCGCCGTCGTCACGACGCTGGGGCGGGCCCAGCGTCTCAAGGACCGGACCACCCTCGAGCTACCCATCGCGGAACATCTCAGCGACGAGCAAAAGCCCCGCTACACCTATCCCCAGGTGCGCGTCGTCGGCCCGGGAGGACCCTACGTCAAGATGCCTTGGCAGAAGGTCCACAAGGTCAGCATCGCGATCGAGACCGCCAGCATCGCCTACGATCCGGAGGATCCGACCCTCAACCGCAACTGGACCGTGCTCGAGGCGGTGACGAAGGACCAGCTCAACATCGGCGCGACCGGCCAGCTCCGCTTCAAGGTCTCCGAGCGCAACCTTTACGCCTACCTCTTCGGGGTGAAGAACCCCGTCGCCCACATCATGGGCTACTTCGTGTCGATTCTCCGCGAGCGCATCGCCAACTTCGAGGCCAGGCACGCCGCCGACGGTGTCTCCCTCGACCAGATCGACGACGCCATCATGGAAGGGGGAAATCCCCGCATCGAGGGCGTCTCGATCAACGACCTCCGCAAGAACCTCAACGAGCTGAACGAACAGATGAACCGGGAGTGTCTTAGTTCCGCGGCTCGCTACGGGATCGAACTCGATGCCTCCCTCATCACCGGGATCGATCCTCCGCCGGACATCGATTCGGCCCTCGCCGCCATCAATACGGCGCACAACGAGGTTTCCGCGGACATCAGCCTCGCCCAGGCCGAGGCCGACCAGAAGATCGAGCAGTCGAAACGCGCCGTCGAGATCCAGACGATGCGGGTCCAGGCCGAGGTCGAGCCCCTCCGCCGAGTTGCCGGCGAACTCTTCGCCCTGAAGCAGAACGGCGGTCCCGCCTCGCTCGAGGCCTACCTCCGCAACGTGAAACTCCAACTCTTCCGCCGCGCCCGCCGGGTCATCGCGGATGCCTCCACCTCCTCGCAATGACAGGCTTCCTCTCCGGCGCGGCCATCGCCTTCTTCGGCCTCCTCATCGGGCTTCCGTTCCTCCTCGGGATCCTCAGGTATCTCTGTTGGTTCACGACGGTGAACGAATGCCGCTGCAAGGTCTTCGTCCTCTTCGGAAAGGTCATCGGGGTGATCTCCGAACCTGGCCTCCACATCACGCCCCTTTCGATCGGTCCCGGCGTGCTTCTCGTTCCGTTCTTCGGCAAGGTCCACACTCTCGATCTCCGCCTCGACCAGCGCTATCTGCGCAGCCGCCCCGTCAACTCGGAGGAGGGGACTCCCGTCGGGATCGGTGTCTGGTACGAGATGCGGGTCAGCGATCCGGTCGCTTACCTCTTCCAAAACACCGATCCGGAGGGTTCGCTCCAGGCAAACGTCACCAACACGACGGTTCGCTGTCTCAGCAACATGCCGCTCGATGAGATGATGCGGAACCGCCACCACATGAGCCGAGAGGTCCGCGTGGAAGTTTCGCCGAAATCGGAAAGCTGGGGGTATTCGCTGGGCTCGGTCTACATCCGGAAAGTCCACTTCCGCGACGCCGCGATGATCCACCAAATTGAGCAGAAGGTCGTCAATCGCCTCCGGCAGGTCACCTCCGCGATCCGTCAGGCCGGTGACAATCAGGTCGACATCATCAAGTCGAAGGCCGAGCGCGAGGCCTCGATCGAGTTCGCCAAAGCCCAGGCGGTCCGTCCGCGCCTCGTCGGTGAATCGCTCCGGCTCATCGGACGGGATCCCGAGGTCGTCGATGCCCTCTTCGCCGTGCTCGAGACCCAGGAGATTCTCGCCGGCACCGCCGAGGTCATCCTCATGCCTTCGGGCGCAGGGATCCTTCCCGCGCTCGAGGCGGAGCGCGACGTCGCTCCCCGCACGCCTCCCCCGATCGGTTGAGGTGAGAGACGGGCGGACGCGCGACCAGGCGCGCGGGCCGCGCGGGCCGCGCGGGCCGCGCGGGCTTGAGGCACCAGCCGCAGCCGAGTTCGTGTCACGGTGGCGTTCAGGCGTCGAGCGACCACCCCTTGCGGTATTCGCGCTTGAGGAACTTCTCGGCGTCCGGCGCGTTGGGGAACTTCATCGCTTTCGCGTCCCACTCCAGTTTCTTCCCGGCGCGGTAGGCGACGTTCCCGAGGTGGTTTGCCTCGGTGAGCGGCCCGGAGTATCCGAAATGGCAGAGCGGCTTCGGCCCTTCGCCCTTGCAGGCGAGGAAAAACTCCTGCTGCTGGCCGGGCGATGGCGCGATGTAGGGCTTCGGTGGGGTGAAGCCCTTGAACTTCTCCTCGGGCAACAACACGAGCTTTCCGTAGTCGGCGAGGAGCATGCCGTTGTCGCCGATGAAAAGACAGCCGTCGCCCCACTGCGGGATCTTGCCTTCCCGCCAGATCGCCGGCTTCTGCGTGCCCTGATACCAGGTCAGCTCCACCGGGGCAAGTTCGCCGCGTTTCCCGTAGGTGTATTTCACCGCCATCGAGGCCGGGGCGATGTCGTGATGGGCGGGCGGGCCGGCGACCGGTTCGATCGTCAGCGGCGCGTCCAGCTTCAGAGCCCACCATGGGAGGTCATTGCGGTGGCTGCCGAGGTCGGACATCGTGCCATTGCCGAAATCCCACCAGCGATACCAGCGTGGTCCGGGGAAATAATACTCGTGGAAATCGCGGTAGGGCGCGGGACCGATCCAGAGATCCCAGTCGAGCCCGTCCGGCAACGGCATGCCTTTGGTGGGAGTGTCCGGCGTGTAAATGATGTCCTTGTTTTTCTCCGCCTCCTCCTGCGACTGCCAGCCCCAGGCGCGGCTCACCCAGCAGTGCACCTCGCGCACCGGGCCGATCGCGCCGCTTTCGATCAGTTCGACGACGCGCCGGTAGTTTTCGGTGGCATGGATTTGCGTGCCCATCTGCGTCATCAACTCCGGACGCGCGGCGGCGGTCTCGATGATCTTGCGAGCCTCGAAGACGTCGCGGGTGAGGGGTTTTTCGCTGTAGACATGCTTCCCGGCGCGGAGGGCGGGGAGGATCGCGAAGGCGTGGGTGTGCTCCGTCGTTGAGACGAAGACGGCGTCGATGTCGTCGAGACGGCCGGCGAAGAGTTCACGGAAGTCGCGGTGGCTGCGCGCCTTCGGGGCCTGGCCGAGGGCGTTGCCGAGATGGTTCTCGTTCACGTCGACGAGGGCGACGATGTCCTCCTTCGCATCGACCGTGGCCTTCACGTGCGAGCCTCCGCGGCCGCCCACCCCGATGAGGGCGACGCCCAGCTTCGAGTTCGGCGACTGGCAGCGGGTGATCGCGGGAAAGCCGAGCACGGAGGCACCGGCGGCGAGCCCGGCGGATTTGAGGAAATGGCGGCGGTCGGGGGACGAGGGATTCATATGGGAAAGGGTAGGGAGTCCAAGGCCGGACGGGAAGGGAAAAGAGGTTCTGCGGGGGCACGGGATGACGGGAGGAGCGGGGCGACGGTGGTCCCCCATTGCCGATGGATTCAGTGGCGTTGTGCCGCTTCCTCCTTGCTTCTCCTTCCATCCCGGCCAAGGCTTCAGTGCCCATGCCTCGTGCCATGCCATCTTCCGAAAGCGGGTCTCCGGCCTCCGACTCCCTCGAGCTCAGTCCGGGCGGAGCCTTACTTTACCGCGGCACACGAAAGGATCTCGCCCGCGCTTTTTCCGAAGGCGATGCAGTCGGGCTCGTCACTCTCGGCGGTCATTCGTTTGGTGAGGGAGCCGACGATACGCTCCGTTATTGGAAAACCATTGCCGATGCCTTTGTCCGCGAACTTTGCCAGGTCCCTGACGGAGTGGAGGCGCTCCCGCCGATCCCGGTGCCCGACGCCTCGACCATGGCGGGTTGGATCCTCGACGCGCCGCCGATGCGTGGCGCCGAATACCTCTCCCGGGAAATGCTGGTTTCGCTCTGGAACCGGCTCGATACGTGGACACGGGAACGGGTCGGAGGCAAAAACACGATCGCCGCCTTCCTCCAGGCTCATGCCCCGGCCTGGTCGCGGGTCGGACGGGTCACCCTTCATCTCGCGGAGAACAAGGCCGATCCGGAATGCCCCTTCGCCTTTCTCGCGACCTATGCATCGGGCCTCTCCCAGGCCGGAAGACTGAGTCAGCTCCCGCTCGGCAAGGCGCTGCAGGAATATGGTGGAGCGAAGGACAAATCCTCGCTCCTCAAACTGCTCACCCCCATTCATGCGGCCGCCAAGGCCTGCCCCTTGATGTCCGACCTCGTGGAGAGCGGCGATGTGTTCCACCCGCTCGCATGGAGCCCGGAGGAGGCCTATCAATTCCTCCGCTCCGTCCCCAAGTATGAAGACGCCGGGCTGCTTGTGCGGCTCCCGAACTGGTGGCGGAAGCGAGGGCCCCGTCCTCAGGTCTCCGCCGTCGTAGGTCAGAAAAAGGGGGCTGGGATCGGTCTCAATGCCCTGCTCGATTTCAAGCTGGAGGTCGTCGTGGAAGGGAAATCCCTCTCGAAAAAAGAGATCGATGCCCTCCTTGCCGGCGAGGAGGACGGGCTCGTCTTTTTCCAAGGACAGTGGATCGAGGTCGATCGGGAGAAGTTGCGGGAAGCGCTCGATCATTGGCAATCCATCGCTGCCGATGGCATCCCTTTCATCGAGGGCATGCGCCTCCTCGCCGGGGCCCCCGTCGATCTCGGTGAAGCGACGGCCATCGAAGAAGAACGAGGCTGGGCTTTTGCCCGTGCCGGAGACGAACTCGCCGCCACCCTGCAGGCTCTCGCCTCGCCCGAACCCGGTCCGCCGCCCGCGGGACTGCGCGCCACCTTGCGGCCCTATCAGGCGAAAGGGGTCGATTGGCTCTGGTTCTGCGCCCGTATGGGGCTGGGGGCCTGTCTCGCCGATGACATGGGGCTCGGAAAAACCATCCAGGTCCTCTCAGCCCTCCTCCGCCGGCAGGAAGAGGCTCCGGGCGGCGCGCCGTCCCTGCTCGTCGTGCCCGCCTCACTGATCGGGAACTGGAGGCGCGAAGCCGGGAACTTCGCCCCCTCGCTGCGACTCCAGATCATCCACCGCTCCGCCGGGGACACCGAGCCGCCGGACGAGCGGGATCTCGCCGCCTGCGACCTCGTCATCACCACCTACGGCATGGTCGCCCGGCTTGATTGGATCCGCACCACCCGATGGGGCTGGGTCGTGC
Source organism: Verrucomicrobiales bacterium (assembly GCA_044352585.1). Classification (GTDB taxonomy): domain Bacteria; phylum Verrucomicrobiota; class Verrucomicrobiia; order Verrucomicrobiales; family DEV007; genus Arctic95D-9. The sequence continues at coordinate 41,932 of JBILDO010000045.1, forward strand.
TCGACGAGGCCCAGGCCATCAAGAATCCCGCGACCGGGCAGAGCAAGGCCGTAAAACAGCTGCTGTCCACCGCCCGCATCGCCCTCACCGGCACACCGGTGGAGAATCAGCTCGGCGATCTCTGGTCGCTCTTCGATTTCATCAATCCCGGACTCCTCGGCAACTCGACCCGTTTCCGCGGTTTTGTGAACAGTCTCCAGAGGGGTGAATCCGTCCACTACGCTCCGCTCCGCCGCCTTGTCGCTCCCTACATTCTGCGACGACTTAAGACCGACAAGAGCATCATCGCCGACCTGCCCGACAAGACGGAGATGAAGGTCTCCTGCGGACTCGTTCCGGCCCAGGCGCGTCTCTACGAGCGGGCCGCGAAGACGCTCGCCGAATCCCTCGAAAACGTCTCCGGGATCGAGCGGCGTGGGCTCGTCCTCGCCTACCTGATGCGCTTCAAGCAGATCTGCAACCACCCCGACCAACTCGCCAAATCAGGTGCCTACGATCCCGCCCACAGTGCGAAATTCCTGCGCCTCGCCGAACTCTGCGAGGAGATCGCCTCGCGCGGGGAAAAAGCGCTCGTCTTCACCCAGTTCCGCGAGCTCACCGACCCGCTCGAGAGCCATCTTGCCCGCGTCTTCGGTCGGGGCGGGCTCGTCCTGCACGGGGGCACGGCGGTGAAGCGGCGGCAGGAAATGGTCGATCGTTTCCAGCGCGAGGACGGCCCGCCCTTCTTCGTGCTCTCGCTGAAGGCGGGCGGCACCGGACTGAACCTCACCGCCGCCTCCCATGTGATCCATTTCGACCGTTGGTGGAACCCCGCCGTGGAAAACCAGGCCACCGACCGCGCCTTCCGCATCGGACAGAAGCGCAACGTTCTCGTCCACAAGTTCGTCGTCGCCGGAACCCTCGAGGAACGCATTGACGCCCTCATCGGTGAAAAGCAGAATGTCTCCGATGCGATTCTCAGCGACGGCGCCGAGAAGTCCCTCACCGAAATGAGCGATGCCGAGCTGCTCGACTTCGTGCGGCTGGATCTGGATCGAGCCGAAACCCAATCATGAGCTGGTATTACAAACCCTACGTTTCCGTCGCCCAACGCCAGGCCAATGGCCGCAAGCAACTCGAGAAAATGAGAAAAGCCGAACGCGCCATCGAGCCGCTCGGCGAGCTGTCCCATCGCACGAAGATCGCGACGAGCTTCTGGGGACGCGCCTGGTGCGACCATCTCGAAAGTCTCGGCGACTACGAGAACCGCCTCCCCCGCGGCCGTACCTACGTGCGCAACGGTTCGGTCCTGCACCTCTCCATCGAAACCGGAAAAATCACCGCGCTCGTCCAAGGGGCCGAACTCTACGAGCAGACCATCCTTATCGAGTCGCTCGCGGCGGCCAGGTGGAAGCGCCTCAAGGATCGTTGCCGCGGCGGCGTCGGCTCACTCATCGAACTGCTCCAGGGAAAAATCTCCGACGAGATCATGGGCTTGGTCACCGATCCGGCCGACGGCATCTTTCCCAAGTTGAAAGAAATCAAGCTCGATTGCTCGTGCCCCGACTGGGCCACGCTCTGCAAACACCTCGCCGCGATCCTTTACGGAGTGGGTGCCAAACTCGATCAACAACCCGAGCTGCTCTTCAAACTGCGGGGCGTGGATCATCGCGAATTGATCGACGAGAGCGCCGTGGCCACTGCCATCGAGGGGAAAGCCGACTCCAAGCGTCGTCGAACTCTCGCCCCGTCCGTTCTCGGCGATGTCTTCGGGATCGATCTCGGGGGCGGACCGGAGGCTCTTGAGAGAGAGGTCGCGTCTCCAGAGAAGACTGGCGCGAGCACCGGAAGTGCCGTGCCGAGGAAGCGCTCAACCAAGGCATCGGCAACGTTCCAGGCAACCGCCGACGGAGTCAAAAATCTCCGAACCGCTCTCGGTCTCACGCAGGCTGAATTCGCGGAGTGGATCGGTGTCAGCAAGCAAAGCGTCGTGAACTGGGAAAGGCAACGCGGTGCCCTGAACCTCCGTGCCACAAACCTCGGAAATCTCGAAGCCCTCCATCGTGGCCTCTCGGTCGAGTGATTGAAACGGCTCGGGCAAACGCCGCTACGGCCTCCCGATCACGTCCTTCTGCAAATCGCGCAGCACCCGCAGCCCGCCCCATTCCGCGCCGCGCATGCGGCGGGCTCCGCTGGTCCGCTTCTCGCCAAAGCGCTTTTGCAGGGCCTGTTCGCGTGCG
>JBILDO010000046.1:0-43063 GCA_044352585.1 Verrucomicrobiales bacterium
GAAAAGCCGCATCCCCAGCAGCGAATGGCCTCCAAGGGAGAAGAAGTCGTCGTCAAGACGGATGGACGCGGCACCGAGGACTTCGCTCCAGAGATCGAGCAGGGTCGCCTCCGTTGCGGACGGCGCTGCTCCGTCGGTGGCGGCGGAGAGCTCGTCCTCGCGCTTTGTTTCCAACGGGGAGGGTTCCGGAAGCGCCTTGGTATCGACCTTGCCGTTGGCGTTCAGCGGCAATTCATCGAGAACAACGAATGCGGACGGCACCATGTAAGAGGGAAGTTTCGCCCGGAGATAACCGGCGAGTTCCTCGTCCGAGGGTTTCCTTGCCGCCACGGGAGTGACATACGCGACGAGATACTTGTCGCAGGCTCCGGATCCGCGCACCACGACCTTCGCTTGACGCACCGAGGGGTGACGGCCAAGCAGGATTTCGATTTCGCCCGGCTCGATCCGGAAACCGCGGATCTTGACCTGATGATCGATCCGTGAGACGAACTCGACGAGTCCGTCCGGTCTCAGCTTGCAGAGATCGCCGGTTCGGTAGAGACGGGCACCCGGCTTGGTGGAGAAAGGGTCGGGGAGAAAGCGTTCCGCGGTGAGTTCGGGACGATTCAGGTAACCGAGAGCGATCCCATCGCCTCCGGTGTAGAGCTCTCCGACGGCACCCGGAGGTACCGGCTTGTGATCCGGCCCGAGGATCCAGACGGTTGAGTTCGACACGGGACGTCCGATCGGAACGGTCGATCCCGCGACATCCGCCGGAGCCACGAGATGCGACGTGGTGAAGGTCGTCGCTTCGGTCGGGCCGTAGCAATGGACCAGCTTGGTCCGAGGATGTGCTGCGAGGAACCTGGCCATGTGCGCCGGCGAGGCCACGTCGCCTCCCGTCAGAACGGCGCGCAACCCGGCGAAGTCCTCGAGGCGCTCGTCCACCATGACTTGGAAAAGTCCGGTCGTCAGGAAGAGCTGGGTCACCCCGTCCTCCCGGAAATGCCGCGCGATGCTTTCGAGGGTGAGGGCGCCGGGCGACGGCAGGACCAGGGTGCCGCCATTGAGGACGGCCCCGTAGGTATCGTAGAGGCAGGGGTCGAAGCAGATCGTCGCCGCCTGCAGGAAAACCTCGTCTTCACCGAATTCGGCGAAGTTCGTCTCCCTGACCAGCCTGACAATGTTGCGATGCGAGATCAGGGAACCCTTCGGCACGCCCGTTGATCCCGACGTGTAGAGCACGACCGCGGGGGCATCCGGATCGACCGCCCGCGACGTGAAGGGGACGGCCCGGCCCCGTTTCGCCGACTCGCGCAGGGAAGCGGCGCGAACGTTCCTGGGGAGACGGTCGAACCATTCGTCATCCGACACGACGATCTTCGCTCCGCTGTCGCCGATCATCGCATGGATGCGTTCGACCGGGAAGAGCGGGTCGAGGGGGACGTAGGCGGCCCCGCATTTCAAGACCGCGAGCATCGCCGCAACCATTTCCGGAGAGCGTTCCAGGAACAGGCCGACGCGGTCCCCCGGAGCCAGACCCGCGGCGTCCAGTGCGTGGGCGATGCGATCACAGCTCTCGCGGAGCGAGGCATACGATGTCTCCCCGCCTTCGAAGCGGATCGCCGTGGCCCGGTCGCGACGCGAGGCCGTCTCTTCGAAGAGATCGGGCACACAGCGGTCGCGGGGATACCCGGTGGCGGTTTCGTTCCACGAACGGAGCCGCTCGATCTGGGAGACCGATAGGGACGCGGCCAGCTCGGACAGGGAAGCCCCGGGGTTGGCGGCCATGGCTGCGAGGATCGCCCGGTAGGTCTCGAGCCACTCCGCCACGGTGTCCGGCGAAAAAATGGAGGAATGATAGTCAAAGCGGAGTTCAAGACCCGATTCCCCTTCGCAGGTTTTCAGGAAGAGGGGATGGGTCGCGTATCCGCGCTCGGCTTCCCTCACCCGGGCCGCGGTATTCCCGAAGGAGATCCGGTCGTCCATGCGCTCGTAATTGAAGATCGCCTCGATCCTCGGGCGTCGGTCCGACGGAAGCCTCTTCAGAAGCCTGCCGTAGGTGCCGTCGCGATGGTCCATCGCGTCCAGGAGGTGCCCCTGGGTGGCCTTGATGAACGACCGTCCGTCGAGGGCAAGGTTGACGTCGGCGACGAAGGGAAGGAAGTGGACGCAGTGGCCGACGAGAGTCTCGCGGCCGGGCTCGTTCTGACCGGCGGCGGGGAATCCTAGGACGAAACGGGTCTGGCCGCCGAGACGGTGCAGAAGGATCTTGTAGGCGGCGAGGAGCAGGCCGAACAGCGTGGCCCCGGACTTGCCGGCGGCGCGTTTCAGTTCACGCAGCTCGGCAGGAGGGAGATTCAGCGCCACCGTGCCGCTGCGGAAGTCGGGTTCCGCGGGAATCGCGAAGCTTGCGGGAAGGTTGAGAGTGTTCACGGGTTCTTCGAGACGGTCGAGCCAGTATTGCTCGGCGCGCGCCGACTCCGGACCGCTCTCGCGCCGGGCCGCTTCATCGACATGATCGGCGAAGCGGAGTGCGGGCGGGAAGGCCGGAGCACGTCCGTCCAGCCGCGCGGCGTAGGCTTCGACGAGTTCGGACAGGAAGACGGTGTAGGACCAACCATCAAGGGCGAGATGATGGGCGTTGAGAACAAGGGTGTCTCCGGCTCCCTCGCGGCGGACGAGGGTCGCCCGGAAGAGCGGCCCACCCGCCAGACCGAAGGGCGTCGACCGCTCGCGCTCCAGGACCACCCCGGGATCCTCGTTCGAGAGGGTGAGGTTGAAGACCGGAGAGGGTTGGATCGTGAAACCGGATCCATCGGGAGCATAGACCGCGCGCAGGGCGTCGTGACGTTCGACGAGGTCCGCCAGGGCGGACTGCAGCGCTCCGTGATCGACGCGGCCTTCGCATTCAACCACGTTGATTTCGTTGAAGGCGAGGGACGACGACTCACTCACCTGCGACGCCAGCCAGACCTCGGCGAGTGGTTCCGTCAGGGGATGGAGAGCGGGAATCCCTGGACTCGGGGTTCCGGAGTCCGGGCTTTTTTTTTTCGCTTCCGCAGGTTCTCCGGCCGTGAGGATCCGCGGAGGACCGCTGAGTCGTCCTCCGTTCAAATGTGGCACGGTGATGCCGGAGGGCACGTCGAAGAAGCCACCCTCCTGAAGCTCGGCGATGGATTCGCGGAAGGCGGTGATGCAGTAATCGATGTCCTCGTCGGAGTGGGCCGCGGTCATGTAGGTCGGGAAACCCTCAAGGAGGAAGACGCCCTTGTTCCGCAGGTGGAAGAAGAGGAGGTTCGCATACTTGTGATCCTCGGCCGCGCGGATGAACATCTGCGAGCCGAAGTTCGGCATGCGGAAGGGCGCGTTGTTCTCGACGAACATCTTGTCGACGGTCGTGGCGAGGCGGGTGGCACGATCCTTCACTCCCTGCCAGAACTCGGGGCCCTTGCCCTTGAGGTGAAGCAGCACCTCCTTCACCGCGGCCATCGCGAGCGGGTGCCTGACAAAGGTACCGGCAAAGAAGGTGACGCCCTTCCCGGGGAAGGAATCGTCGCCATACTGCCACATGCCGCCGTCGAAGGTGTCCATGTATTCGGCCTTGCCGGCGACGACGCCGAGGGGCATGCCTCCGCCGACGACCTTGCCGTAGGTGGCGAGGTCGGCCTCGATGCCGTAGAATTCCTGGGCGCCTCGGGGGCCGGTGCGGAAGCCGGTGATGACCTCGTCGAAGACGAAGACCGATCCGGACTGGCGGGTGATCTCGCGCACCTCGCGGATGAACTCGCGGGGCTGGAATTCGGGACGGCGGCTCTGGATCGGCTCGACGATGACGGCGGCGACCTCGTGGGCGCGGGCGCGGATGATCTCGAGGGCCTCGTCGGTGCCGTAGGGCAGCACGATCATGTCATCGACGGCGCGGCGCGGGATGCCCGGCGCGATGGGCAGGGAGCGGATCGCGTCGCCGGAGCCGACGCCTTTCACGAGCACTTCGTCGAAGTTGCCGTGATAATCCTTCGTGAAGATGACGATCTTGTCGCGACCCGTGACGGTGCGGGCGAGGCGCATCGCGGCCTGGACGGCTTCGGAACCCGTGTTGACGAAGCTGGCGCGTTCGTTGCCGGTGATCTCGCAGAAAAGCTGGGCGGCTTCCATCGCGTTGACGCACTGGGGTCCGACCTCGACGCCGCGGTCGAGTTGGGCCTTCAGGGCTTCGGTCACGAAATCGGGCGAGTGACCGAGGAAGTTCGGTCCGAAGCCGTTGAGAAGATCGATGTATTCGTTGCCATCGACATCGACGAGGCGCGAGCCTTTTGATTTTTTCACCGCGATCTGGTAGATCATTTCCTTCCAGCGGCGGTTGAAGCCCGAGACGGTGCGCGGGTCGGCGTGCCACTGGCGGTATTTCGCGGTGAGCTCCTTCGAAGTGCGGGTCTTCGCGACATACTTCGAGATGAGTTCGTCGAGGTGGCGCTGTTGGCGTTCGGTCAGGGTGTCGTCGAGGCTGCGGTTGATCGAGGTCGTCGGAGCGGAGACGTTGGAGGAAGTGGCGGGAGCCTCGACGGGTTTGGCCGGAGCGGGGGCGGGTGCTGGAGTGACAGCTGCGGGTTGAGTAGGAGCAGGAGCAGGAGGAAGAGAAGGAGAAGGAGTAGGAGTAGGAGTTTGCGGAAGGATGACGCCACCTTGGAGCAGCGAGATTTGCTGACGCATCAAGTCGAGCTGCTGCGCAACGAGACCCTCGAGAACGCTGGCATTGACGGGGGCCATGGGCGCATACGCCACGACCGGAGCGGGAGCTTGGATCATCATCGGAGCAGGAGCGGCCACCGCAACGGGCGCACTGTTTACCGGCGCCGTAGGCGCACTGATCATCGCAACCACCGGCGCCGCAGGCGCAGCGGGGCGATATTGATCCGATGGAAGGGTCGCATCGAGATGGGCGACGAGCGAATCGATGTCGGCGAGGTTGCCCATGAGATCCCGCAGGGTCAGGTTGATGCCGAATTGGTTCGCGAGCGCCTTGCTGACCTGGGTGAGCAGCAGCGAATCAAAACCGAGTTCGAGATACGAGGCGTCTCCGATCAGTTCCTCCGCGGGAATCCCGGAGAGATCGGTGAGGACGACGCGGATCGCGTCGGCGATGGGGGCGCGGCGGCAGGCAGGTTCGGGCGTGCTCATGACAGTTTCGGTAAAGGCGATGGCGGGTGCGCCGGTCTCGACCGGCGCGGTGAAAGTCGCTTGGGTATCGGTCAGGGGCTTGGGATCGACCCAGTGGCGCTTGCGTTCGAAGGGATAGGTCGGCAGCGGCACGCGCTTGCGCGTTTCGGCGGAGTAGAAGGAACTCCAATCGACCTCGACTCCGGCGGCCCAGAGTTTCCCGAGAGATTCGACGGCGTTGGCGTGGTCGCAGCCGGTTTCCTTCACGTGGCGGCAGGTGGAAAGGGCGAGATGTCCGGCCTTGCGATCGAGTGATTGGCGCACCAGTCCCGCAAGGGTCGAGCCGGGGCCGACTTCAAGGAAGAGTTGCTCGGGCTTACCCGATCCAAGGGTCACGACGGATCGATGGAAACGCACCGGCTCGCGAAGGTGTTTCGCCCAATAGAGCGGATCGGTCGTTTCCTTTGCGGTGAGCCACTCGCCGGTGACGGTGGAAAGAATCGGAATGTCAGGACCACGCAACTCGATGTCGGCGAACTCGGCCGCGAACGTCTCGATGACGGGATCCATCATCCGCGAATGGAAGGCGTGCGAGGTGTGCAGGGCCTGGGCGACGACTCCGCCGGCTTCTAGCCCGGTCCGGAAGGTCTCCAGCTCCTCGCGAGGTCCGGCGACGACGCAAAGGGAGGGGCCGTTCACCGCGGCCAGGTCGAGGGTGTCGGGCAAACGCGCGAGCAGGTCGGACTCTGACAAACGCACCGAGAGCATGCCGCCTCCGGGCAGTTCACCCATGAGACGACCGCGCGCGGCGAGGAGACGAAGGCCGCCCTCCAACGAAAAGACCCCGGCATGACAGGCGGCGACAAATTCACCGACGCTGTGACCGATCATCGCGGCGGGTTCGAGACCCCAGTGACGCCAGAGGTCGGCGAGGGCGTATTCGATCACGAAGATCGCGGGCTGGGCGAGCACGGTGTGCTTCAGTTGCTCCGCGGCGGCTTCGAGGTCGCTGCCATCGGCAGGGTAGAGAACCTCGATCAGGCTGAGCCCGAGATGGGGACGCAACAGCTCGGAGCAACGATCGATGGTCTCGCGGAACCGCGTCTCGCTCTCGTAGAAGGCGCGGCCCATGTTGACATGCTGCGAACCCTGGCCGGGGAAGAGGAAATGCACTGGCGGATTGCTGCGCTCGGCGACGCCCCTGACCCCGGCTCCGGAGCGGAGCGCTTCCGCGAGTGAGGCGAAATCGGGCGCGGCGACGGCGCGGCGACAACGGAAGGGTTTGCGTCCGATTGCGAGGGTCCAGGCCGCGTCGGCGGCTTTCGTGTCGCCGGGATTGGCGGCGAAATTCGCGAGATTCGTCGCGGCGGCGGCGAGCGCTTCCTCGGTGCGGGCGGAGAGCAGGAAGATCTGGTTCGCGCGTGGCGAAGGCGTCGAGATGACGGCGGGAGCCTCTTCGAGAATGACGTGCGCGTTCGTTCCGCCGACCCCGAAGGCACTGATCCCGGCGCGGCGCGGCTGGCCGTGGCGTCCCTCGGTCCAGGGCGTGAGCTTCGCGTTCACGTAGAAGGGACTGTTCGCGAAATCGATCTTCGGATTGGGCGTTTGATAGTGAAGGATCGGCGGCAGGGTCGCCTTCTCCAGCGAGAGCGCCGTCTTGATGAGGCCGCAGACGCCCGAGGCCACGTCGAGGTGGCCGATGTTCGTCTTCAGCGAGCCAAGGGCGCAGAATTGGTTTTCCGAAACGCCCGCGGCGCGGAAGGCCTTCGTCAGGGCCTTCACCTCGATGGGATCGCCGAGCGGCGTGCCGGTGCCGTGGCCCTCGATGTAGCCGATCGACGAGGCCTCGACTCCCGCGTCGCGATGTGCCATGCGGATGACGTCGACCTGGCCCTCGACGCTCGGGGCGGTGTAGCTGTGCTTCACCCCGCCGTCGTTGTTCATCCCGGTGCCGCGGATGACGGCGTGGATGTGGTCGCGGTCCCGGACCGCGTCGCTGAGGCGCTTCAGCATGACGACGCCCGCGCCGTTGCCGAAGACCGTGCCCGAGGCCTTCTCATCATAGGCGCGGCAATGGCCGTCGCGCGAGAGCATGCCCTCCTCGGTGTAGAAGTAACCACGTTTGAGTGGCAGGGTCAGGGTGATGCCGCCGGCGAGGGCCATGTCGCAGAGGCCCGAGCGGATCGCGCGGCAGGCTTCGATGATCGCGACCATCGAGGTCGAGCAGGCCGTCTGCAGGGTCATCGCGGGACCGCGCAGGTTCATCTTGAAGGCGACCCGCGTGGCGAGGTAGTCCTTGTCGTTGCCCAGCTCGCATTGCAGCGATCCGACCTGGATTTGCGGAATGAGGTTCGCGAGAAATTCGCGGTCGGTGCAGAGATTCGTCAGCAGATAGGTGTCGAAATAGGCGCCCGCGTAGATGCCGATTCGCTGGGGGTGGGTCTCGGGCGTGTAGCCGCTCCGCTCCATCGCCTCCCAGGCCAGTTCGAGGAAGACGCGCTGCTGGGGGTCCATGATCTTCGCGTCCTTGGGCAGGATGCCGAAGAAATTCGCGTCGAACTTGTCGATGTCGTCGACGAGGCCCTTCGCGGGAACGTAGCCGGGTTTGCCGAACTCCCCGGGATACTCGATTTCATCCTGACGGAAGTACGAAATTGATTCGACCCCATCGACAAGATTCCGCCAGAAGGTGTCGGGATCGTTCGCCCCGGGGACACGCAATGCCACGCCGATCACGGCCACTGCATCGTCGTCGGAGTGGCGCGGATGCTCGGTCGAGGTGATGGAAACCGTGGAGGCCGTATGCTCCGCCTCGAGCTTCGCGGCCTGCGCGGCGATGGTGGGCAGTTCGAAGAGTTCGACCAACTCCAGGGCCGTGCCGAATTCTCGACGGAGCGCGGCGTGGAGGCGAACGAGTTGGATCGAGCTGCCCCCGAGGGAGGAGAAGGGGTCGTCGAGCCCGACGTCCTCGAGTCCGAGAATGCCGCGCCAGATTTCGGCGAGGCGGGTCTGTGTTTTCGTGCCCGGTTTCACGAAGGCCTGGGCGATCTCGGGGCGCGGATGTTTCGTCGCGGTGAGCAAGGTGTGCAACGTTTTCGGATCGCGCCATTCGGTGGCGATGCGTTGGGCGAGGGTGGCGTCGAAGAGACACATGGGACCGCCGTCCCGCCGGTCATTGACCGGCAAGATGCCGGTCCCGCGTGAGGGCTCCGTTTCCTCCGGAACCGGCGAAAGTTGCGCCATTGTCGCCGCATCCAGCGTGAAACCACCGAGCCCTTCGAAGAAACGCCGCACCGGTTCATTGCGGTCCGTTTCGGTGAAGGCAATCGACAGAGTCTTCACTCCCGCCGCAAGCGCCCGTTCGGCCAGCGTCTTGAGCATGACCCGCTCGACGCCCTTGCCCATGGCGCGGCAGCTCAGGAGGAACAGTTCAACAGACAGGGGCGCATCGGAGACCGGACCCTGGAGCAATGCCCCGACGAGGCCGTAATCGCCGAAGCGATCGCTCACGCGGACCGAGAGACAGGTCGCGCCCGCGGCGATCTTGTCGGAAAGTTCGCCCCCGGAAAGGCGCAGGGGATTGGCGTTGAATTGATTCGTCCGCTTCGTTAGCTGGGCGACGCGGGGGAGATCGTCGGAAGTCGTTTCGGCGATGTCGATCCGGAGATCCAGTCCCCTCAGGAAGTCGGCGAAGCTCGGCGCGGCGGCGCGCAGGTCGCGGCGTTCGGATTCCCGGCGGTAAAACTCGGCGCGGGCGGCGTCCTCGGCGGTGGCGGGCAGCGTGTCGAGCGGCCAAAGGTGCTCGAGGAAGGCGGGGAACTCGTCCGCGTTTTCGGGCAGTGTCAGGGCGAGAACGCCCGGCGCATTGGCCGTGACCTCGCCGATCTCGGCGGGGTTGTCGTCGAGGAGGACGAAGCTGTCGAGGCCCAGATTGAGTTCCGCAGCGAGTTCGCGGAGGTTCCGCGACTTGGGATTCCAGTTCACCTTCGAGCCCGAGAAATCGGCTTGAGTCAAAAGGAGATCATCGGCCCGTTCGGCGAAGACGCGATCGACGTCGGCCTCCTGGTTCTTCGAAACGAGAACGAGGAGCAATCCTTGGCGGCGTTTCGCGAGAGCGAACTCGCGCAGCACCCGATACGGTCCGTCGAGCCGGATGCCGGTGGCGCCGTCTTCTCCACAGACCCCGCCCCAGAGCGTATTGTCCGCGTCGAGGGCGAGCACCTTCACCGGCGGCCGCGTCCGCAGGCTGAGGGTCCGGACAATTCTTGTCGCGGCCGCGACAAAGATTGTCTCGGTGTAGGGGATGTGGCCGGAGGCGTCGGACTCGGGGTCGAAGATCTCGCCGACGGGATACAGCGCGGAGAGTTGTTCGGTGGTGACGAGGTCGACGTTCGCGAGTCCGGAGAGGGGGGCGGTGAGCGGCGTGAGATCGGCGGCGGGAGATTGATCCGGACAGAGGATGACGAGCTGAGTTGCGGCGGATCGTGCCGCGAGGGCGGCAATGGCTTGTCCCGTTTCGGCGAGGGCCTCACCGAGATCGGAGGGTCGGATGAGGAAGACGTTCATCCCGCCTGCGGGATTGCGGCCGCTCTCACTGGAAGGATCGAGCGCCTCCTGTAGCACCTGGCCGTAGTCGGCAAAGGAGACGCGATGACCGAGGCTGAGCGTGTCGAGCCAGAACGCGAGCGGGCCGCGGAGCGGCTCCGCGGTGAAGGTCGCGCTGACGCGAAGGTGGCTCTGTGAGGACGTTCTCAGGACTTCAGGACTTCGGGTTGAGGCACGCGAGGGCGGGGAAATCGCGACGCCATTGCTGAAGCGCCCCGTGGTCGAGTTCAGCGCGGATGGCGCAGGGTTCGACCCCGGCCTGGGCGAGGACCTCGCCCTTGGGGCCGACGATGAGACTCGCACCGGGATAGGAGAGGTAGGGATCGCTGCCGGCGCGGTTCACGCCGACGACATAGGCAAGATTCTCGATAGCGCGCGCGCGGAGGAGGGTGATCCAGTGATCGACCCGGACGACGGGCCAGTTCGCGATCACGACAAAGAGCTCAGCACCGAGCGCGGTCGCTTCACGGAATGGCTCGGGAAAGCGGAGGTCGTAACAGATGAGCGGCGCGACCTTCCATCCATTGATTTCGAAAACGACGCTCTCTTTGCCAGCGGGGTAGTGATCGGCCTCATGGGCGAGCGGGAAGGGGTTGCGTTTGCGGTAGCGGGCGACTTCGCTGCCATCGGGTCCGAAGCAGACCGCTTCGTTCGCTCCATAGGCCGCGTTTTCGTTTCGGGAGGCGATCCCGGCGATGACGTGGGATTGAGTCCGTTTCGCCAGATCGGAGAAAAATTGCTCGGATTCGCCTCCGCGGGGCTCGGTGACGGCCGCGGTGTTCATCGAGAAGCCTGCGGTGGCGAGTTCCGGAAAGATGACGAGCGAGCCGGGTGTGAGGTCGCTTCCGGCAAGGGAGAACTCGATCCGTGAAAAATTGGCCCGGCGGTCCTCCCAGGCAATGTCCGTTTGAAATCCGAAAAGGCGCATGAGTCTGTTAATCGAGAGAATCTCAAAACTAATTCTATAAAATGGTCTGTTTCAACAAAAATAATAAAATCCACACCAACTCATATTATAAAAATAAGGGTTTTCATATTATTTGCAAAATCTTTCTTCCTCCGGTGACCGGGGGCCGCATTTCCTCAATCCCTCGGAGCCGCGACCGATCGAGGCCTAGGCTGGGCCATGACCCGAACGGGCCGAGCGTAGAGTCCGTGATTTTTTTCCCGACGGGGCGACGATCCGGGCTAGATTCTCCCCATGAGCGTTTCGGCCCGTTCCGTTCTTATCGCGACCGTCCTGGCTTTCCTCGCGGCATCGGCGTCCCGGGCCCAGGGCGAGGGTGAACTTCGTGAATTCACCGACAAGCGCGGGCACAAAGTCACCGCCAAACTGGTGGGCATCTCGGAGGATCGCCGCGTCATGAGCATTCTCCGGGGAGACGGGAAGACGTTCGAGACGGTCATCAATCAGCTGAGTCTCGATGATCAGCAATACGTCAAGGATTGGCTGAAATCGCATCCGCTCCCCGGGTCGGGTGGAACGGCCTCGTCGCTCCCGGCTTCTTCCTTCCGGTTGGATGTAGTCGTCACGCGCAGCAGCGGGGAGACCCGCGAGCACCGCAACGGTGACTACGCGATGGAGGAAAAGGACAATCTCTACCGGATCACGGTGAGGAATCTTTCGCGTGAGACGATCTCCTCGGCCCGTGTCGAGTATGCGGTGGTTCTGAGAAACGCCGTCTCGATCTATGAGGACAAGGACGACGCGGAGTGGGATTTTACCTCCCACACGGAGGATGGAGTTTCGCCCCAGGTCAAGATTCTCGGGGATGCGGCCGTGGAGAACCTCCGGTTCAACGACGAGTTTGCCTTCGAGACGAAGCCGGTGAGCATCGACCAGGTCTTCCTGAGCGGAAACGCTCCGTATCGGGAAGACGAACTTCTTGGTCTCAAGGTTCGGGTGCTTACCGCGGACGGAGCGGTGATCCTCGACACCCACTCCGGCGGCGCCGAGGTCGGTTCGATGACCTGGGAAGAGGTGGTCGCGCTCGAAGATCCCCGCGTGATCGACTGAGGAGCCGCCACTTTCGGCTTGCGGGCGGGGCGATCCGGTCTTTGGTCTCGGCCCATATGAGTCAGACTTACAAGATTGCGGTGTTGCCCGGCGACGGAATTGGGCCCGAAGTGATGGCCGAAGCCCGGAAGGTGCTCGGAAAGGTCTCGGAGCGCTTCGGTCTCCATTTCGAAATGGAGGAAAAACTCGTCGGAGGAGCCGCGCTCGACGACTGCGGTCACCCGCTCCCGCAAGACACCGTGAAGGCGTGTGAAGCGGCCGATGCGATTCTTTTCGGTTCCGTCGGAGGGCCGAAGTGGGAAACCCTGCCTCCGGATCTCCAACCGGAGCGCGGCGCGCTTTTGCCGCTCCGGAAGCATTTCGGGCTCTTCGCGAACCTCCGGCCCGCGGTTTGTTTTCCGGCCCTCACCCACGCTTCTCCGGTGAAGGAGGATCGCATCGCGGGAGGGTTCGACGTGCTCTGCGTGCGTGAACTCACTGGCGGACTCTATTTCGGCCAGCCCAAGGGGATCGAAAACCGCGACGGCGAGGAAACGGCGATCGACACGATGGTTTACAAGAAGAGCGAAATCGCCCGCATCGCCCGCGTCGCCTTCTCCGCGGCTGAAAAGCGCGGCGGGAAATTGTGCTCGATCGACAAGGCGAACGTCCTCCAGAACGGCCTCCTCTGGCGCCGCACCGTCGAGGAGGTGGCGAAGGAATTCCCCTCGGTGAAGCTGAGTCACCTCTACGTGGACAACGCGGCGATGCAGTTGATCGCCCGTCCGCGCGACTTCGATGTCGTTCTTGCCGAGAACCTTTTCGGGGACATTCTCAGCGACGAGATGGCGATGATCGCGGGTTCCCTCGGCATGCTCGCGAGCGCAAGCCTTGGCGAAAGCAAGGGCGACGGCCTCTACTTCGGACTTTACGAACCGAGCGGCGGCACCGCCCCCGACATCGCGGGGAAGGGCATCGCGAATCCCATCGCCCAGATCCTTTCGGCGGCGATGATGCTGCGTTTCTCCTTCGGCCAGAACGAGGCCGCGGCCGCCATCGATGCGGCGGTGAAGGCGGTCATCGACGAGGGCTTCCGCACCGGAGACATCCACACGGGCAGCGAAGGGCAGAAAAAGGTCGGAACCACCGAGATGGGGGACGCGATTGCCGCGCGGATCGCCTGAGGATCGGGCGGTGTTCCGCGCTCAGGGCGGGGAACCTTGTCGTGCCGAGCGGATCCGCTCGTGAATGCTCCGGATCGAGTCCTCGACGCGGCCCTCGCGCACGCGGAAGGGAGATGTTCCGTATTCGAGAAGCAGGTTTTCGTCCGTAACCGGAGCGGCACCTGCCGCAAACCGTCGCAGCGAGGCCGGATCAAGCGCGATCTGGCTTCGAGCCGTCGCCGCGGAGAATCCGCGGGGGCCCGGACCCGGCTGACGCGTGAAGCCCGGCCACGACGCGCCGAGCGGTGGCGGCGCATCGCCGGCGGGATCGGACTTGCGTCCGACGAGAATTCCCTGATCAAGCCATCCCGAAGCCTGCACGCTGCCTGGATCGAGCCAGAGAAAGGAGTCGGGAAACACCTCGACGAAGGCCGCGGCGATCGACGCGGCCTGCTCCGCGGTCATGAGGTGGATCGGGAACCATTGTGCGACGAGGCCGCCGGGACGGAGCCGTGAATCGACGAGCCGGTAGAATCCGGTCGAGTAGAGGGCATTCGACCCGCTGAAGAACGGAGGCATCGGCTCGAGGGTGACCACGTCGTAGTGCCGTCCTCCGCGCCGCAACCAGGCCCGTCCGTCCATGACGAACCGGTGGACCCGGGAGTCGTCGAGGACGCCCTGGTTTGAACGGAAGTGGCGGCCGAGGTCGAACACGGCTTTGTTCAGATCGACGAGGTCGAGGCGCTGCGGTCCTTCGTCGCGCACGGCATGCGCGGTTTGGCCGGTACCGAAGCAGATGACGAGGGCATCGCGCGGATCGGGGTGCAGCAGCATGGGAATCCGGCCGATCGAGTCCATGTAGCGAAACCGCGTGTCCGAGGAACGGAACGATTCGGCCGTGGTGGCGAACCCGTCGATCAGGAGCGCCCTTCCGCCGTCAAAGGCCACCACGGCGATCGAGGCATCGGGTCCATGGCGTTGCTCGACCGGCTCAATCGTCCCCGCGAACGAACGCGAGGCGCCCCGGATCCGGGCGGCTTCACCGCGGTCGAGCCACATCACGGGAGCGAGGACGAGTGCGAAACCGGCCACACTGATGGAGCGCCACGCGGCCGACGTCGTGCCGATCCAGGCACCCGCGGTGAGCAGTCCGCCGGCGATCCATGCGGTCGCGGCGGGACCGGCCCATTCCATGAACCACCAGGCGGCGGCATTGGCTCCGATGACGCAACCGGCGGTGTTGGCGGCGTAGAGCGAGGACCATTCGCGGGGACGGCGCCACTCGTCGAGCAGGGCCGGTAGGACGATGCCGAGAAGCGCCACGGGCGGAACCATGACGGCAAGGCCGGCGGAGACCCGGGTGAATTGCCGCCATGCTCCCTTCGCCTGGAAGGAATCGACGAGATCGAAACGGGAGAGGAGTGGCGTGGCCAGGACGGCGAGCACGGCCGCTCCAAGGAAGGCGGCGGAGAGCGGCCAATTCCGGCCTTTCCAGATCGGTGCCAAGGCCGCTCCCGCGGCAAGAGCCACGAGGAAACAGAACAGCATCACGGCGAGGCTGTCGGAGGTGCTGAACCAGCCCGACCGGACCAGGCGGAACCACGAGACTTCGAGGAGAAAGGCGGCGGATCCTGACAAAAACACCAGTTGCGCGGCGCGTCGAAGGGATCCCGTGCCGTCCGGCGGTGACGTGGGGCGGCCTGACGGGGACACCGGTTCATCGACCCGAAAGATCGGTTCCCGCAGGTCCTGTCGCCGCGACATCATCGCGCAGACCATCGCGAGCGTGAGATGAACCGCGACGAGGGCGGTGGCGGAACCGTCCAATCCGAGAAGGGGGATGAGAAGAAACGCGGTTCCCAGCGAGCCCGCGGCGGCCCCGGCCGTGTTGCAGGCATACAGCCTCGAGAGAGGTCGTCCGGTCGCCCGGGCCACCAGGCCCATCACCGGCACGGTCGCTCCCATCGCGACGCAGGCCGGTCCGATCGACGCCGCCAGCGCGAGGAGCGTGAAGAAGGTCGCGGATCCGGGCCAGCGGGCATGAACGAGCGTGTCGAGGCGCATGATCCCCGGTTCCGCCAGTCCCGGAAGGATGGCGGCGAGTCCGATGGCGAGTTCGAGCAATCCATAGAGAAGGACCGGCCGGGACGGGTTCCGATGCGCGAGGACCCGGGCACCGACGATGGCTCCGAGGGTCATGCCGGCCATCGCCGTTGCCACGGTGAGGGCGACCCCGCGGGCGGACGCGCCGAGGGCGAGGCCGAGGTGGTGGGACCAGAGGATCTGCCAGCCGAGCGCGGCCGCTCCGCCCAGGAACAGAATCACGCGCATCGGAGCGAGAGGGAACCGGGGTTGGAGGAAAGGGAGGCTGACGGCATCCCGACAGGATACGCTCATCCGCCGCGACACGCGAATGAAGCCTCGCCCCGGACGGTGCCCGGGTTCAAGGGTGGCCCCGGGAAACCCGTTTGACTCCGCGGGCAAACCCTGTTGAGTCCATAGCGGTGCGCGAACGTCCGCGATCCGGCTCCGCCTTTCTCCGATTTCCTCCCCATGACCTACGCCCAGCGATTGCAGCAGCGCATTGAACGCACCGGCAGCGCCCTCTGTGTCGGCATCGACCCACGTCTCGACCGCCACGACACGGTGGCTTCACTGGGTGATTTCTGTACCCGCGTGATCGAGGAGACGGCGGAGCATGCCGCCGCCTTCAAGCCGAACCTCGCCTATTTCGAGGCCCTCGGCGTTCCGGGTTACCAACTGGCCGAAACGCTCGTCGGGCGGATGAAGGCGACCGGGGTGCCCGTCATTCTCGACGCCAAGCGGGGGGACATCGGCACGACCCAGGAACACTACGCCAAGGGCTATTTTGAAAACTGGGATGTCGACGCCGTCACCCTGAGCCCCTACATGGGATACGATTCGGTCGAGCCGTTCCTCCAGTATCCGGGGAAGGGCGTCTACCTTCTCGCGGTCACTTCGAATCCCGGGGCCGCGGATCTGGAACTGCGCGGTCTCGACGACGGGCGATTTGTCTACGAACTGGTCGGCGATCTCGCCACGCGCGCGCCCTCGACTCCGGCAGGGGAGGGCGGCATCGGCCTCGTCCTCGGTCTCACCAACGCCTCCGGCGACATCCTCGGCCGTCTTCCCGACGTGCCGCTCCTCATCCCGGGGCTCGGCGCCCAGGGCGGCGACCTCGAGGTCCTGCGCGGCGCCGGGCGATCGGCCCCGTTTGTGATCAATGTTTCCCGCGGCATCCTCTACGCCGACGAACACCTCTCCTTCTCCGAAAAAGCAAAAGACTATGCGAACCGAATTGCCCAAGTCGCCTGAAGAAACCATCGAACTGCTGAAGGGCTACGGAGCCGTCGAGGAAGGACATTTCATCCTCGCGAGCGGGAAGCATTCGGCCTACTACGTGAAGAAGGGCAAGCTCGTGCAGCATCCCTGGGAGCTTCAGCGGATGATCGAGCAGGTCGTGCCCAGGCTCAACTCCCTCGGCGGCGTCGATGTCGTGCTCAGCCCGGCGATGGGGGGAGTGCCGGTGGGGCAGCAGGTCGGACTCGCCCTTCACGCGCGGACCATCTACGCCGAGCGCAATGCGGCGACCAACCAACTGGAATTGAAGCGCGGTTTCGAGATCAAGCCGGGAGAACGGTTGCTTTTGGTGGAGGATGTCATCACCACGGGTGGCACGCTCCTCGAACTGACCGACTTCATCGAGTCGCAGGGCGGGGTGGTCGCGGGGGTTTTTGTCGTGGTGAACCGCTCCGGCAAGGAGACGGTGGGTGATTACCCCGTGGTCTCCTGCATGGAGATCCAATTCCCTGTCTACGAACCCGATGCGGTTCCGGAGTGGCTCGCCGCCGTGCCCGCGGTGCGCCCGGGAACGAAGCGGGTCGAGTGAGTCCGCGGACTCCGTTGGAGTCGCGGGTATCGCCTTTTGTTTGACGGGTGCGCCAACCGGGGCTCCATTCATCCCGGCGTCTGGACTCCAGTGAACGCGCTCGCCGACAATCTCATCTCGCCCGTTGTCCTCTGTTTCGTGATGGGTATCGCGGCCCGTTGGGTGAAAAGCGATCTCGCCGTCCCCGAGCCGATCTATCAGGGGCTCTCGATTTATCTTCTCCTCGCGATCGGTCTGAAGGGGGGATCGGCGCTCGCGGTGACGCCCTTCGGCGAACTCCTCCTCCCCGGAGTCGTCACGCTCCTCGTGGGAGTCTTCACGCCGGTCTCCGCCTTTTTCCTCATGCGCCGGTTCGGTCGGCTCGAGGTCGAAGATGCCGCCGCCGTCGCCGCGCACTATGGATCGGTCTCGGTCGTGACCTTTCTTGCCGCGGTCGAGGCGGTGAAGCGCAGCGGAGTGGAGACGGAAGGTTACCTTCCCGCGCTCGTGGCGTTGCTCGAGGTGCCCGGCATCATCGTCGCCCTGCTTTTTGCGAGCGGCGGTGGGCGCTCCGAAGGGAGCTGGAAAAAAGCGCTTCACGAGGTTGTCACCGGCAAGAGCATAGTGCTATTGTTAGGCGGACTCCTCATCGGGGGCGCCTGTGGCCCTGACAAGCTCGCCGACGTGCAGCCGTTCTTCGCCGCCGCCTTCAAGGGAGCCCTCTGCATCTTCATGATCGAGCTCGGTCTCGCCGCGGGCAAACGCCTCCGTGACGCCGGCAAGGCGGGCGTGCGCCTCCTCGTCCTCGGCTGTGTCATCCCGGTCCTGCACGGGGCGCTGGGCGTGGCGGCCGGACTGCTCGCCGGCCTCACCCCCGGTGGTGCCGCGATTCTCGGCGCGATGTCCGGCAGCGCCTCCTACATTGCCGCGCCGGCCGCGGTCCGCGTCGCCGTGCCGGGGGCGAATCCGGCCTTCTACCTGACGCTCGCCCTCGGAATCACCTTCCCCTTCAATCTCGCTTTTGGAATTCCGTTGTTTCAAACCCTCGCAAAACACCTCGAACCATGGCTCTGAGCAGAACCCTCCGCAAAGTGACGATCATCGCCGAGCGCGTCCTCCGCGAAGATCTCATTGAATTGGTCAAGGAAAAGGGTGCCAAGGGCTGGACTCTGGCCATGGTGGAGGGAGAAGGCTCGCGCGGCATCCGCGCCTCCGAGTGGGAGGGACGCAACGTCCAGCTCGACACGCTCGTCTCGTCCGAGGTCGCCGAGGCCATCATGGAGGAGGTCGGTTCGCGCTATTTCAAGGACTGGTCGGTCATCGTCTACGTCGCCGATGTCGAGGTGCTGCGGAAGGACAAGTATGTCGGATGAAGAAATGCCTTGTGGGTCGGTCGGATTATGCCCATATTTACGGCCATATGAAGACGACGATTGAAATCGACGAGGGCAAACTCGACCGGATCATGAAATTGACCGGCATCGGCACGATGAAAGAGGCCGTCGATTGGGCGCTGAGCGAGGCCTTGCGGCTTGCGACGATCAACCGCGTCATGGAAGAGCCCTGGTCGGCGGAGGAAGCGCGTGAGGCCGTTGATCCCGCCTACGATCTCATTGCGATCCGGAACGGTGCCTCGCCGGTTTCCTACCTTCCCGAGAAGGCCTCCCGGCGGGGTCGGCCACGCAAGGCCGTGAAATGAGGGATGCCGACTATCTGGTCGACTCGGCCGCCTACATTGATCTGATGCGGGCCGGGAAGGACCCGCGGCAGGTGCTGGCGCCTCTTCTCCGGTCAGGTCGGCTCTACAACTGCGGCGTGGTCCGGGCCGAAGTGCTTCGCGGGATCAAGGTCGACCTTCGCTACGGCCAGATGGAGCAGTTTTTCGACATCGTTCCCGAGATCCCGACCGACGCGCGGCTCTGGCGGGAGGTGAGCCGCCTCGGTTGGGAACTCGGTCGGAAAGGGAAATGGCCCCCCGTGAGTGATCTCGCGATCGCCGTCGCCGCCCTGAGGGTTCGCGCAATCGTCATTTCACCCGATGCCCACTTTCGTGACGTGCCGGGGTTGGAGGTGCATGGGACTCTGGATGAGGCCTGAGGGGGAGGCGATCGCCCGACATCCCGCTATTTGAGGCGGATGGAACCGTATCCTTCCGGAAGTTCTCCACCGAAGAAGGGATAGTCGTTCTCCGGCACAAAACCGGGCCCGGGCTCCGGGGGCTCGGCGGCTGAAGCCGCCGACACGGCCGGCAGCGTGAGCGAAGTCACGACAACCGTCCTGAGGGCGTCGAGAAGAGCTTCGCGACGGGTTTGAGAATGGGATTCGGGGATCTTCATGTTGGTGATTACCGGTAATGGAAGGCAAGCGGTTCATTCCCCGGACTCGAACTCCGGAGGGGCTCCGGAACCTTTGACCGTCAGCCCATCGGTTGTGGTTTCCACGTCCGGATCCAGCGCGAATTCGAAGACCGCACCGTCGAGCAGGTTCATCATATAATCACGGGCGCGCTCCGGTTCTTCCGACAGGGCCGCCTCCAACCACGCACGGGCATTCGGGGAACTGAAGTCATCGAGTTCGAAGTCCAGGGTTCCATGCTCGATTCCCTTGGTGGATTTCATGAGGTCAATGGCCTCTTCGAGCTTCTTCTGGAAGGACGGCGAATCAAGATGACCAAAGAACCGCCGACCGAGTTCCTGAAGCTCCTCGCTTTTCTCGAACGCTTCCTTCTTCATGCCCTGATGGCGCCGGATCACCTCGTCGGCCTGTCGTTGCACGCTTTCGGGTGCGGGTTCCGGGCGGTAGTGACGCCGCTTCGCCCCAGGGGCTGATGCCTGATCGTCCGATGTCGCGCCTGCGGGTGGAACCGTGGTGATTTCCGGCTCCGGCCGGTTCCGATGAATCAGGAATGACAGCGCGACCAAGGCGATTGCCGGGAGGATGAGCAATGGCTTCGGACTTGTTTTCATGGATCAGGTCGGACCGTCCGGGCTACTCACGCGGATTGTCCGGAAACATTGCGGTGTCCTCTTGAAGAATCAAGCCTCCGCGTTTCACGATCTCACGCGGCACCGCCTTGACACCGACCGTGCGCCCGTCGGTGCGCGAACCATCCGCCTTCATCGCGGCGATGCCGCAGGCCTCGCCGAGCGCCATGAAGACGGGTTCCGTGCGGATGGTCTGGTAGCCGACATGGCTGGCGCTGCCGGCCAACGGAACCAGCAATCCATCGACACACTTCGGCACGAGGATGCGATCGGGAAGCTGCTGCGGCTCGTGTTCGATGAAGGGGCAGCCTTCGCGGATTCCGGGAGGGGCGGGATCGTATTGGTGGAAGCCGTGGGAGTTCGTGTTCGTCAATCCGGCAGACACGACGCCGCCCACGTGGCTTTTCTCTTCGAGCAAAATCACCCTCGTTTCTGAACGGTCCGCCAAGCCGGCGGCAGCGATGCCGCCCGAGGTGGTGGCCACGACGACGACCTCCGCCTGCTCGACGGCGAAGGCGCTAGAGACGGCGAGAAGGAAAGGGAGGAGAGTTCTTATCGGTGAGGGTCTTCCTATTTAAAATTTGGATTCGGGGTTGGCATGGCGGCGTTCACCCCGGTGCGCCACTGGTGGAGTTGTTTGCGCAATGACGCGGCTCTGTCCGGCATCCGGTTCGCGAGATCGGTCTGCTCGCCGGGGTCATCCTGGAGGTGGTAAAGCTCGCTCCGACCGTCTTCGAGGTATTCGAGCAGTTTCCAGTCGCCGGAACGCACGGCGCTCACAGGGGTGGTGGTGGCGTAGTAGTGCGGATAGTGAAAGTAGAGGGAGTCGCGCTTGAGCTTGGTGTCGGGGTTTTGCAGCAGGGGTTTGAGGTCGATCCCGTCTGCAGTTCCGGCCGGTTTTGAATTAGACAGCGTGGCGGTGAGGGTGTGAAAAAGGTCCATCAACACCACGGGCTCCCGGCACTCAGCTACGGCGGGCGTGATGCCGGGCCAGCGCACGATGAGGGGCACGCGGATGCCGCCTTCGTAGAGGGAACCTTTGCCGGAGCGGAGCGGCGCGTTGCTGGTCACGGGCACGGTCTGGCCTTTCTCCGTGCCGATGTAGCCGCCGTTGTCGCTGGTAAAGATCACAATGGTGTTCCGCTCCAGGCCTTGTTGCTTCATGCGTTCGAGGACACGCCCAACGCTGTCGTCGAGGCTCTTCACCATGGCGGCATACACGGCGTTTTGGTGATACTGGCCGGGCCGGAGCTTGGCTTCGAAATGACGCACGTCGTCGGCCTTCGCCTCGATGGGCGTGTGTGGCGCGTAGTGGGCGAGGTAGAGAAAGAAGGGCTGGTCGCCGGCATGATCGATCACACGAAGCGCTTCGTCGGTAAGCCGGTCGGTGAGGTATTCGCCCGGCTCGCCGAACTCCAGATGGGGCACGTAACGGAACTCCGGCCCGAAGCGTCCGCTGCCGCTGTAGGGCCAGAAGAAGGTCTGCGGCGCGCCCCACTGCGTGCCGCCGATGTTCACATCGAAGCCGTGGGTTTCGGGATAATGAGCCGCGTCGCCCAGGTGCCACTTGCCGACCAGCGCGGTGAGGTAACCCGCCTCCTGCAAATGCCGGGCGAGGGTCGTCTCGGTGTGCGGCAGGTCATGCAGCGAACCGGCCTCGATGAGTTTGCGTTTCTTCGGGCCGTTGCGCGATCCCTCCGACCAGATCGTCATGTGCAGCCGCGCGGCATGCTTGCCGGTGAGCAGCGCCGCACGACTCGGCGTGCAGACGGACATCGCATAGGCATCAGTGAAGCGCAGGCCTTGTTGCGCGAGCCGGTCGAGGTGCGGCGTCTCATGCAAATCCGCCCCGTAGCAGCCGAGGTCGCTCCAGCCGAGATCATCGGCGAGGATGAGGACGATGTTGGGTTTGGTTTCAGCGGCACGCAACGCGGCCGGCGACGCGAGCAGCAGGGTGGCGATGAGGAGAAAGAGAGTGGGTTTCATGGGGTGGACCGCAGGTCCAGCTTCACGTGTTTCAGTTCCATCACTTGCCTGCCGGGCATGGTGGGCGCTTCGAGCGTGAGTTGGGCCGGGCCTTTCGGGAGCGTCAGCGCGCCGGCTTTCAGTGTCGTCCACTCCCGGTTGCGGTATCGGGACTTCCCTGCCTCGTCGCGATGCGGAAGGGAAATCTCCGGGGCGGTCGCCGCTGGGACGACGGTCTCGATGGACTCGCTGCCCACGCGGATGCGCACTCGCGAACCAGCGTCGGCGGGTGGGCAGGCCAGAGCGAGTTCAATCTCGTAGTCGCCAGCGGTGACCACATCGATGTCGAACCAGACTTTCGCTTTGGCATCCGTCCAGCCAGTGAGCCAATCGTTGGCGAAGCCGGGACCGTTGGCGAACATGAGCGGCTTGTCGAGGTAAGCCTGCGGTGCATGGAGCTCGACGGGGTTGTGGGTGGCATGGCCAACGGGCAATGGGAAACGCTGCAAGGCATCGCGTGAGATGTCGGCGAACCAGGCATCGTATTGGTCACTGAGTTGCTTGACGATGTCGGGGCGGTCAGCGGCGAGGTCCATCGTCTCACCGGGATCGCCTTCCATGTCGTAGAGCTGCCAAGCGGTGGCACTGGCGTCATTGGCCTTTGCTTTGGAACCTCCTGCCGGGCCTTTGATTTCGCGGACAAGACGATAGCGCTGGGTGCGCACGGCACCGGGGAACTTGTTCGTTTCGCTGATGGGATTGTGGGTGAAGAGAGTGCGCTCCGGCCACGCGCTGCTGTCGGCCTTTTCCAAAAGCGGTCGCAACGTGATGCCGTCCACCTTCGGCCCCACGGGGGCATTCGCACCGCAAAGATCGAGGAGCGTGGGAAAGAGATCGATGTGGGAGACGATGGGCTTGACCACATGCGGCTGCCATTTGGCCGCCGGCCAGCGCACGAAGAGCGGCACGCGGGTCCCGCCCTCGTGCACGCTGGTTTTGCCGCCGCGCATGCCCGCGTTGAAGGTTTTCACGCCTGCAGTGCCGCCATTGTCGGTGAGGAAGAGCACGATGGTGTCCTCCGCGAGCTTGAGCGATTCCAGATGCGCGAGGAGTCGGCCCACGTTGTCATCGAGGTTCTCACACATGCCGTAGAATGCGGCCAAGTCGTCTTCGAAACCCTTGGCCTTGAACTTGTCGAAGTATCGGTCCGGCACCTGAAAGGGCGAGTGCGGCGCGTTGTAGGAGAGGTAGCAGAAGAAGGGCCGGGCTTGATTCGCGGTGATGAACTTCATCGCCTCATCGGTGAGCACGTCGGTGATGTAACCCCGGGTCGGCACCGGCTTCGAACCGCGCAGGAGCACGGGATCGAAGTAGTTGTTCCAGTGCCCGTTGTTGAAGCCAAACGCCTCGTCGAAGCCCTGGCCCACCGGCGTGAAGGGATGCTGCTCGCCGTTGTGCCATTTGCCGATGCACGCGGAGCGATAGCCGCCGGCGCGCAGCGCCTCCGCCATGGTGACCTCGGAAGGCTTCATCGCCTCCCTGTTGTGGGTGACGCCGTGGCACCCCGTGCGCAGCGGCCAGCGCCCCGTGAGCAAAGCCGCGCGGGTGGGGGCGCAAAACGAGTTCACATAGAACCGGTCAAACCGCACGCTCTCCGCGCCCAGCTTGTCGATGTGCGGCGTTTGCAGATGCGTGTTGCCGTGGATGGAGAAGTCGCCGTAGCCCTGGTCATCGGTGATGATGAGGAGGACGTTGGGGTTGCCTCCGGCGGTCTTCTCTTCGCTACGGCTCTTTGCTGGAGCGTCGGCGGCGTGCAGGGCGGCCAGCGGCGCGAGCATCAGGATCACGAGGGAGATTTTCATGACCTCAATTCATTCAACGTTCCCGCATTGCTGCCAAAGGTGTCGGTCTCGATGCCCATGTTTTGCAGCATGGTGACGAAGAGATTGCAGAGCGGTTTGTTGTGATCGCGCTTGAAGGCGAGGTGCTGGCCGTGTTGGAGGCCTCCGCCGGCGAGGAGGATGGGGAGGTTGGTGTTGTCGTGGATGTTGGCGTCGCCGAGGTTGCTGCCGTAGAGGACCATGGTGCGGTCGAGCAGGCGCTGGCCGCCTTCGGGCTTGGCCGCGAGGTTGCCGATGAGTTTGCGCAGCAGCGCCATGTGCTGGCGGTCGGCGGCTTCGAGTTGATTTACCTTTTCCTCCTTCTGTCCGTGGTGGCTGAGGTTGTGATAGGTCTCGGTGGTGGCCTTTTGTCCGGGCAGTGAGAACACGGGCGTCTTGAAGGCATCGACCATCAGCGTGACGATGCGGGTGCTGTCGGATTCGAAGGCGAGCTGCGCGATGCTGAGCATGAGGTCGAACTTCTCAAAGAAGAGCTTGCTGTCGTTGATGTCGGTCGGCGCGGGCTGCGTGGCGACGGGCTTGGGACGCTGCTCCCATTCGCCGGCGGTTCGAAGGCGCTGCTCCACTTCGCGCACGGAGGTGAGGTATTGATCGAGACGGGCTTTGTCCGTGCTGCCGAGGGTGCGGCTGAAACGTCCGGCCTCGGCGTTGAGTGTGTCGAGGATGCTGCCGCGTTGCTTGAGTCGGAGGAGTTGTTTTTTCACCTCATCGGCACTGCCTTGAACGAACATCCTGTTGAACAAGGCGGTGGCGCTGTCTTCGGCGGGCAGCAGCACGCCATCGCGTGTCCATGAGAGACTGCGGTTTGCTTTCTCGATGTTCACACCGAGGTTCAGCGTGGGGAAGCGCGTCACCTGCCCGAGCTTCTCGGCGGCGTATTGATCGAGCGAGATGCTGTTTCGGAATCCGGCTTTGAATGCGCCGCGTGCTGACGTGAGGAAGCAGTTGTCCGTGCTGTGTCCGCCGGTCACGCCGGGATGCGAAAGGCCGCTGAACACGCTGAACTCATTCCGCACCTCGGCGAGCATCTCGAGGTAAGGCGAGAGCGCGTAGTCGCGGCCGGCGGTCGCCGGAAAGAAGTTCTTCGGCAGCACGCCGAGATTGTTCGCGATGACCAACATGCGCTTCGGCGTCGGTGCTTGCGCAGCTCTCGCGAACACGGGTGTCATGCATTCGAGCATCGGAAGCCCGAGCGTGATGCCGAGGCCGCGCAGGAAGGTGCGGCGGGGGATGGGGGAGGAGGTGGTGGAGATGTGAGGGGCGTTCATGGCTTTGGGTTTCCAAGGAAGATTGGGCTTTGCACCAGCGCATGCAGGAGATCCCGCGCGCGGTAGCCGTCCTGTGCGCAGGCATCGAGCATCGCTTCGATGTTGCGGCGGTCGGAGAACTGCACGGGGGTGCCGGTGGCATACAGGGTGAACTGGTGCAGGAGATTTCGTGCGAGCTGGCGTGGGTTGTCGGCAAAGAGGGCTTTCAGCTCGTGGATGTTGTCGAACGGACGACCATCAGAGAGTTGACCGCTGGCATCCACTTTGCCCGCGAGGGTGAAGGCAAAGTCGTGACCGGCGCGGTCGATACCGGTGACGCGTTCACCATCACTGGTGCCGCGATAACGCGTGCGCCAGGCACCGAGGATGTCGAAGTTTTCGAGAGCCAGACCGACAGGATCAAACTTCGCGTGGCAGGTAGCGCAGGTTTTGGATTTCGTGTGCTGGGCGATGAGTTCTCGGATGGTCTTTGCGCCGCGAATGTCCGGTTCTACGCCAGGAATACCCGGTGGTGGCGGAGGCGGATGCTGACCGATGAGACGATCAATGATCCACACGCCGCGCAGCACGGGTGAGGTGCTGGTGCCGTTCGCGGACACCTTCAAAATGGAGCCCTGCGTGATGAGCCCGCCATACGGACTGTCCTTCGGCAGATTGATCCGACGCAGCGCGGAGCCTGTGACCTGAGGCAGGCCGTAGTGACGAGCAAGACGATCATTCACAAGGGCGAACTCGCTCTGGATAAGCGAAGTGGCGGGCAGGTTCTCGCGAAGCATCGCGGTGAAAAATGCGCGCGTTTCCATGCCCATCGACTCCACGAGATAATCATCGAGCCGATACTCAGGATAGAGCCGGATGTCGGGATCATCGCGGCGGAGTTCGCGCAGACTCAGCCAGCAATCGGTGAAGTGAGTTACGAAGCGCTCGAAGCCCGCGCTGGAGATGAGCCGGTCCGTTTCCGTGCGCAGCGTTGCGGTATCACGGAGTTTCTTTTTCGCCGCGAGAGTCGAAAGCGCCGCATCTGGTCTCGAGTCAGTGAGGAAATACGAGAGCCGGTTCGCGATGGCAAAGTGATCGTCTGCGGCGATCGGCTCGCGCAGATACAAAAACAGATTGGAGCAGAGGAATGCTTGATAGCCGGACAGCAAGGCCTCCGCCAGCGGCGCACCTTCCTGCAAGGTATCGAGCACGAGCTTTTCAAACGGCGGGATCGCTTCCTCCGGCACCGGTTCGCGTGCGGCGAGGGCGATGAAACGCCGCAGCAGTCGTTTCGCGTCCTCGGCGGGCTTTGCTGATTTTACGTCGGTTCCAAGGTCATCAAACAGCACGCGATGCGAATCAGGCGGCCAGGATGCCGGAGCGATGGGGCCTTCCATCTCCAGCCACTGAAACGCAATGCCCGGCTGGCCGCCCTCGGGGAATGGCGGATAACGATAGTAGCCGGTCTTGCCCTGCGCATCGATCTGCGGCACCGGAAGGCCGAGCATTCCATACTCGATGGTCTGGCCTGCGAGCAAATAAACCGTCGTTTCATACACGCCGCCCTCGGGCTGCACGTCGATGATGCCGCCAGTCACGCGCACATCCTCGGCGATGTCATGGTTCGTCGGCTTGCGGGCACGGAAGTTCATGGGCACGGGCTGCGTGCCCTTTTTGAAAACAAAGCCCTCCGTTTGCAGCACCGAACGCGCGGAGAATCGCACGCGATACTCGCCCGTGGCGCTGGCGATGACGTTCTTCGGATAGACCGCATACGGCCATCCCGGCGAACGAAATAAGGCGAACTCGATGTTCGGATCGGGCTCGGTTTCTTTGGCTTGGTCCGCGTTCTTTTGTTCCAGATCGAAGCCCTTGCCATCCCGCGCATAGAACAGCGACTGCACACCACCGGTGGTGCGATGAGGGCCGAGCTGCTTGCCGACCACTCGCGTCTTTTTCGGCTCAAGCGGCACAGTTGATGTCACCACGGCCTGACGCAACGCCGACTCCACCGCATCCAGATACCCCGTGAGCTGCACATGCGAGATATCCAGCGTGGACGCGACCTTGTCGAAGTGATGCGACTCGCGATCCGCGGGCAACCTGTCGCGAATATCCAGATGCGGCAACGCGAGCAGGTCGCGCAGGTTCTGCTCAAACTCGATGCGATTGAGCCGCCGCATCGGTCCGCGTCCCGTCCGTTCCCGGGCCGCCGTGCCCGCCGCAATCAACGAGGATTCCAAAGAGGCCAGCAAGGCCTTTCGATCCCCGGGGCTCATCGCTTCCGATCTCGGCGGCATCTCGCCATTGGCCACCCGATCGAAGATTTGGGTCCAACGTTCCATTCCCTGTGCCTCGACCAAATCAAACGCCAAGGTCGTGAGGTCGAGCCTTCCCTTCTTCGTCTCCGCATCGTGGCACTCGGTGCAGTTCCGCTCGAGGAGAGCGGCGATCACCTCCGGTGGTTCCGCGGCGGCGTGCGGCGCGTTCAGCATGGAGAGAAGCACGAGGAAGTGGAGACAGGCTTTCATGGATGAGATGTCTCAACAATAGCCTTGGCCTCCCGATCTTTGAATTGAAGGAATGACCTGTTGCATGTAGATTTTGACATGGGCAATGAAGGGGATCCGAACCTCTACTTCAGCACGCCGGGGCCTTGGAACGTGAACGTCACCCGCCCGATTCATTCGCCGCTGGGGCAGATCGTCTATGCGGGAACCAAGTGGGGCAGCCAGGCCACCCACGCGCACGCCGCTCCGCCCCACTTCATGCGCCCGACGCCGCATTTTTTGCTCGTGCTCACCTTGGAAGGGAAGGCCGGATACCGGGATGGGACGGGACTGCGAGGCACGCTTCAGCCCGGATCCCTCATTTGGGCCGCGCCCGGTGTGAATCAAAGTTACGGACCCAACCCCGGAGAGCGATGGAGCGAGTTGTTTCTCTGGTTCCGCGGTCCTCTCTTCGATGCCTGGCAGGCCGGTGGATTTCCCGGAGAACGCAGTCGCCATCTTGCGCTGAGTCCCCTCAACTACTGGACGGACCGCCTGCGGCGCATCCTTCAGCCCTCGTCCGAAGCTCCGGCCGAGTCCGAGCTCGCCCGCCTTTGCCATTTTCAGCAATGGTTGGCGGACGCGCTTCAGTTTGAGGAGAAACGCAAGGAGACCGCCGAAACGTTGCGATGGCGCGAGCAGGCGGAAGAGAAACTGCGCACCGGGCGTCTCACGGATCCCTCGTTGGAAGAGATCGCCCGCTCGATGGGAATGTCCTACAGCGCCTTTCGCAAGCGTTTCGTGCAGACGAGCGGCAAAAGTCCCGGTGAGTATCGGGCCGATGAAATCGTGCGGCGCGCCTGCTCCTTGCTCCTTGAATCCAACGAGACCCTTGCCGCCATTGCCGCCGACCTTGGCTTCCATGATGCTTTTCACCTTTCGAAGCGTTTCAAACAGGTCGTCGGGATGTCGCCTCAGGAGTTCCGCAGGCAGAACCGGGGCAGGTCGGGGAATTGATGCCTTTTCCCCCTCCGGCCTCACGGGGTGGCCGTGATTTTGAGTTGGCGGAACTCCAGTGCCCCGGCTTTTTCGCCTTCCGGTCCGCCAGACTCGCCGCCGAAGCCAAATTGGGCCTTGGGCTCGGCCGCGACGGGATGCTTTGCGGTCCAGGTGCGGCCGTTGAACTCGACGGCCAGGGTCTCGCCCTTCAGCACGATGTGGACGGGATGCCAGTCGCGGTCGGCGAGGGTGATTTTTTCCCGCACGAGATCCACGTTCTCGCCTTTCTTCGGGTGGGCGATGATGCGGAAGACCTCGCGGCCCATGACGAAGTTGAGGATGTGGCCGCGCTCGCGGGTGCCGTCGATGGGAAAGCTGGCAAAGGAGGCCTTGCCTTCGAGCCGGAACTCGAAGCGGACATCGGCCTCCTTGAAGGCGAACCGGCGTTGCTTCACCGGGCCGTGGCGGCGCTCACCGGACTCGAACGCCCGCAGCACGCCATCCTTCGCCGTCCAGGTGCCGAGCCCCCAGTGCCAGTCGGCGGAGAGGGGCTCCTCGAAGGTTTCCTCAAGCAGGACTGCGGGCTCCGTGCTGGATGCGGGGGAGACAGTTCCAGACCTTTCTTCGATTTGCGGTTTGACCGACTTCAAGCTCTCGGGGAGTTGGGTGCCTGCGTTGGGACTTTCGTCCTCGATGATGAAATGCGTGACGCCCTTGGCTTTGGCCGCGGCGATCACCGCCGGGATGTCAACGCGGCCGGCAGCCAGACGGACCATCAGCGGACGCGCGGACTTGGGGTCGGCCACGTCCGGCGTGGCATCGCGGGCGAGGTCCTTGAGATGCAGCGAGCAGATGCGGCTGCCATGTTTCTCGATGATATCCGTGGCTTTTGCGCCGCCCCACGCCACCCAGAAGACATCGAGCTGAAAGCTCACCACGCCCGGTTCGGTGGCGGCGATGAGCACGTCGTAAATGGTCTCGCCGGGAACCGCGGGCGCGTCCGTCTTCATGAAATCGCCCGCGTGATTGTGGTAGGCGAACCGCAGGCCCGCCGCTTTCGAGGCGGCCCCGTAGCGGTTGAAATTCGCCGCCGCCTTGAGCACCTGCGCACGATCGAGCGGCTTTTTGTGCGGCAGGATGGGGCACACCACCTGCACCGCGCCGAGTGCCTTTGCGTCCGCGATGACCTGGTCCATCTTCTTCTCCAAATCCTCCGGCCGCACATGATGGCTGGAGCAGGTCATTGCGCGCGCATCAAGCAACGCCCGCAGTTCCGCCGCCGGCAGCCTGGTAAAGACGCTCGTCTCAAGGTCCGTGAAGCCTTGCGCCTTGAGCCGGTCCAGCGTGCCGGGGGTGTCCCGGTCGAAGTCTTCCTGGAGACTATACATTTGCAGCCCCAGTCCGAAGGCCGGGGACGAAAGCGCGAGGAGCGCGGTGAGCAGGAGGGTGTGGATGGGTTTCATGATGGGGTGGGAACAGCCTTCACGCGATGAGACCCTTGATCACCTCGGCGCCGAACTGGCTGAGCTGCTTGAATCGTCCGGCGTGGTAGTAGGTGAGTTTGTTGTCGTCGAGGCCGAGGAGGCGCAGGAGGGTGACGTGGAAATCGCGGACGTGGGCTTTGCCTTCGACGGCGGTCATGCCGAGTTCGTCGGTGGCACCGATGGTGTGGCCGGCATTGCAGCCGCCGCCGGCGAGCCAGAGGGTCATGGCGTTCGGATTGTGGTCGCGACCGTAGGCGGTGCCGCCGCGCACGCCGTTGTCGGGGGTGCGGCCGAACTCGCCACACCACACGATGAGCGTGCTTTCAAGCAGTCCGCGTTGTTTGAGGTCGGTGATGAGGGCGGCGATGGGCTGGTCCACCCCGCGCACGAGATTGCCATGGGCACGCTCGATGTAGTCGTGGCTGTCCCAGGAACCGTTGTAGAGCTGCACGAAGCGAACGCCTTTCTCGACGAGCTTGCGGGCAAGGAGGCATTTGCGGCCAAAGGCGTCCGTGGCGTCGTTGCCGATGCCATAGAGTTCTTTGGTTTTCTCATCTTCCTTGGAGAGGTCGAGCGTCTCGGGCACCTGCATCTGCATGCGGAAGGCGAGTTCGTAGTTGTCCATGCGCGCGGCGAGTTCGTCGTGGCCGGGATGCTGCGCGGCGTGCGTGGTGTTGAGCTTGGCGAGCAGGTCGAGGTTCTTGCGCTGACGTGCTTCGCTGACACCGGGCGGCGGCGTGAGATCGAGAATGGGCGAGCCTTTCGCGCGCAACGGTGTGCCCTGAAAGCTGGCGGGCAGGTAGCCGTTGCTCCAGTTCGCCGCGCCGCCCTGCGGATAGCTCACCTCTGGCAGCACGATGAAGCCGGGGAGGTCCTGGTTCAGCGTGCCAAGGCCGTAGTTCACCCATGCGCCGATGCCGGGATCGCCGCCGAAGCGGTTGCCGCAGTTCATTTGATACATCGCGGTGGGGTGGTTCACGCTGTCCACGGTGCAGCCGCGGAAGAAGCAAAGGTCATCGGCGACTTTGGCGAGATGCGACCAGTTGTCCGCCATGTCCGCGCCGCTCTGACCGGCTTTGATAAACTTAAACGGGCTCTGAACATAGTAGCGCTTGCCGCCCTGCATCGCGGAGGCCTGCTTGTCCTCGCGGACGAACTCCTTGAGGTGCAGTTTCGCCAGCGCGGGCTTGGGGTCGAAGGTGTCGATGTGCGAGGGGCCGCCTTCCATCATGAGGAAGATGACGTTCTTCGCCTTCGCCGGCAGATGGCCATCCTTGGGTGCGAGCGGATTCTTTTTCGCCTCTTCAGCGAGCAAGGAACTGAAGGCGACACTGCCGAGCGAGGCTCCGAGCGAATAGATGAAATCGCGGCGTGTGGGCGAATGAAGCGCACGGCCTCCGGCACAGGTGAAATAGGGTCGGGTCATGGATGCATCAGGGTTGAGGGTTGGCAGAAAGGGTTTCCTCGCGGAGCCGCACGGCGGCGGTGGAGAGGCGCTGCACGACTTCGGGGTGCAGGGCCGCGACATCGGGTGCTTCGGCGAGATTCTGGCTCAGGTCGAAAAGCTGCGCCGGTGTGGTGAGGTGCAGCTTCCAGCGTCCTTCGCGAAAGGATTCGAGCCGGTTCTGGTTGATCGCGTAAAGAGAATAAAGGGTCGTCCGGGGCGACCGAGCGCCGTCATCGCCGAGCAGCACGGCGCTGACATCGTAACCGTCTACCGCGTGTTTGCACTCGGTGCCAACGAGCGCGGCAAAGGTGGGCAGCACATCGAGCGTGGAGAGGAACTCATCACAAACCCGGCCCGCTGGCACACGGCCCGGCCACCAGGCGACGCAAGGCACACGCAGGCCGCCCTCGAGAACGGTGTGCTTCGTGCCGCGCAACGGAGCCGCCGTGCCGGGCGTCTTACGTTCGGGTCCGTTGTCGCTGGTGAAAAGGACGAGCGTTTTCTCCGCGAGGCCAAGGGTGCGCAGTTTCTGAAGAATCTGGCCGGTGCTGTCGTCCAACTCCTCCACCACATCACCGTAGAGACCGCGCGGCGATTTGCCTTTGAATTTCGGCGAGGCATCGAAGGGCAAGTGCGGCATGGCGTGTCCGAGGTAGAGGAAAAAGGGACGCTCGCAATTGGCCTCGATGAACTTCAAGGCTTCGGCGGTGTAGAGGCCGGTCATTTCGGCGGGATCGGCGGGGCGCTTTTCCACCGCATCCCCGCGGAGCACGGGCATGCCCCCTTCCTTTTCGAAAAAGATCGTTTCGTGATGGTCAAGATTATGCAGCACACCGTAATAGCTGTCGAAGCCCTGCTCCATCGGCCTCATGCCCGGGGCGAAACCGAGATGCCACTTGCCGATGCAACCCGTGGCATAACCGGCGGATTTCATCACCTCGGCAAGAGTGATTTCACTGCCCGCGAGACCGTTTCGCGCATCGGGAAGCAACACGCCGGTGGCGAGGCCGACACGGCCGGGATACTTGCCTGTCATCAGTGAGGCCCGTGAGGGCGTGCAGAGCGCCGAGGTCACGGAGAAGTCCGTGAAGCGCGTTCCTTCGGCCGCCATGCGATCGAGGCGGGGCGTGCGGATATCCTTCGCTCCGTAGCAGCCGAGATCGCCGTAGCCGAGGTCATCGCAATTGATGAGGATAATGTTCGGCGGCACGGCCAAAGCCGATGCGGCGAGCGATAGAGCGCAGAGGAAGGGTTTAATCCACATACGCGAACTCATTGGAGTTGAGCAGGACGAGGCAAACATCCGCCAGGGCGCGGGTGCGGGCATCGACATCGGCGGGCTGAAGGTCGGGGACGAACTCTGCATAGGCGTGCAGCTTTTCGTTGAATGAAAACTTCTCGCCGGTGTTTTCCTCGACCGCATCGCGGCGCACTTCGAGGGGCGGTTGGCGAGGGGAGGGCGGGGTTTGGACGAGCGGAATCGTTTCCCGCCAGTGGGTCAGGCAGTCGCGTTTTTCCGCCACGCCCGGCGCCCGCGTGAACACGAGGGCAAAGAGCCGCTCGATGGCCTTTTCATCCTCGGGCGCTTCCTTGAGCACGCGATGCGCCAGAGCGAGGGCGCGGGATTGGGTGGATTGGCTGTTGAAGAGGCTGAAGACCTGTGGCGTGACGGTGCTGGCCTCGCGCCGCTCGCAGGAGAAGTCCGGTGCGGGCGCATTGAAGACCTCCAACATCGGGTCGGTGAGGCCGCGCAGTTTCAGGGCGTAAAGTGAGCGGCGGTGACGCTGCTCAGGCTTGGGATTGGGCACCCAGGCGGAGGCAAAGGTGCCCATGACCTGACGCGGTTGCAGGGCGGCTTCCAGGTTGATCTCAGGCCGGTTCGGGATGCCGCCGAGGGTGCGGTTCAGCTCGCCCGTGGCGGCGAGCATGGCATCCCGCAACTCTTCCGCGCTAAGGCGGCGCGGTGCAAAGACAGCGTAGCTGGTGCCGAGAGGGTCTTTCTCCCGCAGGGCCTTCAAATCAGGATGCGTGGCGCCTCGGCGATAAGTCTCCGAGGTCATGATGAGGCGGTGCAGTGCCTTGAAGCTCCATCCGCTCTCCACAAACTTCGCCGCGAGCCAGTCCAGCAGTTCGGGGTGAGTGGGCTTTTTGCCGGTGCTGCCGAAGTTGTTCGGATTCCCCGCGATCGGCTGGCCGAAGTGCCACATCCACACGCGATTCACAATGGCCCTTGAGGTCAGAGGATTGTCCGCGCTGGCGACCCATTCGGCGAAGACTTTGCGACGGCCTTCGATGGCGTCGGGGATGGGCGTCGTCTGCACGGATCCTAGCACGCTGAGGACGCCGGGCTTCACCATGGTGCCGGAGGCAAAGGGATCGCCCCCAGTGAGGATGCAGGTCTCCTCCAGTTCGCCCGCGCTCATCCGGTCGGCGGGCATGCGCAGCGGGGCGAAGACGGTTTTGTATTGCCGGGTGCGGCCGCCATAGACCGCGAGGGCATAGGGTTCGTAGCGATCCAGTTCCCACCGGAGCCGCTCGAGGCCTTTTCGTGCCACTCGTTCCATGCCGAACTGTTCAGGCGTGAAGCCGACCAGTTTCGGAGGGAAGTCGCCTTCCGGCACCCCGGCGTTGGTGAGCGCGTTGCGGGCGGCGAGGAACCGGTCCGAATACTTGCCGAGCCTCTTGGCGGGGCCTTGCTTCGGAGTTGCGGGGTTTCGTGCGGCCTCGACGGCGGCATTCCATCGGTCTGGGTCCTTGCCGTTGTCCTTGAACCAACGCGCGGCGTTCTCCAGCAACACGGCGTCGAGCTTCGTGAGGACGGACTCGTATTCCGCGAGGCTCTTTTCCAGATAGGCGCGCTCTTCGAAGCCCTGCGTGTTCTCTTCCGAAAGAAAAGGCGCGGCCCGTTCCGAGAGCTGGGTCGTCGCAAACACCGCCTGAATCGAGTAGTAATCATGCGTGGGCACCGGATCGAACTTGTGATCGTGACAGCGGGCGCACTGCAGCGAGTGCGCGAGGAAGGTCTCGCCCACGCTGTTGGTCACATCGTCGAGAAAGCGCTGGCGGGCGATCTTCTCGACCTCCATGCCGGTCAGCTCCCACGGCCCTGTGCGCAGGAAACCCGTGGCGATGATCTTCTCAGGATCGTTGGCGTCGATCTCGTCCCCGGCGATCTGCTCCTTGATGAACTGGTCATAGGGCTTGTCGCCGTTGAAGGTGCGCACCACGTAATCGCGATAGCGCCAGGCATTCCCACGCTCGTAGTCGTTCGAGAAGCCCGACGAATCCGCGTAGCGGGTCACATCGAGCCAGTGCTGCGCCATGCGCTCGCCGTAATGCGGGGAGTCGAGCAGGCGGTCGATGAGTGCCTTCACCGCCGCGTTCGAATCCTTTGAGTAATCGGTCTCAAACGCCGTGACTTCCTCCGGTGTCGGCGGTAGCCCCGTCAGGTCAAACGTGGCGCGGCGGATCAACGTGCGGGCGTCAGCGGCGGGCGCGGGCTCAAGGCCAGCAGGCATCTTCGCTGTGATGAAGTCATCCAGCGCCTTCTCGCCATTCTTCTTCGCCACAGGCTGATAGGCCCACAGCCCCTCCGGCTTGTATTTTCGATTCGCCCACTCCGGCGACAAGGCTCCCGTTGTCTTCACCGTGATGCCATCCTCCGCGGACCACTTCGCCTCGTTTGCTTTCGCAATGGCCTGCACCCGTGAATCATCCGGCCACGGCGCACCGCCCACGATCCAGTCTTTGATCCACGCGATCTGCTCCGCATAAAGCTTGTCCGCCTCCTTCGGCGGCATCGCCTCCCAGTCATCGTGCTCCCGTGTCACCGCGAGATAAAGCGGACTCTCCTCCGGTTTGCCAGCGAGCAATCCCGGTTCCTCACTGTCGCCACCTTTCAGCGTGGCAGCGAGCGTCCGCATGTCCAGCCCGCCTTTGATCTTCGCCTCATCATTGCCATGACAAGCGAGACACTTTTCATGAAAGAGCGGCGCGATGCGACGGACAAAAAGCTCCTCGGCGTTTCCAGCCGCAAAGGCTGAAGGCGCCGCGACCCCGAGCACGTAAATCAAAAACCAAAGCACACCGAGGCAGGCGCGGTTCACCGGAGGCAGGCAGGGTTGAGTGAGTTGCATCAATCTTATTCCCGCCACCGGAGCGGAGAGTGCCAAAAAATGTTGCCGAAATCATCCATCGGCAAGGTCAAAGGCGGCTTAAACTGCCCGACGAGGATTGACCCACCTGACTCTGAGCCCAACCAAGTGCTGCTCGATCAACCGAGAGCAGCGGTTCGGCAATGGAGTTCAACGCCTTGATGATTCATCCTACCCCTGATGCCTCATCCGGAACTGCTTCGGCGTTAGACCGATGCGTTTGCGGAAGTGTTGGGTGAAGGCGCTTTGGTCGCAGAAGGCGTGGGCCTGGGCGATGTCGATGACTTTGTCGGTGGTTTGGATGAGGGCTTCGGCGGCCGATTCGATGCGGATGCGGAGCATGAGTTCATAGGGTGTGACGCCGAGGGCTTGGTGGATCTTGCGATACAGGGTGCGCTCGGAGAGCCCGCATTCGCGGGCGAGTTCGGCGGTGCTGAGGATGCGTCCCGTGTTCTTCTGGATGTGGCTGACGATGAGGGTGACTTCGCTGCTGGACTGGTGACGGCTGCGGCCTTCATCGCGTCGGGTGAGGCCCATGAGACCAATGATCTTCCCGTTCTTGCCACGCAGCGGAACCTTGGTGGTGAGGAACCATGTCAGCGTGCGCTGTTCGTCATACCAGACTTCGAGGCGATTGATCAAGGGCTTGCCCGTGCGGAAGACGAGGGCGTCATCGGCTCGGTAAGACTTGGCGGCTTGCTCAGGGTAGAAGTCTTCGTCGAGTCGGCCAATGACATCGGCTTCCCCTTCGAGACCCAGGCGGGTCCACATTGGCTCGCTGGCAGCAATGAGGCGGCTTTCGCGATCCTTCACAAAGAAGAAAACGTCGGGCTGCTGATCAAACATGAGCCGGAACGCCTGCGGATCGGTCATGCTGGCGAAGAAGGCATTCTGGATGGACTTGGGAGACATGGCAGGATGATAACAACTTTTGGCAGATCTAGGCCATTTATTTCCGAATGGAAAGGCGTAACACTGTTACCATGAAATACCGCCATTTCTTCCTCTTCCTTACTCTCTGCCTTCTTAGCAGCACGGTGGCCTCGGCCCACAATACGGTGCTCACGCTGCGTCAGGATGATGCAACGAACATGATCTCGGTCTATCGCGAAAACGACACGGAGGCAATCCTCACGCAGAATGCGCGGCCGGATTTTCGGCCTTACCTTCATCCGATTGTGGCACCGGATGGCAAGGGCTTGCTGACGGAGTATAGCCCTGGGCATCACAAGCATCAGACGGGGCTCTACTGGGGGCTGAAGCAGGTGAACGGGCGCGACTATTTTCACAATCCGGGCGCGGGTTTCTGGCGCAAGGTTTCGAGCGCGGTGCTCGTGCCGAAAGGCGAGGTGGTGAAGTGGACGACGGTTTATCAATTGCTCGATGCCGAGGGCAAGCCGGTGATGAACGAGACTCAGGTGTGGACGATGCGCGATAGCGATGGTCGTTACTTTCTGGAGCTTGAATGGAAGGGTGAAGGGCTCGTGGACTTGACCATGGCAAAGCAGCCATACGGCGGACTCTTTCTGCGCATGCCGTGGAAGCCTGGCATGGAAGGCGGCGTGATGAACAGTGCGCGTCAGGGTAACGAACGCGCAGAAGGACAGCGCTCGATCTGGGTGGATGTCGGCTTGAAACTGGATGACCGTGATGACCAGGCGCACATCGCGATTTTTGATCATCCGAAGAACGCAGGCTACCCGCAGTCGTGGCGTGTGGATGGGCAGATGGGCGTGGGACCTTGTCGTGCGATTACGGGCGATTGGAAGATTGCCAAGGGCAAGACGGAGACGGTGCGGCATCAGTTCTTCGTCTATACGGGCAAGCTCAATGATGTGGCCGTCACAGATGCGTGGAAGGCCTACACGGGTCAGGGTTCGGATGCAGTGATGTGGAATATCGCCAAGGCGGAAGGTAAAGAGGCGGCTTTTCTTACCGGAGAACAAGCGGTGGCGAAGATGACCGTGCCTGAGGGTTTCGAGGCGAAGCTCGCCGCCGTGGAGCCGATGATCACACAGCCGATGGCGTTCTGCTGGGATGATCGCGGGCGGCTTTGGGTCGCGGAGAATCGTGACTATGAAACACGCAGCGCGGGCTTCTCCGCCGATGGCAACAGCCGAATCCTGATCCTCGACGACACCAATGGCGATGGGAAGTTCGACACGCGAAAAGTCTTCCTTGAAGGCATTCCGTTTCCTTCGGCCATTGCGGTGGGCTTTGAAGGACTGTGGCTCGGCGCACCGCCGAATCTGCTCTTTGTGCCCGACAAGAATCACGACGACAAAGCCGATGGCCCTCTTGAGGTGCGGCTTACCGGCTGGGGCATTCAGGATCGCCATGAAGTGTTTAACAGCTTCAGTTGGGGGCCCGATGGTTGGCTCTATGGGTGCCAGGGCTTTGCTACACGCTCGACCGTGGGCAAGCCTGCCGATGGCGGCAAAATCTTGCGCAAGGGCGATCCGTTCCCTGTCGAGATGCCGGTGAAAGATGGCCAATACATTGATGGTGGTGTTTGGCGCTATCATCCCACGAAGGATCGCTTCGAAGTCGTCGCGCACGGCTTCAGCAATCCGTGGGGAATCGACTTCGATGACCACGGCCAGATCTTCATCACCGCCTGCGTGATCCCGCATCTCTGGCATGTCATCCCCGGCGGCATCTATCACCGTCAGGGCGGCAGCCACATCAATCCTTACGTCTTCGATGACATCAAGACCATCGCCGATCATCGGCATCGCTCCGCGCATGGCGGCGCTCGTGTCTACCTCGCGGATGAGTTCCCGAAGGAATACCGCGACCGCATCCTCATGGCGAACCTTCACGAGCATAATGTGATCACGGACATCCTCAAGCCCAGTGGCTCGGGCTTCATTGGTCATCATGGCGATGAACCCCTCTTCGCGAATGACAACGCCTGGGTGGGCTTCAGCATGGAGATCGGACCCGATGGCGCAGCCTATGTGCTCGACTGGCATGACACCGAAATCTGCGGCAACGCCACGCATAACAAAGACACCGGCCGCATCTATCGCCTCGCGCCGAAGGGCCTCCCAGGGAAGCTAGGCATCAATCTTGCCGCGCAGACCGATCTCGAACTCGTCGGCCTGCTGACGCACCGCAATGACTGGTATAGCCGTCGTGCTCGCGTGCTGCTCCAGCAACGCGCTGCGGCGGGTCAACTCGATGCCGCAGTGCCCGCGAAGCTATGGGAACTCTTCGCGCAATCCACGACCCCCGCGCATCAACTCCGCGCGCTCTGGGCCTTGCACATCACGCAGAATCTCCCCGCCGATCGTTTGCAGCCAATGCTTGATCATGCGGAGCCGTATGTTCGCGGCTGGGCCGTCCAGTTGCTGGGTGAAGATCGTGCTTACAGCCCGGCGGCTTTGGCAAAGTTCACCGCGATGGCGGAGAAGGACAGCTCGCCCATCGTGCGGCTTTACCTCGCGGCGGCGCTTCAGCGCATGAACGTGGCGGGGCGCTGGCCCATCGCGCAGAACCTGGTCGCTCATGCCGAGGACGCTGCAGATCATAATTTGCCGAAGATGATTTGGTTTGGCATCGAGCCGATGGTCGAAGCCGATGCCACACGTGCAATGGCGCTGACCACGCACAGCAAGATCCCGCTGCTCTCGCAATACATCGCCCGCCGCGCCATCGCTGCCAAACAGCTTGAGCCCGTGGCTGCCACACTGCTGAGCAACACCGATCTCGCCCTGCGTCTCCAGATTCTCGAAGGCGTGCGTGATGGACTCAAATCGCTCGGTCGAAATGCGGTGACGAAGCCGAACAACTGGGACGAAGCCTTTGCCGCGCTTGATGCCACCAAGGATGCAAAATTGAGCGACTTCACCGCGCAGATCGGCCAGCTCTTCGGCGATGCCAAAGCTGCCGCAGCGCAGCTTGCCGTGCTCAAGGACAAGGCCGCGCCCGTTGAGCGTCGCCGACAAATCCTGTCCGCCTTTGCCCGCGATGCCTATGCCGCCGCGCTGCCGGTGGTGCTGTCGCTGCTCGATGAACCCGCCGTGCGCCGCGATGCCATCCGCGCGCTGGCTTCCTTCGATGATCCTCAGGTGGCCGCCACCCTGATCAACCGCTACGCCAACCTCCCCGCCGCCGAGAAAGCCGAGGTCGTATCAACGCTCTCCGCTCGCCGGGGCACTGCGAGCGCCCTCGTCGCTGAGTTGAAGAAGAACACCATTCCGAAGACCGATGTCACCGCCTTTGACGCCCGCCAACTCTATCGCGTGCTCGGGCCTTCGTTTGTCGAGTTCTGGGGTCCCATCACCCAGCTCGCCAGTGATAAGCAGGCCGAGATGGCGAAGTACAAAGCCATGCTCACCGATGCCGTGCTTGCCAAAGCCAACACCGGTCATGGTCGCGCCATCTTCGAGCGCACCTGCATCGCCTGCCACGTGCTCTACGGCGCCGGCGGCATTGTCGGCCCCGATCTCACCGGCTCGAATCGCGCCAACCTTGATTACATCCTCGCCCAGATTCTCAACCCCAGCGAGGTCATGCAGGAGAGCTATCAGCTCGTAATCGTCACCACCCGTGATGGCCGCACCCTCTCCGGCACGGTCGCCGCTGAAGACAACCAGCAGCTCACTCTCCGCCTTGTGGGGCAGGACAGCATCGTCACCAAATCCGAAATCCTCTCCCGCGAGAAATCACCCATCTCCATGATGCCGGAAGGCTTGCTCAAAACCCTCAAAGACGACGAAGTCCGCGACCTCATCGCCTACCTCCGCACGACCGCGCAGGTGCCACTGCCAAAGCCGTGAGAACGCACGTGATGAAACACTCACTCCTCCGCCTGCTTACTGCGCTCGTCGTTTTCAGCAATCTTGTCCGCGCCGACGAACCACCGCTACGTGTCGCGATCACGCCGAATTCACTGCGCTTTGAGTGGCCGTCCAGCGCGGAAAAGACGGAGATTCGCGAGTTGCCGCTGCATACTTCGGCGCAGGGAGAAGGCCACGTTCTTTGGAGCGGCGAGGGTGCGGAGGCAACGGTGCCTCGCTTCGATGGCAAGCGCGACCGGCTCTTCGCGAAGTTTGAACTCCGCGCGGGTGGGAAGCCGCTTGGTCCGCCGCAGCATGTCACGGATTTCTCCGCGCTCCCGCAGCGGAAGAACTCCCTCGGCTCGCTCGCGAACAAGAAAGGGATCGCCTGCCTGCTCGACGTCGAAGATGGCAAGGTGCTCGGCTTCGGGCAGTCGAACCAGAACATCAACATCGGCTGGCTGATCGATTGGCAGAGCGTGGAACCCAAGCTCAGCTTCGAGTTTGAGGGGAGAAAGATCGGGCTTCGTCCGTCTGCGGTCGCGGCGCTTGATCGCGAATTGCAGGCGCTTTACGCGGCCAAGATGCGGGTGACTGGCATCCTCGGGAATACCGTTCCGAAGACCATGTCGCGGACATCGCCGCTCGTGCATCCGCTCACCGATCCGGCGACGGTTCCGGAGGGCCCGGCGGCGTTCAACACGGCGACGGAGGAAGGCGTCTTCTTCTACCGTGCAATCCTCCACTGGCTCGTGGATCGCTACACGCGCGAAGACGCGAAGTTCGGCCAGATCGCCGGGCTCGTGATCGGTAACGAAGTGCAGAATCACTGGGTCTGGTATCACCTGGGAGCGGTCGAGCCGGAGGTGTTATTACGCGAATACAACGTCGCGCTGCGCATCGCCGATCTGGCCACGCGCAGCGTCCATGCGGACTTCCCGATCTTCATATCGCTCGACCATCACTGGACGCTTACCGCGACGACGGATCGGACACACGACTTCACCGGCGTGGAGGTTCTGGAAGGAGTCAACGATCGAGCCAAACGGGAAGGCGATTTTCCCTGGAACCTCGCGCATCATCCGTATCCGGAGAACCTTAGACAGCCAATTTTTTGGAATGACCGCTCCGCGCCCTTACGCTTCGACGCGCCGCGGATCACGTTTCACAATCTCGAGGTGCTGCCCGCCTTCCTGCGCCAGCCGCGCTTCCTCTTCGAGGGCCAACCCCGCCGGATCGTGCTGACCGAACAGGGCTTTTACTGCCCGCCCGGTCCCGACGGTGAACTTGCGCAAGCCGCCGCCTTCGCGCTCGCGTGGAAGAAGGTGCAGGCGCTGCCGGGCATCGAGTCCTTTCTGTATCATCGCCATGTCGATCATCCTCACGAGTATGGTCTCCTCTTCGGCATCCGCGAGCACGATGGCAGTGCAAACGTGCACGGCGTTGGCCGCGCGCGGAAGCTATGGGACGTCGTGCAAAAGGCCGGCACGCCGGAGGAAGAGGTCGCGTTCGCCTTTGCGCTGCCCATCGTCGGGCGCAAGGACTGGAGTGATGTCGTGGCGGCCAAGTTCGACCCGCCGCGTGCGGTGAAGCGCGAGACGGGGCACGTGGTCTTCGACTTCGTCGCACAGCGG
Organism: Verrucomicrobiales bacterium; assembly: GCA_044352585.1. Taxonomy (GTDB): domain Bacteria; phylum Verrucomicrobiota; class Verrucomicrobiia; order Verrucomicrobiales; family DEV007; genus Arctic95D-9. Next base: position 41,884 of record JBILDO010000046.1, read on the forward strand.
GTGAAGGCGCAGCAGGAGAATGTGCAGTCAGTCGAGCTGCGGCGCATCGGCCCGCCGGACGAAGTGCCTGAGGATGCGCTGCAGCAGCATCCGAAGCCAAAAGGCCGCGCCCTGCTGACCTACCGCGTCGCGATTCCCGCTGCGGATGCGAAGCGCTGCCTGCTCACCTTTGACGCGCTGCTGAACAACGCGAAGAGCACCGGCGCCGCCTTCGCCATCGAGATCGACGGACGCGAAGCCTTCGCGCGCCAGCTCAAGGGCGGGGAGCGCGTGCCAGCAGAGATCGATCTCGCCGACTTCCGTGGTCGCGAAGTCAGTATCACCTTCATCGTCGATCCCCTCACCGACCCCGCAGGCGACTGGGCGACGTGGGTGACCCCGCGCATCGTGCTGCGCTAAGATCGACGCCGCGCGTGCCGCTCCCATTCCATTTGATTCGACCATGAAATCCTTTCTTCGACACCTCTTCGCCTTGCTGCTCGCGCCGCCGGCGGGACTGCACGCTGCGGATATCACTGCCAAACCTAACGTCATCGTCATCTTGGTCGACGATGCCGGTTATGGCGACTACTCATGCCACGGCAACCCGGTGATGAAGACGCCCAACGTGGACAGCCTTCACCGCGAAAGCGTGCGGTTTTCTGGCTTCCACGTGACTCCCTTTTGCACTCCCACCCGCTCACAACTGTTGACCGGAGTGGATAATTTCCGCAATGGAGCCAGCGTTGTCGCAGGCGGCCGAATGTTACTCCGCCCCGACTTGCCGACGGCGGCCAATATCTTCGCCGCCAACGGATATCGCACCGGGCAGTTCGGAAAATGGCATCTGGGCGACAACTATCCCTTCCGCCCGCAGGACCGCGGCTTCCAGGACGTGCTCTATTTCAACTCGGCGTTTGTCGGCGTGTCTGACGACACCTGGTGCAACGATTATGTCGATCCATGGCTCCGCCACGCCGACGGAAAGCCGGTCCAGTTCAAAGGCTACGTGGACGACATTTTGTTCAATGAAGCCATGTCGTGGATGGATCAGCGGCGTCAAGGCGGCGAGCCCTTCTTCTGCTATCTGCCGTTAGCCCTGGTCCATACTCCGCTGATTGTGCCGGAAAAATATTGCGAGCCCTACAAGGACCAGAAACCTGACCATCGGCAAATCCTCGGCATGCTGGCCAATCTGGAT
>JBILDO010000007.1:0-123974 GCA_044352585.1 Verrucomicrobiales bacterium
CGGGTGCTGCCGTCCTCCCTGCGGCCTTGTCGGGCCTGAACAGGAGCCCGCTCCAGCCCCGGCCCTCCGCCTTGCCGACAGACCGGCATCGCTCCGCAATCATCCAAACCTTTCTTGGATTCGGTATCACGTCTCCATCGGACGATTGCGAATCAACCACCGGCCTCATGCCTCGAACCGGTCGACGAGTTCGAGCTGAAGCAGCGCGTTCCGCTGCAGCAGGATCGATTCGCGGAGGATGCGGGTCCGGTCATTGGGACCGTATTCGACGTCGAGGCTCACGAGCATGGGCCGCACGTCGAGACGGGTGATGCGGAAGACCGGCTCGATCTTGGTGCGGAAGAAACAGTGCAAGGGCACGTCGGCATGACCCGCGTTCCAGAGGATCTGGGCCGGGGGAAAATCCTCGATCGCCCCGAGGGTGGCGAGGATCTCGCGGAGCCGCGCGGGGCCGTGTTTCTTCGAGAGCTTCCGCGCCGCGGCGAAGTTGCGGAGCCGCTCGAGATAGGACGTTTTCGGATTCCGGTGCGCCTCGACCATTTCCGAGATGATCCCGCGCGCATGGACGGCGAGGGCGGCGTGAAGTTCCTCGCGGCTGATCTCGCCGTTTTCAAACCGGCGGAAAAGCTGCGGAGGCGTGGGGTGGCGTTCGAAGTTCACACCGGGCGGGGCGGATCGCGGGAGCCGGTGATCAACGCCGGTTCCGCTTGAAGATCTTCTGGAAGAGGCCGCCTCCGCCGTTCTGCGGCTGGGGTTGCGGGGCGGCGGTCTGCTCCTGCACCGGCGGCGCCATCCCCTCGGGATAGAGTCCGCCCGGCGGCTGGGCCTCACCCTCCCGGAAGATCGAGGTGGTCGGCTGGAAATCACGGTAGGAGGGCTCCTCCGTCACTTCACCTTCCGCCGCGGCGAGCGCTTCGGCCCGCTCGCGGACCTTGTTGTAGTTTTCCTCGGTCAGGTAACGCTCGAGGAAGGCGCCGACGACGGGCGCGGACGTCTTGCCGCCGCTGACAACTTCCCCGGGATCGCCCTCGTAGATCACGGCGAAGGAATAGATCGGGTTCTTCGCGGGAAAGTAACCCGCGAACCAGGAGATGTTCTGCTTCAGGGCGATGTTCCACTGGCCCGTGCCGGTCTTGCCGGAAACCGTGATCTTGTGGAAGGCCTGCTTCCCGGTGCCGTTGCCGGCGTTGACGACATCGTAGAGCCCGCGCTGCACGGCGCGCAGGGAATGGGGATCGACGTTCAGACGGTTGCCGGCCTCGACGGGAAAGGTCCGCTCGAGTTCGTGGTTGATGTCCTGCACCTGGAGGACGAGGCGCGGTTTCACGACCTGGACGCCGTTGCCGATTCCGGCCATCATCCGGGCGACCTGAAGCGGGGTGACCTCGACCTTGCCCTGGCCGATGCTCATGACCGCCTCCTCGCCGTCGGACATGAGATAACCGTATTTGTCGGCCCAGTAGCGGTTGTTGGGAATGAAGCCGTCGGCCTCGCGCAGGGGGATGCCGGACTTCTCGCCGAGTCCGAGGCGCGTCGCCATGTAGCTCATCGAATCGGCGCCGGCGCGGGTCGAGACCTCGTAGAACCAGGTGTTGCAGGAGCGCGTGATGGCCCCGACGACATTCATCGAACCCTCGCCGTCCTTGTTCCAGTTGCGCATCACGACATTGCCGACCTTCCAGGCGTTCGGGCAGGGAAAGAGGTCGTTGGCGCCGATGTAGCCGCTCTCGAGGAATCCGAGCGCGGAGACGACCTTGAAGGTCGAGGCCGCCGGATAGGTGCCGCGAAAGGCGCGCGGATAGAGCGGCTTGGCCGGATCGTTGACGAGGGCGGCGTATTTCTCCTGCGAGATCGCGGGAATGAAGTCGTTCGGGTCGAACTGCGGGAAACTGGCGAGGGCCATGATGTCCCCGTTCCGCACGTCCATCACGACCATGGCTCCGCGCTTCACCTTTTCGGCGAGCAGTTCCTCGCAGATGCGCTGCATCTCGAGGTCGATCGAGGTCACGACATTGAAGCCGGGACGCGGCCGCGAAATCACTTCCTCCTTCACCTTCGCCCCATCGGCCTCGAAGAGCACGTTGACGCGGCCCGGCGTCCCTTTCAGTTCGGAATCGAAGGCCTGCTCGAGCCCGTCGACGCCGATGGCCTGGCCCCAGAGGTCCTCGTCGTTGACGATCGGGCCGGTGGTCCGCGGCGGGCGTTTTCCGACATAGCCGATGACGTGGGAGAGGGTTTTGTTCTGCGGGTAATGCCGCATGTAGACGGGCTGGAGGGTGAGCCCCTCCATCTTCTGGCGGGTCAGCTCCTCGACCTCGGTCCCGGCGAGGACGGAGGAAAAGACGAGCGGCACCCAGCGGCGGTTGCGGTAGTGATCGATGACGACCTTCCCGGCAAGGTCCCAGTCGGTCCCGAGGATGTTGTTGACGTGGACCATGCGCTCGCCCGCATAGCGCAGCACCTCGGCGTCGGAGACGTTGGCGCCGAGGAAGGGAAAGCCGATCGCGGCGTAATAGGCCACCTTGTTCTGGGCGAGCGGGTAGCCGTTGCGGTCGAGAATCTGGCCGCGCGGAGCGGGAATGGAGAAGGTGAAGGTGCGGGCCTCGGTCCGCGTGAGAACGGAGGATCCGACCTGGCCGGCGGGCTTTTCGGGAGCGGGTTGGGCGCTGCGGACTTCCTTCGCCGTGACCGGCGGATCGGTCGCATCGACCCCGAGCGTGTCCATCTTTTTCAGGGTGGAGTCCTTCTCATCGACTTCCTCCTCCACGTCCGCCTCGGTCGTCATGGGTTCGGCGCGCAACATCGCGGGTTGGTCGCCCTGGAGTTCCGTCGGAATCTCGACGGCTCCGGCCTCCTCCTCGACCGGCATCGCCCGCATCGGCGCGACTCCCGGCTCCTCGGGAGCGGTCGAGGGCGGCGGAAGAGCGGCGGGCTCCTCGAAACGCGGAATGGCCTGCGGATCGGGCGGGGACATCGGCGGTGCCGGCGGGGGGACGTTCTCCGGCCGCGGATCGCCCGTGACGACGCCGCTCTGGATTCCCGGCACCTGCTGGGCCCGCGTCGTTCCGGACGAAAGCAGCAGGGAAAGAACGAACGCGAGGCGGACGGGCCGGCGGGCGGGAGAGGTCATGGCGAGAAAATGGATCAACCCCCCGGGGGTTCCGGACAAGGATAACACGAAAAATGCACGGGTCATCCCCGGAATACGAGGGGTTTTGGAAGGGGTTTTCAGAAAAAGACGCGAAGGCGGGGGCGCAACCATCACCCTCCCCTCCGCGTCTCAGTTGTTTCCACCCGCGACGATGGTGACACCGGCCGAACCCGACGACCCGAGCACTCCGAGCCCTTCCTGGACCGCGACGGCCTGGGCGGCGGTAATGAGAACGGCCTCGACGTAGCGGTCGAGCTTGGTCCACGGGCTGCGCGGGACCCAGACGATGTCGCCGCCCTCGAGCTTCAGGTCGGGTTCCTGTCCGCGCATGACCGCCCTCAGGTTCACGACCGCGACCTGCGGATGAAGGGTGCCGCCGCGGAGGATGAGCGCCTTCGTCACGATGGCGTCGGGCTGGGGACCACCGGCCGCGGCGACGGCGGAGACGAGCGTGGCGCCGCGCTCGAAGAAGACCGGACCGGGCTTGTTGACGTGGCCGAGCACGTAGAAGGAGCGCGGCGTGAGCGACGGGACGAAGATGTAGTCGCCGCCGCGGACGTAGACGTTCTGCGTCATGTCGCCCTCGCGGACGAGGCTCTCGAAATCGACCGGGATGAGGTTTCCATCGCGGATGAGGATGGCCCGCTCCAGGTCGGCCGCCTCGGGATTGGCCACCTCGCCGGCCTCGGCGTTGTTGAGGAGACCTCCCCCGGCGGAAAGGGCGGCGATCAGGGTCGTCGGTTTGGCGATCGGGTAGGCACCCGGCTTCTGGAGCTGGCCGAGCATCCAGTAACGCTGGCTGTCGGCCTTGGCCACGTTCACCGTCACGACGGGGTTGACATAGTCGTTCTCAAGGGCCTTGGAAAGCAGCGTGGAGATTTCCCCGATGGTCCTGCCCTTCACGTCGATGCCGCGCGCGACATCGTAGTAGAGCATGCCGTCGGGCATGACCTTGGTGCGGGCGCGCGTCTCCTTCAGTTCGGCCACCTCGATGTCGAGTTCATCGCCGGGACCGACCCGGTAGGCTCCGGCGGGTGCTTGCAGGAGCGAGCGGTCGAGCTTGCGATCGATCTTGAGGGACTCGAATTTCGGATCCTTCGGGATCCGCTTGAGGGCTTCCTCGGCGGTGAGCCCGTCGGCCCCAACCTGGAAAGTCGCGTCGTAGGCGAAAGCGGGATCGGTCTGGAACTCGCGGTTTGCCGGCTTCAGGTGGATGCACGAACTCAGCGAGGCGACCGCGACGAGGAGGAGGGCGGAGGCGACCGGGCGGAAAAGGCGGAGGCTCATCGGCGGAGTCGCGGGCACCGGGGCGGGTTTCATTCTTCGGTGGTGCCTCCCCCGAAAATCGGGTTGTAATCCTGATTCATGACCTCGGCCGTCACCGTCTGCATGAAGGTGACGACGGCGGTGTCGAGGACCCGCTCGGCCAGTTCGAAGGGACTGCGGTTCACGAAAATGATATCGCGGTTCTCGAGGGGGACGTCGGCGAGCCGGCCCTCGAGGATGTCCCTCGCGTTCACGACCCGGGTGACCGGCTCGTGGATGCTCCCGCGGATGAGGAGCACCTTCACCTGATAAGCCGCGTCGGTGAATCCGCCGGCCTCGGCGATGGCACGCGCGAGGGTGAGCTTCACGGGCATCTTGCGACGTCCCGGTTCGCGCACCTCACCGAGGACGTAGATCTCGTTTTCGAGGCTCGAGGCCATGTAGAGGTAGTCGTCGGGTTCGAGATAGGCGTTCTGGCTGAAGTCGCCCTCGTAATAGAGCCGCGCGAGGTCGACGTTCAGCTTGCGGCCCTTCCGCGCGACGAAGGACCGCTCGAAATCGGCCATCTCGAAGGCGGAACTGCGCACCGTGCCGACCTGGATGCCCTCGGCCAGGGCGATCGCCTCGAGCACCGAGGTGGGGCGGTCGAGCGTGTAGCTGCCCGGCTTCTTGACCCGCCCGATGATGGCGAAGGATTTGCTCGCGACCGCGGACGGCGTGATGATGACCTTCACGTTTTTCTGATACTTCGAGAGCTCCTCCTCGAGCCGGACCCGGAGCTGGTCGAGGGTCAGTCCCTGGGCCCGGACGGCCACGGCCTGGAGATAGCTGACGGTGCCGTCGGGCGCGATCTGCACGTTTTCCCGGGCAAGGTCAGCGCGATCATAAACGGAGAAGTTCAGGGTGTCGCCCGGGCCGAGGGTGTATCGTGTCTGCCACGCGGGAGTCTTCACCGGAGTGATCCGCACCTCTCCGGCTGGCTTCGCTGCCGCGGCGGCTCCTCCCACGGGACGGGCCCATGCGGTGGGAACATCCTCGAGTTCGAACCAGTAATCGGAGGGCTTCTGACCGGTCGGAACCGCACGCACCCGGGGCTCTTGGGCCGCCAATGCCACGGGCAGCAGGAAGAGAAGCAGCCCGATGGAAGACCGGTGCGATGGACGGAGACAATTCACAAAACCAAATATTTAAGTAGTGCAGTTTATTATAAATCCCATAATGGGCAAGCGCGTTTCACCCCGGAATGATTAAAATTTTTCGATTCAAGCCGATTTTCTAAAATGAAATCTCACCTTTTTGCGTTTCGGAGCTCAATTTTTTGAAGACTTGGATCGAATCGTGCGATGTTGGGGGGCTCCCGGCTGAGAACCCCCCACGATGCCCGAACAGAGGTTTGACCAAAACCAGTCGCTGCTGCAGCAGCAGACGATTGCGCCCCAGATGCAGCAGAGCCTGCAACTGCTGCAGACCCCGACCCTCGAACTGCGCCAACTGATCCAGCAGGAACTCGTCCAGAATCCAACGCTGGAGGAGGAGTCGACCGACATCTCCCTTGAGGAAGCCGGCACGGGGGACGAAGAGGACTTCGACCGGGAATTCGCCGAACTCTCCCAGCTCGACGAGGAATGGCGCGAATACATGGCCCAGTCGCGGCTTTCCTCCCCGAAACGCGACTATGCCGAGGAGAAGCACCAGTTCGTGATGGACTCGATCGTCGAACCGGTCACGCTGCAGGACCACCTCACCAACCAGCTCAGTTTCGCCGAGGCCAGTCCGCGCATCCGCGAGATCGCCACGACGCTGATCGGCAACATCGGGGAGAACGGATTCCTCCAGGTGAACCTCGAGGACCTCTGCTTCGACATGGGCATCCCCATGCCCGACCTCGAGGCGGCGAAGGCGCTCATCCAGACCTTCGATCCCGTCGGGATCGGGGCCTCCGACCTGCGCGAGTGCCTCCTCATCCAGCTCGAGCGGCTCGGCAAGCACCACAGCCTCGAATACCGCATCGTCGACCACCACCTCGACGATCTCGCGAGGAAACGCTATCCGCAGGTCGCGAAGAAGCTCAGCGTCACGCCCGAGCAGATCACACGCGCGGCCGAGTTCATCGCCACCCTCGACCCGCGTCCCGGGAGCCGCTTCAGCGAGGACACGAACACCTACGTCACGCCCGACGTCACCGTCGAGCGGATCGGCGGGGAATGGGTCGTGACGATGAACAACGAGCAGATTCCCCGGCTCCGCATCAGCAACGCCTACAAGGACCTCATGGCCTCGGGCAACGGGCGCGAGGCCAGGGCTTACATCCGCGAGAAGATCCGGGCGGGAAAATTTCTCATCAAGAGCATCCACCAGCGCCAGCAGACGATCCAGTCGATCGCCTCGGAGATCGTGGCGCGCCAGGGGGCCTTCCTCGAGCACGGCCCTTCGCGACTCAGGCCGATGAACATGGCCCAGATCGCCGAAAAGGTCGGCGTGCACGAGACCACCGTAAGCCGCGCCGTCTCCGGCAAATACATGTCGACGCCGCGGGGGGTCTTCGAGATGAAGTATTTCTTCACGACCGGCTACGAGACCGAGGACGGCGAGACCCTCAGCAACACGAGCGTGAAGCAGACCCTCGCCGAGATGATCGGGTCCGAGGATCCGAAAAAGCCGCTCAGCGACCAGCGGCTCGTCGAGGAACTGGAGAGAAAGGGTATCAAGATCGCCCGCCGCACCGTGGCGAAGTATCGGGAGGAGCTCAACATCCTCCCGAGTCACATGCGGCGCAGCTACTGAGGAGTGGCATCCGGCGGCCGGCCTCACGACCGCCCCGGAAGGACGACGCGGAGTTTGCCGACCGCCTTCACGACCGCGCCGATCGCGGCGTCGATCTCCGCCTCCGTGGTCAGGCGCGAGAGGGAAAAACGCACGCTGCCGCGGGCCCGCGCGTTCGGGTGCCCCATCGCGCGGATGATGCGGCTCGGCTTCACCTGCCCCGTGCTGCAGGCCGACCCGGGCGAGCAGCACACGCCCGCCTCGTCGAGGAGGATCAGCAATCCCTCGCCCTCGACTCCGGGAAAATACAGATTGCTCGTATTAGGAAGACGCCCGTCCGGATCCCCGTTGATCTCCACTCCGGGCACGGCCCCGGTCACCCCGCGCTCGAAACGGTCGCGCAAGGCGGCGATCTCCCGGCGCGAGTCGAGGGCGCTCCGGGCCAGCTCCGCCGCGGCGCCGAATCCAACGATCGCGGGCACGTTCTCGGTGCCGGAACGGCGCTCGTGCTCCTGGCCGCCCCCGAAGGTCGAGGGCAGGAAACGGGCGCGACGGTGGATCCAGAGCGCGCCAATCCCCTTCGGGCCGTGCAGCTTGTGCGCCGAGAGCGCCAGGGTGTGGACCGGCAGTTCACCGGGGCGCAGCGGGATCTTTCCGGCGGCCTGGACCGCGTCGGTATGGAAGTAGACATCGTGCTCCGCGGCGAGGACGGCGGCCTCGGCAAGCGGACTGATCACACCGGTCTCGTTGTTCGCCCACATCAGCGTGGCGAGGGCGACGCCGCCGCGCGAGAGATTCTCCCGCCACGCCCCGAGATCGAGCCGGCCGAGCGAATCCACCGGGTTGAATCGTGCCTCATACCCCGTTGACTCGTGATGTTTCACGACCTCCTCGACGGCGCTGTGCTCGACCGTGGAGGTGAGGATGGCGCGATGATCCGGACGCAGGGCGAGGGCCGAGCGGATCGCGGCATTGTTCGACTCGGTCCCGCCGCTCGTGAAGACGATCTCTTCCGCCTCCGCGCCGAGCAGCGCGGCGACCTGCCCCCGGGCCTGCTCGACGGCTTTGCGAGCCTCGCGTCCGAAGCGGTAGCCGGCCGAGGGATTGCCGTAGCTCTCGTCCAGCCAGGGCCGCATCGCCTCGAGCACCTCGGGCGCGACGCGGGTCGTGGCGTTGTTGTCGAGATAGATCATCGAGGCATGGAATCCCCTTGGGGCCGGATTTCCAACGAAGTAGCGAATCGCTTCATAGTTTCGACCAAGCGACTTCGGGTTGGTATGTCGAAAGCGAAGGATGGCTCGATCGAAATGATTCGTCGGAAATGGGTCCGGAAACAGTTTCCGACCGGATCTCAACAATCATCCATCCGTCAGGATCGCCTCGAAAATTCGCTTTCCGTCTTGCGGCAATAACGTCCGCATTCCAACCGATTTCAAGGACGACGCCATCGAGGATGCCGCCTCCGGATCCTTGATGCCCGTCCTTCATCAGATAGAACTTTCCACTCTCAAACCGCTCGAGCTGAAAGCTTCCGGCAATCCTTTTTCCGGAGAGTCCGAACGGATCAGCGTCCATACATCCCGACATCACAAATCCTACGACCACCACGGACAAGAGGAGCGTTGTGGCCGATCGGGTCATTTCTTTCAAAGGTGAATCCATCTATTGTAAACTCACCTCGAAACGCTCGCCCAGAAAATGACCGAGGGCTTCTCCGACGAGGAAGAGCGAACCGGCCACAAGCGTCTTCCCACCTCGGGCTCGCGCGGAGGCCACCGCCTCGGGCAGGGTCGCGAACTCCGCCTGCGGGAGATGGGCTCCGCCCGCTTCGGTGAGAAAGGCCTTCATTTCCTCCACGGTGAGGCGGCGCTCGGACTTCACCGGCACGAAGGTGATCGAAGCCACCACGGGAAGCAGTTCGCGGAAAATCCCGGTCACGTCCTTCGATCCCACCGCGCCGAAGACGAGGCGGGCCTTCTCGTCGCCGTATTCGTCCCTCCAGGTGCGGCACAGCACTTCCGCGGCGGCGGGATTGTGGGCCCCGTCGAGAATGAGGGACTCGTCGATCCGCTGAAAACGACCCGGCCAATGCGCCGCCCCGACGGACTGGCGGATCCCCTCGCGGGTGAGGCGGTCTCCTTCGAGCCGGCAGGCGGCCTCGACCGCGAGAGCGGCGTTTTCCCGCTGATGGGGGCCCTTCAAGCCGGTCACCCAATCCTCCGGAAGGGCATGGGCTTCAATACAGGGAATGCCGAGCTCGAGGGCGCGTCGTCCGACGACGTCGCGGGCGTCGGGATGGAGGTCGCCGATGATGACGGGAACACCTGGCTTGAGAATACCCGCCTTTTCCCCGGCGATCTCGCGGATCGTTTCCCCGAGCCACTGCTGGTGGTCGAGTCCGATCGGCGTGATCACCGTCACCTCCGACCGCACCGCGTTGGTCGCGTCGAGCCGGCCGCCCATGCCCGTCTCGAGCACGATCACCCCGCAGCGTTCATCGAGAAAGTGCCGCATCGCGAGGGCGAGGCTGAGCTCGAAAAACGTGGGATGGTTTTCCCATTCCGCGACGTGCTGCCGCAGCCGGGTCAGTTCGCGCGCCACGACCTCCTCCGGGATCATCGCCCCGTTCACGCGGATGCGTTCGCGGTAGGTGACGAGATGCGGCGAGGTGAAGAGCCCGGTCTTCACCCCCGCGTAGCGCAGGATGCGCTCGGCCACGGCGCAGACCGAACCCTTTCCATTCGTCCCCGCGACATGGAGCACCGGCACCCCGGGACGGTCCGGATCGATCCCGTCGTCGAGAAGGAGACGCCGCATCGTTTCCAGCCCCAGCTTGATGCCGAAGGTCTGCGTCGAATAAAGCCAGTCGATGGATTCCGGGTAGTTCAAGGTCCGGGAATTACGGACAAACCCCATCGCCTGTCCACGGAAGATCTCCCCCGGAACGCCGCGACGGGTCGGGCGACGGACCTCACGCCAGCACGCCCTTCACCACCTCGCCGTGGATGTCGGTGAGGCGGTAATCGCGGCCCTGGAACCGGTAGGTGAGACGCTCGTGCTCGATCCCGAGGAGGTGCAGCGCGGTGGCGTTGAGGTCGTGGATGTGGACGGGGTCCTTCACGATGTTGTAGCTGAACTCGTCCGTCTCCCCGTGGACGTGGCCGCCCTTGACGCCCGCGCCCGCCATCCAGACGCTGTAGCAGCGCGGGTGGTGGTCGCGGCCGTAGTTGTTTTTCGTCAGTTCGCCCTGCGAATAGACGGTGCGGCCGAACTCACCACCCCAGATCACGAGGGTGTCCTCGAGCATGCCGCGCTCCTTCAGCTCCGCGAGCAGCGCGGCGGTGGGCTGGTCGGTGTCGTGGCACTGGCTGCGGATGCCGCTGGGCAGGTTGTTGTGCTGGTCCCAGCCGCGATGGTAGAGCTGGATGAAGCGCACCCCGCGTTCGGCAAGGCGCCGGGCGAGGATGCAGTTCGCCGCGTAGGTGCCGGGCTTCTTCGACTCGGGACCGTAGCGTTCGTAAATGTCGGCGGGCTCCTTCGAGAGATCGGCCAGGTCGGGCACGGCCGCCTGCATGCGGTAGGCCATCTCGTATTGGTCGATGCGGGCGAGGATCTCGGGATCCTGTTCGCCGGCGAAGTTCATCCGGTTCAGCGCCGCCACATCATCCAGCATCGCGCGGCGGCGGCCGGAATCGATGCCGGGCGGATTCGAGAGATACAGCACGGGGTCGTTGCCCGAGCTGAAGCGCACGCCCTGGTAACGCGAGGGCAGGAATCCCGCGCCCCACATGCGCTCGTGGAGCGGCTGGGCGTTGGTGGGACCGCTCGGACGCGAGATCAGGGCGACGAAGGCGGGCAGATCCTCGTTTTCCGATCCGAGCCCGTAGGACACCCACGCCCCGAAAGCCGGGCGCCCGCCGATCTGGTGGCCCGTCTGGAGCAGGGTCATCGCGGGATCGTGGTTGATCGCCTCGGTGTGGAGCGAACGGATCAGGCAGATCTCGTCGGCGAACTTCGAGGTGTGGGGCAGCAGTTCACTGAGCCACATGCCGGACCGGCCTTGCTGCTTGAAGGAAAAAACCGAGGGCGCAATGGGAAAGCGCTTCTGGCCCGCGGTCATGCCGGTGAGGCGCTGTCCGCCGCGGATGGAATCGGGCAGGTCCTTGTCGAACAGGGACGCGAGACCGGGCTTGTGGTCGAAGAGATCGATCTGCGACGGTGCCCCGGCCTGGGTGAGCCAGATGACACGCTTGGCCTTGGGGGCGATGTGGGGGCGGGAGGTGGCGCGGGAGGAGACGGGCTGGAGAAGACTCGCGAGCGCGGCGGTGCCGAGGAGGGAGCCGCTGCGGTTGAGGAAGAGCCGGCGGTTCAAGGCGTCGGGAGACATAATCATGGGGGGTGGAATCATGAAATTTGGGAATGGCGGCGAAGGTACTCCAGATGGAGGTGACCGAGCGGGAGGTTGATCCAAACGAGACCTCGAAGCGGGGTGTGGTCGAGGAGTCGCTGGAGATGGTGACGCGTCTCCGTCAGTCGCGCGAGGGCGGTGACAGCCAATCCGATCTCCGGCGAAATCGTGGGCATGGAATGATCGGTGAGGAATTGATCTCCCCGATGGATGGGCACCTGTGCCTCGGAAGAACCGCCGCAAAGGGCCGTGATCGCCTCCCGGTAGAGCGCCAGATCGAGTCCGAGCCCCGCGTCCCCTGCCAAACCCATGATGGTTTCTTCGACCCGGCGAAACTCCGGCTCATCCGGCCAATCACCACGGCTGACTTCGAACCCGCGTCGGGCCGCCGGATTCAATCGGGTCGAGACAAAGCGGCGCGCCACCCGCTCTCCGCGGAAATTGACGAGGCTGCCGTGCTGGGTTCCGGTGAGCAGCAGGTAGTTCAGGGTTTGCCCGATATGTGCCGGCGTGATCGCCTCGACACACTTCGCCTCGACGACGGTGGTGGCATCCAACAGGAGATCGAGGTGGTAATCCTTCGAAAATCCCTCGAATGAGACGCGGATCAACACTTCGCGATCCGCCCGCATCCCCTGCTCCCGGCAACGTCTCGAAAGTTCCGCCTGAAAGAGCTTCTCCTTGGCAAATCGGCCGAACTCATTGTGAACAGCAAACGCGTGCCCGAGCATGAGGCGGTCAATCTCATGGAACGCCTCCTGCCCGATCGGCTCGATGGGAATGGAACATTGGATCGGCATCCGTTTTCAGTTCGAAACTTTGGATCCCATGATTCCACCCTCCATGATTTTGTCTCCGCACTTCACTTCATCACCGCCTCGTCCAGATTCAGCAGGGTCATCGCGACCGTGGCGTAGGACGCGAGTTCCACCGGGTCGAGGGAGGCCTCGTGTTTCGCCTCGCCCACGGTGAGCAGGGCCTTGGCGGCTTCGGGATCCTTTCCGAAATCGGCCTGCGCCCGATCCAGCGACTTGACCAGCAACGCCCGTTCCTCTCCGTTCGGCGTCCGCGCCAGCAACAGGCGGAACCCATACTCCAACCGCGCCTCCGCCGTCGCTCCACCTTCCCGCAACATCCGCTGCGCCAGGAAACGCGCCGCCTCGACGTAGGTCGGGTCGTTCATCAGGTTCAGCGCCTGCAGCGGGGTGTTGGTGCGCTGGCGGGCGAGGGAACAGGTCTCGCGGAAGGGCGCGTCGAAGACAAGCATCGCGGGATGCGGCACGCTGCGCTTCCAGTAGGTGTAAAGGCTGCGGCGACGGAGATCGTCGCCTTGTCCGGGTTGGTAGGTCGCCTTCGGATTGTCGCGCTGGGCCACGACCTGCTCGTAGAGACCGGGCGGATGATAGGGTTTCACCGAGGGACCGCCGATCTTCGTCACCAGCAGTCCGCCCGCGGCGAGGGCCTGGTCGCGGATCATTTCCGCGGAAAGCCGGAACCTCGGTCCGCGGGCGAGGAGACGGTTCGCCGGGTCCCGCTCGCGCAAGGCCGGCGGCGCGGCGGACTGCTGGCGATAGGCGGCGCTGGTGACCATGAGCCGGACGAGCCCCTTCAGGTCCCAACCGCTCTCGCGGAACTGCCAGGCGAGCCAGTCGAGCAACTCGGGATGGCTCGGTGCCTCGCCCTGCGACCCGAAGTCCTCGCTCGTGCGCACGAGTCCGGTGCCGAAGACCGACTGCCAGACCCGGTTCACGGTGACGCGCGCGGTCAACGGATTGCGCTCATCGACGAGCCAGCGGGCCAGTCCGAGCCGGTTGGCCGGTTGGCCCTCGCGCAGGGGCGGCAACACGGCCGGAGTCGCGGCGGTGACGGTCTCGCCCGGTTTGTCGTAGGCCCCGCGCATGAGGAGGTGCGTCGGTCTCGGCTCCTTCATCTCCTCCATCACGAGGGTGGTGGGGATCTCCAGCTCGGCCGCCTCGATCTGCTTTTTCAGAGAGGCCAGTTCATCGGAAAGGCGGCGATGCTCCGGTTGCTGGGCCAATCGGAAATCCGCGAGTTGTTTCGCCTCCGCGGGACTGCGTTTCGCGGGATCCTTTTGCGCCAATGTCAGGATCGCCACGGGGACGAGCATCGCGGGATCCGCATCGGACAGGAACACCCCCCAGCGCGAGCCGCCGCCCGCATTCTCGATGCCGATCTCGAAAACGGCCTCGACTTCCCCCGCCCCCGGATCGCGCTGCGTTTCCAGCTCGAAGACCGCCTCTGCGGGACGGTCTTTCGTCGCGCCCGCGACCGTGACGGTGCGGCGATCGTTGTCCAGCACCTTGGTCAGCTCGGCGGGGGCGAGGGAAGAGCCCGCGACGACGGGACGCAATGCGAGGGCGGCCCCCGCGACGACCTTGAACTCGCTCCAGCGGACGCTGGTCGAGGTCTCGGCGGCTTCGCAGACGAGGCGGAGGGCCGAGATGCGCCCTGCCGGCAGTTTCGCGCGGATCGTGATCGTGTTCGACCGCGTCTCCTGAGGTCCGATGGCAACGGCCTTGCGCGACGCCTCGAGCACGGGAGGCTGGTCGCCGCCCTTGGCCTCGATGAGTTCGATCTCGCGCCACGCGACGGAGGTTGTGGCCAGCTTGGCGGCCCACTCGTCCACACCCGACGCCGTGCCGCTGGCGAGCGCGGCAATCCGTGCGGAAACGGCGCTCGATTTCGCGGTCAGGTCCGCGATCCGCGCCTCCACCTCCGGCGCGGGAAGCCGCACGAAGGGAGGGGCGTTGGTGCGGACGGGATTGCTGTAAAGGCCCACCCCGCGCTCGGGCACGTTGTGGAAGAAGGCCTTCATCGCATAAAAGTCGCGCTGGGTGATGGGATCATACTTGTGATCGTGACAGCGCGCGCAGTTGAAGGTCTGCCCGAGCCAAACCGCGGCGGTCGTCTCGACGCGGTCGGCGGTGTATTCGGCGAGGAACTCGTCGGCGATGACGCCGCCCTCCTCGTTCAACATGTGATTGCGGTGAAAGCCGGTGGCGACTTTCTGGTCCAGCGTCGCCCCGGGCAGGAGGTCGCCGGCGAGCTGCTCGATCGTGAACTGGTCGAAGGGCTTGTTTTCGTTGAAGGCTCGGATGACCCAGTCGCGCCAGGGCCAGAGCTCGCGGTCGCGGTCGACCTGGTAGCCGTTCGTGTCGGCGTAGCGGGCCGCGTCGAGCCAGTCCACCGCCATGCGTTCGCCGAAATGCGGCGATTTCAGGAGCCGGTCGACCACGGTCTCGTAGGACGTGCCGGAGGTGTCGCGGAGAAAGGCCTCGACCTCGGCGGGAGTCGGCGGCAGGCCGGTCAGGTCGAGCGTAACCCGCCGGATCAGCGCCTCCTTCGTCGCCTCCTTCGCGGGGGAAAGCCCCTCGGCCTCGAGCCGGGCGAGGAGGAAGCGGTCGAGATCGCCGCGCGGCCACGCCGTTTGTTTCACCGCGGGAACCGGAGCGGGCCGGACCGGGACGAGGGACCAGTGCGGCTCGTAGTTCGCACCCGCTTCAATCCAGCGGCTGAGGATCTCCTTCTGCGCCGCCGAGAGTTTCTTGTGCGACTTCGGCGGGGGCATCACCTCGTCGGGATCCAAGCTGAGGATGCGTTCCCACGCCGCCGATTTCGCCGGATCGCCCGGCACGATGGCGCGGATCCCGTCCACCTCCGCCGTCGCGCCCTCGAAGGTGTCGAGCCGCAACCCGCCCTTCCGTTCCTTCGCGTCGGTGCCGTGGCAGAAGAAACAGTTGTCCGAGAGAATCGGGCGGACGTCGCGGTTGAAGGAGACCTCCGCGCCGAGGGCGGCGGCGGACCCTGACAAAACAAGAACAGGAAGGAATCGATGGATCATGGGACGATCAGGCGAGGATCTCACGGATGACGTGTCCGCCGATGTCGGTGAGGCGGAAGTCGCGGCCGTTGTGGCGGTAGGTCAGCTTCTCGTGGTCGATGCCCATGAGATGCAGCAGGGTCGCGTGGAGGTCGTTGACGTGGACGCGGTTTTCCACCGCCTTGTAGCCGAACTCGTCGGTGGCCCCGTGGTGGACGCCTCCCTTGACCCCGCCGCCGGCCATCCAGATCGTGAAGCCGTTGGGATTGTGATCCCGGCCCACGCTGCCCTGGGAGTCGGAAGTGCGCCCGAACTCGCCGCCCCAGACCACGAGGGTGTCCTCGAGCAGCCCGCGCGACGCGAGATCGGTCAGCAAGGCCGCCGCCGGCTGGTCCGTCGCCGCGGCGCAGGTGCGGTGGTTCGTCTCGATGTTGTTGTGGCCGTCCCAGGGCACATCGTCGACGGCCCCGTCGCCCCCGGCGTTTTTCCCGGCGAAGATCTGGATGAAACGCACGCCGCGCTCGACGAGCCGACGGGCGGTTAGGCACTGGCGGGCGAAGACCTCGCAGTTCTTGTTGTCGAGCCCGTAAAGCTTCTTCGTGGCCTCGGACTCGCGGCTGAGATCGAGCGCCTCGGGCGCGGCCATCTGCATGCGGTAGGCGAGTTCGAAGGAATTGATGCGCGCCGCGAGATCCGCCTGACCGGCCCGCTCCTCGGCGTGGCGCTGGTTCAGCCGCTTCAGCAGGTCGAGGGTGCCGCGCTGCTGGGCCTCCGTCTGCTGGGGCTGGCGGGCGAGATTGTCGATGACCCCGTTGCGTTTCGCATCGAGCGTGAGCGCCTGGTAGGTCTTCGGCAGATAGCCGGCCGACCAGATCTGGTCGTCGCCGCGGGGCCGGCGCTCGTGCATCACGACGTAGGCCGGGAGATTGCGGTTCTCCGCTCCGAGCCCGTAGGTGAGCCACGCGCCGGCGCTCGGATGGCCGGGCTGGCTGTGGCCGCACATCAGCTCGAGCGAGGCCGGCGCATGGTTGTTGGCCTTGAGATACATCGAGTGGATGAAGGCCATGCGGTCGACGTGCTGCGAGAGGTGCGGGAAGATGTCGGACACCCAGGTACCGCTCTGCCCGTGCTGCGCCCAACCGAAAGGCGACTTCAGGATCTTGCCGCTCGTGGTGAAGAAGCCGGTCTTCGAGTCGCTCCCGGGCAGGGGCTCGCCGTTGCGCTTCTGCAGTTCCGGCTTGTAGTCCCAGGTGTCGACCTGCGAGGGCGCACCGGTCATGAAGAGCCAGATCACCGCCTTCGCCTTCGGCGCATAGAGCGGTGGCCGGGTCGCGAGGGGATCGGTCGTCATGCCCGCGGCCGAGGCCTGCTGGTCGCGGAGCATCGACGCGAGGGCCAGGGAACCGAAGCCGAGTCCCGTCTGTTTGAGAAACCGGCGGCGGGCAGGCAGGAGGGATTCGTTGAAGGACATCGGGTTCGGGGAAACGGTCGGTCGGTTGGTTGCTTCGGGCGGCGCGGTGATCGGAGGGTGGCCGCGAGCCTCAATCCACATAGATGAA
This sequence comes from Verrucomicrobiales bacterium, assembly GCA_044352585.1. GTDB lineage: Bacteria > Verrucomicrobiota > Verrucomicrobiia > Verrucomicrobiales > DEV007 > Arctic95D-9. The sequence continues at coordinate 16,989 of JBILDO010000007.1, forward strand.
CTCGTTCAGGCTGAGCAAGGCGAGGCAGAACTCCCGCATCGCCTGGTCGTCGGCATCGGGCCGATCACCCAGCAGCGCGGTTTGTCCGGCGAGGTAGGCCTTCATCAGATCGGTCTCTTCGGGCCGGGGAGACCGGGCCAGGACGATCTCGTAGCCGCGGGCGATGGCCTCCTCGACCCCGGTGGGTTTCGTCGCGGCGATCCGCGCCTGGAGACGCCCGGCGATGTCACGGACGAAACCGGAGTTCATCACCGCGAGCGCCTGGGTCGGGAGGGTCGTGTTGCCGCGATCCCCGATGCTCTGGTTCGGCTCGGGGGCGTCGAACATCGTCAGGAAGGGAATCAACTCGCTGCGTTTCACCCGCAGGTAGACGCTGCGCCGGCCGCTCTCGTAATTCGCCTCGGAGGGCCCGTACATCGTCAGGTCGAGCCGGTCTCCGACCTGGAGCAAGGCATCCCGGATCGCCTCGGCCTCGAGTCGCCGGGCGGGACGCTGGGCCCAGAGGCGGTTTTCCGAATCCGCCCGCACCGTCTCCGGCCGAGCCTCGCCGCCCTGCATCCAGGTCGAACTCAGCAGGACGAGGCGATGAATCCGCTTCAGTTTCCATCCGTTCTCCACCAGATCCGCGGCGAGCCAGTCGAGCAACTCCGGATGAGTGGGTTTCTCCCCCTGGGTGCCGAAGTCATTCGTCGTCGGCACGAGACCGCGGCCGAAATGCTGGCGCCAGATCCGGTTCACGATGACCCGCGCGAGGAGCCTTCCCCCGCCGGCCTCGGTGTCGGTCATCCAATCCGCCAGCGCGATGCGCGGATGCGACAGCTGCTTGGGATCGGCCCCCGGCATCCAGCGCGTCTCGGCCGCCTCGCCCCCCGGCATCAGCACCTGGAGGAAGGTCGGGCTCGCCTTGCCCTCCTTCCGCTCGACCTCGCCGCGGCGGAGAAAGTAGACATCCTGTCCGCCGTCCTTCGTCGTGTAAACCTCCGTCAAGACCGGCTGGGGCCGACCGCGCTCATGCGCCGCCACCGCCGCGACCAATTCCTTCGCCCGGGCATCGTGCCGGCTGAACCAGCGCACCGCCCCCGGATTCGCCGACACCGCCTTCGCATCCGGCCGCGTCGCCAGAAACGCGGCCAATTCGCGCGCGCCCTGCGGCTCCGCCGTGTCGGTCAGGACGGGATCGGCCGCACCACTGGCAAAGGCCAGTCGCATCTTTCCAAGTCCGAAATGGCCGCTGAACTGGAGCTTGAACTCCAGTTCGGTCCCGCCGGGAAATCCGACCGTCCCACCGTCGATCGCGAACTGGGCGGCGTGATCCTTGCCCATCTCCGGAGCCACCGCCCAGCCACTGCCTCCGTTCGTGTCGAACGCATTCACAAGCGGGTAGTTGGCCTGCTCGAAACTCGCCTTCACCGGCTTCAACTTCAGCGCGACCGGCTTGGATTTGTCCGCCGGGTCGAGCGGCCGGGCCGTGACCTTCACATCGGCAAGGACAAAATTGCCGTTTTCCGAAAGTCCGGGCCCTTTCGAAGGGAGCGTCGGATCGGCCAGGGCATCGAGGCGGAAGGCCCTCACACCCTGTTGATAGGTCACCGCCTTGATCGTGTAGGTGTCGTCCTTCTCCTTGCCGCCGCGATAGATCACGTGCCCGTCGAGGTCGCTGGTCAGGCTCGCCTTCAGCGCGGACGCGTGGCGGATGTCGAGGATCTGCCACGGAGCCGACGGGGTCGGTTTCGCCAGTTCCGTCCGGCTCCACTCCTCGAGCCTACGGGGCAGTTCCGTCGTCTCATACTGCTTCAGCGCCGCGACGAGGGGGGCCCCTGCCTCGTTGTGAATCGCGAGCTTTTTCCGCGTCTCGGCGTAGGAGAGATCGATCTTCACCGGCGAGTGGACCGTGGTCGCCAGCGCCGCGGCGATGCCGTAGTAATCGCGCTGGGGCAGCGGATCATACTTGTGGTCGTGACAACGCACACAGGCCATCGTCAGACCGAGGAAGCCGCTCCCGATCGTGGAGACCATGTCGTCGATCTGGTCGTAGCGGATCTTCTCCACCGTCTTCGCCGTGATCTGACCCGGATAGGGACCCGCGACGAGGAATCCCGCCGCGCTCGCTCCCGCATATTCGCCCGGCATCAGTTTGTCGCCGGCCAGTTGCATGCGGATGAATTCGTCGTAGGGCAGGTCGTCGTTCAGCGCCCGGATCACCCAGTCGCGATAGTGATAGGCCCCGGGGCGGAAGCCGTCGAACTCGTAGCCGCCGCTCTCGGCGTAGCGCACCACATCGAGCCAGTGGCGCCCCCAACGCTCGCCGTAACGCTCGCTCGCGAGGAGCCGGTCGACCAATTTGGCATAGGCGTCGGGCGACGAATCATTCAAAAACGCCTCCCGCTCCCCTGTCGTCGGCGCCAGACCCGTCAGAGCGAAGGTGGCGCGGCGCAGCAGCACCTCGCGGCTCGCCGGATCGGACGGCACGACCCCGGCGGCCTCCTGACGGGCGAGGATGAAGGCATCGACCGGTGTGCGGATCCAATCCGTGCGCTTCACCGCCGGCACCGCGGGACGTTGCAGGGGCTGGAAGGCCCACCACTTCCGCCCCGCCTCGACATCGATGGCGTGCCGGGGTTTCGGAACGGGCGAGGAGGCGAGCCGCGGGTCCGGCGCGCCCATCTCGATCCAGCGCGCCAGGTCGGCGATCACGGCCGCCGGCAACTTGCCCTTGGGCGGCATCTCGGCCCCCTTGATCTCGTGGTTCAAGACCTTGAGCATCAAACTCTCCGCCGGCTTTCCCGCGACCAGCGCCGGTCCCGTCTCGCCTCCGGTCCGGAGCCCCTCCCGACTGTCGGCATACAGCCCGGCCTTCAGCTTGCCCTTCGCCTGGGCCTCCGCCGAATGGCAGCCGTAGCAATTCTCCGCGAGCACCGGACGGATCTTCGTCTCGAAAAACGCGAGCGATTCGGGAGAGGCGGCCTCCGCTCCCCGGACGGACGAAGCGGCACAAACCAACGACAGTCCCAGGATCCACCGGCACGGCGGGGGGACGAGGAGGCAACGGACGGGAACGGTTTTCATGAAAGGCCGGGGCCGGAGCAGGGAAAGCTACCGTACTATTTCCGCAGGGCGCGATTCCTTAGGGTCCGCCATTGCGCCTCCGAGTCCCGGCCGCCGAAAGATCACCCCTCGGTTCTTCTCCCAGCCAGATCGATGCAGAACAGGACCACGCCCACCCAGATGCAGGCGAAGGACGCGAGGCTGCGCATCGTGAAGGGCTCGTCATAGACGAGCACTCCGGTGAGGAATTGTCCCGTCGGAGCGAGGAACTGGAGCACTCCGAGCAGGGAAAAGGGCAGCTTCCTCGCCGCATGGGCGAAGCCGAGCAGGGGGATCGCGGTGACGATGCCGAGGAGCCCGATGCAGGTGAGATCGTGGAAGTCGCGGCGTCCCCACAGCTCGCGTCCTTCCACCCCCGACCACACCAGGTAGGCCGCGGCGAGTGGCAGGAAAACAAGCGTCTCGGTGGCAAGTCCGCCGAGCGAGCCCAGCTCGCTGCGCCGCCGGGCGAGTCCGTAGAATCCCATGCTGAGGGCGAGGATCAGTCCGATCCAGGGAAAGGTGCCGAGGGCGAAGACCTGCATCGCCACGCCGAGGGCGGCGCAGGCGATGCTCACCTTCTGCAGCGGACGCAGCGTTTCCCCGAGGAGGAGGCTGCCGATGAAGACGTTGAGGAGCGGATTGATGAAATACCCGAGGCTGCATTCCACGATGCGGTCGTGGTTCGCCGCCCAGATGAAGGTGCCCCAGTTGATCGTGAGGAGCAGTCCCGAGGCGGCGTGGGCGACGAGATTGGACCGTTTCCCGAGGGCCGCGAACCAATGGCGCAGTTCCCCGCGCCACGCGAGCAGGGGAAGAACCGTGAGCATGGTCCAGGCAACGCGGTGGGCGAGGGTGAGATCAGCCCCGACATGGCTGAGCTGCTTCCAGAAGACCGGCAGCGTCCCCCAGAATCCAAAGGCGATGACCGCGCCAAGAACGGCGGACCTGGGAGGGGGGGAGGGCATGGCGAACGAACGAGGCGCGCAATCTAACCGATCCCTCCGATCCGTCGAACCCAGTGCGGAGGCACCCGGTGCGGAGGCACCCGGTGCGGACGCACCCGGCGTGATAGCGCCGTTTTCGGAGGGTTGAACGTAACCTTGATCCGGGCGAGTCTACTGGTCAGACCTCTGACCACCTCCCCGGTTACCCGTCCGCCGAGACACACGGAGTTTCCCGTGCCCGGAACGGTCGCGGGATTCGGGTCCGCGGCGGGCGAGGTCCGGACGCGGGGCGACCTGCGGCCGAATCCGGTTGACACCCGGGGCCGTGTTCGTCTCTCTTGGAATCCCGTCATCATCCCCTCCACCGATCCCCGAGTGAAAGAATCCCCCCTTGCCCGACAGTTGCGCTCCCTCCTTCCGCGCGGGCGTGTCCTCGATTCCCCGGCGCAGCGGGCCGGTTACGGTGCGGACGGACTCGGCTACCGGAATTTTTTGCCCGACGCGGTCGTGATTCCGGCCGACGCGGAGGAACTGACCGGCTTCATGCGCGGCGCGCGGAATCTCGGCCTGCCCGTGATTTTGCGCGGAGCGGGCACCTCCCTCTCGGGCGGTCCGGTCGCGGCGCAGGGCGGGATCATCGTGCACACCTCCGCCCTGAGGTCGATCCGGGAAATCCGGGCGGACGGGTTCTGGTGCGAGGTCGAGTGCGGGGTGACGCTCAACGACCTCGAGGCGGCCCTGAAGCCCTTCGGCTTGTTTTACCCGCCCGACCCGTCGAGCGGTCCGGTCTGCACGCTGGGGGGCAATGTGGCGTCGAACGCGGGGGGCGCGCATTGTTTCCGATACGGGGTCACCAGCAACTACGTCCTCGGGGTCGAGGCGGTCCTGCTGGACGGGAGCGTGCATCGCTTCGGCGGGCCCGCCGGGGGGCGCGGACCCTGGCGCGAGGATTGGAAGCGTTTCATGATCGGCTCCGAGGGTACCCTCGCGGCCTTCACCCGCTTCTGGCTGCGACTGCTGCCCCTCCCGGAGAAAGTGTGGACCTTTCGCGCGACCTATCCGGACCTGAAGACGACCGAGGCGGCGATCCATGCCCTCGTCGCCCACCCCTCGTATCCGGCCGCCATCGAGATGCTGGATCCGCGGGGCGTCGCGATGGTCGAGAGCAGCCCGATGGCCTGCGGGCTGCCCGGGGGCTCGTTCATGCTCTTGGTCGAGATCGACGGGCCCGGAGCGCTGGTCAATGCGCGGGTCGGGGCGGTCGCGGAGATTCTGCGGCGGGCCGGTTCGAAGGACGTCAGCTACAGCGACGAGGACCCGGTCCGGCAGAAGCTGTGGAAGGCGCGCAAGGCTTCCGGAGGGCTCCTCGGCCAGTTGAGCCCCAGCTACGTGGTGCAGGACGCGGTGATCCCGAAGCGGGCCCTCGCCGAGGTCCTCCAGCTCGTCTACGATGAGGCCGACGCGGCGGGCATCCGGGCGGTCAACGTGTTCCACGCGGGCGACGGCAATCTCCACCCGAACTTCCTCTTCGACCCCCGCGTGCCCGGCGAAGTGGAGGCGGTGGAACGCATCGGCGAGCGGCTCATGCGGCGGGTCATCGAGGTCGGAGGCACCCTGAGCGGCGAGCACGGCATCGGGAACGACAAGTCGGCCTACATGCCCCTGGTCTTCGGGCCCGATTCGATGCGCCTCCAGCTCTCGGTTCCCGCGGCCTTCAACCCGTCGCACCAGATGAACCCGCTCAAGGTCTTCGAGAACCGTCGCTTCGTCGCATGAAGACCCTTCCTCCGATGATGACGGAGCGGCTCTTCGTCCCCTTTCTGGACGAAGTGGACGGCACGATCTGCCTGTCGGCGGCCACCACCGCCTCGGAAATCGAGGCCCAGGCCGGCGCTCACCGTCTCCGCTTCCCCCTGCTGCTGGACGCGCTTCGCCCGCTCTCGGAACAAATCGCCGCGAGCACGCACGCGCCCTCGTCATGCCGTTTCGGACCCTATTGCGACAACATCCTCGGGATGAACTGGCGCCTGCCTTCGGGCCGCGTCGCCCGCATCGGCGAGCGCGTCGTGAAGACGACCACGGGCTACGACTGGCTGCGCTTCCTCCTCCACAGCGGCAACCGCTTCGGCGAGCCGGTGGACTATGTCATCCGGCTCCGCCCGGACTGCGGCCTCACCGCGACGGCCCGCTTCGACGGGGCCCCGGCCGCTCTCCAGGCCTGCCTTTCCGCCCTGCTCCACGGCGGCTGGATGCACTGGTGGGACGCGGTCGATTTTATCACGGAGGGCGGAACCTCATTCGTGCGTGTCATCATTCACTGCGTGCCCGGAGAGATGCCCGTCTTCGCGGCACAGCTCACGCACGTCGCGGCCACGACGGGGACGGTGCTGACGCTCGACGAAGGCACCCACCCGCCGTTCGACGGCCTGCCGGACCTCGTCCTCAAGACCACGCCGGAACGGGTGCCCGGCCTCGCCACCGCGCTTGCCGGAGAAACGGACCGCATCATCGGCATGGTCTACTGCGGCGTGCTGCACCTCCATTTCGAGCCGGGCGGCGATCCAGCCGGACCGGTCGAAGACCTCGCCCGCCGCCTCGCACCGGAACTGCATTCCCTCGGCGGCGACTGGCAGTCCCGCTGGCTGCCCCCGGAACCTCCCTCGATCGCCGAATCCAAGTGGATCGATGCATTGGAAGAAGCCATCCATGACCCCTGAAGCGCCAACGGGAGATCCCTTCTCCAACTGCACGCACTGCGGCTTCTGCCTCGCGGCGTGTCCGACCTACCGCCTCACCGGCGACGAGAACAACTCGCCGCGCGGGCGCCTCCGCCTCTGGAGCGAGGAGGCCTCGGGCCGTCTCGCCGAGAACGCCTGGACCGATTTCTACACCGCGGAGTGCGTCGGATGCCTCGCCTGCGAGACCGCCTGCCCGGCCGCGGTGCCCTACGGAGCGATTTTCGAGCGCGTCCGCCACGAGCACGTCGCAAACCGCCGCGCCAGGGTGGAACCCTCGCTGCGGCTCGCGGCGGCGGCAGTGGCGAAACCGGCCTTGTTCGACCTCGCGCTGCTTCCCGCGCGCCTCCTGCGCCGCGCCGGGTTCCGCGCCCACCGTTTCCTGTTCCCGGGAAGGCCGCCGGTCCTGAAGAGCACCGCCGCCTACGCCGACGAGCTGATGCGCCGGCACCGGCCGAACGGCCCATCCGTGGCCCTGCTCACGGGTTGCCTCATGGAAGCGCTCTTCCGCGAGATCAATTTCGCCACGGTGCGGGTCCTCATCGAAAACAATGTCCGTGTCGTCGTCCCGGAGAGCCAGGGCTGTTGCGGGGCCTTCCAGGAACACACCGGAATGGATGGCGTGGAGGCGCTCCGGGATCGGAACCGGCACGCCTTCGGACTCCTCGAGGTCGATGCCGTCGTGAGCAATTCGTCCGGTTGCGGCCATGCCCTCGGGAAGGCCCTGCAACCGGGCCAAAAGGTGCGCGACGTGCTCGGCTTCCTCGGCGAGCTCGACCTGGCACCCCGTCGGCGGGCCCACGACGACGGCTCGCGCTTGTATGTCGATCTGCCCTGCCATCTCGTCCACGGGCAAAAGGCCGCCGGCATTCCCGCCACCGTCCTCGATGCCACCGGCTACCGTTGGGAACTCGCCCCGAACGCCCGGGACTGCTGCGGCTCCGGCGGCGTCTACAACCTGCAGAAGCCGGACAATGCCCGGGCCATTCTCGCCGGAAAATCCGCCTTTCTCGAGCAGGCGGAGGGCTCGCCCGTGATCCTGGGGACCTCCAACCACGTCTGCATGATGCAGTGGCACAGCGCCGGGGTCACCGGTCTCGTCAAGCGCCCCTACCAGGTGAGGCACATCATTCAGCTCCTCGATCCCGGGGAGGATTTCCGCATTCCAGAAACCAAGCTCCCGTCATGAAACCCGCCCGTTTCCTCGCATTCGCCCTCGTCTCCTGTCTCCCCCTTCCGGTCTTGCGCGCTGCCGAGCCGATCGATCCGGACCGCTTTGAAAAGGAGATTCTTGTGCCGGTGGCGCGCGACGCGATCCAGATGGAGGTGCTGCCATCGGGCGATATCGTCTTCGCCGAGTTCCGGGGCGCGGTGAAGCGGTGGGATGCGAAGACCGGAGCGGTCTCGACCCTCGGCGCGGTCCCGGCCCATGCGAAGGGCGAGGTCGGGCTGCTCGGCATGGCGGTAGCGCGGGATTTCGAGCGGAGCGGGCATCTTTATGTGCTCTTCTGCCCGGTGGCGAAGCAGGACACCATGCGTGTGAGCCGTTTCACGGTGAAGGACGGCATCATGGCGGCGGAGTCGGAATCGGAGCTGCTCTCCTGGCCCTACGACACCGAGCACGTCTTCCACATGGGCGGCGCGATGGGGATGGACGCGAAGGGCGACCTCTACATCGGCAACGGCGACAACTGCCACTGGAATCCGGGCCTCCCCCAGGACACCCGGCCCGACCGCAAGAACTGGGATGCCTTCCGCTCGGCTGCCAATTCCCGCGACCTCCGGGGAAAAGTGCTGCGCATCCATCCGGAGACGGAGGGCGGCTACTCGATCCCCGCGGGCAACCTCTTCGCCGACGGCCGCGACGGCCTCCCCGAGATCTTCGCCATGGGCGTGCGCAACCCGTTCCGCCTCGCCGTCGATGACGAGACGGGCACGGTCTATTTCGGCGACGTCGGTCCCAACGTGCTGCCCGAACTGGGCGTGAGTCCGGTCGGCTATGAAGAGATCAACGCGACGCGGACCGCCGGCAACTTCGGCTGGCCACTCTTCGTCGGACCGAACGAGGCGCTGCCCCTGTATGACTTCGCCGCGAAACGGGAGGGAAAACGCCAGGATCCGGAGTCCCCGGAAAACCTTTCCCCGCGCAACACCGGCATCCGGCAACTCCCCCCCGCGAAGCCCGCGCTCGTCTGGTATTCGAACCTGCCCTCGCGCGAGTTCCCCACGCTCGGGAGCGGCGGGCGTTCGATCATGGCCGGGCCGGTCTACCACTTTGACCCCGCGAATCCCTCGCCCCTCAAGCTGCCGGAGGTGCTGGACGGACGTCTCTTCATCTACGAGTGGATGCGCAACTGGATCCAGACCGTAAAGCTCGGCACGACCGGGCCGGAGATCGAGCCGTTCCTCCCCGGAGCCGATCTGCGGCGTCCCATCGACCTCAAGATCGGACCCGACGGCGCGCTCTACCTCATCGAATACGGCGACCAGTGGTGGGAGAACGCCGACAGCCGCATCGCGCGGGTCGTTTATCGCCGCGGCAACCGCGCTCCCGTCGCCAGGCTCACCGCGACCGAGACCGCGGGACGCCAGCCGCTCGTCCTCGGCTTCGATGCCTCCGCCTCGCGCGATGCCGACGGCGACTCCCTCACCTTCGCGTGGAGCGTCGCGGGCCGCGTGCAACCGGGCGCGGACGGTCCCCGTTTTTCCCATACCTTCGATGAACCCGGCAACTACGAGATCGGCGTCACCGTTAGCGATGCCGATGGCGCGACGAGTGTCGCGAGGGAGACCGTCCAGGTCGGCAACGGACGGCCCTTGGTGCGTTTCGAGTCGCCCGCCCATGGTTCGTTCTTCGAGTGGGGCGAGGCCATTCCCTACCGGGTTTCCGTCACCGAAAGCGACGGCGACGCCGTGCAACCCGCGCTCGCCACCGTGCAGGGCGAGTTCCGCGGACGCCGCTTGGCGGGTGGAGACGGAGGCGCGCTGATGGATCCCGGCCTCGTCCGGATGCGGCTCAGCACCTGCTTCGCCTGCCACATGGCGGACACCCCCTCGGCGGGCCCGCCCTACAAGACCGTCGCCCTGAAATACAAGGACGATCCCGGCGCGCGCGAGCGCCTCGCGCGCAAAGTCCTCGAAGGCGGGGGCGGGGTGTGGGGGCAGATCCCGATGCCGCCCCATCCGCAGCACAGTCTCGACGAGATCCGGCGCATGATCGACTGGGTGCTCTCGCTCAAGGACGACCCCTCGGGTCCGCCCCGGTCCGGCGAGAGCGGCACATACGCCGCCCCGGCCAAGCCCGCCCAGGGCACGCGCGTCGACGAGGGCGTGCTTGTCCTGACCGCCGCCTACCACGACGACGGCAAGGGGGGCACGATGCCCCGCCTTCGCGGGGAAGGCACCGTCGTCCTGCACTCGCGCCGCAAGAAGGCCGCCCTTTTCGATGAAAACCACGGCATGGCCTACGTCGAGTCGGTCGAGGGGGAACAAGGCATCCTCGGCCATTTCCGGGACGGCACCCACATCCTCTGGCGCGACCTGAACCTCGAGGGCATCCGCCAGGTCCGGGTGCGCGCCGGCTCTTTCGACACGCGGAGCGGCAAGCTCGAGCTGCGCCGCGGCTCGCCCGACGGGGCCCTCCTCGCCTCGGTCGAGGTCGAGCCCACCGGCGAGGGCGCCTTTCTCGAGATCCCCGCAACGATTGCCAACGCGGACGGGCTCACGGATGTTTGCGTGGTGGCCCGTTGCGCCAACCCCTCGACCGTCCTGGGATTGAACTGGATTGAATTCCGTCCCTGATCCGCGGATCCCCGACCTTCCCTTGATTCCCCTCCGGAAAAATGAACAAAACCCCACCCTCCCGGATCCGGCGAATCGTCCTCTGGTTCGCCGCCAGCCTCGCGGTCATCACCTACGTGGACCGAGTCTGCATCTCCCAGGCCGCCCCCGCGATCCAGGCCGAACTCGGCCTCACCAAGATCCAGATGGGTTACGCCTTCACCGCCTTCGGGTGGGCCTACGCGATCTTCGAGATCCCGGGAGGCTGGCTCGGCGACCGCATCGGACCGCGCAAGGTGCTGATGCGGGTCGTCTCGATGTGGTCGCTCTTCACGATCGCGACGGGGTGGGCCTGGAACCTCGCCTCTCTCGTGACGAGCCGGTTTTTCTTCGGAATGGGGGAGGCCGGCTGCTTCCCGAACATTACCAAGGCGTTCACCCAATGGTTCCCGTCCGCCGAGAGGGTCCGGGCGCAGGGCATTCTCTGGCTCAGTGCGCGGTGGGGCGGGGCCTTCACGCCGTTGCTCGTCGGCTGGATGCTGGCGGGAGGCGACGGGGGCGGGGCGGGCCTCGGGTTGCACTACCGCTGGGTCTTCCTCATCTTCGGTCTCCTCGGCGTGGTCTGGGCGGTGTCCTTCCACCGCTGGTTCCGCGACGATCCGAAGGACCACCCCGCGGTGAACGAGGGCGAGCTTGCCGTCATCGGAGACACCCACGCCAACGGGGATCACTCCATGCCCTGGGCGAAACTCTTCGCCTCGCGAACGGTGTGGATGCTCTGGGCGCAGTATTTCTTCATGTCCTACGCGTGGTATTTCTATATCACCTGGTTTCCCACCTACCTGAAGGAGAACTTCATCGGTCTCGGCGAGATGGAGCGGGCCCTCCTCGCCTGCGTGCCGCTCTTCTTCGGCGGCATCGGCTCGATCTCCGCGGGTCTCTTCTCGGCCCGTCTCGATGCCTGGCTGGGCAGCATCGCACGGACACGCCGGTGGCTGGGAGTCCTCGGCATGGGAGCCGCGGGCACGATGCTGCTCGTCTCGATGCGGCTCGAGGCCCCCGTCGCCTCGGTCCTCGCGATCGGGCTCGCCTCGCTCTGCAACGACCTCGCCATGCCCGGCGCCTGGGGGGCCTGCATGGACGTCGGAGGACGCCATACCGGCGCCCTGTCCGGGAGCATGAACATGATGGGCCAGGTCGGCGGAGCGATCGCCCCGATGGTCGTCCCGCTCGTCCTCGCCGCCACCGGCAACGACTGGAGCGTGAACATGGGCCTCTTCGCCGCCGCCTATTTCCTCGGGGCCGTCTGCTGGGCCTTCGTCAACTCCGACCACCGGCTTGAGGATTGACCGGCACTCCTTGCCGGATCACGCGTTCGTGCCCTTGAAAAGGGAACCCGCTTCTGTGAAACTTCCAGTGGTATGACCTCCTACCACGCGTCCACACCGATGAACGCCATCGACCTCTCCGTCGGAGGTGCCCCTGTTTGAGCCATCGAATCCCTCCCATCATGGACATCTCCGCCCTCGACCGTCCCGTCTCCCTCGTCGAACGCGTCTGCCAGCAGCTCGCCCATTTCATCCGCGGCGACAACACCGGTGAGGAACGGTGGTTGCCCGGCGAACGCTCCCTCGCCGAACAGCTCGGCGTCAGCCGCACCGTGGTCCGCGAAGCGACGAAGCGGCTCGAGCAGCAGGGCATGCTCGAAATCCAGCACGGCACCGGCATCAAGATCGTGGACCGTCTCCACCGTCCCCTCAACGATTCGCTGACGCTCCTGATCCCCGACATGGCCGAGCGCCTCCAGCAGCTCAACGACACCCGCCTTTCCATCGAGCCCGACGCCGCCGCCGCCGCCGCGCGCCGCGCCACAGGCGACCACCTCCGCGAGCTCCGCCGGATCCAGGGGCGGCTGGAAAAAGCCCGCGACCACTCCGCGGCGATCGAGGCCGACATCGCGGCGCATCATGCCATCGCGGATGCGAGCGGCAACCTCATCTACCGGCTCATCCTCGACTCCCTCGCCGAGCTCGGCCTCTCCAGCCGCCTGCGCACGATCGGGCGCATCGGCAAGGAGGCCGCGATCGCCCACCACGAGGCGATCCTGCGTGCCATCGAGAAGCGCGACCCCGAGGCGGCGCGTGCCGCCATGCGCGTCCACATTCTCGCCGCGGGCGAGGACATGGATCTGCCCGCCCTCAAGACGACGACGGAATCCTGAACCTTGAACCATGAGAGCCTTCTCCATCCGCCTTTTCCAATTTCTCGCCGCCTGCGCCGCGATCGGTCAAGCCGGGGCCGCGGACACCGCGTTCTTTGAAACCGAAGTGCTGCCGATCCTGCAAAAGCGCTGCTTCGAGTGCCACTCGCACGGTTCCAAGATCAAGGGCGGCCTCGCCCTCGACTCCCGCTCCGGCTGGGAAGAGGGCGGTGACAACGGCCCCGCGGTCAGGCCCGGCGCGCTGGAGGCGAGCCTGCTCATCAAGGCGGTCCGCTACGTCGACGCGGAATTCGAGATGCCGCCGAAAGGAAAGCTTCCCGCCGAAGAAATCGCGATTCTTGAGGAATGGGTGAAGTCGGGAGCGCCCGATTCGCGCACCGCCGGACCCGCAAAGGCGAAAAAAGGCATCGATCTCGCGGCAGGCAGGCAATTTTGGGCTTTTCAGCCGGTGCGGGATCCATCGCCGCCAGCGGTTGCAAACCCCTCGTGGCCGCTCGATCCGCTGGATCACTTCATCCTCGCCAAACAGGAAACGAAGGGGATCGCTCCGGTTGCGGATGCGGACCGTCTCACCTGGTTGCGGCGGGTCTCCCTCGATCTTACCGGCCTGCCACCCACGGAGGCGGAGGTTCTCGCGTTTGCGCGGGACACCACGCCGCAGGCCTACGGGAAAGTCGTGGACCAGCTCCTCGCGTCCAAGGGCTACGGCGAGCGCTGGGCCCGGCACTGGCTCGACCTCACCGGCTACGCGGACATGATGGGCACCTCGAACGGCGTCTATGCCGAGCACGCGTGGCGGTATCGCGACTACCTGATCAACGCCTTCAACACCGACAAACCCTTCGATGAATTCGTGCGGGAACAGATCGCGGGCGATCTCATGCCGGCGAAATCCACCGAGGACCGCGCCGAGAACCTCACCGCGACCGGCTTCCTCATGGTCGGCGACATCGAGATCGTGAATCCCGACAAGGCGAAGATGGAGGCGGATCACATCGACACGCAGGTCGCCAAGATCGGCCAGACCTTCCTTGGCATGACCCTCGGTTGCGTGCGCTGCCACGATCACAAGTTCGATCCCATCGGCGTGGAGGATTACTACGGCATCGCCGGCATGCTGAACAGCTCGCCATCCTCGCACAAAATGCCCGACATGGGCGTGTGGAGTTCGTTGAACAGCACCGTGCTGCCCGAGACTCCCGACCAACTCGCCGCTCGCAAAAAGCTCGAAGCCGAAAACGAACAACGCATCGCCGATTGGAAAGCCGAGCAGAAAACGCTCACCGAAGAAAAAGCCACCGTGACCAAACAACTCGCCGCGCTCGGCAAAACGGAGGTTTCCGCCCCCACAATCGCCGCGACGGACAATGCCGAGCGCGAAGTCGCACCGGCGGAATCCGCAAAGCCGGCGCCGGACAAAGACGCGCTCACCAAACGCCGCGACGAACTCGATGCCCGCCTCAAGAAACTCGCGGGTGATATCCAGCACGCCGAGTTTTTCAAGGACAAGACCCCGCGTGCCTTTGCCATGGCCGACAGTCCAAAGCCCGCCGACATGCCCATCTACGTGCGCGGCAATCCGTATGCGCCGAGCACCGTGGTGCCGCGTGGAGTCGTTCGCGTGGCCTTGTGGGACACGCTTCCCGCCATCCCCGCCGGCCAGAGCGGCCGCCTGCAACTCGCCGACTGGCTGGCCGACGAACACAATCCGCTCACCGCCCGCGTGACGGTGAACCGGATCTGGCAAAAGCTCTTTGGCACCGGCATCGTGCCCAGCGTGGACTACTTCGGCGCACGCGGCGATGTGCCCACGCATCCGGAGCTGCTCGATCACCTCGCCACCCGCTTCATGCGGGGCGGCTGGTCGCAGAAGGCCTTCCTCCGCTCGCTCGTGCTCAGCCGCACCTACCGCCTCAGCAGCGCCAATCCGCAATCCGCAATCGCCAATCCGCAATCGAAAGATCCCGAAAACAAGCTCTACTGGCGCATGAACCGCCAGCGCCTCGATGCCGAGGCCCTGCGCGATTCCCTGCTCGCCATCAGCGGCGAGCTCACCCGCGACAGCGGCGGCCCCGCACTTGTCATGGAGGAACCTGAGAACTGCGGCTCGCTTTCCCTCAAAGGCGTCAACCCACCGAACTACAGGCACACCAAGCCGCGCCCCTCGCAGGAGTTCGAGCGCACCCTCTACCTCCCCGTGATGCGCAACGGCTATGCCGGACCCGACCGCCTGCGCGGCGTCTTCGACTTCATCAATCCCGCGATGACCGCCGGTGAGCGCCCCCAGACCATCGTGCCGACACAAACGCTTTTCCTCCTGAACAACGACCTCGTTCGCAAACGCGCCTTCGCCCTCGCCAAGTCCCTGCTCGCCGCCGGGAAGGACGACGGCGCCCGTCTGGAGACCCTCTGGCTGCGCGCCCTCAACCGCCCCATCACCTCCATCGAGCGCGACGAAGCCCTCGCCCTCCTCGAAGCCGTTACCCCGCCCGGCAAACCCGCCGGTCCAGTGCAATGGACCGAGCTGTGCCACAGCCTGCTCGCTTCGAACGAGTTTGTGTTTCGCCTGTGACCACCGCTTCTCGCTGGAATGAAAACCGCCCTCACACTCCTCGCCGCCCTGCTGCTCGCGCCGCTGGCGGCGTTGCAGGCCGCCTCACCCAACGTCATCGTCATCCTCGCCGATGACCTTGGATGGGCGGACCTCTCTTGCTACGGCAGCACCTTTCATGAGTCGCCGAATCTCGACAAACTCGCCGCCCAGGGCATGCGCTTCACGCAGGCCTATTCGAGCAGCCCGTATTGCTCGCCATCGCGCGCGGCGATCATGACCGGACGTCATCCGGCGCGGGTGAAGATCACGGATTACATCCCCAGCAATGGCAAAAGCGGCAAGCTGCTCCCCGCCGAGATGAAGATGGAACTGCCGCTGGAGGAAGTGACCCTGGCGGAAGTGCTCCGCGATGCGGGCTACGCGACGTGGCACGTCGGCAAGTGGCATCTCGGCGACCTGGGCTACTATCCCGAGGATCAGGGTTTTCAGGTCAACGTCGCTGGCAATCACAGCGGGGCACCCCCGAGCTTCTTCTGGCCCTTTGGCGATAAAGAGGGCGTGACGGTGGCGCGCCCAGGCGCGAGAGACCAGGGCAAAGGCTACCACGGCACACCAGTGCCAGGACTTCATGCCGGCGGTCAAAAGGGCCAGCACCTCTGCGACCGGCTCACCAGCGAGGCGATGCAACTCATCGGGCAGCGCAAACCCGATCAACCCTTCTTTCTCTACCTGCCGTTCTACGACGTGCACACACCCATCATGGCGAAACCCGAACTCGTGAAGAAATACGAGGCGAAAGCCGCACGCCTCGGTCTACCGCCCGTGCCGAAAGCACCCCGCTACACCGAGGACAACCGCGCCCACGGCGGCATCGAGGCGAAGATGCCCGAGCAGCAGGTGAATCCCACCTACGCCGCGATGATCGAGACGATGGACACCAACGTCGGCCGCCTCATGGCAAAGCTCGACGAACTCGGCATCGCCGACAACACGCTGATCCTCTTCACGAGCGACAACGGCGGCCACAACGTCACCAGCAACCGACCCCTGCGCGGATGCAAGGGCTGGCTCTACGAAGGCGGCGTGCGGGAACCGTGGATCGTCAAAGGTCCCGGTGTGACCAAGCCCGGCGGCACCTGCGACGTGCCGGTGATGAACACCGACATCCTGCCCACCGTCCTCGAGGTCTGTGGCCTGCCGCCCAAGCCCGAACTGCACAAGGACGGCGTCAGCTTCGCCTCGTTGCTCCGCGGCGACACCAAGCCCGTGCATGACGCCCTCTTCTGGCACTTCCCGCACTACGGCAACCACGGCAGCGGCCCTTGCAGCAGCGTGCGTGTCGGCGACTGGAAACTCATCCACTGGATCGAGGACGACAGCGTGGAGTTGTTCAACCTCTCCGCCGACCCCAGTGAAAAGACCGACCTCGCCGCGCAGCAACCCGACCGCGCCCGCGACCTCCGCGACCGCCTCGACGCCTGGCGCAAGGGGACGGAAGCCAACATGCCAAGACCGAAGAAGTGACAAACTCCATCTCTCCACCATTTCAGAACCCCACCACTCCATGAACACCCTCACCCGCCGCCATCTCCTCCAGCGCGCCGCGCTCGGCTTCGGTGCCCTCGCCCTGAACGACATCGCCCGCGCGGCCGCCAACCCGCTCGCCTCGCGCCTCCCCGGCGTGGTGCCGAAGGCAAAGCGCGTCATCTTCCTCTTCATGGGAGGCGGTCCTTCCCAGATGGACCTCTTCGACCCGAAGCCCTTCATCGAGCGCAAGCACGGTCAGAAGATCGACTCGCCGTTGCGCAAGGAGGTGACGCAGATCGGCACGGAGCAGTTCCTCGCGCTCAAGGCGATGGCTCCGGTGCGTCCGCGCGGGCAGAGCGGCATGATGATCTCCGATTTGATGCCGCATCTCGCGAGCGTGGCCGATGATATTTGTCTCCTGCGCGGCATGAACGCCGACAACCCGCAGCATGCGGGCGCGACGCTGCAATTCCACACCGGCACCTTCGCCGAAGTGCGTCCCTCCATGGGCGCCTGGGTCAGCTACGGCCTCGGCACCGAGAACGC
This sequence comes from Verrucomicrobiales bacterium, assembly GCA_044352585.1. Taxonomy (GTDB): domain Bacteria; phylum Verrucomicrobiota; class Verrucomicrobiia; order Verrucomicrobiales; family DEV007; genus Arctic95D-9. The sequence goes on from JBILDO010000007.1 coordinate 34,383, forward strand.
GAACCTGCCCAGCTTTGTCAGCATCCAGGGCGGCGGAGTGAGGGAATACGGCTCCGCCTTCCTGCCTGCGATCCATCAGGGCACCAAGCTCACCGTGCCGCTCGACAGCAAGTCGTTGCCCATCGAGAACCTCCGCAACGTCTCCGAAACCGACGCCATCCAGCGCCAGCGCATGGACTTCATGGCTCGCATGAACCGCCGTCTCGTCGGCGATCTCGGTGGCGACGCCGCGATGGAAGGCATGATCCAGAACATGGAACTGGCCGCGCGCATGCAGCTCACCACGCCGCAGATCGTGGACCTCTCGAAGGAGAGCAAAGCCACGCTCGATCTCTACGGCGTCGATGGCAAGGACACGAACACCTTTGGCCGAGCCTGCCTGCTCGCGCGCAAACTCAGCGAGGCCGGCGTGCGCTTCGTGCAGGTCAGCACGGGCGGTTGGGATCATCACGGCGACATCCGCGGCAACCTGCCCAAACTTTGCGCCCAGACCGATCAACCCGTCGCCGCGTTGCTGAAGGACCTGAAATCGCGCGGCTTGTTGGAGGACACGCTCGTGCTGTGGAGCGGCGAGTTTGGCCGCACACCCTGGAGCCAGGATCTCAGCGGCAAATCGCCCATCGACAAGCACGGCCGCGAGCACCAGCCCGAGAGCTTCTGCACCTGGATGGCCGGCGGCGGCGTCAAAGCCGGACTCACCTACGGCGACACCGACGACATGGGCTACCGCGTCCTCAACGGCAAGATCCACGTCCACGATCTCCACGCCACGATGCTGCACCTGCTCGGGATCGACCACACCAGGCTCACCGCCCGCCACCTGGGTAGGGATTTCCGGCTGACCGATGTGTATGGGGAAGTGGTGAAGGAGATCCTGGCCTGAGTCACGACTTTCCTCAATTGCTCTTCATCTTGATCTCAATCTCGCTCTCACCCCTCTCCGGACAAGATTGGAGGTGAAGAGCAAGAGGTAACACACCATCCCAACGCCGTGCCTCCCGAATTCGATCCCGAGAAACACACCGTGTCTCAACGGGCGCTCGAGTTCATCGAATGGGCGACACCCCTCCCGGACGATCTTCCGAAAATTCTCGCCGCTCAAAACCAGCTCGATAGAGACAGCACCGCCATCGTTTTCAACATCGCCGAGGGCAACGGAAAGCTCGGTCCTGCTGACCGCTTCAAGTTTTTCGAGATCGCACGAGGTTCCGCCGTCGGGTGTGGGGCTTGCCTTGATATTCTGGTGAGAAAAAAGCGGTGCACCCTGGACCAGACCGTGAAGGGCGTAGCCCTGCTCCACGAGATCGTCGCGATGCTCATCGGTCTTCTGAAACGGAACGGTCAGGGGAGGTTGAAACAAGCGGGCAAGGTCTGACGTCATTCCCCCTTCTCGATCTGGGTGCTGCCCTTTATCCCACCTCTCCGAACAAGATTGGAGATGAAGAGCAACAGCGAGACCAAGAGCAAGAAAACCCAGCCATGAAAGCCCCCCTCAACCGCCGCACCTTCCTCACCACCACCGCCCTCGCCACTCTTTCCGCGCAGGTCGATTCTCTCCGCGCCGCCACTGCGGGCATGAAGATCAAAATCGGAGCCTGCGACTGGACCATGAAGCTCGCCGCGCAACCGGCCTCGCTGGAACTGGCCAGGCGCATCGGGCTCGATGGCGTGCAGGTCGATTTCGGCGGCAAGCCGGACGCCCGGGGTTGGTTGCCGCTGTTTGATGAAGGCTTGCAGGACCGCTACCTCGCCCAATCCGCCGAGCTCGGGATTGCGGTGCCTTCCCTAGCGATGGCGACGCTCAACCAGGTGCCGCTCAAAAGCGAGCCCGAGGCCGCAAAGTGGGTGCTGGCGAGCCCCAAGGTCGCCCAACGCCTGAAAGCGCGCTGCGTTCTTCTGGCCTTCTTCGGAAAAGGCAGCCTCGCTGGCGACGAGGCGGGCATCGAGAAGGTCACCGGCATCCTCAAGAAACTCGCGCCGCTCGCCGAGAACGCGGGCGTCATCTACGGCATCGAGTCCACGCTCAAGGTGCCGGTGTTGGAAAAGATGCTCGAAGCCATACGCTCGCCGAACATCCAGGTCTGGTATGACGTGGCCAACATGGACCAAGAGGGCGAGGACTACGGCGAGGCCATCCGCCGGCTCGGCAGGGAGCGCATCTGTGAGTTTCACGCTAAGGACTTCAAGGGACTCTACGGCCAGGGAAACATCGACTTCGGAAAAATGCGCGACGCCATGCACGACATCGGCTGGCACGACGCGTGGGTTCACATCGAGGGCACGCAACTCCCGAACGGCGTCGAGCAGGACATCCGCTACGATGCGGACTACCTCCGCAGAACATTCGCAAGCTGAGCCGCCGGGCAATGAAACAGCACTCGCCATGAAACCCACCCTCACCCTCCTCGCCGCCCTGCTGCTGGCACCGCTGTTTGTTCTGCACGCAGACCAACCGAACGCAGCCGAAGGCCCATGGCGTTCTTATGAAGTCTACGAGCCGGTCATCGAACGCTATTTCATCAGCGATCCATCGAAACAGCCACTTCAATACAATCACTGCAGCGCCATTGCCTTCTTCAAGGACCGCTGGGTGGCCGTGTGGAACGCGAACCTGATCCCCGACGAGGCCAAGCCGGGCCAACTCATCCACATGAGCACCAGCCGCGACGGCAAAACATGGGCCGCGCCCGAGATTGCGTTTGCGGGCGAGCGTCGCAGCGAGAACCCGATCCCCTGCAACCATGTGCAGTGGCAGCCCGGGCTCATCGTCGTGGACGGGGCTTTGTGGTGCCTCTGGAGCCAGATCTCGATGAGGAACGGCAAGCCCGACGAGGGCTATGGCTGTTACTTCTCCATACTGCGTGATCCTGACGGCAAATGGTCGAATCGCCGCCTGCTGTGGGATGGCTCGCCCGATGCCTCTTTTGATCAGACTTCATTCAGGATTTTCGTCCAAGGCAACCCGACGCGCCTCAGCACGGGCCGGGTCTTGGTTCCCATCTGTCTGATGGCCAAGACCCAGGTGCGCAACAGCGTGCTCTATTCCGATGATGGGGGATCAACCTGGCACGTCTCACCGGGCACGATGCTCCCGGATCGTGAAAAGGCTCAATGGGAGCCCACCGTCGTCGAACAGCCCGGCGGGGAAGTCCGCATGATCGCCCGTAACACGCTGGACCCACGTCCGTCCGCGGAGGAAATCCTCTCCGAGTCGATCGTCACGGCCACCAGCCACGATGGCGGCAAGACATGGTCGCCCCTGGAGACCGTTCCGGCCGAATCGGTCTCCCAGCGGCCGCATGCGTCGCGGATGGATTTTGATCATCGCCAACCTCCGGGCGAGAACAGTCGGTTTCTTGCGCTTCACGCCGACAACCGCCAAGTTCTCGGACCCGGCAACGCGCGGGACCGCCATCCGCTCAGCCTCTATTTTAACCGGGGCGGCGGCTTCGAGTTCGAGGCTGGCAACGCCTTCACCGGCGATGAGGTAGTGACCCATTACCCGCAGATGTGGCGCGAGGGAAACAAACTGCTGGTTTCCTACACCCGCGGCGTCGGGCTCAGCGGCATCAAGGTCGCCCACATCGATCCCCTTCCAGACCCGGATCGCTATTACCTCTTTCCCAGGTCACGTTCCATTCCCGACTCCCCGTGTCCCAAGGTCGCGGGCCATGCGATGCGCTTCTTCCCGAATCAGTCGGTCGTGAGCAAGGCGATCCCCAGGCTGGGTGCAGACGGATTCAGCGCGGTCGCGTGGATACGCTGCGACATCCACGGCAACCTCCTGGACACCTTCGATGCCACCAAGAGTCACGGCTTCAACTGGGCCATCATCAATGGCAGGGCGAGCTTCCAGGCACCGGGGAAAGGTCGAGTGCAGCCGGACCACGCACACATGCGTCTGGCCGGCTGGAGCCTGCTGGGCCTTACCGTGGACATCAAGAATCGTGAGGTGCGTTTCTTCGCCGATGGCACGCAGGTCGGCCAGAGACCACTGCCCACCCTCACCGCCTCGGCCGCAAGCGGCCAGTCCGCCACCCTCTGCGGCCCGGCGAACGGCAACCCCGGGTTGCTGGGTGAAATCCGTTATCTTGCCCTGATCCCGTCACCCATGACCAGTGATGAGCACCGCGCCTTCTACAATGCCTTCGCTCCGGAACTGAAAGGCTCAGAGATCGATGAACCGGTGGCACCCATGCCGACGCCCGTTCTTGAGTTCGATCCCGCGCAGCCCGAACGGCTCGCCGAGCAATTCACTTTCCCGACCGACCTCAAAGCCGGTCTGGTCGAATCGGCGCTCAGCGAGGATCGGCGCGTGCTCCGCTTCCATGGCGAGATCGCCGCCGGACTCGATCTCGATCACCACTCCCGCAGCCGCGGAGACACCGTCAGCCTCCGCTTCCGCTTCAGGAACCTGACCGGAATCCGCTGCGTCATCGCGACGATGGGTGACAGCCGGGTTCCTGTCCGGCTGGTTCATGAAGACGGGACGATTTATCTGTGCGGCCCGGACACCAAAGCGGCCTGCGGCCCGCTCGTCCCGGGGTGGAACACGATTTCCATCGAGACCGGCGGCGAGACCACCACCGCTTCCTTGAACGGAGCCGAGGCAAAGCAAGCCACGCATGAGCCGAAGGGAACCTGGATCTATCTGGGCCAGGGCTACCGCGAGGGGACTTACCCGCCTGATGGCGCCTTTGAAATCGACGTGTCGTCCGTAGCGACGAGGGTGAATCGATCATCAGCCTCCCCGACGGCCGGTCAATGAGCCCATTTGGAAAACGATGAAACCTCCCCTCTCCCTCCTCACCGCCCTGCTGCTCGCGCCGCTGGCCGTGGCGCACGCTGCAGCGCGCCCCAACATCATCGTGATCCTCTCCGACGATCTCGGATATGCCGACCTCGGCTGTTTTGGATCGAAGGCGATCAAGACGCCTCACCTGGATCGCATGGCGGCGGAGGGCTTGAAACTCACGAGCTTTTACGCTCAACCCGTGTGCGGACCGAGTCGGGCGGCCTTGATGACGGGTTGTTTTCCCATGCGCGTCGCCGAGCCGGGCAATCGCAAGAACCAACACAACGTCCTGCACCCGCGCGAGGTCACGATGGCCGAGATGCTCAAGGACGCCGGCTATGCCACCGCGTGCATCGGCAAGTGGCACCTCGGCGCGCGCGCGCCGGACGGCTGGAACCACGCGACGATGCCCAACGCGCAGGGCTTCGACTATTTCTACGGAACGCCGCTCTACAACGGCCTCACTCCGGCCGTCGGGGGCAACGCCTTTCGCAGCCAGATACTCCGCAACACCGAGGTCGCCGTGAAGGAGGTGCAGGACTGGGATCACATCACGCGGGACTACACGCGCGAGGCATTGGAGTTCATCCGCGCCCATCGCGCAAAACCCTTCTTCCTCTACCTCGCGCACAACATGCCGCACATCCCGCTCGGTGCGTCGGAGAATTTCAAAGGCAAGAGCGCCGGCGGCCCGTTTGGTGATGCGGTGGAGGAGATCGACTGGTCGTGCGGAGAAATCGTCAAAGCGCTCAAGAAACTCGGCCTCGACGAACGCACGCTCATCGTCTTCACCTCCGACAACGGCCCGTGGATCGAGACCACTGACGGCATGAAGCCCGGCTGCAAGCCGTTCATCCCGCGCGACCACTCGGGCAACGCCGAGCCGTTGCGAGGCTACAAGATGGTCACGTGGGACGGTGGCTTTCGCGTGCCGTGCGTCGTGCGTTGGCCGGGAAACATCCCCGCCGGCTCGGTGAGCGACGAACTCACCAGCACCCTCGATCTGCTGCCGACGTTTGCCGCGCTCGCCGACGCGAAACCGCCTGCCGATCGCAAGCTCGACGGCCTCGACCTCGCTGCCTTCCTGCGCGCGCCCTCCGGCAGGTCGCCGCGCGCCGATTTTCTGTTCTACAGCTACACGCACCTCCAGGCCGTGCGTGACGCACGTTGGAAGCTGGTTCTGCCACGCCCCGAGTATCCGAAGTGGACGGGTTTCAGCGGCCGCTTCTTCGGCGATGAGGTGAGCGCGCTCGAACTCTACGACCTCAAGAGCGACCCCGGCGAAACGCGCAACCTTGCCGCCACTCATCCTGACGAAGTCGCGCGTCTGATGAAGTTGGTTGAAAGCGCGCGTGCGGACCTCGGCGATTACGACCGCGTCGGCGCCGGTCAACGCTTCTTCGACGACGGCCCGAAACGACGCGACATCACAGCTTGGAAACAGCCTGCGAAGAAGGCGGCGAAGAAGGACTCCAAAACGAAGTGAAAACTCCTTACCGCATGAAACGCACCTTCACACTCCTCACCGCGCTGCTGCTCGCGCCGCTGGCCGCGCTTCACGCCGCCGAGACACAACCCGTCTCCACATCCGCGACGAGCGCTGCCGACTTCAGCTACGCCCCGCCGAGTCTAGGCACGGGCAGGCTCCCCCCGCCGCTGCCGAAGAGCACGATCCGTGTCACGGTGAATCGCGGCAGCCTTGATCCTGGCTTCGGTGCCTTTTGCACGCTGCCAAATATCGTGGATTTCCACGACCGACTTTTCGTGACCTGGAATAACCATCTCAAAGACGAGGATCACCCGGGCATGCGGATCCAGATGAGGCATTCCTCGGATGGTGGCAAAAGTTGGCTGCCTGACCTCATCGAGCCGCCCCTCCTGCTCTCGCCTTCACTCGGGGAGATGCGCGAGATGAGCGGATCTGACTGGACTCGTCTGACCGGAGGAACGCGGACACCCCAGCCACCGGTCGCGGCGCTGGGCGGAGATGCGACGAAAGCCGTGAAGGTCCCCAAATCAACCGCCTCGAAAAGCGTGCAATGGAACAGCGGCTTTGCCTTCACCGACAACGGCGAGCGTCTTTGGGCCATCGCCAACGAGGGCACGAGCCTTGCAAAGGGCCGCGGCCTGCTGGCGCTCGAACTCAGGCGCGACGGCACCCGCGGCGAGACCTTGTGGCTGGAACCGGAACCGGTGAAGGTGGATGAAGGCTATCCCGTCTATCGCGCGATGAACGATCCAGAGGCAGCCGTGATCGGGAAATCCATCCGTGAGGTGATCGATGACCGCACGGCGCTACACGCGATCAGCTACGACACGAAACGGCGCGCCGGGGACCAGGTGAATCCCGCCACCATTCGGCACCCGAACCTCCCCGGTTCATCCGCCGACGGCCAGCGGCTCATCGAACCCTCGCCAGCCTATCGACTGAAGGACGGCACCCTCGCCCGCTTCTGGCGAAATTATGGGGACGACACGCACAAACACCATATCTGGCGGCTCTACGTTTCCCTCAGTCGCGACAACGGAACGACCTGGTCCGCCCCCGAGCGCACGGCCATTCCCTCCAACAGCACGCGGCAAAGCGCCGGCACGCTGCCTGATGGCCGCGTCTTCCTCATTCATAACCCCTACACCGATGGCGATGACTTCTGGAAGGGCGAGGATGCGGCGCTGCTGGCCACCGCCAGCCCGGCGGAAAAGCTCGGTGGCGCGAGAAAAGTGCTCACCCTCTCCCTGTCCGACGATGGCATCCACTTCAACCAATCCTGGACCATCAGAATGCTCGAAACTCCGCCCCGAATCGAAGGCTGGTCCAAGCGCCACTACGACGTCGGCAACCCTGCCGCCACCGTCGTCGGTGACGATCTCTGCATCGTCTACAGCCTGAACAAAGAGGACATCGAACTCTGCAAAGTCCATCTCCCCGACCTTGCCCGTTGACTCCCCCCATGAAACGCACCTTCGCACCCTTCACCGCCCTGCTGCTGGCGCCGCTGGCCGCGCTCCAGGCCGCCGATCCTCTCACCCCGCCCGGCGATCGGAACCTGCCGATCAACCAGATCTATCCGCCAGAGGCCTTCTACCACAACGACAATAGCGGTCGCGTGCTGGACGTAACCAAGCCACCTTTCAACGCCAAGGGTGACGGCAAAACCGATGACACGCAGGCGCTTTGCGACGCGATGCGGTTCGTCCGCGACCATTACGAAGACCTCGCGGGCGAAGGCTATTCCTATTGCGGCTACAAGTTAGCCCGGAACTGGATCATTTATCTACCCGACGGCGAGTATTTGGTCGGCAATACCATTAGCCAGGGCTGGCCGGCGCGCGCCTACGACATCAAGAAAGGCTGGGCCAATTGCGGCCGGGTATCGGTCGCGTCCCCCGAGGCGGAGACGCCGCAGCTTGAACTGCGTGGCGAGCGAAACTACGGCATCCGCGTGGTCGGCCAAAGTCGCCAGGGAACGGTGATCCGGTTGCAGGATCAGTGCCCCGGTTTTGAAAAGGGCAAGGAAAACGCCGTGCTCCAGTTCTACCTGCTCAAGAACGGCTCCAGCATCAACCAGGGGAATTACGTGCAGAACCTCACCATCCAAACCGGCAAGGGAAACCCGGGCGCGGTCGGCATGAAATGGAATGCGTCGGATTGGGGAGGGATCCACAACGTGGAGATCCGTTCGGGCGATGGCAGCGGGCGGGCCGGGCTGATGATGGACCGCCGCAATGCGCACGGCTACCAGCACGACGTCGTGGTGGATGGATTCGATGTCGGCGTCGAAATGGCGGCAGGCTCGGTTTCGCACGTTGTCCTCGAATACGCCACGTTGACCAACCAGCGCCAGGCGGCCGTTCGCGTGAGCAAGAACGAAACTTTTTGCGGACGTAAACTTCTCATCCGGAATGCGCCCATGGCCCTGGTGGCGGCTGGTTCAGCGCATGTGTTGCTGCTCGACAGCGAAGCCGTTTCAGGGAAGAGCGTCGGCCCCGCCATCTCCGTGGAGGGAGGGCACCTGCTCGCACGGAATATTCGTTTGTCGGGATATGCTTCCGCGGTGTCCAAGGACAAGCAGCCGGTGGTTGCCGGCGACTCTATCGAGGAGTATGTCTCCGGTACGCCGGTTTCGGCGTATGCGGACGGACCGGCCAAGACCCTGCGGCTGCCGGTCAAAGAAACGCCGGTGATCTTGCCGGAAAGCGACCTGTCAAAATGGGCGAGTGTGGATGAGTTCGGTGCGACGGGCGACGGCCTCACTGATGACACCGAGGCCGTGCAACGGGCGATGAACTCCGGCAAGCCGGTGGTGTGGTTTCCGAAGGCCTGTTATGTGATCAACGGAACGGTCGCGATCCCGGCCACCGTGAGGGAAGTCGGTTTCCTGTGGTCGAGCGTTTATCGCACCGATCCGGCCCAGCAGACCAACCTGACGGCGCAACAGGCCGGAGGGTTGCTGATCAAGGACGAGCCTGCGGAAGCGTTCAAGCCGGCGCTCTTTCGGGTGGCACAGGGCTCCGACCAGCCATTGCTGATTCACCAGGGGCATCATGCGGGTAGCGTTTTCCTGGATCACGAGGCGCAACGCCCGGTGATCCTCGAAGACATGATCACCTGGTGGATCCATACCCACTACTTCGCACGCAACCCCGGCATGTTGTTCCCGGGTGCGGCAGCACAGAAGACGAGTCTCCCCCGGCTTTATCGGAACACGAAGCCGGAAGGTGCCCCCAAGGAGGTCTTTGCCAACATGGTGATGGGTTTTGCAGGCGGGGGGAACGATGCCAGCCTGGCGGCTAAGAATATCCATGCCTGGGTGCGGCAAATCGAAAACTCCTATTACATCATCGAATTGGCGTTCAAGCACTCGGATGCCTGGATCTTGGGCTACAAGGGTGAAATGGCAACGCCCAGCGGGACGTTCTTCCATGCCAGCGACCAATCCCGCCTCGAGCTCCTGGGAGGACTTTACCACGTCCGCAACGGTCAATCATCGCTTCCGTTGGCTGTGTCGATGGACTCTGAGGTTGCCCTGAGCCTCAATGCTTTTGGCGGCTCCAAACTCCATGTCCCCGTTCAATCGGTCATGCTGCGCGACGAACGCAAGGGGCAGGTGACGGAAGTTCCGGATACCCGGTTCGAGTCGCGACGGGCCATCGCCCCTGGCGAGAAGATCATTCCCCTGCTCACGAACACTCCGAGGTGAAACGGATTTAACAACAATCGCGCAAACCATGAATGGATCCTTGAATATGAAACCCACCCTCACTTTCATCGCCACACTACTGCTCGCACCACTGGCCGCGCTCCACGCCGCCGCGCCCGACGTTTTCAACATCACGACCTACGGCGCCAAGGGCGACGGCAAGACGATCAGCACCTCCGCGATCCAGGAGGCCATCGACGCCTGCCATGCGTCCGGCGGAGGCACCGTTCTCGTGCCCGAAGGCGTGTTTGTGACCGGCTCGGTGCGACTCAAAAGCCGGGTCACCCTGAAGATCGCGAAGGACGCCATCCTCCGCGGCAGTCCGGACATCGCGGATTACACCGTGGAGACGGCGGAACTGCACTGGGGTGGGTTCTGGAAGTTTGCCGCCAGCCAGTGGAGGCAATGCCTGGTTTATGCGGAAGATGCGGAGGAGATCGGCATCGAGGGACCGGGCACGATCGACGGCCAGGGCGGCAGGGAGCGCAAGGTCTTCCCGAACGCCAAGGACCCGCGCCGCCCCATGCTGGTGCGGCTGGTGGGTTGCCGGAAGGTGACCATTCGCGAGGCGAACCTGCTCGACCCCGCTTCGTTCACGACCTTCTTCGTGCGCAGCGAGGACATCCACATCGAGCGCGTCACGATCCGCAGCCGGAATTCCACGAATGGCGACGGCCTTGATTTCGACGGGTGCAAGCGCGTCCGCATCCAGGACTGCGACATCGATGCCGGCGACGATGGGATCGGACCCAAGGTTTTTCATCCCGACTGGCCGAACGAGGATTTCGAGATCAGCGGCTGCCGCATCACCTCCCGCTGGCATGCCATCCGCGTCGGCGCGGAATCGATCGCCCCGATCCGGCGGCTCGCGGTGCGCGATTGTGTCTTCACGCGTTGTCAGGGCGGTATCAAGATCGAGGCGAGCGAGGGCGCGCTCTTCGAGGACCTGTCCTTCTCCCGCATCGAGATGAAGCAAGTGTGCCAGCCCATCATGGTTCTGGCATCCCGCTTCGCCTTCAGCGCCCACAACCGATCGGCACGCCCCCCGGCGGGACGGATCCGGAAGGTGCGTTTCTCGGACATTCGCGCGGTCGCGGCGATCGGAGAAGACGGAGGTTTGAAGGGAAAAAGCGGCAAGGACGATCCGTTCGAGCGTCCATGCTCCGCGGTCGTTTCGCGTCCGGGCTCGCACATCGAGGACGTGTCCTTCACGAACATCGACCTCACCTTCCCGGGCGGGGGCACGACGGAAGACGCCTCGCGCCTTGACGTGGGCGAACTGCTGGAATCCACCGACTACATGAAGTGGGCCGTTCCCTTCGACGGCGAAGTGCCCGCCTCGGCGCTCTATCTGCGCCACGTCAAAGGCGTGCGCCTGGAGAACGTGCGATTCGCCGTGGAGAAGCCCGATGCCCGCGCCTTCATCGCCGGAGACGACGTGCAAGGCCTGACACTGCAAGGCGTCGTGGGCCGCGCCCCCGCACCGGTGCCCGGCCTGGCGAAGCTTGCCTACGCCAAGGACGTGATCGACAAGGACTGCCGCGTTGAATGTGGGACACCAGTGCCGGTGCTCATCGCTCCGACGACGGAAGAACTGCGCCGCCTCGCTGAGCTACGCAAACGTTCCGCCGCGCTCGACCGCGAAATCCAACAGAAGGCCGATCAATTCGATGCGGAAGCCAGAAAGGACTCCAAAACCAAGCAATAACACCTTACCGCATGAAAGCCACACTCACCCTCCTCACCGCCCTGCTGCTCGCGCCACTGGCCGTATCCACGTCGCACGCGGCTGAACCTGTCAGCCTCTCCGCCGATCATGCCGCCATCGTGAATCATCAGCGGCGCATCTTTTTCCAATACGATCCGGCGGCGGACATTCAGCGGAAAGGCGGGTTCGGCTCGGACATGGAGGCGGTGATGAGTTATGTGTTTGATGCCGCCAACCAGCCGGGCAGCCATCTCGATGCGATCTGCATTGATGTCTCGAATGAGGGCGTGGCGCATTACCGCAGCAAGATCCTTCCGGCGATTCAGCATCCGGGTCTGATGAAGTGGCGCGAGCAGGGTCTCGACTATTTCGATGAGCTGATCAAGCAGGCGCACAAGCGCGACAAAGAGATCTGGTGGGGCCTGCGTATGAATGAGGTCGAGCGCGGCGACTTGGCGGTGTATGACATCAAGGCCTTCGCCAACATGAAGGAGCGCAATCCGGTCAAAGCGGCGCATCCCGAGTGGTTGATCCGTTCGTGGTGGTGGCAGGGGTTTTGGAACTACGCGGTGAAGGAGGTGCGCGACTACCGTCTGTCGATCGTTCGCGAGGTCGCGGAGCAATATGATTTCGATGGCGTGCATCTCGATTTCCTCCGTCACACGCCTTTTCTTCCGCCGGGCAGGCAGTGGGAGAATCGCGAACACCTCACCAGTTTCATGCGTGATGTGCGCTCGATGCTTCAATCGCAGGCAGCCAAACGCGGACGCCCTTTCATGCTCGCAGCGCGGGTGCCGGATTCGGTCGAGGGATGTCATACGGACGGTTTGGATATCGAGACTTGGGCGCGTGAAGGCCTCGTGGACGTGCTCATCCTCGGCACACGCACGGCCAAAGTGGATGTGGCCTCCTTCCGCAAAGCGATGGGCGGAGCCCATGTGAAACTGATGCCCAGCTTCGACTGCTTCCATGCCACAGACGGCTACCACGGTGACCAGTCACTCGATCTGGTGTGCGGAGTCTTTGGCAACTATCTGCATCAGGGCGCGGATGGAGTGGGTGTTTTCAATGGCATCATTGGCTTCCCGGAGCAGGCCAAGAAACTCGGCCTGACGCAGACCGATACGAGAGACATTCAGGTCTTCTCCACCATCGGCAGCCTCACGACGATGAGCGGCAAGGCGAGGTATTACCCGATGGACCGACGCGGCGGCTATGCCCACAACGAAGGGCACGGTTCATCCAATAACGAAGCGCCCTTGCCCATCGAACTGAGGAACGATCAAGCGCCGTCCGCGCTCATGCTTCCAGTCTGGGAGCCCGTGAAATCCGGATCCGCCGCGCGACTGCGGCTGGTGCTTTTCCAGCACGTCGAGAGCGATGAAGTCACCGTGCAACTCAACGGCACCGCTTTGAAGCAAGACCTCGTCGATGCGCAGTGGAAAGACCCGCGCATCTTTTCCCCCGACCTTCAGCCTGCCACCGTGACACCCGGCGCTCTCGTCAAGAACCCCGCCGCGCAAAAGCTCACCCGCCTGGAGTTCCTCGTCCCCACCGAGATCCTCAAACGCGGCGACAACCGCATCGCCATCTCCGTGAACCGCAAAGGCCCGTTCCCACCCTCCAAGTCTGTGAAGGTCGAGAAGGTCGAACTGCACTTGAATTAGCACGTTCATTTGCACGCATGAAATCCGTCCTCACGCTCGTTACCACCCTACTGCTTCCTCCGGCCGCGCTGCACGCCAAAGACGAAGTCGCCAACAGCAAAACTACTGACGATGTCCGCGACGTGCGCGTTGTCCGCACCGCTGACCAGGAGCCGCGAGCTTCCTTGCTTGGGCAGCCGAGCATCGCCTTGTGGAAAGAGGAGCACCTTGTCGTGGCTTATCAGAAAGGCATCGCGGGCAAGGGCGACATGGGCAGCATCGACGCCGTCGTTTCGACCAATGACGGCGACTCCTGGAGCATCCCGAGCACGATCTTTGATCACGAACAGCGGCATGGCGCGATGCAGTTCGCCTACTGCAATGCGGTGCTCTACCATCCGCCGGGGCAGGAGGTGCTGTGGTGCCTTGCCATGCGCTGTCCGCTGAACTATGCCGACAGCGAGGACTCACACCTCGCCGTTGCCTACAGTGGCGATGGCGGACGCTCTTGGAATCCCGTGGAACTGGCCATGCACTACACTGGGCCGCTTGTCATTCTCGGTGAAATCCAGCGCATCATCGAAAACGGCCAGCCGGTGTATCTGCTGCCCGCGCATCGCAACACGAAGCGCGCCGATCCGCTCGGCCAGCGCGAGCAGTTTGTGCTGCGCAGCACCAGCCTGCTTGATTGGAGTCTCGGCGGTTATGTGCCGCAGCAGGAGCCGGGGAAGATCTTCCTGCACGAAGGCCAGATCGCCGTCGTCAACGAGCAGCAGCATCTCAAGATGGTCATGCGGACCGCCGAAGGACAAAAGGAGGGCGGTGCGCTCAATCCTCCCCGCGCCTGGTCCAGCACCAGCACCGATGGTGGCAAAACGTGGAGCATCGCCCAGGAGGAGCCGGAGCTATGGAACACCGTATCGGAGGGATGGTTCGGCCAATCGCGCAACGGCACTCAGCTCTACGTTTACAATGACGGCCCTGCATGGAGCCGCATGGCGCTGCGCTACAAAGTGAAGCCCGCGAGTGGCGCATGGAGCGAGGAGCGCACGTTCTTCGACGCTGGCATCCACAACTCCTATCCCACGCTCATCGAAACAGCGCCCGGCGAGTTCCGCGCCGTGTGGGACAGCGGTGACGAGAAGCATGGCCGGCGTTCGATTCGCTTTGGAAAGCTCACCCTCAAAAAGCAACCATGAGAACTACTTCCAAAGTGGGAGGATTCATCCGTCACCTCCTCTCTATCCCGAATGCCCGTTGAGCCTCCTTCAACCAAGAACAAGGAAACTTCATGATGATCCAGCCTCAATACTGGCTTATCGACCGCCGCCATCCGCTCAAGGCGCTCAGCAGCTTCGTTTCCCTGCTCATGCTGACGGATGGGGCTGCGCTTGGCATCGTGCCAACGCCGAAGGAAATGCGAGGCCCTTTTCCGATCATGTCCACGCCCTATTTCGAGGACGGATCTGTCGATTACGATGGTCTCAAGCGCGAACTAAGATGGGTGGACGAGTCGGGCTGTCCGGGCGTCATCTGGTGTCAGTCGAACGACGCCATCGACCTGTTGACGACAGAGGAAAAGTTTCGGGGGTTTGAGGCGTGTGCCGAGGCGGCAGAAGGGCGCAAGGTCGTCCTCACGCTCGGGGCCAACGGCACCAACACCGCGCAGATGCTTGAGATCGCCGCGGAAATTGAACGTGTCGCCGAGCGGCACCCCGGCGTCAGGATGGCGATCATCTCGCGTCCGCCGGACGATGTCCGCACCGAGGCGGACATCGAACAGGCGTGGAACGAACTTGCGAAGGTCGCGAAGCGTCCAGTCATCTTCCAGACCTACGGCACGCCCGCCACGCCGACACCCTCGGTCGCGCTACTCGTGCGGTTGGCAGAGAAACATCCGGCGATTTACGGCTACGTGAAGGAAGAGGCCGAAGGTTATGCGGCGGTGGAGCGGATGTTGGAGCTTTCAGCCGCCAAGCCCGTCATCAAGACCGCGATGGCCGGGTGGGGCGGCTGGCAGTGGCTCATCCAGCTTCGGCATTGCGGGTGCGAGGGGATCGTCACCGAGCGCTGCGCCTTTGCGCCGGTGCTCGCCAAACTCTGGCGCATCCATGAAAGCGGCGAGCGCGGCCTTCCCCTCACCGAGGCTTACGCCATGTTCCGTCTCCTGTGCGATCAGCGAAACTTCCCTTCCGGTTTGCGCGGCTACCCGCTGTATTTCCTCGAGAAAGAGGGGGTTTTCAGGAATCGAGTTTCGCGTCAATACACCAACTCTCGCGTCACTGATGGAGGAAGCTTCGGGGTCGGCAAAGCCTGGAAGCTGGAGAAGGCAGAACTCACACCGTTGCAATGCCGGGAGCTCGACGCGCTCTACCGGGACATGCTCGAGTTTGTGGCAAAGTAACCGAATGAATCTCGTCTGGTCAGCCCCCTGACCCCAGTCCCTGCTCCTCACCCAGAGCCAACTCTCCCCGGCACCCAAAAACAATTTCCGAGCAGTCATCACCACCCGCGCCGTGAACAGTCAATGGGCCATCCAAAGCAAGAGATCGCCATGAAACCAATCTTCTCCCTCATCACCGCCCTGCTGCTGGCGCCGCTGGCACCATTGCACGCTGCTGAGCCGCCTTTTCCCGCTGGCATCGAGCATGTGCGCGTCGAGCGCAGTGATTCGGATCGTTACCAGTTCCTCCATGATCCGGCCATCGAGTTTCACAAAGGGGAGCTTTTCGCCGCATGGTATAACTGTCCGGAGCAGGAAATTGTCGGCGAATCGCTCATCCGCTGCCGTCGCTCGAAGGACGGCGGCAAGACGTGGTCCGCGCTGGAGGTCATCGCCGAGGACACGCGCAGGGACGGCACCTACTTCGTGCCCGCGCAACTGCTCTCGCATGGCGGCGTGCTCCACGCGTTCGTCGGAAAGATGAAAGGGCACGACCTCATCAGCACCTGCGCGGTTTATGTCCTCGATGAGGCGACCCATCGCTGGGAACCGCGCGGCGAGATCGCCGACCTCTTCCTGCCGCTTTGCCAACCGGTGAAGATGGACGATGGCAACTGGATCATGGCGGGCCGGGTGGCGAGCCGCTTCGGCGTGAAGCCTTACCTTCCCGCGGTCGCCATCAGCCGGAGGGATGACCTCACTGGCCGCTGGCAGATCGTGCGATTGCAGGCGGAGGAACTTTCCAAAGCGCATTGCCCCGAAACCACCGTGTGGGTGGAAGGTAGCGAGTTGCTGGCGATCACCCGCAACAACACGAGCGCGGTGCCCTTCGTGTTTGCCAGCCACGACTATGGCCGCACCTGGAGCGTGGTGAAGGATCACACGTTCACCGCCTCCTCCTCGAAGCTATACGCCGGCCATCTTTCCACAGGCCAACGCTACCTTGTCTTCAATCAGCCCAAGGACGGTGAGAAAGGTTTCAACAGCCGCGAACTGCTTGTCATTGGCGTGAGTCGTCCCGGCGAGTCCTCGTTGGCGAAGACCTGGTGCGTGCAGAACCATAGCACGGCCGACCGTCCTGCAGCGTCGCATTACCCTTGTGCCATCGAGCATGATGGCCGCCTGTTCGTGCTCTACACGGCCGGACTCGGTCGCAGACAATGTGAACTGGCGATCATTCCCATCACGTCCCTGCAAGTAACGAACAAGTGAAAGAAGCCTGGAGCCTACCCATGAAACACACCCTCACATTCCTAATCGCCATACTACTCGCGCCGCTGAACGCGCTGCACGCCGCTGAGCCCGTCGAAATCGAGAACCCGCAACCCAATGGGCCCACACGCGACGATCTTATCAACGGCCGTCCGGCGGGACCGTGGCGGCGACTGTTTCTGGACGCCACGGTTGTCGAGGAGCAGCAGGGCGTGCAGCGTGTCTTTCATGCGGTCGAGAAACACCCGGCCAGCCCGGTGCTGGTCAAAGACAAAGCGTGGGAAGGCGCCGGTCCCTACATCTACGGCACGGTCTTCTGGGACGGCGGCAGGCTGCGAATGTGGTATCACCACCAGAATCCGGAAGGCACCTGGAACAGTTATGCGGAATCCCGCGACGGCATCGCGTGGACCAAGCCCGCCCTGGGGCTCATTGATTACGAGGGCTCCAGGGAGAACAACCTGTTCGCCACCCGATCGCTCGATCTGACCGAGAAGCCGCCAAAGAACTTTGGCCAATGCCACAATGCGAGCGTTATCTTTCAGCCGTGGAATCCCGATCCACGGCGGCGTTACGCGCTGTATTGCTTTTCCTATGAGTTCTACGTGCCGCGAGTGGCTTTCTCGCCCGACGGACTGAAGTGGACCTTCACCCCACTCGCGGGCGGCAAGGGGCTGTTCGCTTCCGGCGACGTGGTGAACTTCTTTCACGATCCCTATCGCGGCCGGTATGTCGCGACCTGGAAAACGGCGACCTCGCGCGGCCGGGCCGTGGGTGTGGCCACCTCGCCGGATGGTCTCGCCTGGACAAAGCCGGCCGAAGACGCGGTGATGTTCGCGGACGATCTCGATCCGGATGCGACGCAGATCTATGGCATGCCGGTGTTTCCGTATCAGGGGTATTACCTCGGATTGCCGTGGATTTACCACGCACGCTGGCCCAAGGGCAAACCCTCGACGGATGCGGAACTAGCGGCGGCAGAGAAAGCCAGCCCCTGCACGGTGGACGTGCAGTTCGCCTGGAGTCGCGACCTGCTTCACTGGAACCGCCCTCCGGCCCGGGATAGCTTCATCCCGCTGGGAGGGAAAGGGCAATTCGATGCCGCGATGATCTGTTCCGCGCGGGCGCCGGTCGTGGTCGATGACAAACTCTATTTCTACTACGGCGGCTTTACGATGCCTCACAATGTCGGGCCACCCGTGAATCAGATGGCGATCGGGCTGGGTGTGCTGCGGCTGGACGGCTTCTGCTCGATGGAGGCCCGAAAGGAAGAAGGCAGTCTCCTCACCCGCGCTGAGGATCTGGAAACGCCGGAGATCACCATCAATGCCCGCACCCGTGACGGCGGGCGAATCCTGGCAGAGATCGTGGACGCCACGGGCAAGCCGCTCGACGGATTCTCCCGGACGGATTGCCTCCCATTCCAGGGCGACGAGGTGCGACACGTCCTCCGCTGGCGAACCGGGGCCTTCACTCCCCCGCAGCAGCCCGTGGAAAAGAGGCTCCGATTCCTCCTCACGGACGCCAACCTTTACTCCTACCTGGCGGCTGACCCGGGCGCCACGAAGACCGTCATTTACGATCCGGCGGCCAACGGCGGTCTGCTGCCCAACGACGACCGCATTCTCCCGTCGCAGCGCTTTGCCATGCGCGGCCATCCCTCCGGCTATCAACTGGCTCGCGAGGATTCAATCACCTACCTCGATCTGCACAGCGCCGCCAGCGCCAAAACCACAGCCTGCTTTGCCAAAGACGCCAGCTGGGACGACGCCGCGGACTGGTGCCTGGAGGGCTGGTATCGTGTGGTGGACAAGGGGACGCAGCCGAACTATGGTCTGGCCACCTTCATGAGCCCGCCCGCCGGGAGAAATGCCGCGCTCTATCTCAGCGACCGGGAAGCGGGAATCCTGAGCACGGACGGGAGCAACCACCAGGTTCTCAAGAGCACTCCCCAGGACACCACGGATCGCTTCCATTGGTATCGCCTCGTCCACACCGGCGGAGCCGCGGGGTCGCTCTTTCTGGAAGTGGACGGCAAAGAGGTCATTCGCCTGCCATACAGCGAGCTTCACATTCGCAATCACACCGCATCCAACATCCTTTTCGGCCCAAACGCTTCGAACCAGGAGGGGCGGATGCACGTGGCGAAGTTTGGCTATCGCATCGGCAGTGCGGAGCCGCTCTTTGGCCCGGTCCGCGAACAAAATCAGTGAACTCATCCATGGAAACAATCATGAAACCCACGCCCACCCTCCTCACCACCTTTATCCTCGCGCCCTTCGCCGCGCTTCTCTGCAGCGGTGCTTCCGCTGTATCTGCGGATTTTGTGCTGGTTGATGCTGCGGCCAGGATTCCCCCTGCGCCGATCATCATCCCCAAGGAGGCGCCGGCGAGTATCCGCGAAGCCACGCAAGCGCTGGCGGACTATGTCCGGCAAATCTGTGGCACCAAACCGGGGATCGTGGAAGGATCGCCCACGCCGTTGCCCGATCGTGCCATCTGGGTGGGGTTGCACCCGGAACTGCCGAGGCTGATGCCCGGGGTAAAACTCGAGTTCGCTCATCCGGAGGAAACCCTGATCGCCATCGGAACCAAGCACGTGATCATCGCCGGCCGGGATCGCGTGGCCGGAGAGAAGCAACTGGAAGCGGGGACCGCCAATGCGGTGTTCACGTTTTTGCAGAAAGATTTGGGTGTCCGCTGGCTCTGGCCTGGTCCCTTGGGAACGGATATCCTCAAGCAAGAGCGAGTTTCCCTGGCGGCCACCGAGCGGCGCTTCCACCCTCCTTTTCGCCATCGGTTGCTCTGGCCGCGAAGCCCGATCGACTGGCACCGGGCGCACCACCTCCAGATTGGCTCGCTCGAGTTCGACGCCGGGCACGCCTTCACTGATTGGTGGGCGCGTTACCACGACGAGCATTCCGATTACTTCGCGCAGCTTCCGGATGGCACGCGCAAGCCACGCCGGGAGCCGGCAACGGTGAAGCTATGCGTCTCGAATCCAACGGTCGCGGCGCAATGGCTGGCCAATGCGGAGAAAGCCTTCAAATCGGATTCCTCCCGTGTGATGCTGAGTGCGGCGCCGAACGACGGGGACGGTTTTTGCGTCTGTTTGAAGTGCCGGGCGATGGATCATCCGGATGGGCCGCCGGTTTTCGGCTATGTGGCGCTCACGGACCGCTATGTGAAGTTCTGGAATAGGTTGGCGCGGGGACTCCGGGATCGCTTTCCCGGGCGGGAGGTTTGGGTGGGAACGTATGCTTATAGCGCGTATCGCACGCCGCCAATCGCGGAAACATTGGAGCCGAACATCGCCCTTGGCTATGTGGGACATTTTCCATTCGTGAATGAAGGGGACCGGCACAGGGAAAAGCAGCAGTGGCTCGGCTGGGCGAAACAAGCCAAAGCCATGGTTTACCGGCCCAACCTCTTCCACTACTCGGGTGGATTTATCGGGATGCCGTGCCTGGCCCTGCGCCGGACCATGGAGGACTTCCGCTTCCTTGCGGAAAATCAATGCGTGGGGATTGAGGTCGACACGCTCCCGCAGTGCTGGGGAACGCAAGGAGTTCAGAACTACCTGATGGCCGAGCTCGCTTACGATCCCATGCAGGACGGAGAAGCCTTGCTCCGGGACTATTGCGACCGCGCATTTGGTCCGGCGGCCAATGAGATGGGGGCCTATTTTACGGCTCTTGAGGAGGGGCAATATGCGGTGTTGGAACGCGTCAAAATGTCCAGCAGCTGGGCTAGGGAAGCCACCGATGTGCTTCAAACCATCTACAACGACGCTTTCTGGTCCAAGGCCGAGGTTCCCCTTCTCGCGGCGGAGGCGACCGTGGCCAATGCGCCGGAGATCTATCAACAGCGGGTGGACTTCGTTCGCACAGGGCACGACGGAGCCAAGCTGCAGATCGATGTGTTACGGGCGATGAAGCTGGTCCGGAGCACCTGGGGGCGGGACCCCGAGGCGATTCGCCGCGCCGATGAGGTCTGCAGTGCGCGAGACAAAGTCTTTTCCAAATATAACGGTTTGGCGATCAAGCGCGCCAATTGGTATGTCGATTCCCGGCGGATGGCCGACTACCTGGAAGCTCCATCGGCCGTGATGCGGGAGGGCAAGTATGTCGGTCCAGGGAAGGCACCGGACATGACCGGACGGGACTGAGCCCAAGTTTCTTACTAGCGAGTTGGAAACGGCATGAAATAAAAATCAGTGAACTCATCCATGGGAACAAGCATGAAACCCGCGCTCCCCCTCTTAACGGCCCTCCTGCTCGCGCCGCTGGCTGCGCTTCACGCTGCCGACGAAGACCTCGCGCTGAACTATCACCTCATGCATCCCGGTGGTGACAGTCTGCCGGGCGATCCCAATGCGGCCTTCTACCTCGATGGCACCTACCATCTGCATTACATCCTCGCGCATCCGTGGAAGGAGAAGAAGTCGTTCGCCTTCGTCCACGTCACCAGCCCGGACATGCTGCACTGGACCTGGCAGCCGACGAAACTCCAGCCCTCCTTCACAGGCCACGGCATGTTCAGCGGCACGGGCTTCCTCACCAAGGAGGGAAAACCCGCCGCCATTTATCACGGCCAGGGATCGGGCAAAAACCAGATCGCCATCGCGACGGATTCAAAACTCAGCGCGTGGGAAAAGCCTTATCCACTCGAGGTCAAGACCGCTGACGGCCAGGACGCAAAGATCCGCCACTGGGACCCCGATTGCTTTCTCATCGGCGACACTTACTACGCCATCTCCGGCGGCGATAGCCAGCCGCTGATGAAGTCCAAGGACTTGAAGACTTGGACTCTGGTGGGTGAATTCATGAGACACGACATGCCCGACGTCGCTCGCGGCGAGGACATCTCCTGCGCCAACTTCTTTCCGCTCGGCAACAAGTGGATGCTCTTGTGCATCAGCCATCCGCTCGGCTGCCGCTATTACCTTGGCGATTGGGACGCGAAGGCCGAGCAGTTCGTCCCGCAGAGCCATGGCCGCATGAACTGGCGCAGGGACGAGCAGAGCCTCTTTGGCCGCCCGCCATGGCGAGTGGATTTCTTCGCGCCCGAAAGCCTGCTCACCCCCGATGGCCGCCGTGTCATGTGGGCCTGGCTTGCTACGCTCGGCAAGGCCGATGGCACGATGGATGGCCGAACCATCCAGTCCTTACCGCGTGAACTGAGCCTGCCCGCCGATGGCATCCTGCGCATCAAGCCTCTGCGCGAACTCGAAACGCTGCGCCACGACCCCGTCACCCTCAGCGACATCACGATCAGCGAACTCACCAAGGAAGTGCTCCCCACCACCGCACCCGCTGGCAAAAAGATCGCCACCCTGGACGGCGACGCCAACGAACTCCGTATCACGATCCCCCGCGATCAGGCCGAGCGGAAGCTCTTTGGCTTCACTTTGTTTTCCGACGGCAACGGTGGCGGCCTTCCGATCCTGTTCCGTCCCGAATCCGGCACGCTACGTGTCGGCACCACCGAGGCCCATTTCTCCATCGCCGGCCTTCCCAAGGGCGAGGATGTGGAGTTGCGCATATTCATCGACAAATACCTCGTCGAAGTCTTCGCCAACGACCGCCAAGCCATGGTCGCGTCCCACGCTGACTACAGCGGCAAGCTCGACCTGAACGCTTTCACCGTCGGTGCGCCGACGACGATCAAGAAACTCGAAATCTGGAAGCTCCAGCCCACGAACCAAGGTTTCCGCGAAGCGCAGAAGAACCCCATCTGGGAACCGGACACGAAATGAAACTCACACTCTCCATCCTCACCGCCCTACTGCTCGCTCCACTGTCCGCGCCGCACGCTGCTGAACAACGTGTCTTCGACATCACTGCCTTTGGAGCAAAGAGCGACGGCCAGACGATCAACACCCTCGCGATCCAGAAAGCCATCGACGCCTGCCATGCCGCTGGTGGAGGCACGGTCCTTGTGCCCAGTGGGGTGTTCTTGTCAGGCTCGCTGCGACTCAAGAGCCGGGTCACTTTGAAGGTCGAGAAAGACGCCATCCTGCGCGGAAGTCCGAAGATCGCCGACTACACGGATGAGACCTCGCCGCTGCACTGGGGCGGCGTTTGGGCATTTGCCGCCAGCCAGTGGAAGCAATGCCTGATCTACGCTGAGGATGCCGAGCAGATCGGCATCGAGGGACCCGGAACGATCGACGGCCAGGGCGGTCGTGAACGAAAGGTTTTCCCGAACGCCAACGATCCTCGCCGGCCGATGCTCGTGCGGGTCGTCGGTTGCCGGAAGGTGACGGTTCGCGATGTGAAACTGCTCGATCCCGCTGCGTTCACGACCTTCTTCGTGCGCAGCGAGGACATCCTCATCGACCGCGTTACGATACGCAGCCGACATTCGCCAAATGGCGACGGCCTTGATTTCGACGGCTGCAAGCGCGTTCGCATCAAGGACTGCGATATCGATGCCGGCGACGACGGCATTGCCCCCAAGGTTTTCCATCCCGACTGGCCGAACGAAGATTTCGAGATCAGCGGCTGCCATATCACCTCACGATGGCACGCGATCCGCATCGGCACGGAGTCCATCGCCGCCATCCGGCGTCTGACGGTGCGTGATTGCGTCTTTACACAGTGCCAGGGCGGCATCAAGATCGAGTCATGCGAGGGCGCTCTCTTTGAGGACCTTTCTTTTTCCGGCATCGAGATGAAGCAGGTTTGCCAGCCAGTCATGGTGCTGGCCTCCCGGTTTCCTTTCAGCGCGCATGGCAAATCGGCGCGCCCACCGGTGGGACGGATTCGGAACGTGCGGTTCACGGATATCAAGGCGGTCGCGGGTGTGGGGGACGATGTCGGATTCCAGAGTAAAGGTGGGAAAGACGATCCTTTCGAGCGCCTGTGCTCGGCGGTGGTTTCGCGCCCAGGTGCGCGCATTGAAGACGTGTCATTCACCAATATCGACTTTATGTTCCCCGGCGGCGGCACGGCGGAGCAGGCATCACGCCTGGATGTTGGGGAGCTACTGGAGTCCACCAACTACGTGAAGTGGGCCATGCCTTTCGACGGCGAACTCCCCGCCTCGGCGCTCTATCTCCGCCACGTCAAAGGCATCCGCCTCGAGAACGTGCGATTCAGCGTGGAGAAGCCGGATGCCCGCGCTTTCATTGCCGGGGATGATGTCGAAGGACTGACGCTGAACGGCGTCATCGCTCGCGCCCCTGCACCAGTGCCCGGCTTGGTGAAGCTCGCTGATGCGAAGGACGTGACCGAGAAGGATTGCCGCGTGGAATGCGGTGCGAACGTGCCCGTGATGATCGCACCGACGGCCGACGAAGTGCGCCGCCTTGCCGACCTTCGGGCGCGATCCGCCGAACTCGACCGCGAAATCCAGCAGAAGGCCGACGAAGCCGATGCCGCTGCGAAGCGAACAACCGAATCGAAGTAACGAAATGCACACTTTCATGAAATCGACCCTCACACTCCTCATCGCCCTGCTGCTCGCGCCGCTGGCAACGATCAACGCCGCCGAACCGGTCACGATCGATCTCTCCAAACGCACCTGGCAGGGTATCCCCGGCCTCGAACGCACGGCAAATGGCCGCTTGTTTGTCTCGTGGTTTACCGGAGGCACCAAAGAGCCCGAGCCGCTCAATACCGTCGTGCTTTCCCATAGCGACGACGGCGGCAAAACCTATTCCGCGCCGCAGGCCATGGGTTTGCCGTTGAACGATGGCACGCGGTGCTATGATCCGTGCCTGTGGATCGACCCGAAAGGGCGGCTCTGGTATCTCTTCAATCGCAGCGTCAAGGACAGCACGCAGCACGGAGTCTATGCACGCATCTGCGAGGCGCCGGATGCTTCGCCGCCCATGTGGGGCAAGGAGTTTCGCGTCGGGTTCGACAGCCCTTTCAGCTTCCGCATGAACAAAGCGACCGTGCTCTCGTCCGGCGAATGGGTGCTGTCGGTGGTGCATGCGCAGGAGCCATTGGCGGGTTGGGCAGGATTCGACCCGAAGCAAGTTTTCGGCGCGGCAGTCTCCACCGATGAAGGCAAGACCTGGAAGTTGCATGGCGCAGTGAAGACGGAGAAGGCGGGCCTCGAAAACATGATCGTCGAGCTGAAGGATGGCCGTCTCTGGATGCTCATCCGCACCGAGAAGGTGCTGTGGGAAAGTCATTCCTCCGACAAAGGCCGCACCTGGACACCCGGCAAACCCACCACCATCGCCACGCCGCATTCGCGCTTCTTCATCCGGCGTCTCGCCTCGGGCCATCTACTTCTCGTGAACCACCACAAGTTCACCGGACGCAGCCACCTCACCGCGCAGCTTTCCACCGACGACGGCGCGACGTGGAACGACGGGCTGCTGATCGATGAACGCAGCGGCGTCTCCTATCCCGACGGCGTGCAGGACAAGGACGGCCTCATCTGGATCACCTATGATCGTGATCGCGGTGGCGCAGGCGATATCTTGCTCGCGAAGTTCAAAGAAGAAGACGTGATCGCCGGCAAGAACGTTTCCGGTGCCGTGAGCCTGAAGCAGGTGGTGAACAAGCTCAACAAGCCCACGATCCTTCCCGCCAACTGGAACCCCAAGGCGGCAGCTGACAAGGTGATGGCCGGGTTGGTCAAAGTCACCGCGCCCGTGGTGAAAGGGGCGCATGATGCGGAGTTCGTCTGCGTGGGAGATCGCGCTTACGTCGTCTCCGAGGTGAACGATCTCAGGGGAGGTGAAGACGGCGGCTGGCCCTTCATCTACTCCACGCTATCCATCGTGAACCTGGAGACGCTGAAGACGGAACGTGTCATCGACTTCGCGAAGGGTGAGCAGACGTTTGCGAACGAGACACTCCCGGTCGGCGCGTGCTGGGTGCCCCGGATCATCCAAAAAGACGCGAACGCACTGCGCTGCTACTTCGTGAGCCAGGACCCGGGGAAAAGGCAGTCACAAATGTGGTATCGCGACTTCGACTTGGGCCGGGACGAGTTCGCACCGACGATCCACAAGGCGAAGCTCAAGACTGCCGCGGGCACCTTCGATTTCCAGCCGAAGCACTTTCATGCCGATGCGGTGACTCACGGTTTTAAAAAGAAAGCCTCCGACTCCTTCTTCTTCGTTTTCGATTCCTTCAAGGAGTTCGATGGCAAACTCTATGTCGCACTGAACAATTTCACTGGCCAGCAGAATGCGCTTGCGCTCGTGCATGACGATCTGGAGACCTTCGAGGTCATCGGCCACTACAACGAGCCGCAATCCGCCGCGCTGAGCGAGTCCGCCGTGAACCGTTTGCCCGACGGCACCTGGATGGCGATCTGCCGCAACGACAAGGGCAACTACCACTTCACCACCAGCAAGGACGGCAAGACATGGACCATCGGCGAGCCCAAACCTTTTGTGCCAAACGGCCTGAACTCGAAGCCCACGTTCGAGAAGTTTGGCGGCATCTACTACCTCGGCTGGCAGGAGGCGACGAGCATCGAGGGCGCGAACCGAAGCGTGTTCAATGTGAACATCTCTCGCGATGGTAGAACCTGGGAACGCAAATACCGCTTCGAGACGCCGCAGTCCTTTCAATATCCCGCCTTTCACGAGCACGAGGGCGCGATCTGGCTCTGCGTTACCCAAGGCGACACGGACCCGAGCCGCAAAGAGCGCATCATGTTCGGCAAGCTGGAGGATCTGCCGAAGCCCGCCGTCAAGGTCACGCAGGAGCTGCTCAACAGCATCCACGTCACGCCGAAGCTCATCTCCCCCAACGGCGTGGCCTCACCCCGTACGCTGGAACATGGCAACGAGCAATCCTTCCCGTCGGTGGAGCGAGTCGAACTGGTCACGGACCAGGCCTTGGGAGGCGACAGCGGGAACAGCTGGGGCGGACATCAGTCCCGCATCGTCCGCACGCAGGACGGCCTCTTCACCGTCTACATCACCGGGCAGCCGGGCAGGGTGGAGGCACAGAAGAGCAGCGGCGATGGCTTCCATCGGATGTGGAAGCTCGCCATGCGCGAGGAAACCGGCTGGCAGGTGGTTGCCGAAGGCGAAGCGGGCCGCCAACCAGCCCATCTGCTGGCCTCTCCGGACGGTCGTCTGCATGTCCTGGCCTGGCCGGACGGAATGCCGCGCTGGTGGTCGGGGAAGCTGGATGCAAAGGGTGCCATCGTGATGCGCGCCACGGCTGTTCCCGGGCCTTGGGTCAAGAACGATTGGTCATATAGCGGTGCCGGGATCTCGACCACCGGCGATCTCGCCCTCGTGCAAAGCGCCCCCGAGGAAGTAGTTCCGGGGCGATTCCTGTGGGGTTATCTTCCAGCCGTCGGCGCAGAGTGGACGACCGGGGCGACGCCGGTGAAGGAGAGGCATACTTATAGCTATGTGTTTCCGGATGCAGGCGGAAGGCTGGCCTTCACCTCCAACAGGAATGTGCCTTTCAAGGACATGGGCTACACGAGGGAGTCCACTTTTCATCCGTTCGGCTATGTCTTCAACAGAATGGCCCTGTGGACCACTGAGGACGTCGGAGCTGCCCCGATGAGGGAATTGCAGATCGCGGAGTCGGTGCCCTCGGCGGAATATCCGGAAGTCGCCGCCTGCGGCAGTTGCGTTGACAGCTACATCGACACCCATGGGCGCTTGCATGCGCTTTACTTCTTTCTTGGGCCGGAGACCAAAGGCAGGCAGCGCTTGCGTCATTCCATCATCCAGAACCAGAAGGTCGTCAAAACCGTTGAACTGCCCGATGACATCAGCGGAAGCTTTTCATGGCTCGAGGATCGCCCTCGATACGGCCGCATTATCCAGGACACCGGCGGACGCTTCTACCTGCTCGGCACTAAGGCCATTGTTCCCGCCGATTCGGATGATGGCACCGTTTTGGACAAGCCCATCCCCTTGGATCTCAAAGGCTATCAAGTCGAGTATTCGGGGATGGCCCTCGCCGCCCCCCGTGGCGGAACGCCGTTGGCGGATTTTGTGGACGCCGTCTTTCCGTCAGGCGCGATCCAGGGCGAGCCCGCAGTCAATGTCCTTCCCGCAGGCGCGGGAACAAAGGTCGTCCATGTGCGCATTCGCTTAAAAACGGGGCGAATGGAAGGCGCTGAAGCGGCGGAACCGGCCAAGAAACCCAATCAGCCAGCACCACAGGACTGAGATCATGAATACCACATTCACCCTCCTCACCGTCCTGCTGCTCGCGCCGCTGGCCGCGCTTCACGCTGCCGAGCCCCCGGTGACCGCTCGCCTTCTGCATCCTTACGTTACCGCTGGCGACCCGAATATCAGCCGTGCGTTTCGCATCGCGTGCGGGGATGTGAGCAGCAGCGTCGTGCCGATGGCGGCGGCGACGGTGTTGCCGAATCTGCCGCTCAATGCGAAGCGATGGGAAGCTGTCTCCGCGCGCATCGTTGAAGTCGCGGGCACACGCGACGTGCTGCCGGCGCAGTTGCTAGCGGCGGGATTGGACTATGGCATTTCGCCGATTGATGCGGCGATGGACTCGTGGAACGGAGCGAGCTTTCTTCAACCGGAGGCGATGAAGGGCGCGCTGCTCACCTCGCTTGTCCCCGATGAGGATGGCACCTTGCGCTGCGGTGGACCTTATTATGAAATCCTGACGTGGACCTTCGGCGCATGGGAGCACTATCTGGCCACTGGTGACCGGCCGTTTCTGAAGGTGGCGCTCTCAGCAACGCTCGGCGGACTGGCGCACTCGGAGCGCAACGAGTACGATGCGAAACTCAATCTCTTCCGCGGCCCGGCCATCATCGGCGACGGCATTTCGGCTTATCCCGATACGTGGGCGGAAGCGGTGAAGGGCGCTGGGCACGTCATGCGCTGGCCGCAGCTCAATCCGGACAAGAAACTCGCCACCGGCTACGGCATCCCCATTCATGCGCTCTCCACCCAGTGCATGGCGTATGAGGCCTACCGTCTCGCCGCGCGGATGCAGCGCGAACTCGGCGTGCCGGTGGACGCGGCGTTGGAGGAAAAGGCCGAGCGGCTGAAGGTGGCGATCAACCGGCACTTCTGGCGAGAGGATGCCGGCACCTATCGCTATCTCGTGGACACCTACGGCGGTAGCGACGCGCAGGAAGGATTCGGCAACAGCGTCGCGATCCTCTTTGGCATCGCCAGCACGGAGCAGGCGGCGCGCATCTTCAAGAGCATGCACATCACACCGCAGGGCATCCCTTACAACTGGCCGGTGTTCCCGCGCTACGCCTCACCAGACGGCACGACCTTCGGCAATCACAATGGCACCATCTGGCCGCCCGTGAGCGCACTGTGGGCGCAGGCGGCAGCCTCTTCAGGGCGCACGGAGCTGTTTGCGCTGGAACTGAAAAAGCTCGCCGACCGCGGCTGCCGCGACAGCCATTTCTCCGAGATCTACCATCCCATCACCGGCGAAATCTACGGCGGCCTGCAGGAAGGTCGCACGGGCCGTAGCGGCGCATCCATGCGGGCCTTCATCGCCGCGCGTCTGGGTGGCAGCGGCGAAGCCACCGACGAAGCCATTGCCCAACTTTTCCCCGCCACCAAAGGCAAGAACGGCATCAGCCTCTGGCAGTCCTGCGCACGCAACCTCTACACCTCCACTGCCTATCTGCGCATGGTACTGCACGGACTCTGCGGCATCCGTTTGGACGCCGATGGCATCACCTTCCACCCGACGATTCCGAAAGGCATGAGCCCGGTGGCGGTCTATGAGTTGCCATATCGCCAGGCCGAACTGGAAATCCATATCACTGGTGAAGGCAACGTGGTGAAGAAGCTCACCATCAACGGCCAGGAAACACGCACCCTTCCGACAACGACCACCGGCAAGCAATTGGTCAGGATCGAGATGGTCGATACGAATCAATGAACAACCTTGAAACACACTCCAATGACAGACAAACTTGAGAAATGGCAAAAGCTGAGAGCCAAGGGAAAATGGAATTACATCCTGATATATGGTGTTCTCGGATGGGGAGTCGGCACCGGGATCCTTTTCAGTTTGGGTTTCCCTTTAGTGACGGAAGCAATGGGCGATAAAGCGCCCTTCTTGCCCGTCTTCGCTGGAAGCATGGTCTTATTCCCTCTCGGTGGCATCGCGTGGGGGTATGGGATGTGGATCTATTTCGAGAAGGTTTACTGGGAAGCGAAAGCGTCCGAACAGGCTTCTGCAATAGGCGCTGAAAAGCCAGACCCTGATGCATGAATCATTCACCATGACACCCACCCTTCATTTCATCACCGCCCTGCTGCTCGCGCCGCTGGCCGCGTTGCACGCTGCACCTCCCCCAGACTCCCGCATCGTTATTGCCAGCGAGGCGGGCGCGAAGCTCGACAGCGACGTCACCAAGGGCGGCGGCACGGACGACACGGCGCTCATCCAAGGCATCCTTGATCGCGCGCCGAAGCTCGGTTCGCTGAAGCTCGTCGTCGATGGCGCGATTCTGGTCTCGGGACTGAAGGTTCACTCTAACACCACCATCGAGTGTCTGAACCGCGGTTGCGGCTTCTTTCTCGCGGACAACGCCAACCGCCCGCTCATCGCCAATGCCTCGCCTCAGCCGGAAGGCCGCGCGGACCGGAATCTCTCCTTCCTCGGCGGCACTTACAACGGGAACTCGGCGCATCAGGACCAGAAGTTTCATCCCGCTTACGGCTGGCTCACCGCCCTCGCCCTGCACGGCGTGGAGCAGGTGCTGGTGCGCGACGTGTCCATCACCGACTCGCGCACCTTTTTCGTCTATCTCACCAACTGGCGGCGCGTGGTGTTTGAGAACATCTATCTCAACCTCAGCGATGGCTTGAAGCCATCGAACCAGGACGGCATCCACGTGCAGGGACCGGGTGAGTTTCTCAGCATCCGCAACCTGCAAGGCAAGGCCTTCGATGACATGGTGGCGCTGAACAACGACGACTTGCAGGGCGACTGGAACAGTGAGGGGCGGTTTGTTCGCGCGGCGAAGGGCAACTTCGGCACCTACGCGGGCATCGGCCCGGTGTCGGACGTGGAAGTCGATGGCGTGGTCGCCGACGACTGCGCCCAGGTCATCCGCATCCTGTCGCGCGACTCGCGGCTCGACCGTGTCTCCATTCGCAACGTGAAGGGCACCTACCGCGATTTCGGCGTCTGGATCACCCCCTATTTCCGCGAGGGCGGCAACATCGGACGGCTGGAGTTCGAGAACATCGACCTGCGTCCCGTCGCGCCGCGCGCCTACGACTACGTGCCGCCCTTCCTCTTCTGGATCGCAGGCAAGATGGAGCAGGTCACGCTCAAGAACATCAGCAGCCACGCCCCCATCGACGACCGCCCGCTCGTGTGGATCCAGCCGGATGCGAAGATTGACCGGCTCCTCATCGATGGCTTGAACGTCCACGACCCGCGCAAGGAACCCGGCCGCACGCCGCTCATCCGCGCGGATGGTCGCATCGCCCTGCTGCAAGTTCGCGATGTCGTGGTGCAAAGGCCGCAATCCACCGCTCCCGCCGGTTCCCTGGTCGGCACCTCGCCGGATCGCTCCGCGCTGAAGGCTTTCATGGAGGCACGGTCTGGGATTGTGAATCCCAAAGGCATGCGCGGCTGGGCGGAAGGCCCCGGCTACCTGACCATGAAGCCGAAGATCCAACGGTTGCAGATCCGTGACGTTGTTGCCGATGGCCTCGAGCACGTCCTCGATCATCACGCCGGCACCATCGAGTCCCTCGACCTTGGCGATCTCTCCGTTCCAGCGACCACGAACGTCGTTCAGCTGCGAGGCGAGGCGACCATCAACAAGAGCAGGGGAGGCTCCCGGGAATGACCCCGATCGGCAAGTGTCGAAGGCGCTTCCGCTCAAAGGACGGTGGCAACACGCGGATCGGCCACGGGTTCCCGGGCCTCGCGCAGCATGGCACGGAGGCCGCGGAAAATCTCCGGCGGTTCGTCTGCCTCGGACCGGGTTCCGGCGTCCGGCCCAAGTCCTTTTTCCGGCGACGCCCCGACCCGAACTGGAGATCGCTCCGTTGCTTGGGCGTTCCAAGCCCAGGCGGTGGAGGAGGATGGCGTCCGAGCAACCAGGCATCCTTGCCACCAGGCCTGCGAGGATCGCCGTGCGCGGATCGACCCGCTCCACTTCGCCGCGGGATTGTGCGGTCCCATCGGCCGCCTCCTGGCCGATCGGACAGCCAAAGGCCATGCTCCGCGACTGCTTCCACCTTATCGCCGCCACCGATCTCATGCCACAATCGTAAGCCCTTAACGTCTCCGACCTTTTCGTCATGAAACACCTGCTTTTTCTTTTCCTCGCCACCTCTGCCTTCGCGGAAGTCAAAACCGAAACGATCACCATCCCGATGCGCGACGGCGTGAACCTCACCGCCGATCTTTATCGCGATGATGCGCTCGCCAAGGCTCCCGTGATCCTCACCCGCACGCCGTATGATCGCATGAAGCAGAAAGGCACGGGCGAGAAGTGGGCGAAGGCGGGCTTCATTTTCATCGCGCAGGATTGCCGGGGCAAGTTCGGGTCCGAGGGAACCTTCGCGCCCTACAACAACGAAGGGCAGGACGGCTTCGACACGATCGAGTGGATCACGCGCCAGCCGTGGTGCAGCGGTCGCGTCGGTATGATGGGCGGCTCTTACGTCGGTGCGGTGCAGTGGCAGGCCGCGGTGGAGCAGCCGCCGGGACTCGCCGTCATCGCCCCACAGGCCACGTGGAGCAGTTTTTATCGCAATCTCCACCTCGGTGGCTCGGTGCGTCTCTCACTCATCGCGGGTTGGATCGCAGGCAATTCACCGAAGCCCGAAGGAGCCAAGCCGAAGAACTTCAATGAGGCACTCCTGCACCTGCCACTGAGCGAGGTGGACACCGCGATCGGTTGGGACATGCCTTGGCTGGATGCCTTCCTCACTCATCCTGAGCCGAATGGATTCTGGACCCGTCTTGACCTCACTTCACGCCTCCCCGGCCTGCAACTGCCGGCACTGCACGTCGTCGGCTACCATGACTACTTCTCCCGTGAGTCGGTGGACAATTTCATGATCATGCAAAAGCAGGCTCGGGATGAAAAGACCCGCCAACAACAGCGGCTGATCCTCGGCCCGTGGGATCACGGCACCATCGGCAAAACAAAGGTCGCCGAGGTAGAGTTCGGACCCGAGGCCGCCGTGGATCTCTTCGCCATCCAGATCGATTGGTTTGATCGCCATCTCAAACAAGACCCCGCCGCCCAGTCGAAGCCGTTCCCGCCCGTGCGCTACTTCAGCATGGGCGACAACGTCTGGCACGATGCCCAATCCTGGCCGCCGGAAGGTTTCAAGGCGACTTCGTTCTATCTTCACTCCGATGGCACGGCCAACACTCGCAGTGGCAATGGCCTTCTTTTACTTGAAAAGCCAGCTGCCGATCAACCTGCCGACAGCTTCCGCGCCGATCCCGCGAATCCCGCTCCCTCCACCCCGGCAAAAAGCGCCGTGTGGGGCCCGGTCGATCAGAGCGCCACCGAGGATCGCGACGACGTGCTCGTTTACACCAGCGAGCCGATGCGCGAGCCGCTCTCCTTCGCCGGCAACGCGGAAGCGGAGCTCCATGTCTCCACCGACACGCCGGATGCCGACTGGGCCGTGAAGCTCATCGACGTGCATCCCGACGGTTTCGCGCAAAACATCGCGCGTGGCATCCTGCGCGGCCGCTATCGCGACTCGCTTCTCAAACCCGAACTGATGGAACCTGGAAAGGTTTACGAGATCACCGTCGATCTCGGCCCCGTTGCGGCCACCATCGCCAAGGGGCATCGGCTCCGCGTGGACATCAGCGGTGCCGACTTCCCGCTCTACGACCGCAACCCAAACACCGCCGAGGGCATCCGCGGCGCAAAGACCGCCATCGCCACCGAGCAGGTGCATCACAAGCCCGGGGCGCTCTCGCGCATCGTGTTGCCCGTTCGATGAGTTCCGGGTCGATGGGGAGCGCGGACGGATACGACCGAACCTCGCCTCCCGGCGACTCTGCCGGGGCGACCCCGGCGGCGTCGCGCTCCAGGGGGTTCGTGCCCGTTTTTTCGTGCCACTGGACCGCGGCAACCGCCCGTCCGACCCGCTTGCCACGCTCGGGGAGCGCCGCCGATCGATCTTTCGGGCTGAATCGTTTCGGCGTTTCACAGGACCGCCGCATCCCGCTCGGAATCGCCCGCCGCTTCGCGGCTCAAAGAATTCGCGGAAAGGGCAAGCCCGTTGCCAGCCGTCCATTCTCGTCACTCCACGGTTACGGGTCTCCCCTCGCCTCCGTTTTTTCGTTGCGCACGGGGTGGCGGAATCCGGGAAACGCGCTACCCTTCAGACTCTCCGCCCTTCTCCTTCGAGCACCTGAGTATGAAAGCCACGCGCTACCAGACCGATACCGCCGACCCCACGCAATTCGCGCCGGGGCAGCGCTGGATCAGCGAGACCCAAGCGGAATTCGGACTGGCCCTGATCCTGTCATCGGATCATGCCCACGTGAAGGCTTACTTTCCTGCGGTCGGGGAGACCCTGACCTACGCCGCACGGAACGCTCCGCTCCGGCGCGTCGCCTTTGAGCCCGGGGACACGGTGCGCGACCAAGCCGGCCAGTCCTTCGCCGTGGCCACGGTGCGGGAGGAGGACAAGCGCCTCGTCTACATCGACGCGGAGGGCCGCGAGCTGCCGGAAAGCCAGCTCTCGGACACGATGAACACCCAGCGACCCGAGCAGCGCCTCCTCTCGGGGGTGAGCGACGACCCGCGCCTCTGGGCCCTTCGCCAGTGGGCGATCCGGGCGCAGCATGAGGCCCGCGCGAGCGAGGTTCGCGGGCTCGTGGGAGGACGCCTCTCGCTGATCCCGCACCAGCTCTTCATCGCCGAGGAGGTGGCGAACCGCGCTGCCCCGCGCGTCCTCCTCGCCGACGAGGTGGGTTTGGGAAAGACGATCGAGGCCTGTCTCATCCTCCACCGCCTCCACCTCTGCGGGCGAGCCTCGCGGGTCCTCATTCTTGTGCCCGACGCCCTCGTGAACCAGTGGTTCGTGGAGCTTTACCGGCGCTTTTCTCTCTCGTTCGCGATCTACGACGAGGAACGCGCCATCTCGATCGAGGCGGGCGCGAACGGGTCCGGTGAAGGCAAGGCGGCCGGGGGCACCCCCGCGAATCCCTTTTTCGACGATCAGTTCATCCTCTGCGCGACCTCGTGGATCGCCTCGCATCCGCACCGCGCGGCCCAGGCCGCGGCAGGCGCGTGGGATCTCCTCATCGTCGACGAGGCCCACCACCTCGAGTGGAGCCTGGAATCGTCGAGCCCGGAATACGACGCGGTCGAGTCGATCGCGAAGCAATCGGCGGGGCTCCTCCTCCTCACCGCGACGCCGGAGCAGCTCGGCCGTGAGGGGCACTTCGCCCGGCTGCGTCTGCTCGATCCGGCGCGTTTTTCGGACCTCGACGAGTTCATCCGCGAATCGGACCAATACCGGGCCATTTCCGAGCTTGCCGATGTCCTCCGGGGTGACGGGGCGCTCAAGGCGAAGGAACTGAAGGCGATCGGGAAGCTCCTCGGCGCGGAGACGGCGAACCAGCTCAAGGAGGATGCGACCCCGGCGCGGCGCGACGCGGCCCGGCTCGCCCTGATCGATCTGCACGGCCCTGGCCGGGTCCTCTTCCGCAACCGGCGCCTCGTCCTCGACACCTTCCCGAAGCGCGTCGCCCACCTCGCACCGCTCGCCTGCGGGGAGGAGGAGGCCTTCGCGACGAAGCTCGAATGGCTCGTGAAGCTGCTCAAGGCGCATCCGGGGGAGAAGTTCCTCCTCATCACCCACGCGCGCGAGACGGTCGAGGCGATCGAAGCGGGTCTGCGCGATCTCATGAGCGCCACGGCCGCGGTCTTCCACGAGGGCCTCACCCTGCTCCAGCGCGACAAAAACGCGGCCTGGTTCGCGGACGAGGAACTGGGGGCCCGGCTCCTGATCTGCTCGGAGATCGGATCGGAGGGACGGAATTTCCAGTTCGCCCATCACCTCGTGCTCTTCGACCTACCGGACGATCCGGGCCTGCTCGAGCAGCGCATCGGCCGTCTCGACCGCATCGGACAGGCCTCGGACATCCACATCCACGTGCCCTTCGTCGAGGGAACGGCGGAGGAACTGAAGGCGCTCTGGTATCACCGCGGCCTCGGCGCTTTCGAGCACACCCTGCACGGGGCCGGCACGATCCACCGCCAGTTCGGCGGGGAGCTCGCCCGGCTCGGTGCCGCCGATTCCCTCGACCGCGAGGCGGCCCTGGTCGGCTTCCTCGACCAGACGCGCGCCTTCAAAAAGAAACTCGACGCCGAACTCGAGGCGGGCCGCGATCATCTCCTCGAGATGAGTTCCTTCGACCGCGACCAAGGACAGGCCCTCGTCTCGCAGATCGAGGCGATCGACGAGGACAACCGGCTCGAGCAGCTCATGCTGAAGGTCTTCGATCACTTCGGCGTCACCGTGAACGATCTCGGCGACCGCAGCTACGTGCTGACGCCGGAGCATCTCTTTTCCGCGGAGACCTTCCCCGGCCTGCCGGAGGACGGTCTCTCGGTGACCTTCGACCGGACCCTCGCGCTCGCGCGCGAGGACATCACCTTTCTCACCCAGGATCATCCCCTCGTCACCGGGGCGCTCGAGAGCCTCGTTTCGACCGATCGCGGGAACGCCGCCTTTTTCAGACTCGAGAACGCGGGCGAGCAGCTCCTCATGGTCGAAACGGTGTGCGTCCTCGAGTGTGTCGCCCCGGAGCATCTCCATGCGGAGCGTTTCCTGCCCTCGAAGCCGGTTCGGACGATCGTGGACCAGAAAGGGCGCAACCGGACCTCCGACTTTGATCTCGAGCGCATCCGCCGCGACGGACGCCCGGGGCCCTCGACTTTCCTCCGCGAGAAATCGCGGGCTCTCCGCGCCGCCGTGCCGCCGCTCCTCGAGGTGGCGCAGGGCTTGTCCGAAACGGTGGCCGCCCAGATCCGGGAAGGTGCGATCGAGCGGATGAATGAATCGCTCGGGGCGGAGATCGAGCGTCTCGAGCGTCTCCGCGGAATGGGCCACCCGGTCCGCGACGAGGAGGTGGAGCTGCTCGTCCAGGCCCGCGCCGATCTCGCCCGAACCCTCGCCGAAACGCCGCTGCGGCTTGATTCGGTGCGGCTCATTCTGGCAATGACGTGAGGTTCGCACCCTGGGGCCCGCGATCCGCGGCACCCGCCCCTTCCTCCCCGATGACCCGACCTGCCAAAGGATCGCGCAAACGGATCACCCCGTCCCGGAGGCAGCGGGAGGAACCCGATTTGCCGCGCTGGCGTCGCATCCTCGCCCTGCCCCTCGTCCGGCTCGCGGTGGTCCTCCTCCTGTCCGCCACCTGTGGCACCCTCCTCATCGCGGCGATGATCCTCTTCCACTACGACCGCCAGGCGGCGCGCTACGACGTCGAGGCGGTCGGACGCATGCCGATGGAGTCGACCGTGACCGACGCCACCGGCGCGCTCGTCGGCTACCTTCACGGCGAAAACGTCGGCACTCCGCTGCCCCTCGAGCAGATTTCGCCGCACTTCCTCGACGCGCTCGTCGCGCGCGAGGACTCCCGCTTCCACCGGCACCACGGCATCGACCACCGTGGGTTGATCCGCGCGTGGCTGAGGAATTTCCGTGAGAAGCGCACCGTGCAGGGCGGCAGCACCCTGACAATGCAGCTCACGCGCATGACCTTCGGTCTTTCCGGAAAGACGATGGAGCGCAAGCTCCTCGAGATGGCGATCGCGCGCCGCATCGAGAAGCGATACACGAAGGAGGAAATCCTCGCCCATTACGTGAACCGCGTCTTCCTCGGCACGGGGATGAACGGGATCGAGCAGGCCGCGCGCGGATACTTCGGGAAGCATGCCTCCGATCTGACCCTGCCCGAGGCCGCGATGATCGCCGGAGTGATCCGCGCCCCGAACGGATTTTCGCCCTTCCGCCACTACGACGCCGCCTTGAGGGAAATGCGCGGCACGATCGGACGCATGGTGGACGAGGGTCTCCTCGACCAATCCGAGGCCGCGGCCCTGGCCGACGCGCGACCCGTGGTCCTGCCGCAGGAACGCTGGCTCGAAATGCTCCGGCGCGAGGCCAAGGTCTCCGAACAATCCCACGTCCTCCGCATGGTCGAGGAAGAGGTGCGGGCGCGCTTCCCCTCGCTCGCGGGGGTCGGAGGCCTCGCCATCCGCACGACCTTCGACCTGCGGCTTCAGGAGGCCGCGGAGCGCGCCGTGGCCACCCGCCTCGGCGAGATCGAGCGCCACTCCGATTACCCCCATCCGCGATATGAGGGATTCCGTGGCGGTGAACCGCAATACCTCCAGGCCGCCACGGTGGTGCTGGAGAACCACACCGGTGCGATCCGGGCGCTCGTCGGCGGCCGCGACTTCGCCCAGAGCGAGTTCAACCGCGCGATCCATTCCCGGCGTCCCATGGGGTCGGTCTTCAAGCCGCTCGTCTATGGCACCGCCTTCGAGCGCGGCCTCTTTCCCGGCATGCTCATCAGCGACGCGGCGATCGCCCCGGGCGAGATCGCGTGGGATCCGATCGGTTGGAATCCGCAGAACGCCGACGGCGTCTACGGCGGCCTCCTCCCGGTGGAGACTGGCCTGATCCAGTCGCGCAACACGATGACCGCCCGCGTCGGGGAATGGGCCGGGATCGACTCTGTCATCGCGATGATGGAGCACGCCGGCCTCGGCGAGACGGAGCGCGCCGAACCGACCCCGCCCGTCTACATCGGCACGGTGGGTGCGAATGTCAGGGACATCACGAGCGCCTACACCGTCTTCGCCACCGGGGGCATCCGCCATCAGCCCTTCTTCATCGAGTCGGTCACCGACCGCGACGGCACCGTCCTCTTCCAGCACGAGGACGCGAACTACCGGGTCCTCTCCCCGGGCGCGGCCTGGCTCACCTCGAAGGTGCTGAAGAAGGTCGTTGCCGACGGTGGCACCGGCGCCGGCCTGCGCGACCTCGGCTTCACCCCGCCCGCGGGCGGCAAGACGGGGACGACGAACGACTTCGAAGACGCCTGGTTCGTCGGTTACGCGAGCCGCCTCTCCTGCGGGGTCTGGATCGGGCTCGACCAGCCACGGAAGATCATGGACGAGGCCTACGGCGGCCGCATCGCCGTGCCGTTGTGGTTCGACCTCATGACCGCGGCGGCCGGGATCGGCTACGAATTCGGGGATTTCACGGATCCGGGGGAAGTGGTGCGCATGGAGCTGTGCCTTGAGTCCGGCCTGCTTGTGGACGAGGGTTGCAAGGCCGCCGGAACCGTCTATATCGAAGAAGTCCCCCACGATCTGATCCCCCGCCGGTCCTGCCGTTCGCATTGAAAATCCGATCCCTGCCTCCGCCACGAACCATCCTGCGCCGCATGACCGCACCCGCTTCCACCGCTGACCGGACCCTCTACCGCCCCTTCACCACCTTCGCCTTCATCTGGGGCGTGACCACCCTCGTCCACCAGCTCGCCTTCACCTTCTGGACGGAATCGTGGCAGGGCTGGGTTCTCGTCCTCGCTGCGATCGCGGTGATCCATCATCCGGGTTGCGTCCTTCGCTTCGGGGTGCTCGTGGTCTCGTCGCTCCTCCACCTCTGGGAAAAGCTGCCCTTCGTCCCGAACCACATCCTCTACGAAGGCATGCTGCATCTCATCATGCTCCTCGGCCTCGCGGCCTTCTTCTTGACCGGTCCCGGACGCGGGGAATTCGGGAAGACACGGGCGGTGTGGAAGTCGCGTTCCTTCCTCCTCCTCCTCGCGGTCCTCGCCAAGGCGGGCTTCCTCCTTCTCCCGATCTTTCCGCAGGGACCCGTCCCCGGTGCCCTCACGACTCTCTTTCTCCTCTTCGCCCTCGGACGCTTCCTCTTCGCCCCCGTCTCGGTCGGTTCGGGTGAGGTTTATTTTTCCAAGATCGCGCCGGTGCTGCGCGCCGCCATCATCATCATGTACATCTGGGCGGTGATCCAGAAGCTGAACTGGGACTTCTTCGACCCCGAGGTCTCCTGCGCCGGCAAGCTCCACAAGGAAATCGCGGTCTACTTCGGCGGGCTCGTGCCCACGGCGACCTGGGCACTGCAGGCCGCCGCGGTGGGTTCGCTGATCTTCGAGTTCTCCATCCCGATCCTCCTCTACTGCAGCCGCACCCGCTATTTCGGCTTCGTCGCCGCGGTCCTGTTCCATCTCTGGCTTTCGATCCACCACGCCGCCGGCATCTTCAGCTTCACCTCGCTGATCCTCGCGATCCTCCTGCTCTTCCTCCCGATCGAATGGGGCCAGCGGCTGCAGGATCTCTGGGATCGGCAATCGCGCCGTCTCGGGGGAGGGGACCGGGAGAAGGGACGCCGTCGCGCCCGCGGTCTCGTCATCGGGGTGTTTTTCGCCGTCCTTGTGACCCAGGCAACGCTCTACCTCACCATCGCGCGGAGTTACGAGGTCTTCTGGACCGCGAACCGCATCGGCTTCTTCGCGTTCCTGGCCTGGGGAATCTGGTTTGGCGCCTGCTACCTGGTTTCCGGGTGGGGATCGGACTGGAAGACCGCCCCGCTCCCGAACCGGGTCACCGCGACGATCGCCTGGCTCGGACTGCTCCCGGTCCTCCTCAACGGGGTCTGGCCCTGGATCGGGGGGCGGACCCAGACCTCGTTTTCGATGTATAGCAACCTGCGTTCGGAGGGTGCCGGCAACCACCTGTTCCTCAAACGCGTTGATCTTTTCAAGTGCCAGTCCGACATGGTCGAGGTTCTCACCTCCGCTCCGGACATCCTCGAGCCCTCGACCAAGCCGCGCGGGATCCAGCAGTTCGCGCACCCGGGAAACCGCTTCATGCCTTGGCTGGAATTCCGCCGCCTCGTCAGCGAAACGGAGGGTGACTTCGAGGCGACCTACACCCGGAACGGGAGGGAGGAATCGCTGGGCCGCAAGGACGGGAACGTTCACGGCGATGCCGCCGCGTTCGAGCCGCTGCCTTTGTGGCAGCGCAAGTTCGTCTGGTTCCGCCGCCTCGAGAGCCTCGAGGGTCCGATGTGCTGCACCCACTGAGCGGATTTGCTCAACGCAGGTCGAGGCACTTCAGGGCGTCCTGACCGCGCATGACGAGGCGCCCGTCGGAGAGGGCCATCGGAGACCAATACTTGAAGTCCGGCATCTTGAGGGTCTCGCGGCCCGCCGCGACCTGCTTGGCGACATCGGCGTCAACTTCCGCCTTCTTCCCGAAGACGTCGGTGATCGCGACTTCCTCGTAACCCTTCGGCGAGGGCTTGACCGCCCGGAGGTATCCGACCTCGCCATCCTGGATGAGGAGGTGCCCGTCGACGAGGATCATGTTGCCCCGGCCCATGAAGGGGGAGTCGCCGGTTTGCCAGATCGTCCTGCCATCGAAGTCGAGGCACATGAGTCCGCCCGTCTTTCGAGCCACGCCGTTGTGGTTGTCGTTCTCGTTGGCGAGTAGGTAAAGGTGTTCTCCGATGACGAAGGGCGGATGGATCTGGGTGCCCTGCTTCAGGGCGAAGACCTTCTCCACCTTCCAGTCATCGCCGCCCTTCGTGACGCGGACCATGCAACTGCCGTCGCCGTAGCCTCCGGTGAGGAAGACGAGATCTTCAGTCACCTTCGTCGGGAAGGGAATCGGGATCTTGTTGAAGTAGGCGTCCGTCTTCCAGAGCACCTTGCCCGTGGCCGGCGCCACGCTGATGGTGGTACCGAGGTTGTTGCCTCCGTCCCGCTTCGTCGCGACGAAGACAGCCTGTTCGACGCCGTGGAGCGTGAGGATCGTGGGGGTGGAGTGGGAGTCGCCGAATCCCCCGGTCCGCCAGAGTTCCTTGCCGGTCTTCGCATCGAGGCCGACGAGCCCGACTTCGGGAGCCATCGCGGGAATGACGAGGACGTTGCCCGATTTCACGACACTCTGGGCCCAGCCCCACTTCGGGGGAGCGGCCTGGTATTGCTCTTGGAGCGACACGACCCAGTCGGCCTGGTGCGACGAGCGGTTCACCCGGAAGACCTGTCCGAAGCCACCGATGAAATAGACCGCATCGTCCTCGACCAGAGGCACGCCGCGGCTGCCGGGATAGGGAAGCTTGCCCGGGAACTCGTAGGAGTAGCTCCATTTCTCCTTGCCGTCCTCGAGCGAGAGGCAGAGAAGGACGTCGCTGGTGTCGTCGCGTCGGTCGAGGAGGAAGACCTCGCCCCCGACAATGGCGGCGCCGCCGAATCCTTCGTTGAGCGATTTCTCCCAGACCACCGGCGGGGCATCGACCTTCCATCCGGAAAGCTTCAGGCCGGTCTCGACGGAACGTCCGTCACGCCCGGGCCCTTGGAAGTTCGGCCAGTCGGCGGCCGTCCCGTGGGAGAGGAACAAAATCAGGGAAGCAAGGGTGGAGGGAAGTCTCATCGAGTCGCAAGGTGCCAAAAAAACTCTCATCGGCAACGCCGGATTCGTGCGATCCATTCGGCGGATGAGCCCGATTTCAGTGGACAAATTCCGGTTTTGATTATAAAAACCATAATAATGAGTTCCAAATGGACATCCTTGGCCGGGACGGTGCTGGGGATCGTCGGTATGCCCCACTTTTCTTCAGGGCAGGGATTCCCCAACGTCCCCCAGACGCCGGGTGCGCTTCTCACCCCGTTGTTGGCCCCGCAACAAGGCCGTACCGCGGTGATCGCCTACCACAACGGCTGGCTCTACACCGTGCCGGAAATGCCCTCGAGCCAGCCCGGGTCCGACTTTCTGGTGCGGCGGTGGAATCTCTCAAACCTCTCCAACGTCACCGTCGCCGAGACCTACGACGAGACGAATCATCCCGTAATGGCCCACGGCTATCTCCATCTCGGGGACTACCTCTGCCTCGGGGACAACTGGCCGCCGGAGAGTCCCTTCTCCTTCCGAGCCATCGGTCCGGGGGTGAACCAGCGCAGTTCGGCTCCGGGCCTGAACGGTCCCTATGATCGCGGCGACCTCTTCCAGCCCTGGCACATCAACTCCTACTGGAGCTACAACCCCGACGAGATCGACGACCTCGCGGTGCTGCGCAAGAATGGACAGGTCCTCGCGACCTGGGACCACATCGGCGCGACGGGGGTGATCGGCCACCCCTTCATTTTCGGGAACCTCCTCATCTTCGCCTCTGACCAGAGCCGCACCGGTGTCGCCGTCTATGACATCGGCAATCCGGCCAATCCGCGGCTCCTCGATGTCCTGAAGACGGGCGGCCCCGGAGGCTACTGGCCCGAATTGTGGGGCGGCGACGGGAGGCTGCTCCTCGTCTTTCCCTATCAGGAACCGACCCAGGGGATGCGCGTCGTCGACCTGACCGATCCCGAAAACCTGCGGCTCGTCTCCGACGTCACCCTGCCCGGGGCCGAGACCATGTATGTGCAGTTCCAGGATGAATCCGCCTTCCTCGGCAGCCACAAGGTGGACATGCGCACCTTCTCCTCGGTGATGCGGCTCGATACCGAGGGAAAACAGGTCGACACGAGCCAGTTCCTCCTCCCGCTCGGCAACCTCCTCGCCACCGGCGGAATTGGCGAAAACCAGGGCCTCGCGATCTGGGCCCATCAGGCCGCCCCGGACACGCGCGGCCCCGGGGTCGGGTATCACCTCCCCCGGAACGGACAGATCAACTACCCGCGCGGTGCGCCCATCTCGCTGCTGATCCACGAGACGCTCGACTCCACCACGATCAAGCCGGGGGTCACCTTCATCGTCCGGCCGCTCGGCGGGTCCCACGTTCCCGGCAAGGCCGTCTTCTCCTTCGACGACATCCTCACTTTCACCCCCGACCAGAACCTCCAGGCCAACACGACCTATGAGGTCATCCTCACCGCCGGGGGAATCAAGGATGTCGCCGGCAACGGAATCGAGGAATACCGCTTCCTCTTCTCGACCGGGGCGACGGTCTCGGGGAACGCGGCACCGTCCGTGAGCTCGTTCACCGCATCGCCCCATCCCGCACGCCCCGGGCAAGCCGTGACCTTCTCCGCGATCGGACAGGATCCGGAGAACGGCGCCCTCGAATACCGCTTCGACTTCGGCGACGGCAGCCCGAAGACGCCGTGGAGCCCCTCCGCGTCCGCGAATCATGTCTACGCCGCCAAGGGACGCCACCTCGCCAAGGCCCACGTCCGCGACGCGGGTGGTCTCGTCGCCATCGCGGTCCATACCGTGACGGTGACGAATGAATCCGCCACGAACACGCCGCCGCGGAGCACCGAGGTCGAGGTGGACGCGACCCGCCGCACCGTCTGGACGGTGAATCCGGATCATGGAACCGTGACCGCCCTCGACGCGGATTCGCTCGCGCGACGCTTCGAGGTTGCCGTGGGGGAGGAGCCC
Source organism: Verrucomicrobiales bacterium (assembly GCA_044352585.1). Classification (GTDB taxonomy): domain Bacteria; phylum Verrucomicrobiota; class Verrucomicrobiia; order Verrucomicrobiales; family DEV007; genus Arctic95D-9. Next base: position 78,715 of record JBILDO010000007.1, read on the forward strand.
CGCGGCCTCGCGATCGACCCGGAGGGACGTGCCTGGGTCGCCTGCCGCCGCGGCGACCGCATCGCCCGCGTGCGGACCGACGGCACGACGCTGCCGCCCATCCCGCTCGACTATGGAGACGCGCCCCACGGCATCGTGATTCATCCCGCCGACGCGAGCGCGTTTGTGTCTTTGTCAGGATCGGGCGAGGTCATCCGGATCGACACCGTGACCGGCGCCATCACCGGCCGCCTCGCCCTCGGTCCGGCCCCGCGCGCCCTCGCCCTTTCCCCCGATGGTGCCACCCTCTTTGTTTCGCGTTTCCTCTCGGCCCGCGACCACGGGGAGGTCTGGCGCGTGAACACCGCGACGATGACTCTTGCCGGGACCATCCGGCTCGACAAGCTCGGCGGCGACGGGCACCGGGACGGGCCTGCCGAAGGAAAGGGAACCCCGAACCAGCTCGCGGGCCTCGCCGTGACCAAGGACGGTTCCCGCCTCCTCGTCGTCTCCAACAAGATGAACAGTGACAAGGGTCTCCTCGTCGGAGCCGACCTCGACCAGGACAACACGGTGCGGAATCTCCTAACCCTCGTCGATACCGCCACCAGCGAGGTGCTCAAATCGATCGACCTCGACAACAGCGACTCCGCCAGCGCCGTCGCCGTGGGGCCCCTCGACGACTACTTTTTCGCGACGCTGCAGGGGAACAACGACCTCGCCGTCTTCGACCGCTTTGACGTCGACCGCTCCGCGGGATTCGGTGGATTCGTGACGCGGCAGCGTGTCGGAAGCGCCCCGCGCGGCCTCGCGATCGATCCGGTGACGGGACGGCTCTTCGTCAAGAACGACCTCGGGCGCGACCTCACCGTCTTCGAACTGGCCGGCTTTTTCTCCTCTGGCCGGGCGGACTTCCCCCGCCAGAGCATCGCCACCACCCCCTCCGAGATCCTTCCCGGCCCGGTCCTTCGCGGCAAGCGGATCTTCCACCATGCCGGCGATCCACGCATGAGCGGCGAAGGGTATCTCTCCTGCGCCACCTGCCACGCCGACGGCGGTTTCGACGGGCGCACCTGGGACTTCACCGGCCGGGGCGAGGGGCTCCGCAACACCACCTCGCTCAACGGACGCGCCGGGACCCGACAGGGCAACGTCCACTGGACCGCGAACTTCGACGAGATCCAGGACTTCGAACACGACATCCGCGGACACTTCGGCGGCACCGGGTTCCTGACAAACGCGCAATTCGCCTCGGCCTCGACCGCGCTCGGGGCACCCAAGGCCGGGCTCGATCCCGATCTCGACTCTCTCGCCGCCTATCTCGCCAGCCTCGACCACGGGCGCATCCCGAAGAGCCCCCATCGCGCCGCCGACGGATCGCTCACCGCCGACGCCCTCGCCGGACAGGCTGTCTTCGAACGCGAAGGCTGCGCCGTCTGCCACTCCGGCCCGGAAATGACCGACGGGCTCCTTCACGATGTCGGAACGACGGGCACCACCTCCGGCGCTCGCCTCGGAAGCCCCCTGCCGGGAATCGAAACCCCCACGCTGCGCGGCCTCTGGGAATCAGCCCCCTACCTGCACGACGGCAGCGCCGGAACCCTCGTCGAGGTCTTCACTGTCACCGGCGGCACCCGTGTGCCCGCGGAGAACGGCACGATCACCGGGGGTGGCGAGATCACGACCGAGTGGACCTATTACAACCAGGACGAAACCGTTCGCGGGGAAGCGCTCGCCCAGACCTGGGACGGCGGAGTCCTCACCCTCGCCGGCATCGACGGAGGGCCGGGCGGCACCGGCGTGATCACCCTGCGCTACAGCCTCGGTTACTCGGGCGGCACCGTGCGCGTCCGCGTCAACGGCACGAACCACATCGCCGCCGTCACCGTCACCGGAAACGTGCCCGACTGGCGCTACGTGAACTGGCAGACCGTGAGGGTGGAGAACGTGGCCCTGAACGCCGGCCCTGACAATACCATCCAGATCTCCGCCATTTCCCCTGGCTGGCTCCCGCTCGGAATCGACGAAATTACGGTCTCCGCCGCCCCGAAGCTGGCCGCCGCCGAACCACACCGTCGCGCCGCACGGCTCGGTGCCACGGAAAAGGCGCAGCTCCTCGCCTTCCTCCTCCAACTCGACGGGTCCCCGCTCCCCGGACAGGCGGCGACTCCGCCTGTGACACCGCGTGACCTTGCCCTGAACCGTGAGGGTCCCGGCGTCGTCCTTGCGTGGAACGACGCTCCGGGCACCGCGAGCTACCGGATTCATCGGGGTGCCTCGGGCGATTTCGCCGTTTCCGAGGCGATCGGCACGACCACCGAGCGACGCTTCCGCGACCCGGTGCCGCCGCCCATCGGGACAGCCTACTACTGGGTCGTCGGAATCAATGCGTTCGGCGAGAGCGCACCCGGTGCCGGCGTCCGTTTTTCGAGGGATCCGGCACGCCCCGATCTTCTCATCGGTCCCTCACTGACCAAACTGTCCGGCGGCGGGATTTACGCGCCGCCGCAGGTGCACCTGCGGGTCCTCGGATGGCGGGAGTCTGCCCGGGCCTGGTTCGTCGTCGAGAACGATGGGGCCCCGGCCCCCATACGGTTGCGCGCCTCGTCCACGACAAATTCGTTCTCCTTCGCCTACCTCGACGGTAACGGCACGAACGCGACCGCCCGGCTCGTCGCCGACCGGCTCACCCTCGGGAATCTCCAGGGCAAGGCGGGCCGATTCGAAATCCGCACCCGCCACCGCGGAAACTTCAAACGGGGGACCGCCAGCGTTTCCGCGCGGGCGGCGGAGGACGCCACGAAACTCGACCGGGTCATCCTGCAATTGCAGGTGAGGTGAACTCCCACCCCTCTCAAATCAACCCGCTCAAGGTCCCCGTGCTGCTCGCGAAGCGGTCCGCCTCGACGCCGAGGCGCTCGAGCATCGTCACGAAGAGATTGGCGAGGGGCGTGTTGTTGGTCTCGTCGAAGGCGAGGTGACCGCCGTGCTTGAAGCCGCCTCCGGCGAGGACGATGGGCAGGTTGCGGTTGCTATGGGAGTTCGCGTTGCCGAGACAACTGCCGTAGAGGATCTGGGTTTGGTCGAGGAGCGTGCCTCCGGTCTCCGCGACGCCGGCGAAGGCGGCAAGCAACTCGCCGAAGGCGGTCATCTGCGCCTCCTCGATCTTGCGGAGTTCGGCGATCTTCTCCGGCTCGTTGCCATGATGGGTGAGGCCGTGCGTCTCGTTCTTCACCCCGGGCACGTGCGGCACGACAGAGAAGGTGCTGAGATTCAGCGTCACGACCCGCGTGCTGTCGGTCTGGAGGGCGAGGCGGACGAGGTCGAACATCAGCTTCGAACGCGCGATGACTTGGTTGGCGTCGGCGATATCCTTCGGCTGCGGATAGTCCACCGCGGGTTTGGGGCGGTTTTCCCATTCGATGTTGCGCCGGAGCCGTCCCTCGAGTTCGCGCACGCTCTGGAAATATTGGTCCAGCCGGGCGCGGTCCTCCGGGGCGGCCTTCGCCTCGAGACGGCGTGCCTTGTCGAGGATGAGATCGAGCACGCTGCCGCCGGCCTCGATGCGGCGCATCGTCGCGGCTTTTTCCTCGGGCGTGCCCGCGACAAAGAGACGGCGGTAGAGGCGCTCCGCGCTTTTTTCAGGCGGCAGCATCACGCCCGAGCGCGAGACCGCGATGGAGTCGCCGTAGTGCTCGCCCTGGCTCACCGAAATCGCGAGAGAGGGAAAACGCGTCTCCAATCCGAGGTGCTCCGCCGCGAGCTGGTCGAGCGAGAGGCTGTTGCGGAAGGTCGGCTGTCCCGGGTGCGGGGCGCCGCTGAGGAAACACTGGCCCGCGTGGTGGTTGCCGTCCACGCCGGGATGCGAAAGCCCCGCGAAGGTGGTGAAACGCGGGCGATGGGAGGCGAGGAGATCAAGGTAGGGACTGGAGGCCCCGCCCGATCCGGGGAAGAAAAACTGCGGCATCATCCCCAGCGGCACATGGATCGCGAAGAGCCGCCGCGGCGGCAGGGCCTCCGCGGCCCGGCCCATCGCCGGCAGCGCGAGACAGGCACCGGTGGCGCGAAGGAAATGACGGCGATTCATGAGGGTGGAATTTGGTAGAAAATGGGGACCGGTAAAAGAGCGATTTAGGACGACGTGGCGTTACGGATGAAACGAGGCACTCGGGGAATTCTCGACACGTAAATAATGGAGAAAAGTACATTCGATTTTTCGCATTTCCTTGTCACCCATGCATGGCAGACCGGGTTCTTCCTGCTAAGCGGGTTCTTCCTGCCAAGCCGTTCCGCTACCGCAGGTCGCCTGCGATCCTCGCTGCCACGCGTCTTAGGAGTTCCTCCGCCTGCGGACCCGATACGGATCGGATCACGGATTCGGGGACGACGCATTCCCGGAAGGTCTGTCCCGGGGGAAACTGCTCGTGGGTCAGATCAAACTCCGTACCATCGGGAAACCGGTCCCAGGCATGACGCTGGATGGGGTCGGAATGGGGCAGCACCTCTGCGAGGATGATCTCACCCCCGAAGTAATGGCGGATGACGAAGGCACTGGTCCAGCATTGTCACGCGGATGGACAGTCCGCGGACCATGCCGACGGTGCATGGGCGGTCTCGGCGCTCCATGAAGAGCGTATCGCCGGGGCGATCTGCGCGAGAGTTGGCGGCTCGTCCATCATGATCTGGAGCGGAGATGGGAAGAAAACAGTAAACCTTGAAAAATCGACCGCTCACTTCCCCAAGGTGATCCGCGCCGAATGAATGTCGCTGTACAGTTCGCCGGGCGAGTCTTTCTTCTGTGCCCAGATCGCGACGAGGGTGCCGTCGGCGAGTTCGGTGAGGGTGGGATAGCAGATGGACCAGCCGCCCACCTTTTCGGGCCGATCGGCGAGGAGCGTGGGCTCGCTCCAGGTCGCGCCTTCGTCACGCGAGGTGCGGATGAGCAAGGGGAAGCGGTGCGGAACGGGACCGGGATTGCAGGTGAGGACGAGGGTGCCGTCGCGGGTGCAAAGGAGATGCGAGGCGCATGAGGTGGAGGCGAGGCCGGTCGTTTCCGCCGCGCTCCAGGTTTCGCCCCGGTCACGGCTGATGGAACGCCAAAGCTGGCCGTCCTTGGTGCGCAGGATCATGTGGATCGCTCCGGATTTCGTCTCCGCGATCGTCGGTTCGCCGCCCTGGCCCTCGGGATTGGCGACCGCGCCATGGCGCGTCCAAGTCGCACCCCCATCGCGCGACTTCAAGACTCCGCCGTTTTTGGTCCCTCGAAGGTGCAGCGGCACGAGCAGTTCGCCGCTGGACAGGCGGATCCCGTTCGAGCGGGTCGTGTGATCGCGCTGATCCAGCTTCACCGGTTCGGTCCAGGTCTTCGCGGAGTCTCCGCTGCGGCGGAAGTAAACGTCGAGTTTCGGATGGATCGCGGAGAAAAAGAGAAAGGTCTCTTTTTCTGCGACGAACAAGGCCGGATCAAAGTCCGCCGCGCCCTCGAAGTCCTGAAGGATCGTCGGCGCGCCCCAAGTGCGGCCGCCGTCGGATGAAAAGGCCCGCATGAGCCGCTGCGAGACCGCTCCCTCGGACGGGGAGGAAAACCACGCGGCCATGACCCGTCCATCCGGCAGGGCGGCGAGACTCGGACCAAAGTTATAGCCCGAAGGGTTCGTCGGATCCTCGGGATCGGTGCCCGTGTGCTGGAAGACAACGGCCCGATCAGTGATGGAAATGGGCGAATCCGCGGGAACCGTGACGGGAAAGACGAGAGCGAGGAGAGCGAGCCGGGCGATCATGGGGATTGGAACTCGGGAATGACAAAAACACCTTCCCTTGTCCCGATTCCTTTGTCCACACGGCGGACGGAAAAGAAGGCCCCACCGACGCGCGCACCAACACTTGTCGGATCAACGGGGTGGCGTTTATGGACCGGAACCGAGTCACGCGCGATTCAGGGCGAAAGCAGCTCGACCTCGATGTCGTCAAACCATGTCGCGAGGATCGATCGGCTTTTCCCGCCGGGCTGGAGGCCGATGTCCCGTTTGGGCACATCCCCGCAGAGCGTGGTGTAGGTGAGCGCCGATTTTCCGTCGAGCGTGACGGTGAGTTCCTTTCCGCGAAGTTCGATGACGAGATCGTGCCAGAGACCCGGGGCGATCGTGAGTTTCTCTGTCTTTGCATAGAAGAATTTCCGGTTCCAGATCCCTCCCGCCTTCAAGGCGGCGGCTTCGGGAGAACCCTTCGGGTGCAGCACGTCGTTGTCCCACGCGGTGATGCCGTCGGGACGCAGGTGAAGGCCCGCGACATTGAAGTCTCTCTCCACGACCGGATTCGGCCCGCCGATGCTGATGCCCATCTGCCCTTGTGCCGCGAGTTTGAAGCGGCAGCGAACGCGGATGTCGGTCCCGGTGATGGCCCGTCGCAACCCGGGCGGGTGTTTTTCCTCGGGAAAACATTGTCCGCGCAACGCACCCTCGACGATCTGCCACCATTCGGGACGCGCCTCCTTTCCGCTCACGGTCTTGCCGAGAGGGTGGGCGGCATCGATCCCGGAAGCGAGGAATCCGTAGGGCCGCCAGTTCACGGCAAAGGCGGTCGCGTCGGAAAAATCCTCCCGCCAAGACGCGGGAGCGTCGGATTTACCGGGAGTTTGGGTGGCGGCAGGTGTTGCCAAGAGCAAGGCCAGGAAAAAGTATGAAAGGCATTTCATCGGACCCATTCGTCGATTCGTTTGCGGACATTCTCCTCGTCGATGGCGGGGTCGTCCAGCGCCAGCATCTGCCGCCAGACCCGGACGGCTTCCGTGGGGCCTTCGATTCCCTCGTAGCTCCGAGCCGGCGCGCTAAGGGCGACCGGATTGCCGCTCTCCCCGTTCTGGAGAGCCTGTTCGCAAAGCCGAACGGCCAGATCGTAACCGATGTCCTGTCCGACGGGAGCCTTCAAGAGTTCGTTGGCGATCAGGGCAGGAACCGCAGCCGGGGCGTCTTCAGCAGCCTTTCTTGCGAATTGCAACGCCGCTTCCTTCTCGCCAAGCTGGAGAAGGGCCTTGACCGTTGTGGAATGGTTCAGTGCGGTGCTCACCGGATCGGTCCGGTTCCTAACATCGAGCACCGCGAGCAACTCCCGCGAGCGGTTCTCACGCAAGGCCGCCCCAAGCTTCAAACCCAGCTCCGAGAAGGCGGCATCCACCTGCTGCTGCATGGCGGGATCGAAGTTACCGGCGAGGAAGACCGCGCGCGGACCATCGACGCGCATGGGATGGCCGATCCAGGCAATCTTGCCATCCCGATCCACGAGGGATGTCCGAGGAATGCCCTCGCGTCCCGAACCTTCCAGCCAATGCCTCGACATGAAACCGTTTCCTTCGCCTTCTTCGAGATCGATCGCGACAGGATGGTTCCAAAGGTGATTCGCTTCGCCACGAAATCCTCGACCGCCCCGGCGTCGTCCCGGACCGCCTCGTCGATGACGGTGAGGCCTTCCTTTTCATGCTTCGCTTGCAGTTGTCCCAGATGCGGCATCGCCGAGAGGCAGTGGGCGCACCAAGTGGCCCAGAACTCCTGAACATAGACCCGCCCGGGATCCAGCTTGGCGAACGGAGATCCCGTAAATCACCGCCAGACACGCAGGGGCGGGGCGGGATCGCCGACCTTGAGCTCCGGCGGGGCGGCGGGGAAAATGGTCGCCGACGAGAAAAGCAGGACGGACGGGAGGAGGGTTGGTTTCGTCGAAGCGTTTGATCGTCTCATTCAGGGGAACGACGCGAAGGGCTCCCGAACGATCCGGATGCTCTCTTGCGAGGGCATTCTCGTGATGAATCACGCCGGAGACTTGGGATTTTGTCTATTTTTCCCGCCGAATGCCGCAGGATGCCCTGACCTTCGTCAACGCTGACAACGCGAGGATTTCAATGGGTCGCACAAGAATGGCTCGGAAAGAGGGAATTCTTCGATGTCGGGCGATCCCTTCGAAAACCGCGACCGGGACGCCCCACCAGAGCCCCCCCTTCCGTTGGCCAAGGGTTTCCGGGCCAAACCCATCCCGCGTATTTGACAGGAGGACGGTCTCTGGGCACCGTCGTACACCATGGCATCCGAAGATTCCTCCCTTGTCGAACGCGGGATCCGTATCGGAACCTCTTCCATCTCCGCCCGCCGCCTCGAAATCTGGATCGCCATCACCTTGGTGGCTCTGAACTTGTTGGTCTCTGCGGCCGATCCCCGCGTGCGGAACTGGACCGACGACTCGGGCAATCACCGGGTCGAAGCGGAACTCGCGGAGATCCTCGAAAAAAGCGTCCGGCTCAAGACGGTCGATGGCCGGGTCGTCGAGGTGCCATTCGAGCGACTCTCGGCGGACGACCGGCGTTTTGTCGAAATGGAACGACGAAACCGGCCAACCGCACCCGCCAGGAAGGCCGCAAACGCTCCGGCCGGGGCACCATCGAAGGCGGCATCGGGAGAGGGGAAGGCGGCTCCGGAAAAATCCGCCTTGCGAAAAGAGGAGCAAGGCGCTGCATCGGACGGAACTCTCCCCGACAGCCCCCACGAGATCGTGACCGCGGTGTTTGCGCTGCTCGTCCCGCTTGCCATCCTCCCCTTGGTCGTGATCCTCGCGATCCGTCAGGCCCGCAAACGTCGGATGCGGCGCAAGGCGGCCCTCGAGGCGCTCGAGTCCGCGAAAGAATGGACGCAGCGCTTTGTCGCGGAAAAGTTTCTCGTCCAGGCGTGTTCCCGTTGCCACGAATTCGCAATGAGGCTGCTTGAAGTCAGTCCGAATGCACGGTCCGTCCGATACCAGTGTCTGCATTGCGGAAAAACAAACCATGCCGCCGCCATCTCCCCGGACTCGGCCGAAATCGTCGAGCGGCTCGCGGAGCTGGATCAGGCGATCGGAATCTATGCCGCGGAATTCGACGCGCCCCTCGAGGAACATCCGATCGACTTTCTCACCGCGCCCGCCCCTCTGCCTTTCGAACAAACCCAGCGGAGCCCGATTCCGGAGACCGTCCGCCATGAAGTGTGGAGACGCGACCAGGGGAAATGCGTCACCTGTGGATCCAACGCCAACTTGCAGTACGATCATATCATCCCCGTGGCGCGCGGAGGGGCCACCTCGGTGACGAACCTCCAGCTCCTCTGCCAGCGCTGCAATCAGGCAAAAGGAGCGAAAATCTGATTCGTTCGCGAGCCTGATGGACCGCGGGCTGCGACCTTTACGATGCCAGCGGCGGCGAAAGACCTCACCTGCGCATCAGCAGGTTCAGCAACACCGAAAGCGCGATACTCACGAGGATCATCGAAACCACCGGGAAGAAAAAGGAGGCGTTTTCCTTTTCGACGCGGATGTCGCCCGGCAGACGCCCGAACCAGTTCAGCAGCCAGGGTGCCCAGGTGAGGATCGCACCGATCACGAGGAGGGCGCAACCGAGGAGGAGGATCAGTTTTCCGGCGGGCATGGGCGGGACGGCGAATCATGACAGGTTCCGCGAAAACCACCCGCCGGGCAATGGCAATCCATCGCCACGATCCGACCCGGGAAATGCCCCGATGGCGTCGAAAGGAGGCTTGCTCCGGCTGGATCCCCTGCGCTACGCTCGCCCGTCGCTCCCAGCAATCCCCGCCATGATTCGTTCCATCCTCGTCCTCATTGCCCTCCTCGTTCTGGCGCCGGCCGCCCGCTCCCAAACCACCGTCGCCGCGCCCGCCTGGCCGAAGCCGAAACCCACCTCGCACGACTACGCGAAGTGGGAAAAGGCGGTCTCCGCCTTCGAGGAAGCCGACAAGAAAAACCCGCCGACGAAGGGCGCGATAATCTTCGTCGGTTCGTCGACGATCGTGCGGTGGAAAACCCTCGCGACGGACTTCCCCGGCGTCACCGTGCTGAACCGCGGCTTTGGCGGCAACCAGATCAAGGACAGCACGCATTACGCCGAACGGATGATCTTCCCCTACGAGCCGAAGGCGATTTTCCTCCGCGCCGGCGGCAACGACATCAACGCCGGCTGGCCCGCCGGGGACGTCTTCGCCGATTACAAGGCATTCGTCGCGAAGATGCGTCGGCGCTTTCCCGGTATTCCGATCGCCTACATCGGACTCTCACCCACGATCAAACGCTGGGAGCAGGTCGCCGAGGGCGACAAGCTGAACGACCTCATCAAGGCCTACTGCGCTGGGCAGGACGGGCTGACCTACATCGACTGCCGGGCACTGACCCTCGGTCCCGACGGGAAACCCCGTCCCGAGCTGTTTGTCGAGGACGAGCTTCACTTCAGCCCCGCCGGCTACGAGCGGCTCGCCAAGGCGGTGCGGCCCTATCTGCCGAAGTGAGCGGATCGTCGGCGCGTCCGCGCTCGGCGTGGTCCGGTCCCTCGGCGGACGGTTCGGCGAACCGTCCCTACCGGATGGCCTCCAAGGTGCATGCCCTTTGCCCCGGTAGGGACGCACCGACGGGGCGTCCCCACGACGATGGTCCAAGACATCGCCTGACTTCGAAAAATCCTCCTATTTCCGTGCCATTCAATCCAGTCCCCGAAATCAATTCCCGAACTTCACCGCCGCCTCGGCCTTGGCGTCGCGGGCGAGTTTGCCGCAGACCTCCTCGCAGAGGGTGAAGACGATGGGATCGACGATGGAATAAATGGCCTGGGTGCCCTTGCGTTCACGGGCGAGCAGCCCGCCATCGTGCAGAATGCTGAGCTGGCGCGAAACGTGGGCCTGCGAAAGACCAAGCAGCGCAACGAGGTCGTTGACGCAACGTTCGCCCTGCTGCAGCTCCTGCAGGATCGCGAGACGAACCGGCTCCGAAAAGAGCGAGAACATCGCCGCGACGCGGGTGAGGGCCTCGGGGGACAGCTTCTTGGATTTGTCTTTGCCTTTCGACATGGTGGAAGATCCGGGAGATCGCGGCCGGCCGATGCCGCAACAGGTTCCCGCATCCATCGGATTCTTCAAGTGAAGAGGAGGTGGGTCCCCTCCCCGGCGGCGTGTTCGTAGAACTGGCCCACGGTAAGGACGTCATCGACGCGGTCCCAGAGATCCTCCCGCTTCAGCTTGAACATGTCCATGGCGAGGCGGCAGGCATAGATCTTGCCGCCGGAGTCCGAGATGAGCTCGAGGAATTCGCCCACCGGGGGGATGTCGAGTTTCTCCATTTCCTTGTTCATCAAATGGGTGGCGAAGGCGCTGACCCCGGGCATCGCGCCCATCCAGGTGGGGAACGGCATCGTCATGGGCAGGCCGAGCATCGGCATGGCCATGTTCATCGCGGAGTTCCCGACGGTCGCGACCTTTAGGTGGTCCATCGTCTTCTTCGCGAGGGCGTTGAGACCGAAGAAGGTGAAAAAGAGCGAGGCCTCGATGCCCTCCATGCGGGCGCCGTTGGCCATGATGAGGGCGGGATAAATGCCGTCGAGCGAGCCCCGGCTGACGATGATCTGGATTTTCCGGACGGGGTGTGAAGGTGGATTCATGGGAGTGGTGTTTTTGGGACAACGGCGGGTGAGGATGAAAACCGGTCTTCAGATGCAGCCGACCGGTTTCGGGATGCCGGCGATCTTCGAGGCCTTCTTGAGCGGGCCTCCGGGGAACAGGGCGTAGAATTCCTGCGTCGTGACGACTCCGCTCTTGCCAAGGCTCCGGATCGTGAGGGCGGCGCCCGCGGCCTGTTGGTCGCGGAGATATTTCAGAACGCGGTGGTGCGCGTCCGTGAGCGGAGGCACGCCCTCCTCCGCGGCGATCGCGGCGGCGATGGCTTCATTCCATTGCGACATGTCGGTGAGGTAGCCCTCCTCGTTCACGTCGACGGTGTGTCCGGCGATGGTTTTGGTCATGGTGTCAGGATTTCAGGGTTCAGGGAGTGACGGGTTTCTTGCGGCGGCTGATTCCCGGGAGGGGCCGGGCCTTGAGGAGGACGTTCCAATAGACCCACCGGAAGGCGAGCTTGCCCCAGTGGTTGAGGCGGCTTTCCTCGAGCAGCTTCATCGGTCCGAAGGCGAAGGGGAACCGGCCCTCGTGCGGCTCGATGTCGTAATTGAAGTCGATGAGGAGGGCCTTCCCGTTGCCCGACTCGACGAAGCAGTTCGAGTGGCCGTCGAACTCCTCCTTCAGCGCCTCGCCCCGGATAAAGCGCAGGACGTTGTCGGCGAGGGTCTCGCTCTCGAAATGGGCCACCGACCCTGCCTTCGACGAGGGCAGGTTCGTCGCGTCCCCGAGCACAAAGACCTCGGGTGCCTTCAGCGACTGCAGGGTGTGTTTGTGGGTCGGGACGAAATCGAGGTCGTCGCCCAGTCCCGAACGCCGCACCGCCTCGTCGCCCATGTTCGTCGGAGTGGTCACGAGGAGGTCGTAGGGCACCTCGCGGCCGTCGTAACAGACCAGCTTGTCGCCCTCCTGATCGACCCGCTCCGCGACGAAGTCGGTGACGAGCTCGATCCCCTTGTCCGAGAGGAGGTGCGAAAGTTTCTTCGCCGCTTTCGGCTTCGTGAAGGCGCCGGAGAGCGGGGTCACGTAGGTCAGGGTGACGCGGTCGCGCATGCCGCGCTTCCGGAAGAAAGTGTCGGCGAGAAAGGTGAACTCGAGCGGTGCGACCGGACATTTGATCGGCATCTCGTTCACATGCACGACGACGCGGCCGCCGGAGAATCCGGCCAGCTCGTCGCGCAGGGCGCGGGCCCCGTCGAGGGTGTAGAAATCGAAGACGTTCCGCCGCCACTTCGGGCCGATCATGCCCGGGGTTTCCTCCGGCGCGGTGCGGCAACCCGTCGCGACGACGAGCAGATCGTAGCCGAGGACGCGGTCGTCCTTCAGCACCACCTCGCGGAATTCGGTCCGGATCGTGTCGATCTCGGCCTGGACGAACTCGACGCCGCGCGGCACGAAATCGGCGGTGCGGCGGATGATGTCGCTTTCCTGGTAAATTCCGAAGGGCAGGAAGAGAAACCCCGGCTGGTAGAGGTGCCGGTCGGAGCGATCCACGATCGTCATCCGCCACTCATCCCGGCGCAGCTTCCCGCGCAGGTGGTTCGCCATCATCGTGCCGGCCGTCCCGGCGCCCAGGATGAGAAGATGCTTGCTCATGATTCGGGGGGATTCCGTTTCCGCGATCAACCTATCATCCCGTCCGGTCTGGTCAATTTGTTTTTCGCGTTATCGCGATTTACCGATATGTTGGGCCAATTGATCCCATGCGCCTCCCGGAAATGCGCCGGTCCCGGACTTGAAGTTCCACCCCCGCAGGCCTTAACATCCGGGGATGAACGAAGCGTCGAATCCACCCCGTCCCCGTGGCATCCACGAGCTTTATGCCGAGGATCCCGTGCGCGCCGACGAACTGCTCTGGGGCCGCCGGGCCGACCCACTCTCGCGGCGCGGCTTTTTCAGGCGGATGGGCCTCGCCGCGATGACCTCCGCGCTCGGAGCCGAGATCGTCTTCTGGGACCGCATGCCCTCGGGTCTCATCCCCGCCGCCTTCGCCCAGTCGCCCACTCCGTTCCAGATTCCGGGCAAGGAGGGTCTCGTCGTCCTGAACGACCGTCCCGTCAACGCCGAGACGCCGGCCCACCTCCTCGACGACGAGATCACTCCGGCGAAACACCTCTTCATCCGCAACAATGGCAATGCCCCGCTGCCCGAGAGGCTTGACCCGGAGAAATGGACCATCGAGGTCGCCGGCGAGTCCTGCGAACGGCCCGCGACCTTCACCCTCGCCGAGTTGAAAGAGAAGTTCCCGCACCACACCTACCGAATCCAGCTTGAGTGCGGTGGCAACGGACGCAGTGAATTCAATCCCCCCGCCCACGGCAACCAGTGGACGGTCGGGGCGGTCGGCTGTCCCGAGTGGACCGGGATCCGCCTGCGCGACCTGCTCGAGCATTGCGGGATCAAGGAGAACGCCGTCTATGTCGCCTATCGCGGCGCCGACACCCACCTTTCCGGAGATCCAAAAAAGGAGCCGATCTCGCGCGGCGTCCCCGTGCGCAAGGCCCTCGAGGATGAAACCCTCCTCGCCTTCGCGATGAACGGCGCCGACCTGCCCTACCACAACGGCCATCCCGTCCGCCTCGTCGCGGGCGGATGGCCCGCCTCGGTCTCGGGCAAGTGGGTGATGAAGATCGAGATCCGCGACCGCGTCCACGACGGCGAGAAGATGAAGGGCATGTCCTACAAGGTGCCGAAACATCCCGTCGCTCCCGGCACGAAGGTGCCCGAGGAGGACATGCGGATCATCGAGTCGATGCCGGTGAAGTCGATCGTCACTTTTCCCGCCTCGGGCGCGACGCATCCGATCGCCGGGACCTTCGCCTGCCGCGGCCACGCCTGGGCCGGCGACCTCGAGGTGGGGGAGGTGCATGTCTCGATCGACTTCGGGAGCACCTGGGTGAAGGCGGACCTGAAGAAACCCGCGAACCGGCTCGCCTGGCAGCGCTGGAACGCCGAGCTGAAGTTCCCGAAAAAGGGCTACTACGAGGTCTGGGCCCGCGCCGTCGACAGCGAGGGGAAAAGCCAGCCCATGCTCGTGCCCGGGTGGAATCCCGAAGGCTACCTCAACAACGCCTGCCACCGCATCGCCGTGCAGGCGGTGTGATCCTGACAAAGACACTATGAAGTCGATTGGTTTTGCTTCGCTCCTCCTCTTCGCCGCCGCCGTCGTGGTCCGAGCGGTGGAACCGAAGGCGGAGATTCCGCTCGATCCCGCCACCGGGATGAAGATGGCCGAGGGCTGGGAGCTCGTGCGGGCGCATTGCACGGTCTGCCATTCGCCGCAGCAATACCTGCGCCAGAAGGGCACCGAGTCGACCTGGACCGACACGATCCGCTGGATGCAGCGGTCCGGAGGACTCTGGCCCCTCGATCCCGCGACGGAGAAAACGATCATCACCTACCTCGCCTCGAACTACGGACCCGACGCCGCCTTCCGCCGCGCTCCGCTGCCGGGAAACCTGCTTCCTCCGAATCCCTACCTCACCGACGCGCGGGTCGAGTTCGAGGAAAAGCAGAAGGCGGGACTGATCCCCGCGGCGCCCGTCAAGCCGTCCGAACCGCCTCGATGAAGGCCCGCACCTTCGCGGGATCCTTTCGGCCCGGGGCCGATTCGACACCGCTCGCGACGTCGACCGCGGCGGGGTGAACCTGGCGCACGGCGGCCGCGACATTCTCCGGCACGAGCCCTCCCGCGAGGACGATCTGCCGATCAGGCCAGCGTCGCACCGCCTCGGCCCCGAGGGCCCAGTCCATCGTTTCGCCGCTGCCGCCGTATTCATCCGGAGCGTAGGCGTCGAGGAGCAGGGTGGGGGAAGCGAAGGCGGCGGCGGCTTCGAGCGTCGAACGATCCCTCACCCCGAGGGCCTTGAAGACGGGCAACCCCTGTTCGGTCAACGACCGGACCCTCTCCGGTGTCTCGTCGCCGTGGAGCTGGATCCAGTCGATCACGCCGCTTTCGTGGAGGGCGCGGACTTCGTCATCGGTCGCGTTCACCGTGACGGCGACTCGCGGCACCGTCCCGGCGAGTTCGCGCAGCCAGGGCGCGGCGTCCGCCAATGCGATGAAGCGTTTCGAGCCCGGCCAGAAATTGATCCCGAGCGCATCGGCTCCCGCGTCGACGATGGCACGGGCCTCGTCGCCGCGGGTGATGCCGCAGATTTTCACCGCGACGCGTTCCGGGTCCGGGGGGAAGAGGAAAGCCTGGGGGGCGAAGTGCATCGGGGAAGGGTGGCATGGGCTTCCAGCCCATAATTGGATCCGGAGCCGTCAACGGCCTCAACCTGCCGCAAGAGCCCGAGTTATCAAGGCTGGAGGCTTCCGGAGGCGGATGCTTTGACACGCCGGCCTCCGGCATGCAGGACAAATGCAGGACAAAACCGGCCCGCCGTGGCCGAACCGGCGGTGGGCCGGTCGCCGTGGTCAAGCAGGGCTCGGCGGCGGTCCCCATCTACCAGGGGGAATGCCGCGGCAGCACGCGCTTCACCCTCGCTTTCTACCACAACGGCTGCCGCTTGCGCCGCAGCTTCGGAACGCTCGCCAAGGCGAGGGAGGAGGCTAGAACCGTCGCCCTGAGGATCCAGCGGGGCATGCCGGACGAAAATGACCTGCGTCCCGGCGAACGGGCCTGCTTCCGCGCGGCTCTGGACTTGCTCGCCCCGCTGGGACTGCCGCTTCTCGGGGCCATCGAGGAATACGTGGAATGCCGCCGCCTGTTGGGTGGCACGCCCCTTCTGTTCGCGGTGGGAGAGTATCAGTCGCGGATCAGCAGTTTTGAAGCGGGCGTCACCGTGGGGCAGGTCGTCGAGGAGCTCATCGCTCTCAAGAAGCAGGATCGGCTCAGCAAGGCGCATCTTGACGGATTGCGCCAGACCTGCCGAAAGTTCGCGCGCGATTTTCCGGGGGAGATCAGCCGGATCGGAGCCATCCAGATCGAGGCATGGATCCGGCGGGGCGACCATGCGGCAAGAACGCGGAACAATTGGCTCAAGCAGATCAAGTATCTCTTCCAATTTGCGAAACGGCGCGGCTACCTGCCAAAGACCGAGCCGACGGCGGCCGAGGATCTCAAGCCCATGAAGCTGCCCGACTCCGAGGTGGGTATTCTCTCTGCGGACGAGATGAGCCGGCTCCTGCATTCCGCCTCTCCGGAGATGGTCCCCTTTCTGGCGATCGGGGGTTTTGCCGGGCTCAGGGTCGCCGAGATCCGGCGGCTCGACTGGAGTGCTGTCAGTCTGGAGCGTCGCCTCATCGAGTTGAGGGCGGGCCAGGCGAAGACGGCGTCTCGTCGCCTCGTCCCCATCAGCGACAATCTCGCGGCGTGGCTTTCGCAGGCGGACCGGTCGAAAAGCCTGAACCTTTCGCTGGCAATGATCGGGCGAATCCATCGCGTAGCGGAAAGCCTCGGCGTTCCGTGGCCGCCCAACGCCCTGCGCCATTCCTACATCAGCTACCGGATCGCGGAGGTGAAGAACGTCGCGCAGGTCGCGCTGGAGGCGGGCAACTCGCCGTCGATCATCTTCAAACACTACCGCGAGCTGGTGACCGAGGCGGAGGCGAACGAGTGGTTCGGGATCTTTCCCACGGGGAGGATTGACAGCGGAAACGGTGCGTCATGAATCCATCTCCTGAACCTGTCTTCGTCAAGAAAACCGAGGCGGCCAAGGCGCTCGGCGTGAGTGCCCGAACCCTCGACAACTGGGTCGCCCGCCGGATCATCCCCTACGTCGCGGTCAGCCCCCGGATGCACCTTTTCGATCTCGAGGCGGTCAAGGCGGCACTACGGGACCGTTTCGAGGTGAGAGCGGTGGATCGCTGACCGGGCTTCTTTGTGGCGCAACAAGGAAGGTTCCTGTCCCAGGTGCGAATGCACCCCCGGACACCCTCCTTTCCTCGCGACCCACGCGACCGCCTGCCGGAAAATGGAGATGCAAACGGATGGACCCTCGGAACCGCGGTGACGAGGCTCCTTCCATGGAAGCCAACGAACAGCCCGACCTGATCCCCACCGACCTGTCGAGGGGAAGCGCACGACTTCCGGTTCGCCGCTTGCCCGCCCGGACTTGCGACCCTTTGGCGATCTCTCAAGGAATCGTGGTGATCTCATAATTGAACGCGTCAAACCGCGTCGGATCGGTCTCCGCGGTCGCGCGGATCAGGCCTGCATAGGTCTTGCGGAGGTAGGTGACCACGTTCCGGCCACCCCGCCGCGTCGAGCGGGTCAGGAGCCGCCGGTTTGGCGTGACCGTCAAGGCAACCCCAAGCGGAGGGTCGTCACTCCCGATCACCGGAGTGACGAGCGTGCCCGCGATCAGTTGTGCGCTGCGGTTGCTGCCCCCGGCGAAGTAATTCACCGCAAAGTGCCTGTTGCCGCTGGAGGCACGCAGAATGAGGCGCCCGGGAAGGCTGCCGTCATTGCCGATCTCCGCCGCGAGACTTCGCGCCACGGCGCGTTTCGATTCGATCCTCAGTCTCTGCGGGGCCGGTGAATAGACGTTCCTTCCCTTGAGGTTGACGGCGATATCCGGGCGCACGGCCAGTGGAGCCGATGCATCGAGATTCAACGAAAAGGATTGGGCACTCCCTCCGGTGTTGACGATCGTCAGGACGTAGTCGTTGGCGGGGAGAACCCGGCGGAGAACCACGTTGCCGGTCCCTGAGCCAAAAACCGCATTGTCGCCGCCGCGCAGCTCCCATGAAACGCTATTCAGCCCGGTGGTGGTGAAGTGGCCGTCGCTCAGCGGTAGGCTGAAGGTGAACCGATGCGTGTCTCCCGGTTCGATCAGTAGCCCCGCCATCGCTCCGATGCCGCCGACGAACGCCACCGGGGTGGAGATGGTGGCGGACGGCCTTCGAGTCTTGAAGGTCGCCACCTCCGAGTAGCGCATGCCCTGCCCATTGATGGCGTAGGCCCTGTAACCGTAGAGGGTGTTTTGGGCGAGGCCCGTCACCTCGGTCGTGAAGTCCCCCGTGGTGCCGGCGACCGTCAGCTTTGTCACCCCGGTGCCCCCGATCCGGGGATCGGTGTTGACGGAATCGACGGCGTAAACGACCCCGCGTTCGGTGACGGGGGATCCGCCGTCACTGATCACCCTGCCTCCGAGCGTCGCGGCGGTTTCGGAGACGCCGGTCGCCGTCGGACGGGAATCCAGCATCAGTTCGGGGGCGGCGTGCAGCCCCATCCCTTCCCGGATGGCCCGGTCCCAGTCAGCCGTGAATTCCCACCAGTTGCTCATGACGCGGTCGCCCTTCCGGATGCCGTTGGCCAGGCCCGGCATGTTTTGCATCCAGTAGAGGTAATACTGCGACTCGGTCTTCTGGGGAACGTTCTGGCCGTCCGGCCACGCATAGCCGAGATTGCCCCAGGTCAGGGCATTGACGGACTTCTTGAGGCCAGTGCCGGCGGGATTCCAGTCCTCGCAGTCGCTCGGAACGGGCGTCGTGTTGGTGTAGTCGTAGTCCGTGGCACCGTTCGGCGGAAAGTGGGTGTTGCCGCAGCGCCCCTGCCGGAACGAACCGTTCGGGTTGCGTCCGCAGAATTCGTCCCAGAAGAGGGTGGTGTTCCCGTCGCGGAGCTGGTTCACGTAACTCAGGATGGATTCGAGCTGATGGCCGTGATTGTGGACCGCCTCCGCCTGGGAGCGGTTGTAGTTGTAATTGTAGAGAACATAGGTCCGGTCGTAGGCGGGCAGATCATCGTTGAACCGGTAGCTGTTCGAGATGTCGCCCGTGGTCGGGCTGGACATGTTCGACTCCACCGGCACGATCTTGCCGGTGTGATACCCCCATACCCAGAACTCCTTCACTCCCTGCTGTTCGACGAGCTGTCGGCCGCCGCAACGTTCCACGATCTGATGGTAGTCCGGGAACGACGCCCCTCCGCCGGCCGGTTTTCCCGGAGGCATGGGTTCATATATGACCAGATTCTTGACGACCCGGTATCCGAGGCTGGGCCGGGCCGCCGCGTTCTGGTATCCGCGGAACCGGCTTCCTTCCTCCAACATGAACTTGACCCGCCGATTCATCGTCAGGATCGAGGAACGCATCGCCGCAAGGGATGCGGAGGTGGCTCCTTCCAGCGCGTTGACCTTGACGCCGTCGAAGGTGGGCAGGTAGGTGACGATCGCCACCGGCATCTCATGGACCGCGCCGGCGGCGGGGGTCGCCAGCCCGGCGTCGATCGCCAACTCCTCCGGCGGGAGGGCCGCGGCCTGCACGGTTACAGCGACGGTCGCCGAATGGTTTCCGACCGTCGCGGCCACCGAGGCGGTTCCAGGACCCACCGCCCGGATTCGTCCGTCGGGGGCGGTGTTGGAGACGGCCGCGTTGGTCGTGGTCCAGTTGCAGAGCGAGGCAGGGACGTTTTTCTGTCCGAGCCCGGTGGTGGCGGTCAGCACTGGCATCGTCGACCAGGTCGGCCATCCCGCCCACTCCGACGGGGTCGCGACGAGAGCGGTGACGTCGGGAAGATCGGAGAAGTAATTCCGCTGGATCTCGAGTTCGGAGCGCGGCTTGCTGCTGATCCGCAACTCGTCGAGTGTCGCCTCGAGCGGGTTGCTTGGTCCCTCGCCGCCGAGTTCGAAGGCGGTGGTTGATTCCGGGATCTGCGGGAGTCCGGGGACCGTCGTCGATGCCTTCAGTTCGCCGTCGAGATAGAGGCGCAGTTCTCCTCCGCCCCAGGTGAAGGCCGCGTGGTGCCATTCGCCCGCCTTCCACGAACCGATATTGGCCGCCACTCCCCGCTCCGGCTGCCCGTTCGCGGAAAACCGGTTGAAGATGCAGCGCCAGTTGTTCGCGCCGTCCTTGCCGAAGAGAAGCCCGCCACCACCTCCCATCACGAGGACGGTGCGGCTCCGGCCGTCATTGCCATCCCAGGAAGGCTTGATCCAGAATTCGAGCGTCCCCTCGCGCGGATCGAGGTTGCCGACGCGCGGAAAGGAGAGCCTGCTGGAGGAACCGAGAATGGCGGAGAATCCCCGCACTCCGGCGGCGTAGGTGACGCCCGTGTTCGTCGCGGGAACCTCGCCGCCGGCTCCCGTAGCGGTGTTTTCGAAACGCAGAAGCAGGGCGGTTTCCGCATCCGGATCAGCGGCAAACACGGGTGAACCGCAGGCGTTCGCGGCCATCAGGACGATGCCGAACATGCTCGCCAAGCCCCGCCGCCGAGACTCGAAGCGAGCGAGCAGGGCTAGAATGAGAGACGGCAAGGTCACGGCATGCGGCCAACGGTCGGCCGTGAGGTTCGCGCAGGCGGTCAGCGGCAGGCGGGCCATGCAGTGGGGAATCAGGGTCATGGGAGCGGGCGGGAGGTCACGTGGTCGGAACCGAATCGGAGATGGGACGAAAAACGTTGCCGGAATTTTCCGAAAAAGGTCTCGTCGTTCCCTGTCTTCTCTCTCTTCTAGTGGACCGCGCCGGAAAGGTGACGCGATTCCGCGTTTTTTTTCCGGGTTCCGCAGCCCCCCTCCGGTGCGCCGGTTGACGGGGCGCAAAAAAGTGACTACTTGCCCGCGTCCGTGTTTCCGCCGCCGCCGATGTCCGCCCCCGGTTCTTCCGACGCCCCTGATGCCCCTGACGCGGCCCTTTGCGTGCAGTGCGGCAAGGCCTTGCCCGCGGGCTTCACCGGACCGTCCTGTCCGGCCTGCTTCTTTCCGGGGGCCGGGTCCGGCTCCCTCGGGGAAATCGAGGGCGAGCTCACCGTGGTGATGGACAGACCTTCGGGCGGACCTTCCGATCCCGGTTCCCCCGCGGCGGGGACCCTCATCGGCCCCTACCGGCTCGCCGAGCCGCTCGGCGAGGGTGGGTTCGGGACGGTCTGGCGGGCGGAACAGTCCGAGCCGATCCGGCGCGAGGTGGCGCTCAAACTCATCAAGCCAGGCATGGGTAGCCGCGAGGTGCTGGCCCGTTTCGAGGCCGAGCGCCGGGCGCTGGCTCTCATGGAGCATCCCAACATCGCCGCCGTGCTCGATGCGGGCACGGCCGGGAACGGACAGCCCTACTTTGTGATGGAACTGGTGCGCGGCCTGCCCGTCACCACCTACTGCGACAATAATCGTCTCACTCTACGCCAGCGCCTTGAGCTCTTCATCCCCGTGTGCCAGGCGGTGCAGCACGCCCACCAGAAGGCGGTGCTGCACCGGGATCTCAAGCCCTCGAACATCCTCGTGGCGGAGGTAGACGGCCAGCCCTTGGTCAAGGTCATCGACTTCGGGGTGGCCAAGGCACTGGGGCAGGACGGCGAGGAATCCTGGCAGGGCACACTGGCACGCACCCTCGACGGGATGGTGGTGGGCACGCCGCAATACATGAGCCCGGAGCAGGCGGGTGCTGCCCCGGACCTCGACACGCGCAGCGATGTCTACACGCTGGGGGTGATCCTTTACGAATTGCTCTGCGGGGAGACGCCGCTGACGCGCGAGTCGCTGAGGCAGGCCGCGGTGGATGAGATGCTGCGGCGCATCCGGGAGGAGGAGGCGGGGCGGCCCAGCAGCCGTCTCAGCCCGATCAGCGAGGTGGTGCGGGCGCGGGCGGAGACCCGCCAGGTGGCCCCGGAGCGGATGGGTCGCGAGCTGAAGGGGGATCTGGACTGGATCACCCTGCGGGCGCTGGAGAAAGAGCGGGAGCGGCGGTATGGGAGCGCGGCGGCGCTGGCGGCGGACCTCCAGCGGCATCTGGACGACGAGCCGGTGGAGGCGGGACCGCCGAGTGCGTGGTATCAGTTCGGGAAATTTGCACGTCGCAACCGTCTGGCGCTGGCCTCGGCGGCGAGCATCGCGCTGCTGCTCGTGGCGGGGATTGCGGTGAGCACTTGGCAGGCGGTGCGGGCAACGCGGGCGGAGCATTACGCGCAGCAGCAGCGCGACCGCGCAGAAGCTGTCCTGTCGGACCTGATTAAGACCGCTCCCACTTTTATTGAAGTCGCAATGACTGACATGCAAGCGGGGCGGTTCACAAAAGCATTGGAGGATACCCGCAATGCTCTTCGCCTCGAACCGCAAAACGCATCCTACCGACTGCTCCACGCAAACCTTCTTCAGGTGCTCATGCGGATAGACGAAGCGCTTGTGGAATACCACCAGGTCAAGCATCTGACAACAGACGCAGCACTCACGGTCTCCGCGGAAGGAAATATCTCACTGTGCCAAGAGCTCAAATCGTTGGCGTCTGGATCGGTTGAATCGGATAACGAGAGAAAGTCACGGTTGTGCGACGCGCTACTGACCCAAGACCGAATGGTGGAAGCGGGTTACCTTGCTGCACAGATCGGGCGGGACGCAAAAAGTCAAGAGGCGGCAATCATCGCGGCACTCGCTCCATTTCGCGCACAAAAGAATTGGGGCCCGGAACGGTTGGACATTGAGCCTACGGGAACCTTCTTCGTGGATTTAAGCGGGCTTGAAGTAGACTCGGTTGATGCTCTAATGCAATTTCCCATCAGTCGGCTTTATCTTAACCGTTGTCGCCTAACGAGACTGCCTGATTTGAGCAAATTACCGTTGCTGAACCTGTCTCTAGTACAAGTGCGTCTCGAAAATATCGAACCGTTACGAGGAATAAAACTTCGCGAGCTAAACCTTTATGCAACCCACATCTCTGACCTTTCACCGCTATCCGAAGCGCCCTTGGAGCAGTTAAATCTCCTGGAGACCGACGTGGTAGATCTGTCTCCCCTCCGGGGGGCTCCCTTGGAGCGAATTGATCTGCCAAGAACCGTTTCAGACATTGGTCCGCTCAGGGGTGCACCACTGAAATACGTCAGGATGTCTAGCAGCGAGTGTGTCGATCTGAGTCCGCTGAGCGATTCGCCGCTTGAATTCCTTTCCACGGGGCCGAACATCACCGATCTCGAGCCACTGCGTAGGTTACCTGTTCGCATATTGGATCTTTCTCCTTCGAAGCGAATTCGGGATTATACCCCGCTGCTTGATTGCAAAAACCTTCAAAAGATCACTTTTCCGGAGGGTGCCGAGATATCGGTGCTCCGCGAACATCCTGGACTGATATCAATCTCCATAAGCAATTATGACGGTCGGCCGGAAGGGCCTTTAGCCGCGAAGGAGTTTTGGGAGCGTTACGACGCAAGGATGCAATCGGAGGAAGAAAGGCTCCGTGCTAGCCTAGCGGGCCTTCGTCAAAAAAATACGAGCCCTGGCCAAGAGGATTTAGAGAAAGAAGGGCTCCTGCTGCACCACCTTGCGGATCTTCTGCGCCAACAGACAAAACTTGATGAGGCACGTAAGCTCGCGGATGAAGCGATCAATTTCTATCGGCTGAATTCCGGTCTTCCCGCGCATGAAATCCGCCACGCTTGGCAGGTGCTTGCGGCCGTGCAGGAAGCACAGGGCGACCCGGACGGGGCGAAAAACTCGCGCCGCGAGGCATTGCGCCTCCAAAAGCCGCCTGCTAAGTGAGCGTGCGCACCCCTTCAACACAACGACGCCGCGAGGTGCCGGATTTCGGCCGCGACCTCGTCGGGCGATCCGACGGTGTGGCCCACCTCCTCCTCGAGGAAGGCGCGGTAGCGCTTCCGCATCCTCAGGACGTTCTGCTTGACGTAGTTCTGGTCGCGTCCGATCCGCGCGGCGACCTCGGCATAGGAGTCGTCGCCGGCGTTCCACGAAATGAACTGCCGGAGCGCCTCGAAGAGATCCTCGCGGCCCTTTTCCCGGTAATCGGCCCGGACCCGCTCGAGCACCCTCGCGAGGAGGGTGAGCGCCCACCGCCGATCGAAGAGATCCGCCGGGGAGACGTCGGTGGACGGTTCGAAACGATAGGAATCCTCCGCCGCATCTCGGTCGATCGGCACATGGATGCGGCCGCCGCCTCGCTTTTCGGCCCCGTCGCGCCGCCGTTCGTTGGAGAGGTAGAGTTTCACGTCGGCGAGGAGGAAGGCGCGAAGTTTTCCTTTTTCGGGCGAGGCCAGTTCGAGGTAATGCCGGTCGAGGAGGCTCTGGAAGTAACCCTGGGTGAGGTCCTCGGAAGTTTCCGGGGTCCGGCCGCTGCGGCGGATGTAGGCGTAGATGGGATACCAGTAGAGCTGGCAGAGCTCTCCGAGGGCCTCGAAGGCGGAATCCGCCTCGGACTGGACCTTGCGGACCAGGGTCCAGCGCGAGGCGGGAAAGAGATCGGAGGATTCGTTGCGTTTGGGTTCGGGGATCGCGTTCATGAAGAGGGGCGAAGCGGGGTTTGGGACGAGGAGACAAATTGGATCAGCGGGGACGGGGCTTGCGGTGGGCGACTGCCGGCCCTCTGCGGAGGAAAGAGGCGGCTGCCTTCCCGATTTTCAAGTAAACCATCCGAAGAAAGTGACGGACAAGTCACAAAAACGGTTTTTCAGGAGCGGACGCGATCCGGGCACCGGGCCCGGTCGCGTTCCGATCGGGTCAGGGGTTGCGCCGTCCCAGCAGGTTACCGGCTCCCGCACCGACGAGTCCTCCGATGATGGCTCCTCCGGCGCGATTCCCGTCCCCGGCGATGAGAGCCCCGCCGGCCGCGCCGCCCGCGGCCCCCCAGAAGGTGGCCTTTTCACGAGTGGTGCAACTGGTAACGAGCATGGTGCCGAGGGCGAGGAGGACAACCGCAAGAGGGGTAGAGAGCGGCTTTTTGATCGGATTGGATTTCATAGTGGGTTGGAGTGGGTAGAGGTTGGTGTTGATCGTGGAGAAGGATTCAGATCCGGCGGATCGGTGTCGCATCCTCGCCAAGATTCCGGCGCTCCATCGATTCCGTCGTTTCTTGACGGGCTGACGACCGGGCGGGAGTTGGGTTCGGTTGCTTCACCTCCATCAAGTCGATCCGCCGTGAAAGGTGACAGGGTTCCGGGAAAAAAAATTCGCAACCGCCTGGGGCGAGAGGGGCCAGGTGCCCCGGATCCCTTGGCCGAAAAACCCGCATGCGGGCGCACGATCACCTCCGGGGCGATCGCGGCCCGCATGGCCACCGTCCATGACTACGGATTCAGAAAGGTCTTCAATTCGTCCTCACCACGAGCACACGGCGGTCTTCCTGGAGGAGCGCCTCGGGGGCGGATTCGCCGTGCCGGGCAAAGGTCTCGCCAAATCCCACCGCGTTCAGGGAGCCCGCCGGTGCCATCGACAAATCCTCGAGCAGGGTCCTGATTTTCGCGGCGCGGAGGCGGGAAAGGGCGAGGTTCGCCTCCGCATTGCCCTCGGCGCTTGCATGCCCCTCGATTTCGAAGACGGCGGAGGGATCGGCGCGCCGGATATTCGCGAGCGCATCGGCGACGCGGCGGATGTTTTCCACGGAGGTCGCATCGATCAACTCTTCGCTGTTGACCTTGAAGAGGATCGGGATCGGCACGTAGGGCTGTTCCTCGACGGTGCCGTCATTGCGGGGCACGATCTTGATGCTCTTGACGCGGTCGTAGGTGACCGGGGGGGCGCTCAGAGACTTCGTCACCGGGGCGAGGGACTTCGTCACCGGGGCGAGGGACTTCGTCACCGGGGCGAGGGACTTCGTCACCGGGCCATTTTTTAGAGAGCGGAGTTGCTCCGCTTCGAGCGTCGCGGTTCCCTGGGCGGGTGCGAGCTCGGGCGCGACGATGGCGAGGGCGAGAAGGAGCGCGAGAGGCGTGGGTCGGTTCATGCGGTGAGGCGGGTTGGAGAGGGAGTTCGGGCGCGGGCCCTGGGTGCGTCCGGGATCAATCGACGGTTATGGTTTTGAGAAGGGCGGTCCCGATGAGGGAATTTTTCGGAACGACCGTGACACTTTTCTTCAGGGCGACCCCGGCATCGGGGACCTTTCCTTCCGCGACATCGATGAAGACCTTTTCCTTGAGCATGGCCTTCAACTCCGCTTCGTCGGTGAACGCGTCGGTCGAGACGAGGGCGGCGATGCTCTCCGGTCCCAGGGGAGGTTCGATGACGATCTCGTAGGGATCCGCGGCTCCGCCGATCACGAGCGGCGAGCCGGCCCGTATCGTTCCGTCGGGCGAGAACTGGTTTGGATAGATCTGGATCAGCTGGCCTTTGGCGTTCTGATAGAAGACACGGACGAATCCATCCTTCTGCGATTGCACCTCGACGGCAAAGGCTTCTCCGTTTCGCAGTTCGACGCGGTCGGCGGGGCTGCGGCCGGCCTCGAGGACCCGACCGGCCTGGCGCAGGAGGATGGAGACGCCGAAGGCATTCGCGATCGCGGGAGCATTGGCCTTACCGGGAGCGGGAGACGCCGGTGCATCCGGTTTAACGAGCTGCTGGAGAAGGCTTTTGGGTTCGGACTTCGCCCCGGGCGCGGGGGTCTGGGCGGAGAGGGGCGGACGCCCGCTGCTACCGAGGAGCAAGAGGACCGTGGCGAGGGTGGCGAGGGGCCGTGGCATGGACGGATTCATGGTGGCGGGTGGTGGGTGACGGTTGGTTGCGTGGTAGGCTGAAATGATCGGAAGCGGGACCGGACCGAGCGGTGGATGTGGCTCATTTGGCCTTGGTTTCGACGGCGAGACGGGCGGTGCCGACCCGCGCCCCCTCTTGTTTCTTCTGAATGACACCACGGAGGCTTTTCTCCGCAAGGACGTCCGCATTCCCATCCCCGAAAGGGACGACGATCCGTTCCTTGTCGGTGGCTTCCTCGATCGCTTTTTGGATCGCGGCCGCGTCGGGGAAAGGTTGGTTGCTCACCACCGCGATGACCGTCTCCTTTCCGAAGGGAGGCGCGACGATCAGCTTCAGGGGATTTTCCGCTCCGCTCAGGACGAGAGGCTCGGCGGCCTTGATACGATCGCTGGTCTGTTCCGGATTGGGGAAGAGCAGCAGGCTCGCGCCTCCGGCGTCCTGATAGAAAATCCGGATGTGACCGTCCACCGGGGAGACGGCCTTCAATTCCATGATCTCGCCCTCCGCGAAGACCGCCTTGGGTGCGGTCAGGACCGGCACGATGGGTGCGGCGGAGGCACCCTCCGTCGCCTCTGCGGAGGGTTTCGCCGCGGGGATGCGGGAGGCCCCGGGCACCACCAGTTTCCCCAAGCCGAGCCGCTGTCCCAGATCCGGCAGCTTGTCTTTTTCAAAGACATCGCGGGGCAGGCCTCCCGAGGCGAGCCGCGTGTAGATCTCGAGGGTGGCCCCGCTGTTCTTCAGCGTGGTTCCGAGATCCCCCTCCGAGAAACCGAGCTCCGCGGCGGCGCGGCTCAACTTGACCGGGGCCTCGTAGGCCTCGACGAGGAGACGGATCGGTTCCGGGCCCATCTTGCCAATGCCAGCCTCGGCGAGGGCGGCCTGGAAGGTGTCGCGATCCTTCCGCACGACGTGATTGGTTTCCGCAACGGGAGGGAAGAGCGATTCGATGAGATCCTTCTCCGCCGCCGAAAAATTCGCCCCTCCGGCGAGCGGGCGAATTTCGTCCTCCGGCAGGTCCCGGACGCCGTGTTGGTGGCAGATCAGGCACGAAATCGCGGTGAAGACCTGGGCTCGACCGGTCACCGATTGGCGGTCCGCGACGATGGTGATCGGTGCGGCGTCGAGGCGATCGTGCTTCGCGTCCATGATCATGTAGGCATAGAACCCGTTGGGCAGGGTCCAGATGATCTCGCCGCCATCTTCCTTGTAGGACTTGCCACCGCCGGCGAGTCCGGCAAATTCCGGGCCCAGCGGGAAATCGTGGATGTTGCCGCGTTCGGCGCTGCGGGCGAAATCGTAGCTCAGCCACAACGAGCCTTTGTAGGCGCCGATTTCGTGGCGCTCGACGAGGCGGTTGGAGTTTGAGACCCCGCTCTTGGTGAATCCGGCGCGGCGTGCCTTTCCAGTGGCGAGGTTCGCGGCCATGTCGATCTTGAGCTTGGCCTGCAGGCCCTCGAGGTCCGCCGGCAGGTCGAGGATCAGGTTGTAGAGCTCTCCGCGGGTCGCATTGGCGGCGAGCCAGTCGGCGCGCATCACGCTGGTTTTCGTACCCGTCACCGCGGAGAGGGCTTCGGCTCCGGACCCGGAGAAGGTGTAGGGATAGAAGGCGGCGACCTTCTCCCAGAGTTCCGTTGACCAATTGATCGAATCCAGATCGACCCGGAAATAGACCCCCTCGGGTCCGACCCGCTCGAAGGTGGCCACGCGGGGGTTGGTGGAAAAGCTGTTGAGGAGCTTGGCCACGCCCTCGCGCATCCGGTCGAGCGTTTCTTCGGGAATCGTGGCGTCGTTGTGGAGGGGTGCGATGGAAAGGTAGCGGGTCCGCTTGCGCACACTCTCCGGAAGCTCGAAGAGGTCTTTCACGGCCGCCGCCTGGGCGTCAGCTTCGGTGACGATGGGCCGGCTTTCCGTGATGCCGAGGGTCGGCGTGGCGGGCAGGGAGGACACCGGCCCATTGGCCGCGGATCCATCCCCCGGGGCGGAGGCTCCGCCTGCCGTCGTCGTCACCGTCACTCCGGTCGCCCCACCGCCCGAGCCGGAGATCGATCCGTCGAGGTCCGGGGCTCCGGCGCGGATCCAGGAGAGAAGCGCGGCGGATTCTTCACTGGTGTAATAGTCCGGCTGGACCTTGCCGGCGGCTTTTTCCTCCTTGGTCAGCTCGGGCATGCGCTCGTCGCGAACCTCGAGATAGAGGGTCGACGCCTCGGGAGCCTGAAAATCGAGGTGGCCGCTTTCGCGCAGTTTCGGAATGTCGGTGACGACTCCGAAGTCGCCGTGGATTTTCTCGGCATCGGCATCGTGGCAGGAGGCGCATCGAGCCTCGAGCAGGGGGATGACCTCGGCGGCGAGTTTCTTGCGGGTCTCGAGAGTCTCGGCCGCTGTGATCGGCAGCAAAAACGTTCCCGAGAGAAGGAAGGAGGCGGTGCGGCGGAGAAGCATTGGGTTCTTGTTCATGACGTTCAGGAATTCGGTTGCAGAAGTTGAATCACGGAAAGGATCGCGGGGCGGGAGGGATTCGTTGCGCAAAGATTTGCCCGGGTCGAAAAAAGTTTCACGGTGAGAGAGCGGTCGCCCCGGGCGGACAAGGCGGACGGTCTCGGCAGGAATCTGAAGGGCAGCGGAATCATGGGGAGCGAGGGATCTGGGGCCAAGGGGCGGAGGGGAAGGCGCAACGCGGGTTGTGGTTGGAGTTGGTTCACAACGGGAGAGGTTTCCCTTTTCTCTGCACTAGGCCATCCTCCGGAAAAGGTGACAACGACGTGAAAAAATCCGGTGTTTCATCCCGGCGCGATTCGGCAAACCCCGCAAGGTCGGGTCCCGGTTTGCAGGTGGCGACATCGAACCGGAGACGATTCCGTCACCGCAAGCCACGGTGGGGCCCTGACACACGGCTCGTGGAGTCGTGGGATCGGCCGCGGACAAAAGAAAAGCCGGGCGGGATTTCCCTCGCCCAGCTCTCTGCGGAGGGTTTCCTGACGGCGACCGCGATCGTCAGAGACCGGTCGCGGCCCGGAAGCCCGCTCCGAAGGCCCGCATCGGCAAACTGCCGCCTCCTCCGCTGCTGCGGCGGGACGAGCCACGATAGCTGCGTCCACTGTTGGAGACCCCAGCCGGCTGCGCCTTCTCGGCAATGCCGAGCAGGCCCATCTGGGCGAGGGTCGGCTCGTCGAGGCGACCCGTCACGGGCAATCCCGCAGCCGCTTGATATTTCAGGAGGGCCTCCTGCGTTTTCCGCCCCATGCGACCGTCCGCGGAACCGGCTTCGGTCAGTTTTTGCTGGGCCGATTTCAGGATCTCGCGGCGGGAGTAGTCGTTGTGGGCCGCATAGGGTCCGCCCGCGAAGACCTCGAGGTTCGACCAGTAACCCGAGGCCGGCAGGGGGGCCGGGGGACCGTGGGGCAAGATCAACGGAGCGGTTTCGGGCATCGGCAGGACGACACCGTTTCCGGTCAAGGGGACCGGGACCATCGCGGGGTCCGACGGCGTGTTGCCGATGGCGGGAAGCGGGTTCGCGGGCAGGTTTGCCGGTGCGGGGGTGTTTCCGACCGCCACGGCATTCGGGTTGAGGACGAGCTGGCGGAACGCCATGGGAGAGCCATCGTGATAGATCGAGGGTTCCTGGCGTTTTCCCGTGGCCAGGGCGACATCGTCAATCGTCTCATAGAGCCGGTCGAAGAGAGTCCCCCCGGGCATCGACAAGCGCGTTGCGAGAGTGCGGGTGAAGAGGCTGTTGGTCCCATCAGCTCCATCATCGGCGGTCTGGCCTGCTTTGGCAGAATACAGGACGCAACTGGCTTCAGGGAGATTCTCGTCGGACGGCTGCGCAAGCCCTCCAGCGAATCCTGACCGTTTCCGAAGCCAACCGCGGTTTGCGGCGGACAAGGGATTGTTCCGGCAACAATCGAGGATTGCCAGCCTCACGTCCACTCCCGAATCGACCATGTCCTCGAGCATCGTGTCGAGGCGGATCGTCTGCGTCCTAAGCTCATGTTCCTCCTCGAGGGTCGCATCGACGGGCAGCAGGTAATTGACCTTGTTGACCTCCATGCCATGTCCGGCGTAGAAGATGATCCCGATTTCGGCGTCGGCGGCTTTGGCCTTCTCCTTGAAATCGTGCAGTGCCTTGTTGAAGGCAGCGATCCCAGCGTTCTCGACGGCGATTACCTCGAACCCGCAGCGTTGCAGAACCCCGGACATGAGCCGGGAATCGGCGACCGCGTTCGCCAGCGGCTCTTCGCGGTAGGTGTTGTTGCCGATCACAAGGGCGATCCGTTTGGCGGCGAGGGCGGAGGGCGTGAGTCCCGTGAGGAGAAGGAGTCCGACCGCAACGGCGGCCAACCCGCGTAGGGGGGAAGAGCGGTGAGAAAAGCCGTCCACGCGGGAGCAAACGTGCTGATGAGGTCGGATGGCGTTCATGGGAGCGAGGCTCGGGTGGGTGGTATTGTATGGATCTGGCATATTTGGACTGGGTAAAAACCCGGGACCCCCGGGGCGGGGAAGGCATGTCTGTCATGTCTTCTCGCCCTCCTAGGCTTTCCCATCCCAAAGGTGACAGAGGGGCAAATAAAAATTTTCTTTTCCACGTCACCTTTCTGAAGTGGCCCACTAGAGAGGGTTGGAAGTCGGAACCTGACGGCCGCTCGTTTAGCCCGGCGACGGCAGGGCAGGGTGACACGGTTGATAGAAAAAACCGGCAACGAAACGCCCGCTCGATCCGATGATCCTCTTGAATAGAACCGACCTTTCAACGCCATGAACCGACCCG
The DNA here is from genome assembly GCA_044352585.1 of Verrucomicrobiales bacterium. Classification (GTDB taxonomy): domain Bacteria; phylum Verrucomicrobiota; class Verrucomicrobiia; order Verrucomicrobiales; family DEV007; genus Arctic95D-9. The sequence continues at coordinate 110,271 of JBILDO010000007.1, forward strand.
CTGTCACTCTCGTCATTGCCTTGGCCGCCTCCGGCCCGTTCCTGGCCCTCCACGGCCAGGAAAACGTCAAACCCCGTGCCCTCGTCGTGGGATGCAATTACGAGGGAATGGCGCTGAACTTGCCGAGCCCGCTCAAGGACGCCGAGCGGGTCGCCGAAGCCCTTGCTTCACCCGAGATCGGCTTCGAGGTGAAAACGCTACTCAACCCGACCCGGGAGGCTCTTCGTGCCGCGGTGAAGGAGCATTGTGACAGTCTCGCCGGGGCCAAGCGTCCCGGACTGTTTTATTTCTCCGGTCATGGCGCGCAGTTGAACGGCGAAAATTACCTCATCCCCCACCGCGCCGAGCTGGCTTTCACCGAAGATCTCGAGACCCAAGCCTTCGCCGTGTCCGATCTCACTACCCCGCTCGCGACTTCGGAAAACGGCATCAACCTGATCTTTCTCGATGCGTGCCGGAACAACCCGCTGCAGCCCCGCGCCCGCGGAAAAGATCTCGGTCGGCTACCCGGCCTCGCCGAAATGAACGCACCGGGCCTGCTCATCGGCTTTGCGGCCGACAGCGGCAAAGTCGCGCTCGACTACGGAGATGGGTCGCTCTACACCAACGCGCTTCTGAAACATCTCAAGACACCGGGCATCTCCGTCACCGACCTGCTCACCGTCGTGAGGAAGGAGGTTCGACGTGCCTCCGACAACCAGCAGGAGCCGTTCCTCTACGCGGGGATCGACGAAATCTTCACCCTCGCTCCGGTGCGGCTGCCGAAGGAGACGGGCGGACTCGCCACCCCGGTTCCCCTGACCCTGACCCTCGACAAGGTCGATTATTTCACAGGCGAGCATCCCGTCATCAAGGTGGAGGTGCAGCGCGACTGCCACCTCGGCGTCTTCTACAAGGATGCCGGCGGCGAGATCACCCAGCTTTTTCCCAACGACGATTTGCCCGACTGCCAGATCAGGGCCGGTGAACCGGTTCAGTTGCTGCCGCGTCCGAATCCGAAGGAGCCGGGGAAGGGGTTCATGCTCGAAGTCTGCCCTCCCTACGGCGAAGAACACTTCATCATCGTGGCCACGGAAGAACGCAGCGGCATCGTCGAAGCGAACGCGCAACGGCTCGGCGAGTCAGCGCTGCAGAATGCAAACAAGTCTGCGGACGCCTCCCCCTATCGCCCCGCAACACCTCGTGGCATGTCTTTTGTCAACCGACTACTGACAACCGGTCCCAGGCCGGAGGCCCTGGGCAGACCGGAGACCGCTGCCGTGTCGAACTCCGTCACCGTAACGTCGGATGACAACAACCCCCTGACTGCCAGCGGAGACGGAGCGGCGATCCTCAAGATCCGCACACGCCCGAGATGATGCTTCCACGAATCCCCGGGCATGGTTCCCGAGCCATCCCAAATCCAAATCGAAATCCACCATCCCAGATCCACCATCCCATGAACCCACGCAAGTCCCTTCTTCTCGGACTCTTCGCCCTGACCGTCATTCCCGTTTCACGGCCTCTCGCCGCGCAGGAGGCCAAACCGCTCGATGCATCAGCACTCAAGGTCCTCGATGCGAAGCCGACAGCTCCTGAACGGAAAACCAGATCCAGACCCGTCGAAAAGTCGCGCGAATATTCGAAGCGGGGTGTCAGGATCATCACCTATGCCGACAACTCAACCAAAGAGAGGCCGCTCGTGGAAATTCCGTTGCTCTTCGAGGTAAATTCCGACCAGCTCAAGGGGACGCGGTCCCAGGACAACCTGCGCCTTCTTGCGGAAAAATTGAAGTCCCTCGCCGCCGATGGCATCCAGGTGTCGATCGAGGGGCATGCCAGCGCCGAAGGGGCGGCGGAGCGCAACCTGGAACTGTCGGAACAACGCGCGGAGGCGATCGAGTTTCGCCTTCGCGAACTCGGCGTAAATGGTGCCTTGATCCGGTCCTCCAGGGGCTACGGATCGGCGTATGCCGCTCATGCCGCCACCGCTCCTGAGGAGAACCGCGAACTCGACCGACGGGTCCTCGTGGTGCGGGAACAATGACTTTGTTGTCTACCAATAGAAAATCCCCTTCGATTCGAAATTCTATATTCGACCAGATCTTCTCATCCCGCCCCTTCCATGAGCCGCCCCCTCTTCACATCGCTGCCATGCCGTCTCGGGATTCTTCTCCTGATCATCCTCGTCGTGGTCGCCTCCCCGATCGTCCGTTCCCAGGAGCTGATCGAGTATTCCGCTCCGGTCGAGGAAGCGTTCCCGGCCGGATATGATATCTACGACACGAGCGGGAAACGGCTGAAGACCGTGCCGGGCCCAACTCGCGCGAAGGTACAGGCCTACTTCGAGCAGGAGGGCCAGCGGCTGTATCTCTCGGATTGGAGCTACGAGCGATACAAGAAGCAAGGGATCCGGCCGAATCTGATGGTAGCGAGAGAGGTGGCCCGATCGGCCATGAAGGATAAAACGGGGCGGGCGACCGGGTCCGAAGGGTTGAACGAGTCGGGAAGCAAAATTGCGCCCAGCTCCCACCGTGATCTCTCAGATTCGGTGGTGGAGGGATTCAACTACTCCGGAGGGAGATGGGCCTACGAGTTCATCGTTCACCCCATCGAATCGACTCTGGATTTGGCCACCGATTCCACTGGAATGATCGTTTTCGCCGATTCGGAGTTTGTGGTTCGGGCAATGCGATTGCAGGGGAGCTGGATTGAGGGCAGTTCGCACGAGAAAACCGAGCTTTCATTCTATAATGCAAAAACGTGCAGACTTGTCTCCATTATTTCAGTTCCGAATCGCGTTTTTACCGTCGGAAAACTAGGCCGATTGGATGAGGACCGTTTCTATATTGGCACCATAACACCTTCTAAGTATCGATATGACAATTGCCCGCTTGCCATAACGCTAGCAGAGTTGTCCAGCCGCTCAATCGAGCCAATCCCTCTGGTTTCAGAGGACTATTGGTTTGCGCTCGGTCACGGCGTGAAAGTCGAGGCAATCGCAGCTTCCGGATCCGAGGAACTTCGCATCTCGGTGGAACACGGAACGGGTCCACAATACGGAAAAGTTCAACCGCAAAAAAAAGCATTCCTCAAAACCAGGATTCGTATCACCGAGGGGCTGAGTGTTTCGAAAGAAGGTGAACGCTGGGCGGACAGGACCAGCGACGAACAACGGCATCGAATACTCGCCGCGGGAAAGGAATCGGGGCTGGGTCATCTCGGGGTCCACCCCTTGCGTTCGGGCAGTTCTCGGAACTCTGACAGGTTCGCCTTTGGCTCATCGGATGCCGTCGGAAGTGGACTTGTCGTCGCCCGCGCCGCCGGAAACGGAAAGTTGATTCGCTTCGACCTAGGAAAGTTGAGGCAAACTATCGAGTTGTCCTCACCGGGAGCGGTTTCCCTTCCGTTCGTTTTGCCGAACGGCTCTGTGGCATGCGTGGCCGGTAGCGAACTTCACCTGATCGGGAATGAAGATAGGCGGGTAGTGAAATTCCCCGGAAACGAAAAACCAATTCTCGTTGTTCCAACGAAACATGAGGGGCTAGGAGCCAGCAGTCTTGATCTAATCGGGGGAACCTTTCGGTATTCGGATGGGGCAAGGTTTTGGCGACTCGATCCTCCAGGGAGTGTGGATTTTGCGCCGGTTACCACCGGATCTCTGGTGGTAAGGAAATTGGGTTCGGAAGGTAGAATTCTCGATTGGGATCCGGATACGCGCACCTTTGTCGTCTCTGTCAGGAACTTTGATCTGCCGTATCAACGCATCAGAGAGTCTACCGGCGAGGCTTTCGGGAGCGGCTGGGACGGCGGTGGCAAGCAAGTTTATCTTGGCATAACCCAGAGCGACGCCGTGAACGGATGGAGGGCGCTATCCTTTGTGAACGACGCCACCACCGGAGGAATTTCTTCCGCCGTAACACTTGAAAATGCTGCCGATGGTAGTGGAAGCATCTACATCGCGAACGGATTGACTGACAATGCTGATCCATTGGCCCTGATTGACGCGGGGAGGAAATTAAGGGCCGTCTTCGGAGCTGGAGACAAAGTTCAGTTCGTCGAGGTAGATCCCGCCACCGGAACGAAGGAGTCGATCAAGATCTGGAACTTCGCCAGCCGTTTCGGCGAAGCTCTGTTCGATCCCTCGTCCAAGCTCCTCCTGATCCCCGGTGCTTTCGGTTTCGAGGCGTGGAAGTTGCCGGGGGAAGGAGATCCAACGAAGGAATTCGATCTGGTTCTCGCGGATGACGATACCTTCGCCGTGCTGCTTCCGAATGGTCTGTATGCCGGTTCCCCAGGCTGCGAGAAGTTGCTCCGTTTTGGCTCAATCGACGGAGCTTCGGTCGCGGCTTGGCGGAACCGGCCGGCGGAGGTGTTGAGGGCGCTCGGTGGCGATGCCGCGGAAATCGGGATCCTCGCACAGGTGACGGACCGGTGGCTGGCGAAACTGGGGAATCCCGAGCGGAATCCCGAGCCGGCCTCGGGGGATTTTCCCACCCTCGCGCTTTCGCGCGAGGTGCGGCTCTGGGCGGATTCCCGGGAAGTCGCTCTTGCGTTCGACATCAAGGCCGGCGCTTCGCCGGTAAAGGATCTCGTTGTGCGCGTGAATGGGGTCGATGGACAACGAGGTTCCAACGCAGTCGTCCAATCGAACGCGGTGGAACGCAGGGTGGAGATCGCCGAAGGCCAGAACTGGATTGAGGCCGTGGCGATCGATGAGCAGGGGCGGTCGAGCAACCGCGTGCGCTTCCGGACGATCCTCGGAAAGTCGGAGAATCCATCGAAACGGTTCATCGTCGCGATGGGAGTTTCGGCCTACCGGAACCGCGATCTGGATCTCGATTTTGCGGCGAAGGATGCCTCGGATCTTTCGTGCGCGATCCGGGACGCGTTTCCGGGTGACTCGGAGGTCCTTCTCCTGACGAATGAACGGGTCACAAGAGACGCTCCGGAAAAGATCCGGGAGTTTCTCGCCGCGGCGACCGAAAATGACGAGGTCGTGGCCTTCGGGGCAGGCCACGGGGTGTTGGATGGGAATTTGGACTACTACTTTTGCAGCCACGAGTTTGATCCTGTCGATCCGGCCCGAACTTGCATTCGCTTCGACGATTTGGTTGACGCGCTCTGCTCCACGCGGGCGCTGAAGCGGCTCCTTCTTTTGGATACCTGCCACTCCGGGAAGGTGGGCGAGAAGGACGAACTGCTCCTCGCGGAAATGAACGCAGCCCTCCCTGACGGGGTGAGGATGGTAAGATCCGCCGCGCCCGCGATTGACGCTTCGAATGGACTCAAGGCGACCCAACAACGGCGGTTCATCGAGGACATGTTCCTGATGCCCGGACTGCAGAGGGGTCTGACCATCATCGGCGCCTCGGCGGGCTCGCAGTTCGCCCTCGAATCCCCGGAATGGAACAATGGGGTTTTCACGGCGTCGATCTTGGAAGGCTTGCTCGGTGAAAAAGCCGATTTCGATGGCGACGGTCGTGTCGGGGTCGGCGAACTCCGCGACTACAGTGGAACCCGCGTTACGGAACTTACCCGCGGAGCCCAGACTCCGAGTGTCGTCTCATTTGAGGAAGACCAAAATTTCGATTTGATCAAAAGACCGGTTGAGGCATTTCCAGAGATGTTGATACATGATTTCTACGACGCGATCGAGAGCCGCGATGAGAACGCGATCGCGAGGTGTCTTTCCGATACCGTGGATTACTTCAAGTCGGGCAACATCTCCAGGAAATCCGTGATGAATGACATTGTTGGAGACTGGAAACGCTACGACGAGGAACGTTACCAAATCTCCAACTTCGCCAAAACCGGGACTTCGTCATTTCGTTTCTTGATGACTTATCATCTCTCGGAGGGCAATCGCCCGAAGGGTGGAACTCTGCAAATGGAAGCGACACTTTCCGGCAGGGAGGCCCCCCGGATCAGTGCTCTCAAAGCCAAGGTCATCTCGACGTGGTAAACCCACCTAGATGCAACCTCTCTCGTTTCCACAAGGCCTCCGCCAAAGCCATCCTCCCGCGGGTCAGGAGCTTCATGAAAGGGGCCTACGGCATCAAGGTGGACCAGTCCGGGCGGCGGGAAACCTTCTGAGCCGGGCAGGCTCGCGAAAAATCCGGAATTTTCGCGCAACAAAAAAGGGACCGTTCCCGATTCCTCCTGTGAAAGGCCCGCGCCGGGAACGGCGTGCGCCAGGAATCGAAAACCTGAACCCACCCAAACGATGAAACTCACAATCAAATCCGGATCCCTCCTCGCCGTCGCCTCCATCATGCTGGTGCTGATCTTCGGCACCGATACCCTGTCCCACGTCAAGGCCGCCGCCCAAACCGCGAGAGACCACCTCCTCGGCATCCTTTCCACCGAGCACCTCGTGAAGGTGGGCCGGGAACAACTGGCCGGCCAGAAAGACAAGCTCCTCAACGCGGAGGTCGGACTCGAAAAGCAGCGGGACCGCGTCAAGGCTTCTGAGACCGGGCTTCAGGAACTGGATGCCCGGCTCGCCGAATCGCGCCGCCGCCTCGGACTCCTCCGGCCGGCCTTGGAGGCGGGCAAGGGAATCGGTGCCTTCACCCACGCCGACGTCGAGGCCGACGTCGAGGCCCTGCTCGACTTTGCGGAGCGCACTGGCAAGGCCCGCGAACAGCACGAGGCACGCCTCAAGAGCCTCCGTGACGCGCTCGCCAGCCATGAGGAAATCCTCAAGCAGGCGCGCGAGGATTACGCCTCTTCGGAAGACCACCTCGAAGGGCTCGCGACCGAGCTCGAGGCGAGGGAGGCGGCGGCTGGCGCCGAAGCGCTTGCCACGGCGATCCGCAACGACCTCGGCGAGGGACGCGAGGGAATCAGCCGCACCGTCAATGCCCTCGTCGATCGCAACAAAAAGCTCGAACTCGAGGCCGCGCGCACGCCCGCCGGTCTCGGCCTGCCCCAGGGACGCGTCGTTCTCGAAGGCGACCAGGCCGGAACGACCCGCAGTCTCCGCGAGAGGTTGGATGCCGTCGCTCCGCAGCGTGCCGAGCCGGCCGAAGCGACCCCGCAGCCGAGCCCGCTGCCCGAACTCGAAACGGAGTCGCCCGTGTTTTTCGTTCCGGCGGTCCATCCCGCAACCGTCCGGGTCGGGTCCCATGGCACGGTCCGCTGCCGCCCGTGAGCGCACCGGGGCCGCCCTCCGGCCGCGGAACGCCCGGCCCCTCGGCGGCCCCGCAAAACCCTCATCCCGGAACTTGCCCGAGGATTGCAGGCGGGGTAAAACGAAAGTGTGAAGACCAACGATTCTCCCCACGACTGGAAGGAACTCCCTTCGCTCGGTGAACTCAACTCCGAAGACGACAAGATGAGGACACGGGCCGAGGAAAAAGCCTTTTCGATGCTCTACCGCATCGGGATGGCATGGATCAAGGGCACCACGAGTTGCTCGCACGACGAGGCGGAGAATGCCGTCGTCACCGCCATCCAACAGTGGTTCGTCCACGTCCGGAAACTCTGAAAGCAACCATCTCGAATGAAGGGAAACAACCCCACCACCCCAGCGGACGGTTCCGAGCCGGATCCGGAGCGCAACCTCCTCAAGGCGGTCTATTATGTGATCCTGAAACGACGCCGCATCGACCTGATCCGCGCACAGGGCGGCGACCGCAGGATCCGGGATCGCGCCGAGGAAGCGCTCCGGGATTCCGAGGCCGCCTCCGCCTGCCCGACCTCTCCCGACGACTGGCAGGCCTGTGCCCTCGACGTGCTCGAGGATCTGCCCTCCTCCCAGCGCACCCTCATTTTCCTGAGGAACCAGGGCTATTCCCACCGAGAGATCTCGGACCAGCTCGGTCTGGGTTCGGAGGTGAACGCCCGCTCCCACCACTTCCGGGCGATCCGGGAATGGCGTACCCGAATTGAAAAGAAATGCGGCCCGAAACCGGAGTCGCCCAGCCGTTGAACGTCATGAACCGACCCCACTTTCCCGAAACGACCGAAACCCTCATGCACCGCTCTCTCGAGGGTGTGGCCACAACCGCGGAGGAGACCGAACTCCGCTCGCTCCTTGCCTCGGATCCGGCACTTGCCGACGAATTCGAGGCACTCCAGGCCGACGCCCGCTTCTGGAGCTCGGTCGCCTCCGAACTCCTCCCGGAAATGGAGTCGATCGCCGTCCCAAGCCATGAAGAAGCGCTTCCGCCGATGTCCGACCTCGTCCGCGAACGCCTCCGGGAGGCGGCCGATTCGACCTGGCACGAACGCCGGAACCGCGACGCGTCGGCCACGGTGATTTCCATGCCCGCCACCGTCGCTTCATCGGGTCGCCGGCGAGGCTTCCGGCCCGCCGTCTGGCTTGCGCTCGCCGCCGCCGTCGCCGCCACTCTCGTGATGCTTGTCCGGATTCTCCCGGAATCGGGGACTCCGATGGCGAAGGTCACCCTGCTCGCCCCCGATCCCGCCGATCCCAGTCCCTACGCCGACCCGGTTTTCGTCTGGGACAACAGGGACGCACCCGGCCAGCGCTACGACGTCTGGGTTCTGCCCAAAGGGGGGGATCAACTCACCGCGAAGCCGCTCTACGTGGCCAAGGACACGGTTTCGCCCCTGCCCCTCGCGGCGATGGAAAAAGCCGAAGGCGCCAACGCCAACCTTGCCGGAGGAGACTACGAGCTGCTGATCTGTCTCGCCGGAGTGGGCCGCCATGCCGGGGTGACCCGCTCCTTCGCGATCGCCGGGGAGGCAGGATCCATTCCCGATCTCACCGCGGCGACCCCGGGCCAACTCCAGCTGACCCTTCAGGAACTCCTCCCGGAACGTCCCGGGGCCGTCCTCATGATCATCGCGACCCTCCCCGAAGGAAAGCGCACCCTGCCCGAAATCAGACTGCTGGAGAAGGCGGCACGGGAAAGAATCGGGGGGAACTAGAGGACTCGTGGAGGATTCAAACAGCTTTGCCGGGGAGAGCGAACTCTTCCGCGGCGCTTGGTAGGGCCGCGCCTTTTTCGGGGCAACCTCTCATTGCCCCACGAACCGCTCGAGCCTTGTCCGCATTTGTTCCAATTGCGGGCGCAACTTTTCAAAGGAAGGCTCGGCAAGCCATCGCTCCACCGTTTCCAGAGCGGCGGCGTCCCGCTTTGACAACTCGCCCCCCGTAATCCCATCATTGCCCGTGAGGAGATTGTTGGAGACATGGAAGTTCGCATTTGGAAAGATATCGGCGAAGCGCTCCAGCTCGTCGGCGGTCCGTTGGCGATCGAGCAGGTAACGCTCGAGGGCGGCGCGTTGCGCCGGATCGCGCGGATCGGCGCGGGCCATCAGGTTGGAAATCATCGGACGATTGTTCGCTTGGCGCCCGGCGGCCTCGGCGAGTAGGGGGAGGAGCTCCCCGGGCTTGCGCTGGGTGAGCCGGTCGATCACGAGGAACGACGCGTGCCTCACGGCGCGCTGGTCCGGTCTATTGCATGTTCGAGAAATTACAGGCCGCCCGTCAGCTACCGCCCGAGGGTCAGTCCTTTATGTGATTCCTCTGCGCGCTCGGTTGAATTCGATTTCCCCGCTGGAAAAGATTCGGAGCGTTTCGTCCACGCTGATGTCGACTGTTGACTGTCGTGTTTCCGCCGTGAGTTCCCCGAGCTTTTCGACGAAGCCTTTGGGCGAAAGTTTGTCCAAGATGGTTTATCGCGCGCAACGAGGCTGACGAAAACCTCTCTGGTGAGATCATGGCCACGTTCCTGGGGCTCGGCCGACTAGAACCTGGCCAGACAAGGCGGGGAAGGTTGCGTATGGCTCTGACGAATTCGATACACCGGCTCTGATCTCCGTGGTCTGCGCTGCTTTCCTTTGAGAGGTTGGGCGTAGCTCGTTAGGGATTCAATTTCCGAGAACCCAGCGGCGTCGCGTCCGTTCACCACCATTCCCCAACTTCGCTGTTGCTCGTGGCGGAGGGAAGCGCTTCTCGTAATCCGAATAAAATTCAGGCCCTGAGGCGATGCCAGGGCAAGGCAACTCTCGCGCTGGTCACCGGACCGGTTTTTCCCATGAAACGGAGCCGGAAATTTTTTTCGGGAATTCCTGCAACGAAACCGCCCCCGTTGTCGATGTCACGGGTGGAACGCGACGCCAATGAGCGGCGGACCGCTCCAATCAACCGAAAACCAACTCAATCGACCACTCCGTCAAATTCATGAAAGCCATCCTCTCCCTCGCCATCGCCATCGCCTCGGTCACCATGACCCTCGCCCCGAGCTCCTCGCAAGCCGGAGGCCGCTACTACGCCCCCTCGCACTGCGCCCCCTACTATGTCACCACCAAGGTGCTCTGCCGCCACTACGAGTGCCGTTATGCCAAGGACCACTGCGGACGCACCTACTCCTACCGCGTCGCCGTGACCACCTACGCCGACGTCTACAGCAACGGCAGCCGCCGCACCTACACCCGTGTCGAGCGCGCCTGATCGTGAGCCTCCAACGGCTCCGATCCGGCATCGCCCGATGAATTCCCGGCCCCGTCGCAACGACGGAGCCGGGATTTTTTTTGACGACCAAACCTCTGAACCTTAGGGAAATTGGTCAATGGTCGCTGGGTCTTGAACAATCCTCGAATCAAGGATTGCAACAGCGTTTCCGAGTATCATGCCGGATCATTTCTTCTGGGCCGGTTGTTTGAGGAGCTGCTCGACCACCGGCTCGTCTGGAACGAGGCGCGTTTCTGTTTCGTCCAGGATCGCGACAAGAACCTCGGCGGCAACTCGCTCTTCCGCTCGGCGGACCGCATCGCCACTGAGAAACGCCGCCTCAAGCGCAAGTGGAAGGCCCACATCCGCTTCGAGGACTACAAGAGCCAGGAGCGGGTCGCGATCCAGGCGCCGCGTCGGCAAAGCCTGTCGATCCCCTGAATGCGAATGCACCCCCGGACACCCTCCTTTCTTTGCGACCCACGCGACCACCTGCCGGAAAATGGAGAGTCAAACGGATGGACCCTCGGAACCACGGTGACGAGGCTCCTTCCATGGAAGCCAACGAACAGCCCGACCTGATCCCCACCGACCCGATGCAACTCCGCACCAAGCGCGGCTACCAGTTCAGCGAGGTGTCCTCGGCAATGCAGAAAGCCATCCGCCGGGGCGACGCCAAGCTGGCCGGTTACTGGGCGCTCGAACTCTGGGAAAGCGGCTTCGGCAAGTATTGCTGGAAGCGGCTCCTCACCGTGAGCGCCGAGGACTGCTGGGGCATCCTCACCGCCGAAGTGAAGGCGTTGCACGATTCCTACCTTGTTGTGAACGAGGGCCTGCCCGCCAAGCAGCATCGGGGCCGCATCTTCATCTCCAAGGCGGTGATCCTGCTCTGTCTGGCAAAGAAGAGCCGGGACGCCGACCACTTGCAGAACTTCGTCTATGACCAGACCGCCGGGCTCGATCCCGAGGAGTTGGCCGGAGAACTTCGCGAGGCTGAGGACTACGTGCCAATTCCCGCCTACGCCTATGACTGCCACACGCGCGAGGGACGGAAGCGGGGCAAGACGAAGAAGGACTTCTTCAAGGCCGAGCAGGAGGCGCTTGAGCCCTTCCAGCCCGGGTTGTTCGATGACGTGATCTGAGCGGGTGGTTCTGACGGCTTCACATTGGGGACCATGAAACCGTCCGGGTGAAGCCGTCCTTCAATCGCGGGATTTTTGAGGCTCAATCCTCGTCGTCCTCGTCCTCGTCCTCTTCGTCCTCGTAGTCCTCGTCCTCTTCATCTTCGTCATAGTCTTCATCATCTTCGTCATCACCGTTGGCGATGGCTTCGAGGTCGAGCCCGGTGCTTACATCTCCCTTTGCATTGAGGAGGAACTTGGCTCCTTCGGCGCTGATGGTTTCAAGGCCGTTGAGGTAAAGATCCTCCCCCTGATGCTTGGAAAGCGATTCGGCGGCGGTGTCGGAGAGCTCCGTCAGGCCGTCGAGGATAAGGCCTCCCTGATGATTTGAGAGCGATTTGGCGGCGGCATCCGAGAGTTCCGTCAGGCCGTTGAGGGAAAGGGTTCCCCCATCGTGCTTGGCGAGCGATTCGGCGGCGGCATCCGAGAGCTTCGTCAGGCCGTCGAGGTAAAGATTTTCACCCTGATGCTTGGAGAGCGATTCGGCGGCGGCGGCGGAGAGTTCCGTTAGGCCGTCGAGGTAAAGCCATCCCTGATGCTTGGAGAGCGATTCGGCGGCGGCATCCGAGAGTTCCGTCAGGCCGTTGAGGGAAAGGTCTTCCTGATGCTTGGAGAGCGATTCGGCGGCCGCATCGGAGAGTTCCGTTAGGCCGTTGAGGGAAAGGGTTCCCCCATCGTGCTTGGCGAGCGATTCGGCGGCGGTGTCGGAGAGCTCCGTCAGGCCGTCGAGGGAAAGGTATCCCTCGTTCTTGACGAGCTTTGCGGCCAACGCCAAATGCGCAGGCGTGTCATTCAGCACCGTCAGGCCGTTGAGGGAAAGGTCTTCCTGATGCTTTGAGAGCGATTCGGCGGCCGCATCAGAGAGTTCCGTTAGGCCGCCGAGAGAAAGATCTCCCTGAACCTTTGATAGCGATTCGGCGGCGGCATCGGAGAGTTCGGTCAAGCCGTTGAGGTAAAGGTCTCCCTCGTGCTTGGCGAGGGCCTCAGCGGCGGCATCCGAAAGTTCCGTCAGGCCATTAAGGGAAAGACTGCCCTGATGCTTGGAAAGCAGCTCTGCCGCCTCATCGGTTATGCTGGTCAGTCCGTCGAGAGCAAGCCCGCCTTCGTGCTCGGAAAGCACCTCCGCCGCCTCGTCGGTGATGCTGGTCGCCTTGGACAAATCGTAAGAGTCCGGATTTTCCAGGAACTTTTCCGCGAAGGTGACATCAATCGTCTTCGGGGTCGGCAATTTGGGATCTTCATCTGATGAGACATGAAAAGTGTCCCCGCCTTCCTGGCCGAATTCGTTCTCCCAGGACATGTCGATCTCCGCTCCCGGGAACGCGGTAGCGACCTCTTGGAGGATCTCCTCGACGGACTTCCCATACCTTCCCGCGGCGATAACTCCAAGGTTGCGGAAATGATCGTAGCTAAGAATCGTCTTGCGTTCGTAAGGCTCGTCGCCGAGCGCCTCGGAGAGCATGCTCTGGAGCTCTTCCGCCGAGTCGGCATCGACGGTGACTTTGATTTCGAAGGTGTGATCGTTGCTCATGGTGTCTGGGAGAAAAACGTCCGCATGCTGCCCTTCCGCCTCCGGAGCGTCAATCCGAAAACTCCTTTGAAACTCTGGAAATCGTCAGGGGGTGGGTCCACTGCTGGGGGACACATCCGACAGGGTGCTCCCCTTGCGCGGGATTTTCGGGAGGCTCTTCTCAAGGTCGGCCCGGGTGTGAATAAGTCGGGACGGTGCCGCGCGCTTTCATGCCAACTTGAGTTCGCCGCGTGAAATGGTGCTCGCGCGGGGTCGGACGATACCCATACCAGCCACAGGCGTCGTGCCTGTAAAACGCTTCCCACGGTCATCCGGAAGGCATCGGCGACGCGTTCTTCGCCGTGTCAGAGGGCCTCGGGAAAAATGGTGACCGCTTCGGCTGGTGAGCATCCATGGGCAACCCTCGCCGGGCATATCCCATGTCCGCCTCGCGGCAGTTTCACGTCGTCACAACGGTGCGACACCACGCGGGACGGTGGAGAGGCTCAAAGGGTCAAGGACATCCTAACCCATTGAACCTCATGAAACTGAAGAAGTGCCAAGATTACCTCGCCAGCCAGATCCGCTGGGGGATTGAACTGGAA
>JBILDO010000099.1:0-13216 GCA_044352585.1 Verrucomicrobiales bacterium
GATCGCGGGCGATCTTCGCGTCGGGGTGACTCCCGGCACGATGCGCTGGATCCCGGGTGCGGAGCGGCTCGTCTTCACCGAAGACCGCGACGGATTCCTCTGGGCGCCGATGAAACTGGCCGGTTCGCTGGCCGAGCCCAAGGAAGACCTCAGTGCCCGGCTCATCGCCGCCGCCGGCGAGGCCGTGATCTCGGAATTGCCCGGTGGCGTGCTCGAAGCGGCCGAGGAACTCCTGAAGCCAGCGGACGGCAAAACGCCGACCGATCCGCTCATCGATCAAGGCAAGAAAGTGATCGATCTGCTCTCTCCGTTTTTAAAGGCACCCTGAGGCCTGGAGGGCATATTCCTCGTTGTGCCGTCGGATGGCCCAAAGACGCCAAACCGGGGGGTAGGGGACAACCCTCCCGACCAAGGGACCCGCGCATCGAAGCAGGTTTCTCCCGATCGGACCCCGCTCAATGCAGAAAGTGCCGGTGGCCGGTAAAGACCATGGCCGCGCCGTGTTCGTTCGCCGCCTTGATGACGTCCTCGTCCTTGACCGATCCGCCCGGCTGGATCGCCGCGGTCGCCCCGGCGTCGAGCGCGTAGACGAGCCCGTCGGGGAAGGGGAACATGGCGTCGCTCGCCACGACCGAGCCCTTCAGGCTCAGGCCCGCCTGCTCGGCCTTCCAGGTCGCGATGCGGCAGGAATCGACCCGCGACATCTGCCCGGCACCGATCGCGAGGGTGCGGTCGCTCGTGGTGAAGACGATCGCGTTGGACTTCACGTGCTTCACGATGCGCCAGCCGAAGCGCATCGCCTCGATTTCCTCCGCGGTCGGGGGACGCTGGGTGACGACCTTTTTCTCGATGTCCTCGAGTCCGAGGGCGCGGGTGTCGTGGTCCATCACGAGGAGACCGCCGGGAGCCGAGTGGATCACCGGATCCTCGAGCGTCCCGCGGAAGGACTCGTTCATCTGGATGAGCCGCAGATTCTTTTTCTTCTGCAACAATGCGCGGGCGTCGCTCTCGAATTCGGGCGCGATGATCACGTCGGTGAAGATCTCCGAGATGACCCGGGCCAGTCCGATGCCGAGGGGGCGGTTGCAGACGATGACCCCGCCGAAGGGCGCCTGACGGTCGGTTTCGAAGGCCTTCTCCCAGGCGAGGCGGAGGTCGTTCTCATCCGCCCCGACGCCACAGGGATTGGTGTGCTTCAGGATCGCGACGGCGGGACGGCGGAATTCGAGGATCAGTTCCCCGGCTGCGGCGATGTCGAGCACGTTCGTGTAGCTGAGCTCCTTGCCCTGGAGCTGTTTGAAGTGGTCCGTGAAATTGCCGTAGAGCGAGGCCTTCTGGTGCGGGTTTTCCCCGTAGCGCAGTTCCTGGGAGAGCGGCAGGCTGATCGAGAAGGAGGCCTCCGTTTCCTGGGCCTCGTTGAGGTGGGCGGCGATGGCCGCGTCGTAGGCCGCGGTGCGCTGGAAAACCTTGATGGCGAGACGTTCGCGGGTCTTCAGGGTCGTCGCGCCCTTGTGCTCGTCCATTTCCGTGAGGACCACGGCGTAGTCGGCCGGATCGACCACCACCGTGACCGCGTCGTGGTTCTTCGAGGCCGACCGGAGCATGCTGGGCCCCCCGATGTCGATCTGCTCGATCGCCTCCTCGCGGGTGACGCCCTTTTTCGCCACGGTCTGTTCGAACGGGTAGAGGTTTACGACGACGAGGTCGATGGGGAGGATGCCGTGCTCCGCGGCTTGTTTGCAGTGTTCCGGGAGGTCGCGGCGGTAGAGGAGCCCCCCGTGGACCTTCGGGTGCAGGGTCTTGACCCGGCCATCGAGCATCTCGGGAAATCCGGTGAAATCCGAGACCTCCGTGACGGGAATCCCGAGGGCGGCGATGAATTTGGCGGTGCCGCCGGTGGAAAGGATCTCCACCCCGTGGCGGTGGAGGCCTTTGGCCAGTTCGTCGAGTCCGGTCTTGTCGGAGACCGAGATGAGGGCGCGGGAAATACTCATGGGTGGCGGAGCATGATCCGCCCTCCCGGCCCGCGCAAGGCGAAATCCGGCCTCTGTTTCGGGGTGAATGACACCAATTGACCCGTTGCGGAAATTCTCAGAATTTAAATAAATGCAAATAATTTTTAAAATCGACTTGCGATTTATTTCAGAAACCTTAATATTCAGGGGAAGTTACTGACCAGCCTCCTCATCTCATGAAATCTTTTGTTCTTCTGTTGCCGCTCGGGCTTGCGATTCTCTCGGTTTCCTGCAAGAGCAATCCGAAGGTCGCCTCCACGAATCCTTACCAGAACAATCCGTATTATAGTTCCTCGGGAAGCACGACGAACTACTCGAGCACCCCTTCGAATAGCTCGTATCCTTCCTACACGGAGAACACCTACACGCCTCCGACTTCCGGTTCGTCGGTGCCGAGCGTCCCTTCCGTTCCCACCTACAACCAAGCCACGGCACCCTCCTACAGCGGACCCGCCACCGGGAGCGGCTCCAGCGCCCCGGTTTCCTATTCGGGCTCGGGCAGCAAGTCGCACACCGTGTCGAGTGGGGAAAACCTTTATCGGATCAGCCAGAAGCACGGGACTACGATCGCCGCGATCAAGAGCGCGAACGGTCTCAGCAGCGACACGATCCAGGCCGGACAGAAGTTGGTGATTCCCTGACCCGACCCTCTGCGGTCCACGAGCCGACCCTTTTCAGCCTTCAGTCTATTATCGTCTGAAAAGCCCGCCGGCGAGAGTCTGCGGGCTTTGTCGTGTCCAGGCGATAATCAAGGGGAAGGCATGAATGGCAGGAGATAAGCCAAGTTTGACACCGCTTCCCCTGTCCCAATTGTTGGCGACTGGATCGTTCCGGTAGGGACGCCCCGGCGGTGCGTCCCTACCACTGTTTTCGAGGGCAACGGAGGGCACAACGGTATCGAAAACTCGCCCTGAAAAATTGGTTCTGAAGGCCCTTTGAGCGACTCTGTGAGGCAGTGGGGAAGTCGGGGCGGGCGTGGTTCGAATCCCCCTCGGAAACCGTTGCGGCCCGACAGGATTGACGGAGTGGCGATTCATCGGTTGTCATTGCAACAAAGGGACAGACAAACCATGTGTCTGCCGCATGAGTCTTTCGTTGAAATCAGGTTGAGGATGGGGTCCGGGCGAATGATTCTCCGGAGGGGGCTGTTTTACCTTTGCGTTTTGCCATTCCAGGACGGCGGGATCCGGAGGGGGGGCGCCAGTGATCCGGGTCCGCCCTTCGGAGCGTCCCTTTCCGGAGAGACAAGAGGTGGATCAAACGGGGCGCACCGTTTCCTGCCTCCTGCCCACCCGCTCCCGCAACTCCCCGAGCGCCGCGAGGATCGCCTCCTCGTTCATCTCGTGGACCTCAAGCTTCTCGCCGATGGCGGGGACAAGGGTGATGGTAAGGCGGCCGCCGAGGTGTTCGCGGAATTCCTCCAATCCCGCGAGGATGACGGGCCGGCCGCGTTCCTCGCGGTCGAGGAAGTCCGACCAGAGTTCAAACCCGACCGTTTCGATCAGGTCGAGGATCTCCGCGGCGGTGGCGCGGTTGAGGAGCCCGATCTTCACCGAATAGATCAGGTCGACGGCCATGCCGATGGCGACGGCTTCGCCGTGGCTGACGGAGAAGTTCGAGATCTGCTCCAGCTTGTGGGCGACCCAGTGTCCGAAATCGAGGGGGCGGGCCGAGCCGTATTCGAAGGGGTCGCCGCTCGTGGCGATGTGATCGACGTGGTTCTCGGCGCTGCGGCGGATCGCGGTCTCGAGCGGGCGCTTTTCTAGCCGGCCGAGGGCGCTGCCATTGGCGCGGAGGTGTTCGTAGAAGGCCCGGTCACGGATGAGGGCCACCTTGATCGCCTCGATGATCCCGTCGCGGCAGGCGCGAGGCGGCAGGATGGAAAGGAACTCGAGGTCGTTGACGACGGCATAGGGCACGGAAAAGGTCCCGACCCAGTTCTTTTTGCCGAAGTAGTTGACCCCATTTTTCACGCCCACGCCGCCGTCGCCCTGGCTCAGGGTCGTCGTGGGCATGCGGATGAGGCGGATGCCCCGATGGGCCGTGGCCGCGCCGAAGCCGGCGAGGTCGAGAAAGGCGCCGCCGCCGATCGCGATGACGTAGGAATGACGGCAGACCTTGAAGAACTCGATCGCCTTCCAGAGCCGTTCGACGAGGGACCAGTCGTTCTTGCAGCCCTCGCCGCCGGGGAGGAGGAGTGGTTCGGAGACGAGGTTGAGGGTGTCGGAGTGGACCGCGAAATATTGCGAGATGCGACCCGCCAGCTTCGGGTCGGCCCCGGCCACGCCCTCGTCGAGTAGGACGAGGACCTTCGCCGTGCCGTCGAGGGAACACGATTCCGCGACGAGATCGCGGAGGGTGTGGTTCTTCGTGTCGAAGGCTGCGTGCGTGAAGGCGACGCGGTGGGTGAAGGTCAGGGGGATGGGACGCTGGGTCATCGGGGGAGAGGGAACGATAAGGCCCGGATCCTTCGCCGGCAAATGGACGCGAACGCGGGGGAGGGGGCGAATTGAGTCGGCGGTGGAAACTTGCTCGGAACGGAAAGTTTTGGACCGGATACCGCTTTCGTGGCTTCGGTTTTCTCCACGGGCCTCCCGATCTTCGCCCGATGGGATCTGCAATCGCGGATTTTCGGTTTGGTGGATTGCCTTCTCGACAATCCTGCGACTAAAGTCCACTCCGCCTTTCCTCAATCCCATGACCGGCACTCTCCTCATCGCCACGCACAACCCCCACAAGACCGGCGAGATGCGCGCCATCCTCGCGGATCATTTCGAGACGATCACCGACCTCACCGCGCTGCCGGGGATGACGCCGCCGGAGGAAACGGGGACGACCTTCGTAGAGAATTCGGCGATCAAGGCCCTCGCCGCGAGCCGGGCGATGCCGGAGGCGTTTGTCCTCGCCGACGACTCGGGACTCGAGGTCGATGCTCTCGGCGGCGCGCCCGGCGTGTATTCCTCGCGGTATTCGGGCGAGGACGCGACCGACGCCTCGAACCGCGTCAAACTTCTCGCCGAACTCGCGCGTCCCGATCTCGCCGGCACCCCCCGCACCGCCCGGTTCCGTTGTGTCGTCACCCTGGCCAAGGGCGGCGAAGTGCTCGCCACTTTCGACGGTGCCGTCGAAGGCCGCATCGCCGAGGCGGAGACCGGCACGGGAGGATTCGGCTACGATTCCCTTTTCATCCCCGACGGACACGTGGCCTCCTTCGGCGAACTGCCCGAGTCGGTGAAAAACGGCATGAGCCACCGCGCCCGCGCCCTCGCGAAATTCCGCGGATGGCTGACCCTTGATCCTTGACCCGCTCAGAGGCGCCTCGCGACATCCTTCGCGAAGTAGGTCAGGATCATGTCGGCCCCGGCGCGCTTGATCCCTAACAAAGCCTCCATCGCGACCTTTTCCTCGTCGATCCAGCCGTCCTTCGCGGCGGACTTGATCATGAGGTATTCGCCGCTGACCTGATAGGCCGCGATGGGCAGATCGAAGGCGTCGCGCAGGGTGCGGATGATGTCGAGGTAGGGACCGGCCGGTTTCACCATGAGGATGTCGGCACCCTCGGAGACGTCGAGCTCGGCCTCGCGCAGGGCCTCGCGTCGGTTCGCGGGGTCCATCTGGTAGGTTTTCTTATCGCCCGCCTTCGGGGCCGAATCGAGCGCTCCGCGGAACGGTCCGTAGTAGGCCGAGGCATACTTCGCGGTGTAGCTGAGGATCGAGACCTCTTCATGGCCGTTCGCGTCGAGCGCGGCCCGGATCTGGCCGACGCGACCGTCCATCATGTCGCTCGGCGAGACGACGTCGGCCCCGGCCGCGGCATGAGAGAGCGCCTGGCGGCAAAGAACCGAGACGGTCTCGTCGTTGAGAATCTTCAGGTCGCCCGAGGGCGTGTGCTCGACGATGCCGTCGTGACCGTCGGAGTTGTAGGGATCGAGAGCCACGTCGGTGATCACCGCCATGCCGGGAAAAGCCGACTTCACCGCGCGGATCGCCCGGGGGATGAGCCCGTCCGGATTGTGGCACTCCTCGGCCCGCGGCGTCTTGAGGGCGTCCTCGATCTTCGGAAAGAAGACGACGGCGCGAACCCCCGCGTTCCACGCCTCGCCCACCTCGGCGACGAGTCCTTCGAGACTCCATCGGTGGCAGCCCGGCATCGAGGCGATGGGGACATTGTCAGGATCAGCGTGGAGGAAGAGCGGGTAGATCAGGTCCGCGGGATGCAGGACCGTTTCCCGGACGAGACCGCGCACGGCCTCGCTCTTGCGGTTGCGACGGGGACGAATGGGCAGATTCAGCTTTTCGGACATAACTCGTAACCTTCCTTGGTGTCTTTGACCTCCCATCCGAGCGCCGCGATCTCGCCGCGGAGGCGGTCGGCCTCGGGCCAGTTCTTCGACGCCTTGGCGTCGCGGCGCTGTTCGGCGAGGGCGGCGACCGCGGCGGGTGCCTCGAACGCTCTCTCCTCCGCGGCCGCTGGAAGGACGAGCCCGAGCGCGGCGAGGACGCGGTGGAACCCGGACCGCTCGCGCCGCGCCTCCTCCGGGGAGAGCACGGAGACGTTGATCCCCTTCATCGCCGTGAAGATCCGACCGAGCGCCTCAGGCGTGTTGAGGTCATTCTGGAGGGATTCGAAGGCCCCTTCGAAGGAGGCGCCGTCCTTTACCTCGAGCAGCGACCCGTAGGTGGGAATGTCAGGATTACCGCCCCGCTCCGCGAGGGCCGCGTCGAACTTCGCGAGACGCTGCAGCGCCTGACGCGCCCCGAGGAGGGCGGGGAAGGTCTCGTTGCCCTCCGCGTCCTTCGCCACGAAGTTGAGCGGCTGCCGGTAATGCGCCGAGATCAGGACATGGCGGAGTTCGGCCGGGGAAAAGCCCGCCTTCGCGAGTTGGTCGAGGGTGTAGAAATTGCCGAGGCTCTTCGACATCTTGCCCCCGTCGACGAGGAGGTGAGTGAGGTGGAACCAGTGATCGGCCATGACGTGGCCGGTGCAGGCCTCGCTCTGGGCGATCTCGTTCTCGTGGTGGGGAAAGACGAGGTCGATGCCGCCGGAGTGGAGGTCGAAGTGGTCGCCGAGGTATTCGCGGCACATCGCCGAGCACTCGAGGTGCCAGCCGGGTCGGCCCTGGCCCCACGGACTTTCCCAGTAATTGTCACCGTCCTCGGGACGACGCGATTTCCAGAGGGCGAAGTCGGCGACCGAGTCCTTGTCGTATTCGTCGTCCGCGACCGCTCCCGAGGCGCCCTCCTTCAGTTCGCGCTGGTCGAGACGGGAGAGGCGGCCATACGCCTTGAAGCTCGAGACCCGGTAGTAGACCGAACCATCGGCCGAGGCGTAGGCATGGCCCTTTTCCATCAGTTCGGCGATCATCGCGATCTGGTGGGGGATATGGGCCACCGCACTCGGCTCGAGATGGGGACGGAGGAGATTGAGTTGGTCGCAATCCTCGTGGAAACGGTCGCGCCACAGGTTCGTGAAGCTCTCCAGGGTCATGCCCGCGGCCCGGGAGTCCCGGATCGTCTTGTCATCCACGTCGGTCAGATTGCGCACGTGGAAGGTGGCCTGCCCCGAGAGCTCGAGGCTGCGCCGGAAAACGTCCTGGAGCACGAAGGTGCGGAAGTTCCCGATGTGGGCCGGACCGTAGACGGTGGGGCCACAGCAGTAAAAGCGGTAGGTCGTGCCATCGCGGGGCGCCAGATCGCGCACCGAACGGCTCATCGTATCAAATAATCTCATCGTCGGCGGTTCCGGGAAAACGGGGAAAGAAACAAAAGGACGGCGCAAGGTCCGATTTTGCAAGGATTTCGCGAGTCCGTGATGAAAGTCCCGCCTTTCGTCCCCCGCTTTCCTTCGGCGGCCGTGGAGGAACACCGGGATCCGGAATCAGAGCGATTCGTAGGGAATCGAGAAGGTGTCCCCGTCCTCCAGCTTGCCGCTGCGCAGGCCTTTCGTGAACCAACGCATGCGCTGCTCCGAGGTGCCGTGGGTGAAGGCATCCGGCACGACACGGCCCTGGGCCTGTTTCTGGAGGCGGTCGTCGCCGATCGCGTTCGCCGCGTTCATTGCCTCCTCGATGTCGCCCTCCTCGAGGATGCGCCATTTCTGCTCGGCGTGATGGGCCCATACCCCGGCGAGGAAGTCGGCTTGCAACTCCAGGCGCACCGAGAGCCGGTTGTATTCCGCCTTCGGGATGCGCCCGTTCTGCGAATGAACCTTGTCGGTGAATCCGAGCAGATTCTGCACGTGGTGCCCGACCTCGTGGGCGAGGACGTAGGCGTAGGCGAAATCGCCTCCCGCGTCGAAGCGGTCGCGCATCTCGTCGAAGAAGGACGTGTCGAGGTAGACCGTCTCGTCGTAGGGCAGATAGAACGGCCCCGTCGCGGCCGAGGCGACGCCGCCGGGATAGCGAGTCTGGCCCGAGAAGAGGACGAGGCGGGCCGGTTTGTATTGCCTCCCATAATCGGCAAAGACCTCGCCCCACACCTCCTCGGTATCGGCCTTGAGTGTCCGGACGAAGGCCCCGACCTCGTCATTCAAATCCGCCGTCGCCGTCGCGCCGCCGCTGGAACCCGAGCCGGGATCGACCTGCACGGCCCCGCCCTCGATTTGATTCATCGTCTCCAGCAACTGGACTGGATCCGCGTTGAAGAAATAGGCGAGGACAAGCACGACCAGGACCGTGCCGCCCCCGAGGGCGACGGGCCGCCCGCCCGTGGCGACGCTGCGACCGCCTTGCCCACGGCGGTCTTCGACGTTCGAACTTTGACGGCGGCCTTTCCAGCGCATGACGGGATCCGGGTGTGGGTTGAAACGGATTCCATCCTAACGGCCACCAGGCTCAGGGCAAAGCAAGAAATCGTGGGAAGATTGCCCCATTTCCAGCCGCCCCGATCCGCCCGCTCGGGCCACGCCACCCCGATCGTCCCTTGCCTTCGGCTTATCCCCGGCGTTGGATACCCGCGTTTTCTCCATGGACAAAACCGCTCTTGCCGCCACCCTCCTCGCGGAACTCCGCCTTCGTTACGACCGCGCCGTCGCCGCCCTTTCGGGGGCACGCGAGGCGGCCACAGGAGTCGACACGAGGGCCGAGAACAAATACGACACCCGCGGACTCGAGGCCTCCTATCTCGCCGCGGGACAGGCCGGGCAGGCCGACGAACTCCTCCGCGCGATCCATGCGGTCGAGACCTTCCCCTTCCGCGACTTCGACTTCGATGATCCCATCGACCTCGGTGCCCTCGTCGAGACAGAGCAGGACGGTGAACCGCGCCATTACCTCCTCGCCCCCGCCGGAGGCGGCATCCTCCTTACGACGGCGGACGGCGGGGAGGTCACCGTGCTCGGCCCCGCCTCGCCCCTCGCCGCAAGGCTGATCGGAAAATCGTCCGGCGCGATTCTGAACGAGCAGGAGCCGGAACTGCTGGTGTTGGATTTGTTTTGAGGGGAAGGATTCGTTGAACCAAATCGTGTGGGCGATGCGGACTTCGATGGCGGAACGACCGCTCGAACGGTGGAGGCATTGCGATCCTCCCAATGAGGGCAAGCGTGTTCTGGTGTAATGGATTGCAAATGCGGATCATGGAATCCTTGCGACGTCTTTGCCCGTGGCCGAGGGTAGGTGAGACCGCTTCGACCTCTGCCGAAATCACTGGTTCCACTTCGCGAGCCATCGCTCATGACTCTGCCGGATTGCTTCGGTCCCCTCCGACCCATGACATCGGAGGAGCGGTTTTTGACAATTGATGAAAAGCAGCCGGGTTCCGGCGGTGCCAAATTGCCATCGACAAGACCGGAAAGCGGATTTCGTCGAAGGGATCCGCGATCCGATCGCCACGGTGACCGGATCGGACAGTCGGCTGCCATGGAAGCCGAAATCCCTGTCCGGGAAACGAAAAACACCCATGAACGCATTATCGAAATGGCATCCCTTCCGTGAACTCGAGGACATCCAGGACCGCGTCCTGCGTGCCCTTCGGCTCGGTCAACCCGTGGAAGGACAACAGTCTCTCGTCGTCGCCGATTGGTCCCCCTCGGTCGATATCTCGGAGGATGAAAAGGAGTATCTGATCAAGGCCGAGTTGCCCGAGGTCAAAAAAGAGGACGTCAAGGTCTCGGTGGAAAACGGCGTGGTCTCGATCCGCGGCGAACGCAAGTTCGAGAAGGAGGAGAAAAACAAGAAATTCCACCGGGTCGAGCGCAGTTACGGCAGTTTCCAACGGTCCTTTTCACTCCCCGAGGACGCGGATGCCGCCAAAGTGACGGCTGAATACAAGGACGGCCTTCTTCAGGTGCGGCTCGGCAAGAACGAGGCGAAGCAGCCGAGGCAGGTCGAGGTGAAGGTGAACTGATTCCGCGCCAAGGAGTCGTCCCGGTTTCCGGGCATGGCACGTCGATGAATTGGACGGTGACGCCGGGCGCAAGCGGGGCGTAACCTGACTCGCCATGTCCGGTCTTTCCTCCATCATTCTCTGCCACGAAGGAGACGACACCCGCCTGGTGGGGCCGGAACTCTGGCTCGACCCGCACCGGCCGAGGGATTTCGCCTTTCTCTCCCACGCTCACGCCGATCATTTCGCCGCCCACCGCCGCATTCTTTGCTCGGCTCCGACCCGTCGTCTCCTCGAGGCGCGCTACGGGGCGGCGGTGGGGCGGGCGCAGTTCGTTAGCCCGGAGTTTGGTGAAATCGTTCCGCTCGCGGAGGGGTGGACCGCGGAGTTGCTGCCCGCGGGACACATCCCCGGGTCGGCCATGCTCCTCGTGACGGGTCCGGAGGACGGGGCGACCCTGTTGCACACCGGGGATTTCAAAACCCGTCCAGCCGCCGGGGCGGAACCGATTGTGCCGCGACCGGCCGGGATCCTCATTCTCGAGACGACCTTCGGTTTGCCGAAATTCCTCTTTCCCCCGGTTGCGGAAGTCCTCGCCGCGATCGTGAAGTGGTGCCTCGAGGCGATCGAGGAAGGCGAGATTCCGGTGCTCATGGCCTATTCGCTGGGAAAGGCGCAGGAACTGCTGCTCTCACTCCATGGGATCGCTCCGGAACTGACCTTCCAGATCCACGACTCCGTTGCGGCGATGAACGCGGTGGTCGCTTCGCTGGGCTACCCGCTGCCCGAATGCGAACGATTCGACCCGAAGGAGCGCGATCCGTCGGGTTCCGTCATCATCGTGCCGCCGAACGCGGGACGCAGCCTCGCGGTGCGCCGGCTCCGGAAGTCGGCGCGCCTCGCGATGGTGAGCGGGTGGGGGATGGAACCGGGCGCGAAGTTCCGCTACCAGTGCGACGAGGTCTTTCCCCTTTCGGACCACGCGGGCTATGACGACCTCCTCGCCTTTGTCGCCGCGGTGAATCCGGCTCGCGTCTTCACGATCCACGGCTACACCCGTGAGTTCGCCGCCGATCTGAGGCATCGTGGATTCGAGGCCTGGCCGCTCACCGGAGAAACGCAGATGGAACTCGCGATGCCCGCCGACCCGGCGGGGTCTCTCCGGACCGGGTCCGGTTCGGGAAATGAGCCTCCCGGGCCCGGCGGGACGATCGGGAGTCCCTTGCCCGCTTCGGGATTCGGGCTTTTCACCGCGGTGTGCCGCGAAATCGCCGCGATGACGGGCAAGCTGAAGAAAAGCGGGGTCCTTGCGGCGTATTTGTCAGGGTTGGAGGAATCGGATCTCGTTCTCGCGGTCCGCTTCCTCTCGGCGTCGCCGCTTCCGAGGGAAGGGGAGCGGAGAAGCCTCTCCGTCGGATGGGCCCTGATCCGACAGGCCCTGCTGGATCTCACCGGACTGGGCCTGGTCCGGTTCCGTCAAATTTCGACGGCACAGGGCGACGGGGCACGGACCGCCGCGATCGTCCTGGAGGGCCACGCCACACCACGCGCGCGTTCTCTCGCCGAGGTGGCGGAGGCCTTCTCGGAAATGGCGCGGACCGCCGGTCAGGCGGGAAAGATCCGTCTCCTGCGCGAGTTGTTCTCTGCTTGTCATCCGGAGGAGGCGGCGCGGATCACCGGGATCCTCCTCGGCGACCTGCGCATCGGGTTGAAGGAAGGGCTTCTCGAGGAGGCGTTGGCCGAGGCCTTTGGCCGCGATCCCGCGGCGGTTCGCGAAGCCCATCTGCTCCTCGGCGATCTCGGGGAAACGGCGCGGCTTGCGCGGGCGGATCAACTCGACCAGGCCGGGGCGACCTGGTTCACCCCGCTGCGGGTGATGCTGGCGAGTCCCGCGGAGGATGCGACCGAGATCATCACGCGGCTCGGCTCCGGCGGACCGGTCTGGCTCGAGGACAAATTCGACGGAATCCGTGCCCAGCTGCATTGCCGCGGCGGAGAGGCGGCCCTCTACTCGCGCGACCTCCGTCCGCTCGAGGCGGAGTTTCCCGAGTTGATCGAGGCCGCCCGCGGCTTCGAACGCGACGTGATCCTCGACGGGGAGATCATCGCGAGGGCCGAGGGGAAACGACTCGGTTTTTTCGACCTGCAGAAGCGGCTCGGCCGCCGCGACATCCGGCTCGACCAAGGGGACCTCTTCCACGGGGCGGCGGTGCCGGTGCGGTTCGTCGCCTTCGACCTGCTCGGGATCGACGGGACCGGCTGGCTCGATCGACCCCTCTCGGAACGGAGGGCCGCCCTCGAGACCCTGCGGTTTCCCGGTGGATTCGAATGCTGCGAGGTGGTCCGGGCCGATTCGGCCGACGCGATCGACGAGGCCTTTAATGCGGCGCGGCGACGCGAGAACGAGGGACTCATCGCCAAGGATCCACGGAGCCGCTATTCCCCGGGACGGCGCGGCCGGCAGTGGCTGAAACTGAAGAAGGCGATGCCCACCCTGGATGCCGTCGTCGTCCGCGCGCAGCAGGGCCATGGAAAACGGTCGCATGTTCTGAGCGACTACACCTTCGCCCTGCGTGACGAGGCGGACGGTTCCCTGAAAGTGATCGGCAAGGCCTACTCCGGTCTCACCGACGCCGAAATCGAGGAACTGACCGCGCATTTCCGGGAACGGACCGTCGAAAAACGCCGCGGCTTGCACGAGGTCGTGCCGGACGTGGTTCTCGAGATCGCCTTTGACTCGATCCAGCCGAGCAAACGCCACGATTCGGGGCTGGCCCTGCGTTTTCCCCGCATCCATGCGATCCGGCGGGACAAGACGATCGTGGAAATCGACACGCTGGCCTACGCCAGGCGGCTCGCCGGGCTCGCATGATCCGGCG
>JBILDO010000133.1:0-3938 GCA_044352585.1 Verrucomicrobiales bacterium
TCGCCGCTATGTTCGGCGCGACGAGCCGCACCGCCCGCCGGTCATCGCGGAGCTCCCGACGATGCTGGAGCGCAGCAAGGCCGGTCCCGGCCTTCTGGCGTCCATCCTCACGGCGAAGTATTGCGACCACCTGCCGCTCTACCGACAGGAGCAGATCGCCCGATGGCGGCACGGCATCGATCTGACGCGACAGGACATGTCCCGGTGGGTGGGTCTTTCGGCCGAATGGCTGAGACCCCTCTACCAACTCATCCTCGGCGGCATCCTCGACGATGATTATGCGCAGTTCGACGAGACGGCGGTCCAATATCTGTTGCCCGGCAGCGGCCGGGCGCAGAACGGCTTCCTCTGGGTGGTCAAGCGGCCCGGGGGCGACGCGGCGTTCCACTGGGCGACGACGCGAGCGGCGACGGTCTTGGAAAAGATCGTCCCGGTGGACTTCAGCGGCATCATCCAATGCGATGGCTATATCGCCTATCCCGCCTTTGCGAAACGGCGCGGACAACCCCTCGTGCTGGCGGCCTGCTGGGCTCACGTGCGGCGCGGTTTCGTGAATGCGAGCCAGACTGGCGCGCACCGGGCCGACGCACTGCTCATGGTTCGGCGCATCGCCCATCTCTACACCATCGAAGCAAGGCTGCGCCGCCGCGGTGCGAGCGCCAAGCTGCGTGCCACAACCCGCCAAGCCGAGAGCCGGCCCATCATCGATCGCATTGGAGCGATCCTGACCCACTGGAAAAAGCGTCGCCGCCATCTGCCACAGAGCGTGATGGGCGCGGCCGTCAACTACACGCTGAACTTGTGGGATGGCCTCCGCGTTTATCTCGAAGACGGACGCGTCGAGATCGACAACAACGAGATCGAGAACGCGATCCGCCCCACCGCGGTGGGCAAGAAGAACTGGCTCTTCATCGGGGATGCCGAGGCCGGTGAGCGCAGCGCAATCGTCTTCACCGTCATCGAAGCCTGCCGCCGCCGCGGGATCGACCCGTTCGCATACCTTCGGGACGTCTTCACGCGCATGCCGCAGATGGCCGCGAAGGACTATGCGTGCCTGACACCCACAGCTTGGGCCGCCGCCCGCCAGGCGGACATACCCGAAAAGAAAGACCGCCTACGCGCCAAGGCGAGCGATCTTCAACGGCGCTGCGCGTGACGTTTACGTAAATCCCGTGCCCCGTGAGAAATCCTTCAAGGGATCCAAGGCTGTTTTTCACAGGACGAAAGAGGGGAGAGGAGACTGCCTCGCCATGCCCCGAGCGATCCAAGTATTCGCTGATTCGCTGCATCGAGTGCGGATGCACCGGGACGAAACGGATCTTCCCTCCTTTTCCATGAATCTTGAAGTGCATCACACAGCGTCGAGATTGAATGTCACCGACCGTCAACGAGCCCACTTCCGACCGCCGCAGCCCGTGGAAAAGAAGCGTTGAGAGAATCGCCCGATCACGAAGGCCCTTGAGAGAATTCGGAGCAGGCGCTTCCAAAATCGCCTTCACCTCTTCGTCCCCAAGCGCCGGAGACTTACCTTCGTTCGCCCCCAGGTTCGGACGTTTCACACCGTCCGCCGGGTTGAAGGGAACTGCATTGCTCTCACACAAGAAATAACAACGACGCTATGGCCGAAAGCTTTCGGCGGACCGTCGCTGCTTCGAGCGCTCTGGCTTCGAGGTCCTTCCGCCAAGCAATCAGATGCGCTCGTTTTACCATCCGGAACTCCTCGGGACCGCGAATCCCGCAGAAGACCATGAAATCGCGAACACCGCCTTGGTAGGCACGCCGAGTATTCGGGTTCTCGATATTTGCGAACCACACGACCTCCGGAGGGACATCAGCCAAGGATTGAAACTCCTCCGCCGTCAGAGTCCGGGATGATCCCGGCAATGAAATTTCTATCTTCACAGCGTTTCGACGCCCAATCTCAAGGCGGCCTCGCCCCCCACCGACCCCGGGCCTTCGCCCGAAAAGAGCCAAGGCAACGAAACTGCAATCCGTCAAGCCGTAAACCCAATCCTTCGCCCTCCTCCCCGTCGCCCCGAATGCTTCTCCTTCGCCGCCTTGGTGCGCCGGATCTCACGGAGCAGCATCTCCTCCGTCACCGCCCACTTCGCCGGATCAGGATCGCGGCTCCCGGCGTGGATGGCGTTCAGGCAGATGTTGAGGATGTCCCCGCCGCTCAAACCCCGGCTTTGTTCCGCGAGATTGCGCAGATTGGCCTTCACCCGCTCGGGGTTGGGAAGATGGAGGGCGAGGAGCTCCCGGCGCATGGAAGCGTCGGGAAGGCGGAACTCGATGTGCCGCTGCACCCGCCGCAGCAGGGCGTCGTCGTAATTGCCGAAGAGGTTCGTGGTCATGACCACCACTCCCTCGAAGCGGTCGAGTTCCTGCATCAGGGTATTGCGGTTCTGGTTGATCGAGGTCGCGCAAGATTCGTCGAGGCTGACCCGTTTGGAGAGCAGGCTGTCGGCCTCGTCGAGGAAGAGGACCGCGCCGTGATGAGTGGCACGCTCGAACGCCAGCTTGATGTGCTTCGCGGTGTCGCCCAGATACTTCGAGATCACCGCGCTATAGTCCACCTGATAGAGCGGTTGGCCGAGCCGATGCGCCACGCCCTGGGCAGCTCGCGTCTTCCCGGTTCCAGGCGGCCCGTAGAAGTTAAGGATGCAGCGCCCCTGCTGTGGCTGGAGGCGGCTGATGCTCCAGACCTCCTCCAACTGGTCGCGGATCTGAATGGCACGGAGGCCGTCGAAGATTTGCTGCTTCACTCCGCGATGGAGGATCAGACCGCCGAGTTCGTGGCGCGGCCCTGGCTGGACGAGGACACCCACTTCGGGTTCGTCCTCCTGCTGGGCCTCGCGGTTGCGGCGGCGCGGGTTGCGATGGTCGGCGGCGACGGCCGCGTCGGGTGGAAGTTCGTCGAGTTCTTGGATGGATGATTCAGGCATGGCTTTGATGAGGTTCGGGTTCAGGTTTCGTCCCCGGTCCTTCGGGGAACCCTCCTGCCTCGTCACCGAGGCTGGCGTTGTCGCGCCGTTAGTGGGTCCGGAATGCTGCCGCGCGTCTCAGCAGCGGATCGCAGCAACACGCCGGGCCGCCCGGCTCTTAACCGGCGGCAAACGGTCCAGCGCGAGTTCGTCGCCCCGGTCGTGGGCATCGAGTTGCGCCAGCTCCGCCTCCGTCCACTTAGCGAAGGCGTCGGGCGGGAGGTTGTCCATCAGCTTGGCGCGCAGTGGGCGAGCCTGCCACCCAGTCCGGGCGGACCGCTCCAGCTTCGCCGCCTCCGCGAGGCATCGCGCCATCAGGCGCATCGCGGCGAGGTCGTCGGAGGCGGCGAGATTGAGGTCGGGTTCGGGAAGGTAGGTCCGTCTGTTCTTCATCGGGGTGATAGGATTGGAGTGCTCGTTCACCCCGAAGCCTCTTCACCGTGCCGCGAGGGGTCGCGCCGTTTTCGGGTCCGGAATGCTGCCGTGACTGGCCCGCAAGTCGCAGACCTCGAACTCGCGCTCCGTCACCGCCGCGAAATCCGCGTCCCTCCACGGGTCGGGATGGCTCGCAAAGAAGTGCTTGAGCGAGTCTTCGTCCTCCCCCATGGAGGCGGGCACGGTGAATTCGTAGCTTACGGTTTCGGTCACGATCAGAGTTTTGATCTCGTTGGTTTTGTTCGTGGGTTTGCTCATGGTTTGCTTTTGGGTTCTGGTTTGGTTTCCGGTGGGGTTCCGGGTTTGGGAGGAAGGCATTGCGCGAGAGGGACCAGTTCCGCATCGGGAAAGCCCAACGCGGTGCGGGCGTGCTCGAGATGGGCATTCGCTGCTTCGAGGTCGTCGAAGGTGTGGGCGAACACGGGCGGCACGGGCACGATGTTGCCGGTGATCGTGTAGCGACCGAGGCAGCGCCCGTCGGGAAGGCGGATGGCATAGCGGGTAATGGAGTTCATGGGT
>JBILDO010000047.1:0-41735 GCA_044352585.1 Verrucomicrobiales bacterium
GAGGCCGCTACCATGGCGGCGTGGAGGCGGTCGGTCAGTTCGATCCGGGCCTGCGGCGAGCCGTCATTGTATTTGCCCGCCCCGATGTTGCCGGCGCAGCCGGTGAAATAGAGATGGGTGCAGCCCGGTTCGGCCGCCTGGAGCCGCTTCCGCGCGAGCCCCGGATAATCGCTGCTGACCGCGCCCTGCCCGTAGTGGCTCATGGGATGGCAGGCGTAGTAGTGGCACGAGGCGACCTTTGCCGCTCCGCTGTAAAACGCGACCGTCTTCAGTTGGGGATCAATGAGTCCCTCGGTCATGGCAATCAGCTCGGGGTCCCTGCAGGCGCTGCCGCGCATCTTCAGCACCCTGCCGTCGGGGCCGAGAGCGACCCGGCGGTTCCCGGCGATCCGATCGACCTTGGCTTCGGCCGCCGCAACGTGGGTGAGCGGGCGGGCTTCGGCGAGCGCCTTCTTCACCGCCGCCCGGCCACGCTCGAGACAATCGCGGAAAAAGGCGAGGTCGACGACGTGCATCCCGGCATTCTGTTCGGCGATGAGTTTTTCGCTCGCGAGGCAAACGAAGGGCGCGTCGTGCTGGTGGACGCACTGCACCGCGACCCGGTCGGGAGTCGTCCCGGCGGCTTCGGCGAGGGCGGCGCGCCATTGCAGGTGGGCGTCGTTGAGCAATCCCGTCCAGTCGACCGAGCAGATCACGATGGGGTCGCCTGCCCCGAGGAGGACAAAGCCGATCGCCTCGAGCGGGTCGTCGACCGACTTCACCGGGGTGATCCACCCGCCGCAGAGCGGATGACCGGTCGGCGGGGTGACGTCGTAGCGAAATGGCGCGATGCGGAATTCGCCTGCGGCCAAGGCGGATGGCAGCAGCGGCAACGAAGCCCCGGCGGCGATAGAGGCGCCCAGCCAGCGGCGGCGGGAAAGGGTGCGATGGCGGTTCATGAAGCGAGAGTAGCCGAAAGGGTAGAGGAGCATCACCCGCGCCATCGCGTAGGAAGGTGCCGGGCAATCATCCACGGCAGGGACGGTTCGCCGAACCGTCCGCTGATGGTCGAAGGACGTCCAACGCGGGAACCGGTAGGGACGGTTGAAGCACATCCAACGCGGGCGCCCCGCCGGGACGTCGGGGATTGTCTCTTCATGCGTGAACCTTCGTATCCACGGGCTTTTCTTCAAAGGGATTCGAGGGTGTCCGGGGATGTTTTCGCAGGGTGACGCAGATCGTTTGTCATGTTTTGTCATGCAGGATCTGCACCACAGTCTTGGGCGGGGGCGGAAGCCGGATGCTCCGGATTCATCGAACTTCGTTGCGCAACAAGCTCCTCCTTCTTGGTGATGAAGAAGTTCAACCCCGTGCGGTGATCATGGATTGAATAAGGGGTGCTTTCCATCGGTTGTTTGTGAGCTCCACAGGATGACGCTCTGGGCGTTCCGTTGACACGGGGTCCGGGGCATGAATCCGCATTCCGATCCGATCCGTCGTCCCGAACCCCTCCTCACCGAACTGGAGGCAGCGCTCGACGCGATGAGCGTGCGTGGATCGGCCCCGACGTCGGCTGACCGCTGAGTCGCCCGAAAACCACTCCAGATCCCCACCCCAACTTTTCAAGACATGAAGCGGTCCGATCGAAACTGGGCGCTGGTTCGCGCCCACTATGAAACTTCCCGTGACACCCTCCGCCAGGTCGCGCTCCGGTTCGGAATCCCCGAACGGACGGTGTTTCGGCGATCCGCGAAGGAAGGATGGCACCAGAGTGGCAGCGCCACGGACGCTGCGGGTGGCAGCGGCGAAGGCGGGAATGGCAGCGATCCGCTGCCAAACTTGCCGGACGATGGCAGCATTTCTTCCCGGAATGGCAGCGCCGGTGGCAGCAGGTCGCCTCGAAATGGCAGCGGCGATGGCAGCAAGCGGGCCGCGACGGGATCGAAGAAGGCCCCGGAGGAGGAGCGCTTCATCATTCCCGACGGTATCAACGAATGGAACCGCCTCGAGGCGGCCCGCTTCTATGTTGAGAAACTCGGTTGGGCCATCCACCCGCCTCTGCCTCTCAGAACTGGTTCACCGGCGTCTCTGTCGCCATGTCGTGGCCTCTCTCCGGGGCGATTTCGGCGATTTTCTTTCCAAAGGACAAGAGTTCCTACAGCAAACCCTCCACGCCGGCCTGACTCGCCGCCGGTGTCCCCATCGGTGGCCCTGGCGGATGGTGCCAAGGGCTTGATTGGATTTGAGGTCTGAGCGTTGGGGCGTTCCCGGCAGATTTCGACCGAGGACCATGAAAAGAGAGGAGAACAACAACCTCCCCGCGCGAGCTCGAAGTCCGGCGAGGCCTTGAACTCCGCGGTGAAGTTCCTTCGGTCGGCGATTCCGCACAACTGCCGCAAGGTCGGAGGCGGCGTTCATGCGCCCGTCGGGGTCAAGCAGTGCGTCTCTCCGTTCCGGAGGCAGCGCACGGGGATCTCCGGCCGGGCGATCGCGGCGAGGGTCGATTCGACCGCGCCGACGGCGCGGCGAAGCGTGTTCCATCGGGGATCGAGGTGGGAAAGGAGCACCCGGCCGAGACGCCCTCGGAGCGCGAGCTGGGCGACGAGGTGGGCCGCCTGCTCGTTGGAGAGGTGGCCATGACGGTTGGCGGCGCGGAGGCGGGTGGGCGGGGCGGTCGATTGGTCGGCCCGCAGGAGCTCCTCGTCGTGGTTGGCATGGACGAGGACGCAGTGTGCCCGGAGGAGCATTTCGATGAGCTGCCTGGACACATGGCCCAGGTCGCCGGTGATCCCGATGGAGAATCCGGACCCGCGCTCCTCGACCAGCCACGCGAAGGGATCGACCGCGTCGTGGGCGACGGGCCAGCCCCGGAAGGCGAGGTCACCAATGGCGAAGGGCAGGTCCGCCGAGGCCGGCAACCAGCGGACCCGGGAGATCGCCGCGCCGGCCCCGAGGAACCGGCAGGTGTGGTCGCTCGCGACGACCGGGATGCCGTCGCGAAAGGGATGGTCCTCGAGACCGCAGGCATGTCCGCCGTGCTCGTGTGTGAGGACGACGGCGTCGATCGAGAGCGGGTCGAGTCCGATGGCCGATAGCCGTGCCAGCATCAACCTAGCGGGTAGGCCGCAGTCGACCAGAACGCGGGTCGTCCCGGAGCCGAGGAGGTAGGCGATGGCGTGGGACTGGGCTCCGATGACGTGGAGATGCATGGGTGCGGCAAAGTGGCGGAAAGGAGTCGGCGTGGACACTCCCGTTCACCGGAGGCCGTCGCGCAAGCCGGCCCCGAAGTGCCAGACTGCGACGAGGAGCAGAAGCAGCAGGAAGCCGACCATGTCAGGAGTGGATCGAGGTGAAGCGAAAGTGCTGGACGATGGCAAGGAGCCCGAAGTCGATCGCGCCGAGGAACAGCATTCCGGTGATTCCCCAAACCCGGAAGGCGAGGCTGTAGATGGCAATTTCGAGGACCAAAATGCCAAACAGGTAGAGGAAGGGCTTCATCGGGCGCGAGGGACGGATCGAAAGGGTTCCATTGATCGAATACTTCGCCGGACCGATTGCGACCATTACAATCGCGGAGCGGGTTTGTAGGCGTGGGAACGTTGGTGAACGTGGGCCGAAATCGGAATCGCCAGATCGGGTGGCCCTCACAGCATGCCCGCGGCGAGGAGGGCGAGGACCGGGAGCGGCACGACGCCCTTGACGGTGAGGAAGCGGCTGCTCTGGTAGCGCGCGACATGCTCGCCCTCCCAGGTGAAAAGACGCCGCCCCTGGTAGGCGCTGACGCCGCGCTCGTCGATTTCGTAAAGGCGCCTGCCTTGGTATTGGGCGAGGTAGCGCCCATCCCATTCGTAGAGGCGTTTTCCCTGGTATTGGGCGAGGTAGCGTCCATCCCATTCGTAAAGGCGCTTGCCTTGGTATTGGGCGAGATGGCGTCCGTCCCAGCCATAGAGGGTCTTGCCCTGATAGAGGCTGATGGTGGCATCGGAGGCGACGGCGGAGCTGGTCCCGGCGAGGAGGAGGAGAAGCGAGGCGAAGGCGGCGGCGAGGACGAGGGGTGCTGAGGATTTCATGGGGAGTCGATGGGGGACGGGCTTGCTTTTCCTACTGCTCGGCATCACAATTTGGGAATCCAAGGTTCCCGGAGTGGTGGAGCAATGAATCTCACCAGTCCATTGCTCCACCACTCCAATACTCCGACGAGTTAAATCCGAAATTTTGGGGGGAGCGGAAATTCTTTTTTCGTCGGATCGAGTGGATGAGACTCGGTTTGGGGGCGAGATTCCAGCGAAAAATTTCCCCTCCGGTTCCGCATGAAATGCACTGGGTAGCTCCTTCTCGCCTCCCCGAAAAAGTCTGGTAGGGCCACACCCGCGAAGCGCGTGAGACGCGCCCAAAAACCGTCAATACTCCTCCCGCAACATCGACGTCGTCATCGACCGGTCCCACTCGGTGATCACGTAGAACGAACCCGCTTCGATGTCGTATCGGCTCAGGAGCCTACCGCCGTCATTCACGTCACGGTCGTTCGCCTGCTTGGCTTCGGTGTCGAGGTCTCTCCAATCGCCGCAATGATGACGGTTCAGCAACCGGTCGATCTCCGCAGGGTCAAGCGCCAGTGCAGCCGCCCCAGCCACCCTGAACTTCCCCCGAAACGGTGGACAGAGAGCGCACAGTCTGAGAAAGGAAACTGGACATGCCCAAAACCAAACCACCCTATTCGGAAGAGTTCCGGCGAGAGGCCGTCGATCTCTACGTCAGCAGCGGTCGATCCCTCAAGGGGGCGCCGAAGATCTCTGGGCCCCGACCGATAGCCTGCGGAGCTGGAAGCAGTCTCTGCTCGGGGGAGCGCAGGGCGAGGTCCAGCCCCGCGTGAGCGGGGCGAGGACCCGGCCGGAGCGGACCCCGAGCAGATGGCCGGGGAGATCCGGCGGCTTCGCCGGGAGAACGAGCATCTCCCTCGCCAGCGCGAGATCCTAAAAAAGCCGCGAGCATCCTGGCGGAGGACCCGCAAGCCGGTATGCGCTGATTCACACGATGCGGGAAGACTAAACCATTGCCGAACTCTGCGAGGCCTTCGAGCTCTCTCGGAGCGCCTATTACCAATGGAGCAGGCGCGAGAGCACTCCTCGCCGGGCCCAGAATGAGATCCTCCTCAAAGAGATGAAACGCATCCACGAACACCGCCACACTCGCTGTTACGGCAGTCCCCGCATGACGGTGGAACTGCGGGAACGGGGTTACGCCTGTTCGGAGAACCGGGTCGCCCGGCTCATGGCCCGCCACGGCCTGGCGGCAAAATCCAGGCGTCCCTTCCGGCCAAAGACCACCCAGCCAGACCGCCATTTCCCGCCCGCCCCCCCCCCTCACGGACGCCCCCGCCGTCACCAGGCCCGGAGAAGCCCTCGTCAGCGACCTCACCTACGTGGCCACCCGGGAGGGCTGGCTTTACCTCGCGGTGGTCCTCGATCTCTTCAGCCGGGCGGTGGTGGGTTGGAAGATCGGCGAGCCTCTGCACACCGGCCTGCTTCTCGACGCCTTCGAGCAGTCGCGCCTCCAGCTTCGTCCGCAACGGGGAGCGCTCTTCCACTCCGATCGCGGCTGCCAATACACCAGCCGGGCCTTCCGCCTCCGCCTGGAGAAAAGCGGCCTCGTTCAAAGCATGAGTGCGGCGGGCTATTGCTACGACAACGCCACGGCGGAAAGCTTCTTCGCCACCCTCAAGGCCGAGGCCTTCCCGCCTGGTGCGGTCTTTGCCTCCAAAATCGAGGCCCGCCGCGCCATCTCCGACTACCTCGAGACCTGGGGAATTCCAATCTGGAATTCCCCCCGCAACAGGCAACGAGTTTGGCGGATCTCGCCCCTCAAAGATCCGCCTTTTCGGCCAGATAGGTCTCGAGGTCGAACTGGGCGCGCACGCGCTTCGCCCCCTTTTTCACCGGCCGGTAGCCGTTGACGAGGTTCCGGTCGAGGATGCGGGCCTTCGTGTTGTCGCTCCACTGCACGTTGTAGTAGTCGATGAGCTGATCCCTCAGACGCGGTTCGGCGACGGGGAAGATCGTCTCGACGCGCGTGTCGAAGTTCCGCGGCATGAAGTCGGCCGAGGAGAGGAACACCTCGGTTGCCCCCCCGTTCTCGAAGATGAGCATGCGCGAGTGCTCGAGATACTTGTCGACGATGCTGATCGCCTCGATCGGACCGCCATCCTCCACCATGAGCGAATACATGCTGCGCACGATGAGCCGCACCCGCACCCCCGCAGCGGCTGCCTTGCGAAACAGTTCGTTGGTCGGCTTGTCGGAGAAATTGTTGAGTTTCACCGAGATCCCGGCCGGCTTGCCGGCCTCGTGGTTCGCGATCTCCCGCTCGATCCGCTCGCGGAGGAAGTTCCGGAGGTCGAAGGGCGCGATGAAGAGGTGGTTGAGCCTCGGCTTGAGATAGGACTGGCGGAAGAACCGGAAGATTTCCTTGGCGTCGTCCCCGATGCCCTGGTGATAGGTGAAAAGCAGGTGGTCGGCGAAGATCGCGGCGGTGTCCTCGTTGAAGTTGCCCGTCCCTAGCATGGTGTAGCTGCGGTCGCGCCCCGACTCGCGCCGCACGATGTGGACGAGCTTGCTGTGAATCTTGAGACCCTGCACTCCGAGCTGCACATGCACACCGGCATCACGGTAGCGTCCCGCCCATTTGATGTTGGCCTCCTCGTCGAAGCGGGCCTGCGGCTCCACGAGCACGAAGACCTCCTTGCCGTTCCGCGCCGCAGCCTGCAGCGCCTGGGCGATGCAGGAGCCCTTGGCGAGCCGGTATTGGGTCATCGAGATGCTTTGCACGAGCGGATCGATCGAGGCTTCCTGCAGCAGCGTGATGAGATGGCGGAAGGACTGGTAGGGCACATGGACGAGCACGTCGCGTTTCCGGATCGCGGCGAACATCCCCGCCGGGCGTTTGGCGAAGGCCGGAACCGGAACCGCGGCGGACCGCTGGTATTTCAGTTCGGACTTTCCGAAATCGGGGAAACTCAGGAGATCGCGCCGGTTGTGGTAGCGGGCCCCGGGATAGAGCGAGTCGGCTCCGGCGAGGTCGAGCTTGCGGAGGACGAGGTGGAGGAAGGCCTTCGGGAAATCGATGTCGAAATTCGCGCGAACCGGCAGGCCCTCCTCGCGCGCCTTGAGGCTGTCCGACATCTTCTCGTAGAAGCTCTCGGTGAAGTCGTCATCGAGCGCGAGCTCGGAATCGCGGGTGAACTTGATCGCGTAGGACTCGTAGTGATCGTAGGGAAAGGTCGCGAAGACCTCGTCCAGCCCGAAACGGATGATGTCGTCGAGATACATCACGAGCTGGGTCTCGCCCTTCTTCGGCAGCGGGATGTAGCGCGGGAGATTCTGAGGGATCTCGATGAGCGCGTGCATGGGGCGTCCCGTGCCATCCGACTTCGTCGCCCGCACCGCCAGATACATGGGCAGGTCCTTGAGCTTCGGCAGCTTCGCCGAGGCCTTGAGGATCACCGGGAAAATGTGCGGGCTGACTTCGCGGCGGAAATAGTCCCGGAGGTAGTCGCGCAGGGAGGCGGGCACCTCGGTCTCGCGGATGATGCGGATGCCGTTTTTTTCGAGATCGGCGCGGACGCGTTCGTAGGCGCGGTTGAACTCGGCGCCCTGCCTCGAGACGATCTCGCGCACCGTTGCGAGGGTCTGTTTCGGGTCGGGGATGTCGAGCCGCTTCCACCCGTCGCCGAGCGATGCGAGCCGCTTCAATGTCGCCACCCTGACGCGGAAGAATTCATCCAGATTGGAGCTGTAGATGCCGAGGAACTTGATGCGTTCAAAGAGCGGCACGGAAGGGTCGGCCGCTTCCTGGAGCACCCGTGCATTGAACGACAGCCAGCTGGTCTCCTTGCTCCGGAAGTCGGTATCCATAAAAAACGCGCCGGAAAATAACCGGGGGTGACCGGATTGCGAGCCGTTCTTTGTGATTTTACGGGCCTTTCCCGGCAACGAATCGAAAATCCCCCGAAAACCCCTCCCCGACCTCGAGCCGGTAGATCGAAGCTCCCGGGGCGGTCCCGGGCGGCGGGGCCGGCTCGATCGCACGGGAGCCCGCGCCGATCGCCCCTTTGAGTGAAAGCCCCTGGCCCGCCGGGTCCACCCCGACGGCTCCGGTTCCCGCCATCAGTTTCATCGACGGACGCGACTCCGTCGGTGCCAGCCTGACCAGGACCGCCGCGTCCCCGGTCTCGAGCTCCAATACCCGGATGCGGCTCCACGGAAGTTCGACCCGGAGGTTCGCGCTCACCTCCGAAAACCAACCGCTAATCCTCTCCGAATAAACGAGATAAGAATCTTTTTCCTGCTTTCTTTCCACAAAGTTCCTTGAGATTTTTGAGGTCGGCAATCCGTGACCGGTGGCCTCCCCGTGGATCCGGAAGACCTCGCCCGGAACGATCTCGACGCTCCCCGTCGTGAGCACGAGCCGGACCCGCAGCGGTCCCGCCTTCGCGAAATCGCCCATCACCTCGTAATGGTGCCGTTCATGATGGGGAGTTCCCAGCAGGACCCCGCCCAACATCAGCAGGCCGATCGCACCCACCGCCACCCGGACCCTGAGCGAAAGGTGCCGCGACGCGGTCCCGTCGCGGACCAATCCGCGATCAAGACCAAGCGCGAAATACAAGCCCATCGGGGTATACCAGCACACCACCGCGGCCCAGACCACGTCGGAAAAGAAATGACCGCCCTGCGCCATCCTCGCGATCCCCATCAACCCGCCCGCGACGAGGCCACCGAAGAGAAAACCGTCTGCCAGGCCACGACGATGGCGGCGGAAGAGGAAGGATCCGGCGAGGAAGAAAAATCCCATCGTCGCGTGCCCGCACGGAAAGGAGAGCCCCTCGCTGGATGGGTCGTAGGCAAAGACCGGCTCGAACTGGCTGCGTCCGCCGAATTCGACCACCTCGCGGGGACGGGGCCTACCCCAGGATTCCTTGAGGACGGCGTTCGTGATCACCCCGGGACCGATCAGCCCCGAAAGGATCACGAACCAAAACACCCTGCGCCAGCGCACGAGCGCATGCCACCATCCGCTCACCACGTAAAGGCCGAGCGCCGCAAAAACGGTCACCACGGCCGGCACGGTGCCTCCTTGGTAGAGGATCTTCCAGAAGGGATGATCGCCCAGCGCCCAAGAACCGCCGCCGACGCGATGGATCCACCGCGCCGCCTCGAGGTCGAAACCGGACAATCGGACCAGGACGGTCAGGGTGGCGGCAAGGAGGAGCGGAAGGATCCCATCGAGATACGGACGAATGCGCGGTCCCGACGGTGGGGCCGCGAGATCGACGACGAGACCGCGGAACCAGGAGGGCTTCGGAGGGGTCCCGTCACTCATTCCGGAGACTCGACCGGGTCCGGTGCGCGACCCGACCCGGTCCGATCACGGGACTCAGAGCCCCACGATCGGATAGAGGTTGTCCTTGCACCACTGGCCGTTCTGCAGGGTGACTCCGTCCGGATCATCGACTGCGACATGCGCCTCATCCTCGCAGATGATCCAGCCCTTGTAGTTCCGGCTGACGAGCCATTCGGTGATGCGGTGGAAGTCGAGCTTGCCCGTGCCCATCTGCGCCCAGGGTTCGGGACCGTTGCCGGAGAAATCCTTGTAGTGGATGTGGTTCACGAGGTGCTGCCACTTGTTCAGGGTCGCGATGACATCCATACCGCCGCGGATGATGTGCCCCACGTCGGGGGTCCATCCGGTGACCGAGGGATCGAGGCTGCTGAGGACGACGTCGTAGTCCTCCTGCGTGCGCACGAGCGAGGAAGCCGGGCTGTTCGGGTGATAGGAGCAGACCAGCCCCGCGTCGGCGGCGCGCTTCGAGACCGCGTTGAGGTTGCGGGCGACGTTGAGACGGCGGCGCTGAAGGTCGTGGTTGCGGCCGCTCGGAAGGGTCACCGTGCCGAGCATGGCCCCGGGGAAATTCTGGAGGAACTTGATCGTGAAGTCCGCCGCGGCTTTCTCCGCCGGAGTCTCCTTTTCGCCATCCCAGGCACAGACCAAGGCGAGGCCGGCCAGCTTCATCTTGTGCTTGGCGAGCGATTCCTTCATCTTCACCGGGTCGATCTGGGGACCCAGCCAATACTTCGAGCAGCCGAGGGCCGACTTCGAGATCTCCAGCACCATCGGCTCGATCCCGGTGAAGCCGGCCTTCGCGGCCACCTTCATCATGTGTTCGAGCTGGTTGTCGTAGCCCTTGCCGGTGCCCTGCATGAACCAGGTATAAACTTGAGATCCAAAGCGAATCGTTGACATAACTGCGGAGTAAAAGGTGGGAAGGTGAAAAGTGAAAGGTAAGGAAGGCGTGAAGTTAGGGGCAGGAAGGCAGCACGGTCAATTCCGGAAACCTTTTCCCTTTTACTTTTTACCTTTTGCGGAGCGGCCCGGAGGCGCGCTCAATGCTTGCGGAGCCACTTCCGGATGCGGGGGTTGAAGTCGTCCATCTTCTCCCAGTGGAAGGCGTGGCCCGCGTCGCTGTAGAAATGGGTCTGGCAGCCCGGGATGCCGGCGGCGACCTCCTTGGCCATCCAGAGCGGGGTGAAGATGTCGTCCTTGCCCCCGATGACGAGGCAGGGTGCCTTGATCTTGCCGAGCTTTGCGAGCGTGTTGTGCCCGATGCAGGCCGCCGCCTGTCCACGCAGGCCGTGGAGGGGTTGGGGTCGCGGGTTGGTGTCGAAATCGC
Source organism: Verrucomicrobiales bacterium (assembly GCA_044352585.1). GTDB lineage: Bacteria > Verrucomicrobiota > Verrucomicrobiia > Verrucomicrobiales > DEV007 > Arctic95D-9. Next base: position 10,706 of record JBILDO010000047.1, read on the forward strand.
GGCGCCCCTGCACCAGACCCTTGTAGGCCTCATCGTTGTCCCAGAACGGTTTTGTGAAAATGAGGAGCTGGATCCACTCAAGAAACTGCTCGTTGTCGAGATGGGCCTTGCAGACCTTCATGTGCTCGAAGACCGAGGTCGCGTAGCGGTCGAGCCTCGCCCAGGGACACATGAGGACGGCGCTGCGCACCTTTTTAGGGTGCCGCAGGCAGAGCTGCTGGGCGATGATCGACCCCATCGAGACGCCGACGACGCGCGCCTGGGAGATGCCAAGGGCGTCAAGGAGACCGGCGTAGTCGTCGGCCATCATCGCGCTGGTGTAGTCGCCGGCCGGCTTGTCGGTTTGCCCGACACCGCGGTTGTCCGGCATGATGCAACGGAATTCCTCGCTCCAGTGGTCGGAATGGGCCTGCCACACGTCGCCGGTGGCGGTGATTCCCATGATCAGGAGGACGGGATCGCCGCTCCCTTTCTCTTCATAATACATCTGGATTCCGTTGGTCTCTACGTGGGGCATGACGGGCTGGTGGGGTTGGGGGTGGTCGGTCGGAAAGATTGCGCCGCGCCCGCAACCGTGTCCAGAACAAAGCGCGGAATTCACGCGGTGCGCGGTGATACCGAACCCAAGAAAGGTTTGGACGAATGCGGAGCGGTGCCGGCCTGCTGGCAAGGCGGAGGGCCGGGGCTGGAGCGGGCTCATGTCCCGGCCCGACAACACCGCTTTTCCATGCAGCACGTCCGCCGGATCACCGGTTGCAAAACACATCGCTCCTCACACACTCGAGGATCAGGGTGCGCAAACCGCCCCCTCGTCCTTCGACCCGGGCGAGGAGTTCGTCGATCGCGTAATCATCGGTGGTCTCCATGAGACGCCCGGTCGCGTGGCTGAGAAACCGGTTCGCGAGGGCGCGGGTGAAGAGCTCACCTCTCGTCTCGGCGAGGAGCTTCCGAAATTCGGAAAAGCCCCGGTAGGTCTCGCCGGACGGAAATTCCCCGCTGGGGTCGACCTTGGGAGCCGGAGTGTCGCCCTTCGGCTTGGGGTAGTTGACGCGGTAACGGCCGATCGGATCGAAACACTCGAGGCTGTAGCCGAGCGGATCGATCTTGCGGTGGCACTCGGCACAGGCTTTGTCGGCGCGGTGTTTCTCGAGCCGCTCGCGGATGCTGGTGGCACCACGAACGTCAATCTCGATGGCGGGGACGACGTCCGGCGGCGGCGGCGGTTCGATGCCGAGGAGATTCTCCAAGACCCAGACGCCGCGGGTCACGGGGGAGGTCTCGACCCCATTGGAACTCACCGAAAGAACCGCCGCCATCCCGAGGAGGCCGCCGCGGTGTTTCTGGTCCTTGAGACTGACTCGCTGGAAGCCGTCGGCGAGGCGGAGGGTCTTGGCCTCGGGCAGGCCGTAGAGTTTGGCGAGGCGTTTGTCGGCGAAAGTGTAATCGGCGTCGAGCAAACGGACGACGGGACGATCGTGGTCGAGGAAGTCTCGGAAAAAGCGATGGACCTCGGTCTTCATCGCCTCGGGCAGGTTCTCGGCGTAGTAGACCCGGGCACCCTCGCGGGGCGGCGGCATCTGGCCGAGCTCACGGAGGTTCAGCCAACTGTCGGTGAAGCCCCGGATGAAGGCGTCGGCACGTCCGTCGGCAAGGAGGCGGAGGGCTTCCCTTTCGAGTCCGGCCGAGTCATCGAGGCGGCCGGCGGCGGCAGCGGCGAAGAGTGCGTCATCGGGCGGTGCGGCCCAGAGGGCATAGGAAAGTCGCGTTGCGAGGTCGTGGGAATGGAGGCGGGTCTGATCGTCGCCGGTGATCTCGCGGAGATAGAGGAAGGAAGGAGAACAGAGGATGAGTTTGATGGTGTCGAGGGCGGCGGTGCGGGGATCGCCGGCCTCTTTCAGTCGTCGCCCATAGGTCTGGCGAAGGCGAGCCCGGTCGGCCTCGTCGAGGGGGCGGCGGTAGGCGCGGGTCGCGAAGGCGGCAAGCTGCTCCATCGCTTGGTCGGGCTGGAAGCCTTTTTCACCAAACACGGCGCGTTCCTCAAGACGACCGCCTTCCTCGGGCAGGGGTCCTTCGATCCGGATCTCGTCGATGCGGATGTGGGGCAGCTTGCCTTCGCGGAGGAGGTGAGTGCGGCTGACGCCCGACTTGGAGATGTCGCCCTTGAACTCATCCTTGTAGCGGTCGTTGATCTTGAGAACGGAGGCGCGTGATTCGTAGGGTCCGTTCGGGAAAATGAAGCGGGGCGTCTGGCCGGCCTCGAGCCAGACATCGAACTCGAGCCATTCAAATTTCTCGTCGGGAACGAGGGTCTGATCGAGGATGGGTTCGATGGCCTGCGGATAATGAATGTGGCCCTTGGTGACGTCGCCGGGGACGACGGCGAGCTGGAAGGGTTCGCTGAAGTCGATCCCGAAGATGGCGGGATCGTAGTGGGTGTCGCGATGCATGGCACGGGCGAGAGCGCGGATGCGGTAGTGCCCCGAGGCGGGAACCCCGTCAAGAAAGTCCTCGATGTGCCCGTAGCCGCCCTGTCGGGTGTCGGTATCAGGCTGCTCGTAGAGGCAGAGGAAGTCGAAATTGAAGGCGGCCTTGTGAGGTCCCTCGAGTTCCTCGTATTGCACGAAGTGGTTCTTGAAATGCCAGGTCTTCACCTCGGGCAGGGGCTGGGCGAGGCGGAGATCGATGAGGCGCTGCGCGGCATGGAAATACTGGTCGAGAAGAAAGCCGGAGGTGATGAGGGATTGTCCGATCGTGTCGAGGTGGCGGCTCGTCTTCTCCTTGGGAAAATCGGCGGTGAGACCAAGGGTGTCGACGCGGCGCCCGAAGAGCGTGGCGAGGGTGTTTTCGTATTCGCGGCTGGAGAGGCGGCGCAGGACCGTGCGTCCCCCGCTGGTCTCGAATTTCCCGCGGGTCGCGGCGATGCCGTCGCGGAGGGCGCGGACGACGGCGAGACGCTCCTCGTCGCCGGGCTGCCCGGCCTTTTTTGGGGGCATCTCGCGCAGGGTGACCTGGTCGATGATGTCCTTGGCCTCGACGAGTTGCGCCACGGTGGAGAGAGGCAGGGCGAAGGCCTCGAAATCTCGGTCGCCTTTCGCGAGGCTGGAATCGTGGCACTCGAGGCAGTATTTCCCGAGGAACTGCTCGACGACGGCGGCGGGATCGGTGGCTGGTTTGTCAGGGGCCGTCTTTCCCGGGGCCGTTTTGGCCGGTTCGACGGCGGACGCGAAGAAAGGGCACGCGGCGAGAAGGACTGCCGCGAGCCCGGTTTTTCCCCTGCCCCCTCGTACCGGAATTCTCACGCGAAAGAACCGGTGCTGGATCCGAAGGAGTCGGTCTCGACGCCCATGCGCCGGGCGATTTCGACGTAAAGATTGCAGAGCGGCACCTTGTTGATGCCCTTGGACTCGACCTGTTTGAATTCGCCATGGCGGTAGCCACCGCCGGCGAGGACGATGGGCAGGTCGGAATTGGTGTGGGTGTTGGAGTCGCCGATGCCGCTGCCGAAGAGGACCGTGGTGGAATCGAGGAGGGTGCGCTCGCCGTCCCCGAGCTTTGAGAGGCGGGTGAGAAATTTGGCGAAGTGCTCGATCTGGTAGGTCTCGAGCTTGATGAGGTGGGCGATGGCGTCCTCGTCGTTGCCGTGGTGGGAAAGCCCGTGGTAGGCCTTGTCGATTCCGAGGTCCTGGGGCAGGAAGCAGCCCCCGATCTCGAGGGTGGCGATGCGGGTGGAGTCGGTCTGGAGGGCGAGGGCGATCAACTCGTAGAGCATGGGCAGGTCATGCACCGTGTTCACGTTGGCCGGCTTCTCAAAGGGGGCCTTGGGCTTGGGCTGGTCGACCCAGCGGCGGCGGAGTTCAAGGCGTTTCTCGACATCGCGGATCGAGGAAAAATACTCGTCGAGCTTGGCCTTGTCCTCGGCGTTGACCTGCCGGGCGAGGCTGGCGGCCTCTTCCTGGACGGCGTCGAGGATGGAGCCCTGGAGCCCGTTTTCTCCGACGCGGCGGGCGCGGCGCTCGGGCGATTCGTCGACGAAGAGCCTTTCAAAGAGATCGGCCGGGCCGGTGATCGGCGGGACGCGCACACCGGAGCGGGTCCACGCGATCTGGCAGCCTCCGTGGATGCCGCCCTCGGACCCAACCGTAAGCGAGGGAAAGCGGGTCTCGGTGCCGACCGCCTCGGCGAGGTATTGGTCGAGGGAGACGTTGCCATTGGGACGGTCCTTGGCCTCGGAATTGAGGACGCCCGAGAGGAAGGAATGCACCGCGAAGTGTCCACCCTTGATGCCGTGGTCGAGCCCGCGGTAGACGGTGAGTTGCTCGCGGTTCGGCAGGAGGGGTTTCAAGAGAGGGGTCTCCTCCCAGTTCTTGCCCACGGTCTTGGGGAAGAAGCTCTTCTGCTGGTATCCGAGGAGATTGCCCACGGCGACGAAGCGTCGCGCCCCGGCTCCGGCGCCCTTGGCGGTCTGGACGGGCGAAGTGCCGCCGACTGATTTGGCCATCAACGAGGGCAGGCCGGGCAGGGCGAGGGTGGCACCTACGGAGCGAAGAAGGAATCGGCGTCGGTCGAGTGGCGTCGGCATCCGGGAAGGTGCCTCGTCGCGGAACGTTTGTAAACCGGTGAGGAAGGCGTTTTGACGGCAAACCGATTGGCGACGAGGGAAAGCCGGGGCTTGACCTCGTGGAGGATCCGACTCTACCCTTTCCCCCAACCTGCCATGACCCCGAAAATCGCCGCCACCTCCCCCGCCGCCCTTGAACTCCCCGCCGGTGACCACTGGTGGTGCACCTGCGGTCACTCCGCGAACCAACCCTTCTGCGACGGATCGCACAAGGGCACGGGATTCGCGCCGCAGAAGTTCACCCTGACGGAAGCCAAAAAGGTGTGGCTTTGCCAGTGCAAGCATAGCGGCAATGCGCCCTTCTGCGACGGTGCGCACAAGTCGCTGCCGTCGGAAGAGTGAAGGACACCTCCCGTAGCGACGAGCGTGAGCGAGTCGATCCTCCCGCGCCCGCGATCCGCTCGCTCACGCTCGCGGCTACTATTCCAATCGATTGCCCAAGCCCGGACGATCCGCTTGAGAGGCCGTAGCGACGAGCGTGAGCGAGTCGACCCGCCCGAGCCCGCGATCCGCTCGCTCACGCTCGCGGCTACGGTTCCAGTCGATTGTCCGAGCCCGGACGATCCGCTCGCTCACGCTCGCGGCCGCCTGACGCGGATCAGATCGCGACGGGCTTGCCCGTTGCGGCGGACGCGTAAATGGAATCGATGATCTGCATCAGGGCGAGCCCCTGCTCGGCGTTGTTGAGCGGGGCGGCCTTGCCCTCGATCGCCTCGACGAAATTGGCCGCGGAATTGATCCGCCCCATGTCCTCGCAGGGTTCGACGGCGATCGTCCTGTCGACACGCTGACCGTTCTCCTGGGTGTAAAGTTCGCAGGTGTCGATCGCCGTGTCATCGAGGCCGTCGCTGCCGAAGAGCCGCTCGACCTTGCCCCCGGCACGCACGCCCTGGAAGACGACGGAGACTTCCTCCCGCTGGATCATCTCGGCCCAGGACATCTGGAAGCTGAGGACCTGTCCGGTCTCGAAGGTGACAAAGCCGTGAGCGGCCGACTCGACGTCGGTGGTGCCGCCCTCGCGGTCGGGGATGCCCCAGGGACCCTTGAATTCCTTGAGGGTGATGTGGTCGTCGAAGGTCTGCGCGAGGACGTGGGCGGGCTTCGGATTGCCCATGAAATAGATCGCCAGATCCATCATGTGGAGCAGGTCGATGACGGGACCGCCCCCGGAGAGCGCCTTGGTCGTGAACCATCCGCCGAAGCCCGGAATGCCGGTGCGGCGGATCCACTTGGCCTGGGCGGAATTGATCCGGCCGACGGCACCGCTTTCGATAAGCTTCTTCATCTCGCGCGACTCGGGACGGGCGCGGTTGTTGAAGTTGAACATGAGCTGTTTTCCCGCCCTGTCACGGGCGGCGATCATGTCATGGACCTCGGCCGCGTTCATGGCCGGGGGCTTCTCGCAGAAGACATGCTTGCCCGCCTCCAACGCCTGGACCGCCAGCGGCGCATGAAACTTGTTCGGGACGATGATGGAGACCGCATCAATGTCGCTCGTGAGGAGTTCGGCGACATCGCTGTAGACCGTTCCGACCCCGTTCGCCGCGGCGGACGCCTTGGCCGCCTCGACATTCACGTCGGCCATGGCGACGACTTCGCCTCCGGCCTTGCGGAATCCCTCAATGTGATAGCGGGCCATGCCGCCCGCTCCGATAACGCCGATCTTGGTTGCCATAAAAATTCGTTTTCGTTCGGGAACCGATTCCTGATTCCGGTTTCAGCGACGGGCGGAACTGGCCATTGATCCGTTCAATCGCCCTTCGATTTGCCCTTCGATTTGCCCTTCGATCCGCCCTTGGAATCCCCCTTCGCGCCGCTCTTCGTCGTCTCGCCCGAAGTCCCCTTGGACCTGCCCTCACGCTCATCCTTCCCGTCCTTCTCATCCGTCATCGGTTCCGCGACCGGTGCTGCCACGGGCGGCCGCGCCGGCGCAATTGGCGGAGCCGGAGCGTTGGTGACCCCGCCGGAGTTCACCTGCATCCCGGCATCGAGCGCCATCTTCGTGGTGGCCTGAGTGATGTCGACGGCGGTGGCGTAGGCGAAAACGGGGGGCGTGACCTTCATCAGGACGACGTCTAGACCGATCTCCTGAGCGGCCTTGAGCGCGATCGGTTCGAGACGGACGCGGAACTCGTTGATCATCCGGGCCCGCTCCTGGGCAAGGGTATTCTGGGCCTGGGCCTTGAGGCGGTTGAACTCCTCGTTGAGCTGCTGGTTGGTCGCGATGATCTGGCGCTTCTGCTCCTCGGAAGGATTTTTGCCGGCGGCTTCCTCGACCCCGGTCATCTGCTTCTGCATGGTCTCCTGGCTGCGCTTGAGGTCGGCATTGAGGTTGTTCTGCATGCCGAGAAGATCGACGCGGACCTTTTCCTCGATCCCGAGCTGTCTCGCCACTTCATCGATGTCGAGAACCGCAACGCCTCCATTTTGCGCGGGCGCGGAAAGGGTCAGGCCGGCGAGGGCGAGGAGGGAGAAGAGAAGGGTTTTCATCACGCGGGAGCAAATCCGACGAAGGACACGAAGCGTAGACGCGATTCGTCGTGCAAGTCCAGCGAAATTCAGCCTTGGAAAAGGCTCGGACAACTCCTTTTCCTGCCCGGAAGACTCAACGAGCCTCCTTGGGCGGGCCCAGGTTGGGAGGGCCGGTCAGTCGGGTCGGTTTGACCTCATCCGGCGTTCTGCATGATGAGCCACCAGACCGCAAAAGGCACCCCCCGGTAGCGGACCACCTCCTCGCGGGAAACCTCGCGGCAGCCCTTCCGGACCGAGTCCACGACGCGGTTGACGGCCGCGACACTGGCGGGATCGTCGAACACCACGTTCAATTCGCGGGAATGCCGGAAGGACCGATGGTTGAAATTCGCCGATCCCACGAAGGCGAGACGGTCATCCACCACGGCGCATTTGTAGTGAAGCGGGCTGATCCCGGAGTCAAACATCCAAACCCTCGCTCCCGCGTCGATGAGGTCGACAATGCCGAAAAAGGAAGCGTAGCGGAACCGGGGGGCGCGGACCTGCGAGGAAAGCACGAGATTGACCTCCACGCCCCGATCCGTCATTTCGCGGATCGAGCGGAGGATTTCCGGGTTGGTGAAGGTATAGGGTTCGACGAGCCAGACCGACCGCTCCGCCGTCGCGAAAAGACCGTCAAACATGACCTCGGTCATGGAAGGATGCCGGGGGGCGGAATCCTCGTTGAAGATCCAGAAGCCGGTTCCGCCCGCCGGAGGGGTGGGATGTGGCGAACCGAATTCGTCGATCGAAAGCGGCAGCGGTGCCCGGCTTTCGTTCCAGGTCGAGACGAAGGAGCGGGTCAGTTCCCGCGCCACTCCCGGAGAATCGAAACGGACCATAAGGTCGCGGTTTCCACCCGCTTCCGGAGGGATCAGGCTCAGGTCGCTCAGGTTGGCTCCGCCGAGAAAAACCCGGTTCCCGTCGATGATCCAGAACTTCCGGTGATCGCGCTGGAGGAGGACGGAGGGCACGAAGAGCCGCAGCCCCTCTACCGGGTTGAATTCCGCCGTGGGCACGCCTTTCTCCGAAAGATAGGTGAAGGCTTCCTGCTCCTTCACGAAACGCGAGGAGGCATCCCCGAGAACTCGGACCCGCACGCCCTGCCGCGCCCGTTCCGCGAGCGCGTCGAGCACTTCCCTCGAAACCGGCCCGTCGTTCAACAAAAAGCTGTCCACGAGGATCGAATGCCGTGCTCCGCGGATCAGATCCAGCATTTCCCGCCGGATCGCCGGTCCACTGTCGCGGAACACGGGAGAGGAAACCGGGTGGCGCGCCACTCCGGCCGATTTCCCATAAATCGTGCCGGGATTGCCGTGCGAGGTCCGGGGTTCTGGCAGGCGCGTGCGAGTGGCGCAACCCGCCGCGATCAAGGCGAGGAACGGAGCGGCCAATCCGAGGAAACCCCTCATGCGCAATTCCATGCGAAACTCTAACCGATCCGCCATCCATTTCACCCGGCAAATGGAAGCGATTCCCCGGTCCCCTGCCCCACCGTCACTTCAGCCAGGGCAGGGCTTGGGCAATCGACTGGAACCGTAGCCGCGAGCGTGAGCGAGCGGATCGCGGGCGCGGGCGGGTCGACTCGCTCACGCTCGTCGCTACGGCCTCTCAAGCGGATCGTCCGGGCTTTGGCAATCGATTGGAATAGTAGCCGCGAGCGTGAGCGAGCGGATCGCGGGCGCGGGCGGGTCGACTCGCTCACGCTCGTCGCTACGGCCTCTCAAGCGGATCGTCCGGGCTTGGGCAATCGATTGGAACCGTAGCCGCGAGCGTGAGCGAGCGGATCGCGGGCTCGGGCGGGTCGACTCGCTCACGCTCACTCCCGGTTTTCGGCGGCGACGGCGACCACCTCGCTACGCCGCTTGCGGAGACGGCGGACGAAGAAACCACCGAGCGCGAGACCGAGAAGACCGAGCGTGCCCGGCTCGGGAATCGCCGTCAGTGTGATGTAGCCGGCGTTCACCGTTCCATAATTCACGGTGAAGTTGCCGACGCGGTCGCCGTCGTTGAATGCGTTGGAGAAGCGGTTCATTCCGCCCAGCGTGTTGAACCCGGCGATATTGAATACCGAAAGCGGCGTCCAACTGTTGTCGTCGGTGATGCTGAGCGAGCCTCCCAGGTTCAGGGTGTCACCCACGCTCACGAAATCGACCGTTCCGGCAATGAAATCCACCAGCCAGGTGCTTCCAGCGCCGACGGAAAGATCGTCGGTGAAGGAAAGGGAGGCCACGGTTCCGGCCGTTCCCGCGGTGATCGCGGCCCCGGACCCGATCGTGGTTGCACCGGAGATGATTCCGTCCCCGCCAAGCGTGCCCGCCGTCACCGAAACCGTGCCGGTGCCGGTGGAGGTCCCGTTGACGAGTAGCGCTCCGCTGCCCGCCTTCGTGAGATTGCCCGAGAGGACGATCGCATTCTCCACCGTCAGGGCGGTGGAGGCGGCGGTGTTGACCGTGGCTCCGGCGGCTCCGATCGTGACGCCACGGTTGGCGTCGTCGATCGCGAAGCTCGCGGTCGTTTCCAGAGTGCCGCCGTTGAGGAGGAGATGGGCGGCATTCGCGCCTCCCGGCGCCGTTCCCAGGTTGGCCTCGCTCGACACGGACAAGGTCCCGCCGAGGACCTCGGTCGCTCCCGAGAAGGCGTTCGTCCCGGACATCGTCAGGGTTCCCGCTCCCGATTTCACCAGTCCGCCGGTGTTGGTGGCCGCTAGGTTGGCCGAGAAGGAAACGTTCTGCCCATTCGTATCGATGCGGATGGCCGCGGTGCTGTCCCCGATCCGACTGGAATAATCCACCGCGTTGCTTGCGGTATGCTGCAGGGTGCCTCCGCCGAAGCGGACGGTTCCGGTCGTGCCGATGGCCTGCGCGCTGGCGAGGCGGAGAATCCCGCCGTCGATCTGCGTCCCGCCGCTGTAGCTGTTCGCCGCGTTGAGTTCCGTGGTGCCGGAACCGGCCTGGCGGAAGGCACCGTTACCCGAGATCGGAGCCCCGCTGAAATCCGTTCCCTGGGTCACCAAGTTGCTGCGGTTGACGGAGAAGATCGCTCCCGAGGCCACGGTGATGGCGCTGCCGGTTTCGATCGCGCCGGACGCGCCACCATTGCCCAGTTGCAGCGTGCCTCCGTTGATGTTCGTGGCACCCGTGTAGGCGTTGGCGGCCGTGAGCATGAGCGCCCCGGTCCCGGTCTTTGTCACCGCGGTCCCACCCACGGCCCCGGCCAGAACCAGCCCGTTGGTCGAATCGACCGAAACGGTCGCCGTGGCCGCGCTGAACTGGACCGGCGTGTTCACCGTGGCCGCGGGAGCCCCGCTCGCGACCACGATGGCGGCCGGCGCGTTGATCGTGAGGGTATACCCTCCCGTGCTCTGAAGCACCACCGGGGTTCCGGGAACACTGTTGTTCACCGTTAGGCTGTTGACCTGCATGTTCTCGCCGAGGACCATGCCATCCTTGCCCGTCTGGGTCTGGGCGGAAACGACCACGTCGGTGGTGCCGTTCGGGGCCGATCCGCTGATACTCGTTCCACCAAGGTCGCTGGACCAGTTCCCGGCATTCCAGGCGTTCCCGGCAACGCCGCCGGTCCAGTAGGCCACCGGCATCGTCGTCGGGACGATGCCGAAATTGGAACCATCGGTGACCTGGAGACCGCGGGCGTAGCTGACCCCGAGATTGTTGTAGAAGACGACGTTGTTGATCGCGGTGTTGGCGCTGAAACCGGGATTGCTCCGGAAGAGGAGCCGGTCTTGGGTCGGACCTCCCGAATCCGCGACAGCGGAGATCGGATAGGCCGTGCCCGACCAGTTGTAGACCTTCAGCGCATCGATGAGCGCGGCCAGTTTGTCGAAGAGGAAGGTATTGCCTGTTCCGGCACCGAAATCGAGTTCGGAGAGACCGAGGACGCTGAGGTCCCTGAAGGTTTGCGTCTTGTTGCTCTGCGAATCGTCGAGATCGAGGGCGCCTCCGTTGAAGACGACATCGGCGGAAGTGTTGACGATGTCGTTCGCTCCGGTCGAACTGTTGAGCAGGATCCTGCCCGCGGGATTCAGGTTCAGGACGCTCGTTCCACTGAGGCGGCCGGCGACTTCGAGGACCCCGCCCGCGGCGGTCGTCGCCCCGAGGTAGGTGTTGTCGTTCGTGAGGCGCAGGTTTCCGGAACCGGCCTTGGCCAGGGCGACGTTGTGCTGGATGACGCCGCGATAGGTGGAGTTCGAGGCATTTCCGGCCGTGAGGGTTCGCACCCCATAGGCGCTGTTGGTGATGTAGCCGTTGTTCGTCGCGGAGACGTTGGTGACGAGATCCGCCGGATTGGTGAGGCTGCCCACGTTTTGGTTGTAGCCGTTGAGGTCGAGAACCCCGTTGGCGTGGGTGCTGAGTGACCCGGCCGTGGCGAGGGCATCGTTGCGACCGAGTTTGAGGACACCGCCGGACACAACCGTTCCGCCATCGTAGGTGTTGGCGCCCGCCAGGATGACGGTGTCGAAACCGATCTTCGTCAGGCTACGTCCGACGCCACTGATGGTGCCCTGGATCACGAGCGTGGTCCCCGTCCCCGCGGCCTCGACGGTGGGACGGAAGTCGTTGATCTGGCGACCGCTATCGAGACCGTTCGCACCGAGGAAATAGGGATTGCCAACGAAGGAGTCGCCCGCCAGATCGATGCCCACGTTCGCACCGAGATTGCGGAACAGGCCCACGTCGGTGCTTGTGGCGAGGTTGGCGATTTCATCGGTCCGGGACCATCCCTCGATCGATCCTCCGTTGAGCGTGACGGTGACGGTCTGGTTCTGGTCCGCCCCGACCTGCAGGCTTCCGCGTCCGAGGTTGACCGTGCCGGTGCGCGCCCCGTCGACGCTCCATCGCTCGACGGATCCTTCGTTGTAGGTCAGTGACTTGGTGAAGCCGGGCACGTGGATGTCGAGGACCCCGTAGCGGTTCACGGTGACGGCTCCCGATCCGAGGGCATTGGCATGGGCAACCCCGATGGCACCTTGGTCGATCACCACGGAGCCGGAATACGCCGAGCTGTCGCCGCGGATGTAGAGGTAGCCGTCGCCCCACTTCGTGAGTCGGGCGCTTCCGGCGAGCGATGCCACCGACATACCGTTGCTGCCGCCGTTCGTGAGATAGGCGGCATTGTTGCTGGCGGCTGCGAAGGTGTTGCCGGTGTAGGTGGAGTCCACGTTCAGGATCGCGTTGTTGGACAGGATCAACTGGCCGGCGGCGACGATGTTGCGCTGGCGGTTGTTGACGATCCGGAGCTGGGCGTCGTTGGTTCCATTCGCCGGAGCGGCACCAATGCCGCCGGATTGTTGGATCTCGATGTCCGCGATCGAATGGACGCGGTCGTCGGCACCCGGGTCGTAGTCGATGACGGCATTGTCCACCGCGATAATCCGGCCGGAGGTGTAGCTGTAGTTCAGCAGCGAATCCGCCGGGTTGGAACGGAGGAAGAGCGTCGGGGTGGACGATTGGTTGCCATTGAGAACCACGGTATTGGTGCCGACCGCATTGCCCAGAGCGCCGAAGTTGAGCACGTTCAGCGCCCCTTCGTTAACGACCCAGCCGTTGCTGTAGCCATTCCCGATGCCGCGCGCGGCATCGCTCTGATCATTTCCAAGTTCGAGGTTGGCCGTGCCGAACTTGGTGACGCCTCCGGCTGTGAGATTTCCGTTGAGGCGGGTATTCCCGGCGATGTAGAAGAGGGCTTCGTTGGTTCCGGACGCACCAAACCTCAGGTTCGGATGGATCGTGGCCGCACCCGTTGCCAGCACGCCACCGACGTCCGAGTCGCTGCCGCCGAAGGTGATCGTGGCATCGTTGTTGGCACCTGTGGGACTGCTGAGCGCGAACGCACCGATCCGCAACCCGTAGATCACCGGGTTGAAATCAGGCAGGTTGGCGGCGGCGGTCACATTGACCACCGCGGTTCCCGCCGTCATGCCCGCGGAGAATCCCACCATCGAGCCATCGGCCACCGGAGTAATACCGTTGGCTCCGTGGGTGACGAACCGGTTTCCGGTACCTTCAATGTAGTAACCGGGAAGCATGCCCGCGACGGCGGAAACAGCCGACGCCGTAGGTGCGGCGGTGAACCGGACCTGCTCCGCGTTGTTCGTCGTGCTGGGCAGCCCCAGATTCGCGGACGAGGCGGGGGTGAAGACCATGGTGCCCCGGCCGCTCCCCGCGCCCGCGCTGGGGGCGGCACGGGTGACGGAGGCGGCCGTGAGCAGGATTTCGCTCGTTCCCTCGTTGACCGTCTGGATCCTCGCACCGCGATCAAAGGTGACGGACCCGATTGTCTCGGCACTGAGGTCCACGTTGCTCGCGGCATCGAGGGTGAAGCGTGCGCCATCCAGATTGATGCCCGCGGTATCCTGCCAGCGGTTGCTGTTGGTCGTCGCGTTGTTGTTGAGCAGAACGAGGCTGGCACCCGGCCGGAGGCTGATGTTGCTGTAGGCATTGGCGGTGCCGAGGTTGTTCCGGAACGTCCCTGCCGTCCCCTCGACCTGGAGGGTGCCATAGACATCGATGAGGCTAGAGCCAGGGGCTCCGAGCGGCCCCGCGGTATCGCCCACGTTGGTGGCGGAGCTGAACCGCAGGATGCTCCCACGGCTGACGATCGTTTGCCCCGTGTAGGTGTTCTGGTCGTTCAGCAGCACCTGCCCGAGGCCCCAGTTTCCACTGGCTCCAAGGTTGGCGAGCGAACCCACCTGCAGGTCGGTGGCGCCGCCGACGTCGTTGAGGTTGCCGGCACCCGAGAGATCGATCGTCAGGGTGTTGGTGGTGCGTCCGCCGAGACGATAGACCCGGTTCGTGCTCGCTCCGCCGATGACACTTCCGGAAAGGTTGGCGAGACCGGGGACGAGCGAGGCGGCGGCATAGGTGCGGTCGCCGACATTCGCGAAATGAACCCGGCCGGTCCCGATGGTGCTCTGGTCGAGAGCTTGGTTGAGGGTGCCACCCTCGAAGACGATGAGGACGTTCTCGTTCGAAGTGATCGTGGCGGTGCGATTCCGTACGATTGCCTGGATCTGGGCCTGAGTCAGGGCGGTGCCGACCAGCATGCGGAGGGCGGCCGGCGAGTAGGAAGTGCCGGTGAGGACCGCATCCTGCCCGAGGGCCGTGTTGATGTTCGTGGCCGCGCGGATCCGGAGATCGGAGTTCGGATTCACAAAAATCGTGCCGGTTCCGAGTGTCGCGGTGGTATTGGCAGCCGCGCGGTTGCCGAAATCGAGGCCTCCGGAATTGATGTAAACCGGGGCCCTGAGCGCGTTGTTGGTCGAGTTCACCCAGAGCGTGCCCGTGCCGATCTTGTTGATCAGCATTCCCGCCCCGCCGTCGTTGACGGCACCATTGAGGACGAACTCCCCGGTGTTGTTGAGGAAGAGGTTGCCCTGCATCGTCGTGGTCCCGCCGATGGTGAGCCCGAAGGTGTTGCCATGGGTCGTCGTCAGGATCTGCGAGCCGATCGTGAGGTCGCCGAAGGTGAGATGCTTGTTCGAACCCGTCGAGTGGCGGTCGACGTTGATCGTGGCGCCGCCCGCGATGACGAGATTGACGCCGTTCCCGGTGCCGTTGAGGCGGACATTTTCGATATCCGCGTCGTTCCCGCCATCCACGAGGAGGCTGAGGGTTCCACCCAGCAGGGTGACCGTGCCCGTGCCGAGACCGCCCGAAGTGAGGTTGGAGTTGGTGTTCGCGGCGACGTTCGGGGCGATCCCGCGGACCCGCAGGGTCGATCCCATCACCGTGGTGCCGCCCGAGTAGTTGTTCAGGTTGGTCACGTTGACCATTTCCACGAGGCCGGCACCTCCACCCATGATGAGCTGGCCCGCCCCCGTCGCCCGTGCCGCGACGAAGACGTCGGCGTCGACGGTGGTGACCTGGAAGGTGGACTTTCCGGCGAGCGTGAGATTGTCGGACGCGTCGCTCCCGATCTGGAGGTCGAAGGTGTTGCCCCCCGTGTAGCGCACGATCTGCCCGGTCTCGGTGTTGTTCGCCCCGAAGGTGAAGTTGTTCGCGATGATATTGCGCCGGTTCGTGATGCCGCCGCCCTGGCGATCCACGTTGACCTGGACGATCGGATTGAAGTCACCCAGAACGACGCTGTTGTTGAAGGTGACGTTGCCGGTCAGGTTGTCCTGCCCGCCGCGGAGGAAGAAGGTGCCGTTGGGAGCCTCGAGGAAAATGGTGCTGCCCACCCCGCCGGCGGTGGAAACGGGATTGGTTTCGGTGCCGTTGGCGTAACGCAGGACGAGATCGCCCTGCTGCACCCGGATGTTTCCACTGAAGGTCTGCTGCGAGGCACTGAGGTTGAACTGTCCGGCACCGAACTTGGTCAGCGAGCTGGCGATGATCTGGCCGGAGGTGTTCCGGTTCGCCTCGGCGAGGTCGCCGATCGTGGTGGTGCCACTGTTCCAGAGAAGCAACTCGCCCGGACTCGCGATCGAACCGGCCACGATCCCCGCGTTGATGGCACGGGTCCCGGTGGCGAGGAGACCGCCGCTGCCGAGGACCAGTTGGGCGGTGTTGTCCGTGGCCGTGCCGAGGGTCACGTCGCCGTCGAGGCGGAGCCCCCATGTCTCGAAATCGACCCCGGCGTTCAACACCACCGCACCGCTGAAGATCGTGCGATCCGCGGGGGCGGACACGGTCGCCGCGAGGGTCGCGGCCCCCTGGTTGCGGGAGAAGCCGGCCGCGGTAAAACCGGTGGTGGCGTTGTAGGTGAGGAACTGCGAGTTTGTCGCGGTGACCAGCCATGGGGCGACCATGCCGTTCGTCACGACCGGGGCCGCGCCGGTGACGAGGAGACGCTCGTCGCTTCCCAGCTGGCCGTCGTTGGTGTTGAACTGGATCGTGCCGTTGCCGACCCGGCCGATCGAGGGAGTCCGCAATTCCGTGCCGCGTCCGACGACCCCGCGGACGATGTCGAGGAAGGAACCGCCCTGCGCCGTGATGGCACCGACCGTCTCCTGGGTCTCCACGGCGGTGTTGCCCTGGAGACGCAGGGTCGAACTGTTCAGGGCGACCCCAGTGGCGTCGACCCAGCGGCCTTGGGCGGAGGAAACGGGCAGCACTCCGGCCGAGGTGTTGTCGAGTCGCAGCACCGAGCCCGGCCGGTTCGTCACGGAACCGGCTCCGACGAGCGTCCCCGCCTCCCCGGCGATGTTGAGGGTGCCGTAGTTCTCGATGCCCGAGGTGGCGAGAGTGCCGCGCACGTCGAGGGTGCTGAGGCGGTTGATGAAGGTCGCACCGGTAAAGTTGTTGTTGTTGAGCAGGACGACGGTCCCGGATCCGTTCCGCAGGACCTCGTTGTTGCCATCGACAATCAGAGGAGCCCCCACGACGAGGCTGGAAGGAGTCGCGGCGTTCACGTTGGCGAGGACATTCGCGTTGCTGAGGCCGAGGAAGAGGGTCGAGCCGCCCGCACCGAGGCGGTAGGTGTTCCCGGCTCCCGGATGGAGCGAGGCCGCATCGTAAAGTCCATTGGCTCCGACATAGTTCGTGGTGCTGCCGAGGTAGCCCATCCCGCCGCCAAGGGCGCGCTGGTCGAGCGGCTGGGTATAGACCGTGTTGATCGCCAGAACCGACCCTGACGGGTTGGTCGCCGAGGTGTAGTAGTTGAGCGGACCGTTCTGGATCCCGCCGGCCCCCGCGGCGCGGTAGCCGATCGCATCGAGCGCGACATCCGCGCCGATTCCGAGCACCCCGAAGTTGGTCAGGTTGCCCCCGACGGTGAAGGTCTGGCCCGCCTGGACGTTGCCAAGGCCGTTGATGAGAAGCCGCGCGTTCGGGTTGATGATGACCTGACCGCCGAGTCGAGCGGTGTCGCTCAGGGTGACCTGGTTCCCCTCGAGGCTGCCGAAAACCGTGGTGCCCGCGTTTCCGAGAATGGTCCCACCCTTGTAACCCGTGGTGTTGTCGGCGTTGATGAAGAGGTCGCTGCCGGCTCGCTTCACGAAGGTTCCGTTCCCGCTGATGAGCCCGTTCAGGGTGGTGCGAAGATCGTTCTGGATGAAGAAGTCGCGGGCGAAAGTGGTGGCGCCCTTGACGAAGAGATTGGCGGCGTTGCCACCGGTGACGAAGACATAGGAGGCCCCGAGGGCGCCCGCGGATTCGAGATTGTTCACGACAAAGGTCTTGTCGTCGTTGTTGCCGACGACGCGGTCAATCTGGATGCGCCCGGCGCTGCTGGAGACGAACTGATTGCTGGAAACGGCGAGGTTCGAACCGAACCGCAGGTTGGTTTCCGCGAAGGTCGTGACCATTTCCGCGGCCCCGGTGCCGTCGCCGTCGGAGTTGAGGAAGAGCCCGGAGGCGGTGTTGCCTCCGTTGATCTCCACGGTGGGATTCGCTCCGAGGGGATTGGCGGCCCCGTTGGCGACCCGGGGATTGAGAATCCCTCCGTAGATCTTCCAGAGGCCGACGCTGTTCTGTTCGGCTCCGCCCTCCGTGTGGGTCAGGACGACGTCGTTCGCTCCCGTCTTGGTGAGCGTGCCCGCGGCCGTGACGCGACCGCCGAGGAAGAGGCGGCCGCTCGTGTGGGCGCGAAGAACGGTGTCGGGAGCGGAGAAGGAAGTGGCTCCGCGGACCATGAAGAGCCCATCCGCCACCGAGAGGATCGGCGCGCCCACGGTGAGGGAATTGATCGAAGCGTTTTGGGTGGTCGCGCTGAGCGTCGAGGTCACGTTCGCGGGAAGGGCGATGCCCTGGGCGAAGGCGGTGTTCGGCACGGTGATGTTGTAGCCGTTCGGACCTCCCCAGAGGTTGCTGTCGATGCCGTCGAAGGTTTCCGCGGGGGCTTGGGCACCGTTCAAATAGGTGGTTGCGTTCAAACGAAGGGTGCCGCCAAGAAGGAAAATGGGACCGGTTCCCAGTGCGGTCATTTTCTGCGCTTCAAGCCGCCCGTTCGCCGCGGTGCTGCCGAAGCTGTTGGTGACCCGGCCGGATTCGACCACGGTTCCACCGCTGTGGGCACCGTGTCCGGTCAGGGTGAGGATTCCGTTTCCGGTCTTGGTCAGACTGACCGATCCGGCCCCGTCGGAAATCGATCCGCTGAAGGTGGTATCCACCCCGAAACCGTTCGCCACCCGCAGATTGGAGGAACCAGCAAGGTTGCTCGTGACCGTGCCATTGCCGCTGAGTCCGGCAAGCGTCGTCGTGGCGAGGCCGTTCAGGTCAAAAACCCCGGCTTCGTTGACGTTGAGGACGAAGTTGCCGAGCAGGGTATTCACCCCCGCGGGGCGATTGGCATTCGTGAACGCGGCGGCCGAGGCGAAACGCAGGGTGCCGTCTTGGACACTGAGCACCGGAAGACGCGCCGCGTTCGTGTTGAGCGTGTTCGCGGAGCCGGAAAGCTCCAGTGCGCCGGGACCGGTCTTGGTGAAGTCGAGCGCCGAGACATTCCCCGAGATCGCGGAGAAGGCGGGGCCCGATTGCCCGTCGCGGACATGGACGACGGCCTCGCGCAGCCCCGACCCGGCACCGGTTCCGAAAAGCGTGTTCGCACTGATCACGGGACCCGCGGCCCCGTTCAGGATCAGCCCGCCTCCGTTGAGACGGAGGAGCTGCGATCCATCGACGCTGCCGATGTTGGAGTCGGTGCGGAGGCCGAAGACATCGATGACATCGCCCGGATTGGTGCCGACGGTGCCGCCCCCGGTGATGTCGGCGAGTGTCAAGGGAGCCGTGACCGCAAGGCTCGTGCTGAGATCGGCGTTGTGGGCCATGAGTCCGTTGGTGGCATCATAGCGGGCGAAGTTCGCGTCCTGTCCGACGCCGGCGAGAGCCACGAACACGCTCGGGGTCGTCAGGGTCGCGCCCGCCCCGAGGGTGGTGTTGGCCGGGGCTCCGGTGGTGACGAGGATCTTTTCGGTATTGCCAAGGTTGGCGAGGGCACTGGGCCGGATCGTGAGGGTCCCGTAGTTCACGCTGTTGAAGGCACCGGTCCGGGCGAGGGCGGTGGCCGCGGTGAGCTGGCTCGTGGTCGTCCCCTGGTTCAGGGCGATGGCACCGGAAGGCCCGTAGTTGATCGTCGGGATCGAAAGGGCCTGGGCAACGGCACCCCCGACGAGGGAGAGCGTTCCACTGTTCAACGTCGCGGACGTCACCGCGAACGGCGTCCCGCTCACCGCCGTGGTCGAGACGGTCCCGCCGGTGTGGCTGAAGAGGCCGACCGTCGGGTTGATCTGTTGCGCCCCGCCGAGAGTGAGGGTAGTGAGGGTGTTGGCACTGTTGTTCAAGGCCAGGGTGCCGGGGCCGGTCTTGGTGAGACCGAAGGCCCCCTGGGTGGGCTGGGCCATCGTGAAGGTCTGGCCCGCCGCGACATCGATTCCACTCGCCGCGGTGAGGATGTATTGGCGCAGCGGATTGTTGAGGGACGCGGAGACCGAGAGGGTGCCCCCGCGGAGACGGACGTCGGCATGGTTGCCTTCGAGGTGGTTGACGCTGGCTGCGAGCGGAGTTGTGCCGCCCAACGAAGCGTCACTGCCGACCCGAACGATTCCCCCGTCGATGAAAATGGCCGTTCCATAGTTTCCATTCCCTACGAGGATGTTGGTCTGGGTGTTGCTACCGGAGAGGATGAGAAGCCCGGGGCCCTGTTTGACGAAATTGGCTCCCTCCGCCCCAGAGGCACTGAAGTTGCCAGAGAAGCTCAGCGGCTGGTAGGTGTTGTTGGTGACGATGACCCGGTTGCGCAGCGTGGCGTCACTGCTCATATTCCAATTCCGGGTGAAGGTGAGCGCTTCGCGCCCCATGAACCGCACGACCGAGTTCGCCGCCGACGCCGTCGCAGCAAACGCGTTGACGACGGTGCGCGGCCCTCCGAGCGCCTCGATCGCGAATCCGTTGCCGGCTTCCCCCGAGTTCCAGGTCATGCTGCCGGTGCCGAGCGGACCGCTCACGATCGTGGGCGACGAAGCGGGGCCGGAGAAGAGGGTGTCGGCCCCGATCTGGACCCGGGTCGTTTCAAAAATGCTGCCGCCGGAATAGGTGTTGATGCCGAATCCATTGACATTTCCGGCGAGGGCGACGGGACCGTTCGCGTTTGGAGCGGTCGCCGTGGTGCCGAAGCGGACGATCCCAGCCCCGCTGACGGGACCCCGCATTTCGAGGACTCCGCCACGTCCGTTGCCGTTGTCGAGGCCGAGTCCGCCGAGCAGAAGGGTCGCTCCGCTCACGACGGAGACGCCTCCGGAAATCACCGCGGTCTCGTTGGTGCGGTTTTCGATCAGGGACGTCCCGGTTCCGTTGACCTGCGAGATGAGGATGTCACGGCTGATCGAATACTTGCCGCCGATGCTGAGACCACCGCCGGCATTCGCCGCGTTCGCGGCGAGAATGATGGCCGAGTCACTGATCCCGAGCGGACCGGCCACGCCCGGAGCGACATTGCCGACCACGACGATCTGACCCTGGTTCACCTGGGTGTAGCCCTGGTAGGTGTTCGCGCCGCGGAAGGACACGGTCTGGCCACCGTTCTTGATCAGGTTGGAACCGTCCGCGCCGCTGATGACCCCGTTGGTGGAGGAGCCCGCGGTGAGACCGACGGCCATGGCTCCCGTTCCGCCAAGCCCCCAGACCCGGGCCGCCCCCGCGGAACCGCCGTGCATCGCGACGTTGCCGTCGAGGACCAGTTCGTTGCCGCTCGAGGTGCTCAGGTCCCCCTGGAGGACTACCGGATTGTCGAGGGTGACGTTGCTCGTGACGCCGTTGTTGGGTCCGAAATCGTAGCGGACGGCCCCGCCGTTGAAGACAAGCCTTCCGCTGCCGAGGGCGAAGTTGTTGCCGAGGGCGAGGGTCGTGTTGGTGTTGACCCGGGTGTCGCCGACGAGTCCGGTGTTGCGAGTCACCATCGTGATGAAGGCGGAGTTGCCATTCACGAATGACGGTCCGTTCGCGGCGAGATCGTCGGTGAGGGCGCCGATCTCGACCCGGATCGCACCGACGGTGCCTCCGGTGAAGAGATTCTCGAAGAGCGCGGTGCGGGTGTTCACGTTGCCGACCGAGACCGATCCGAAGT
Organism: Verrucomicrobiales bacterium; assembly: GCA_044352585.1. Lineage (GTDB taxonomy): Bacteria > Verrucomicrobiota > Verrucomicrobiia > Verrucomicrobiales > DEV007 > Arctic95D-9. The sequence continues at coordinate 31,857 of JBILDO010000047.1, forward strand.
TGATCCCGCTCTGGTTGCCGCCGCCGCCGAGAAGGTATCTCCCGTTCGAGGCCGCGCCGAGCGTCCGGGCGAAATAATACGCCTCCGACTGGGTCGAGTTGCCCAGCCACCAAGCGCCCCCGGCGAGGGTGCCCATGTCGAGGGGCGCACTCCGGAACCCATAGTCGAGGGTGAGGACGCCGGCATAGGGCCCGGTCGTCTCGACCCGGACCGTCCCGGGTGCGGCCGCACCCGTCGTCGTCGCGGGGACGGGGTTGTTATGGGCGAGGCCGAAACCGGCGAGGCCGATGCCGTCGGATCTCAGGGTGACGGCGTTCGACGCGATGTTCGCATTGTCGGCGATGCGGAGAAGCCCGCCGGGATTGACCGTGACCGCCCCCGTGCCGAAGGGGGTCCCCGTCCCGCGGAAGCCCGAAGCGACGGTGCTCACGGCGGTGGCGTTGGTCGTGCCCCAGATCGTGGTGCCGCCGCTGTAGGTGTTCGCCCCGTTGAGCAGGGTGATCGCGCCGTTGCCGTATTTCTCGAGATCCGAGACCCCGTTCTCGACGACCAGTCCGGCGAAGGTCGATTGGGAGAACCCGTTGAAGCTGTTGTTGAAGACCGCCTGGGGGATGAGGGTGGTGGTCCCCTGCGCCCAGATCCCGCTTTGGAGGGCGAGGGCGATCACTCCGTTGCCGTTCATCGCCGAGGCGCCGCCCCCGTTCTCAAAGGTGAGGTTCGGGATCCGGGCGTAGGTGGCCTGGCCGTTGTTGCCGAGGGTCGCGTCTCCACGGACGAAAAGGTTGCTGTCAAGCACGGCGGTGGCGCGGATGTCGCTGGCATTGACGGAAGCGGTGCCCGCGGCGTTCGCGAGGAACGAATCGAGTTGGAGGGCCCCGCCGTTGAGAATCACGTCGCGTCCTCCGAAAACTCCGTTGCCCGCGGCGAGCGGGGTGCCGGTGCCGCTGAAGGGCACGCGCGCCGTGATCGTCCCCGCGTTCAGGGTCACGGGACCTCCGATTCCGGGGTTGATGGAATTGAGATTGAGGGCCTGACCGCCGAATTTGGTGAGGCCCTGCGCCGCGACGATCTGCGCCTGCACCGTGGCGGCGGCGGACCCCACGTAGACGAGCGCTTCGCCCGCCCCGGCCGCGCCGAAGTTCAGGGTCATCGGCGAAACCACCCCGGCGGTCACCGCCCCGGTCGGATTGATCGTGCCGCCGTTGAGGAGGAGGCCGCCACTGTTCAGGGTGAGGGTGTTGAAGGTGGCGGTGGGGCTGATGTTCTGCGCGCTGCGCAGGGCGTGGATCGAAGGATTGTCGCCCAGGGTCTGCGCCCCGGTGACCACGTCGGGGATGGCGGTGGACGGGAGGCCCGTGATGAAGGTGCCGGTTGCCGCCATCCGTTGGCTGTATTCAAGACTGCCGGCCGCCGGAGTTCCCGTGCTGAGGAGCGGCTGGAAGCCCGTTCCGGTTCCCGTCGGATCGAAGCCGACAAAGGTGTGCGCGACTTGATCGACGATCCAAGGAGCGATGATCCCCCCGTTCACGACCCCGGCTCCGTTCGCGGTGGCGCCGCCGCGGGCGGAGGCGATGGCGACTCCGTCGATCTGCGTCGCGGTGAGCCGTTCGAAACTCAGCGGAGTCGTCAGGTTGGTGCCAAGGAATCCGGTGTTGTAATTGATCGTGAGCGTTCCCGCGTCGATGCGATCGATGTTTCCGAGGTTCAGTTGGGCGCTCGACGCGGTCGAGGCCCGCGCCACCGTGATGATCCCTCCCTTGCGCACGAGGACATCCCCGATCGTTTCGACGGAACTCCAGTTGCCGGCCCCGTCGAAGCGGAATTGACCGCCGTTCAGGTCGATGCCGACGGAGTCACCCCAGCGCCCCTGCCCGCCCGCGACGAGATTGCCCCCGCTGCCCTGGGTGTTGCCGTCGATGAGCCGGACGAGGCCGCCGGGACGCAGGGTGATCGCGTTGAGCTCGGAAGAGGTGCCCGCGTTCCAGTTCGAACCCAGCGAGCCTTGGATGCGGTATTCTCCGTAGATCTCGACCGCTCCCGAACCGACCGGGGTTTCCGCCTCGGGCGATCCCCCGATTTCGGAGAGCAGGATCGATGCCTCGGCGATCTGGGTGCCCCCGGTGAAGTTGTTGGAGTTGCGGATGATGACGGCATTCGCGGTATTGGTGATTGTCCCGAGAACATTCTGCCGCGGGACCCCGACCTGCAGGTAGCTGTTTCCGGTAAGAACGTTGTTCGGTCCCTCAAAGGCGAGGTTGTTCACCCCGCCGACGAGACGGTAGACGCCGACGCCCGGATTCCACGCGTCCGCGGCACCGGCTCCGAGCGTGGGCGCCAGATACTTGCCTTCGATGTTGAGCCCGCTCCCGAGGAACGCACGTCCGTCTCCGATCGCCGCCAGATTGAGCGCCCCGGTGAACATCTGCTGGCCAAGCTGCAGGGTCGTGCCGTTCAAGCTGCTGAAATTCGCACTATTCAGGACGGTCGGGCTGAAGTTCTCATCGAGCATGACCGCGCCGAGCGCATTGACCCGGCTGAGGACGCTCAGGTTCGCCCCGTTGACGCTGCCGTTCCCGGCAAGGCGCAGGGTGCCATCCGGGAAAACCCGGACCGGCCCGGACCCGAGCGTGTTCGCGGAGGGATTCGGATTCTGCACGTCACCGCCCTGGATGTTGAGACCGGCGAAATTGTTCCCCGGATTCGACAGGATCAGGGTCCGCAGGGCACCGTCGCCGGTCCGGTTGAGGACTCCGCCGGTGACGAGTCCGTCGAGTTGAAGGGCGATCGAATCGCTGTTGACCTGGAAGGTGGCCTGGGGTCCTTCGATCGTCGTCGTTCCCGCGACCTTGAGGCGGTAGAGGTTGCCACCGGAAAGCTGGAGCGTGTTGTTCGAAACGTTCAGGTTTCCGATCTGCATCAGGTTGCCCTGCCCGATTGCCGCGCCGGCGACCTGGTTGACGTTGATGAGGGAATTGCCTCGGACATTCACGGTGATGCCGGGACCCGACTCCGCTCCGATCTTCACGGTGTGGTTGTTGTAAAGCGGCGCCGAGCCGGCCGGAACCCCGAGCCAGTTGCCGCTGTAGAGCAGGCCGAGGGCACCGCTGTAAAGATCCACCGCTCCCGCGGACGATCCACCGAAGCCGCCGAGGCCGAAGGTGGAGTTGTTCAGGTTGATGCCACCGCTCTGGTTCAAACCGTAGATCGCGACGCCACCGGTGAAGGTGTTGTTGCCCGCGTCGGGAGTGCTGGCGTGATAGCCGTCGATGTTGAAGACCGAGGTGCCGGACTTCATGAGACGAAGGTTCCCGTCGATCGTGCCGGCGAAGTTCTGCGCCGGGGTGGCCGTTGTGGCGGCGATGGCGAGGGTCGCCTGCGTTCCGCCCGTGTTGGTGACCCGCCCGCCCACGACACCGAGGTTGTCGGCGTTCACGGCGCGGTTGTTGCCGCCGAGCGTCTCGACGGTCACGTTCGTGCCGTTGAGGTCGAGGGTGGCACCGGCGTTCAGGTTCAATTCCGAATTCATCACGCTGAACGGACTCCCGCCACCGAGCCGGAGCGTGCCGGCCTGGATGCTCACGTCGCCGGCGATCTGGTTCGTTCCTCCGAGGACGAGGGTGCCATTCCCGAACTTGGTGAACGCGTTCGCGGTGATGTTGCCGCTGATCGTCGCGGTCTCGCCGGACTTCACGTAGACGAGGCCCTCCGCCACCGTTCCCGTGCCCGGAGCCGTCGCCGAGGTCGGATCGAAGACGAGGTTGCTCGAGATCGTGTTGCTCCCGTTGATGAGAATGCCGCCATCGCGGACGTTGTCGATCGCGCCGATGCGAAGGGTGCCGCCCGCGACGTCGGCGGTGGTGCTGAAGGCGTAGATGCTGTTCGTTCCGGAGAGAACCTGCGCGGAGGTGATTTCCGCGACCGCGGTGGGGGCGAGGCCGACGAGCGTTGTGTTGAACGGACCGAAATAAGGAACGAAGCCGGTCGCAGGATTGTCGGTCAGGAAGAATCCGGTGCCGTTCGCGTCCGCTCCGACGAGGTGCGCGGCGAAAATTCCGTTGTTCAGAGCGGAAGCCCGCGCAAGTCCGTCATTGATCGCGTTGGTGGAAATGACACGGCCGGAATTCGAATCGACCGCCCCCCCAAAAACGGTGCCTGCGGCGGTAGAGAGCACGAGGGTTCCTTGATCGCGACGGCTGAGGTTGTCGGTGTTGAGCGTGATGTCGAAACCCGCGCCGCTCGTCATGAGGATCCGCGTGCCTCCGCCATAACGGTAATTGGTCGTGCTCGCGCCGTTCGCGAGGCTGATGTCGGCCGTGGTGTTCGAGGCGTGGATAACGCCCCCGAGCATCTCGATGTTCGTGCCGTCAGCCGCGGTGCCGGTGCTGTTGCCCCAGGGTGCGTTGTTCCCGAAGCGGTGGGTGCCGTCGATCATGGCAAACTGCCGGGTCGTGTTGGTCCCGGTCGTGACGAGCGTCCCCGGCCCGGTCTTCATGAGGAAGTCGAACTCGGTTCCGGCCTGGATCACCCCGTTCATGGTGAGGGTGTTGCCTGCGGTAACATCGAGGCCACCGGCAAGGGAATTGCTGCCGTTGTTGTTCGCGGTGACGCCGCGGTTGGTCGCCCCGGTAAAGTTGAACCGCAAGCTACCGCCCATGTGACGGCTCGCCGTTCCTCCCGCGGGGCTGAAATCGCCACCCAGTTGGAAATCCGACGCCCCCGCCTGAGACGCGTTGCCGATCGCGGCCTGGCTGTTGAACTGGATGACACCGTCCGCGGCGAGGACCCCGGTCTGGGCATTGGTGCCATTGAGGACCACGGTGCCAAGCCCGCGCTTCATGATGAAGGCCGGTCCGTCATAGGTGGAGGACGCGGCCTGGGTGAAGGTGAGACCGCCCGCCACATCAAGCCAGCCGTTGCCGGTCGTGAAGGTGAGATTGCGCGAGGAGGTGAAGGAATTTTCGAAAATCCCGAGCCCGCCCCCCGGGAGAATCACCTGCGAGGCGCTGCCGAAGTCCGCGTCTCCGTTCACGCCGAGGAGTCCCCCGGCCACGGTGAGGGTTCCGGTGAAGGTGTTGGCGCCCCCGAGGAAGAGGGTGCCGTAGCCGCCCTTCACGAAATGCCCGCCCGTGCTGCCGGCCCCATCGATGATGCCACCGTTGAGGATGAGGTTGCCGGCGTTGTTGCCATCGACGCCCACGTTGAAGTTGCGCACGAGGCCGGTGCTGCCCGCGGCGGCGGACAACGACACATTCCCGTTGAGGATGAAATCGGTGGCCGCATTCTCCATCTGCACGGTGAGGTCACCCATCATCCGGATCCGGTTGGAAAGATCGATCGGGGCGTTGAAGCGGATCTGTCCGGTGTTGGTGTCGGCGCGGAGCTGGCCGCCGTTGGCGATGAGGTCGCCGGTGGCGGCGAGCGCTTCGGGATGGTGGAGGCGCAGGATGTTCGCGTTGAGCATCGTTTCACCCGTGTAGGTCATCGGCACATCGAACTGCGTCACCCCGCCGGAATTGTTCACGACCTGATCGGCGCGTTGCTCACCGGTCATGCTGACACCGATGACGGCGGTGTTCGCCCCGGAAAGGGCGCGGGCGATTCGCAGCGTTCCCTGGCCGGCACCGAGAAGGAACTGGTTCGATGCCGTGGGGATGAGCGTGCCGGTGAAAACCCCGAGGTCACCTTGAACCGAGCCGAGATAGACGTCACCTCCCCAAAGCCCCGAAACGGTCTGGTCGAAGGTGTAGGCGGCCGCGTAGGAACCCACGCCGAAAAACCCTTTCCAGGGAGCACTCGACTGGATCGAAAGGCCCAACCCGGAGAGTGCCGCGACCGGGTCGGCGTTGAATGTCAGACCAAGCCCGGAAATCCCTCCTAGATCGGACCGGATCGCGACCTGGCCCGGACTCACGTTCGATGCCGCCGCCAGCCGGATCGCGGAACCGGGATTCAGGGTGATGGGCCCCGTGCCGAACGGCTTGGCGGAGCCACCCGCGTTCAGGCTCTGAAAGGATCCGGCGTAAGCCGTCACCGGCTGGCTGTATCCGCTCGAATCGCCGCCGACGTAGAGACGATCATTCATGAACCGCTCGAGAGACCCCGTCCCGGAGATCCCCGCGTTAACCTGCACTGGATGAACCACGGCGAGCTGGGCCGGACCATTCAGGACGAGGCTACCGTAGAACGTGGAGAAGTTGCCGCCCGCCTGGTCCTGGAACCAGGCCACGACCGGAGCGCTGCTCCCGGTCCGCGGCTGGATCGTGAGGTTGTTCGCCGCTGAGGCCGCGACGTTGACATCGCCGAAACGGGCGTCGTTGAAGAAGTTGACGTTGGCGTTGAGCCGCTGGCTCGCCTCGTTGAGGTAGAGCGAACCACCCCAGAGGTTGATTTCCATGGGTGCCGCAGGATTGATGGATCCGGTCGCGGCCGCGATGCTCCCCGCGGCGTTGCGGTTGAGCCGGGTCTCGCCGGAGTTCAGGTTGAGGGGGCCGGTGAAGGGGTTGGTGCCCGTCAGGTTGAGAATGCCGTCGCCGAAGCGGGTGATCCCGTTGCTCCCGGAGAGCCCCCCACTGAGGGTGATGACCCCGGCGGTCCCGCCGGTGGTGGCGGCGTAGACGAGCCCCTCCTGCGTGCCGAACGCGAAACTGGCCGAGTGGGTGATCCCGTCATTGCTGGTGTGGGCGAGGAAAAGGCCAGCCCCCTGCCCTGCCGCAGCAGCCGAACCGATCGTGATCGTGCCGGTGTTGACGGACTGGCTCGTCGCCGAGGTGCTGCGGATGCGCAGGGCCTGGACGTTGCCGGTAGTCACGGTCATGCTCGCGGTGAGCCCGCTGAGATCGACGATCTGGTCGCTCGTGGCCGCGGCGAGGGTTGCCGCGGCGTTGGTGGTGACGTCGAATGTTGCCGCCTGAACGCCGTGCGTCGCGTCGTAGGTGGTGAAGAGCGGTTGCGAGCTGTCGGCGGCGTTGGCACCGCCCCAGAGAACGAAATTCGCCCCGATCATGTCATTGGTCACCGTCGGAGCCGAGGTGACGATCAGCTTCTGCGTCCCGGCCGCCGTTCCGAAAGTCGTGGCGGTGTTCGCAATATTTCGCAGGACCAGGGTGCCGCGGCTGACGCGGCTCAGGCTACCGGTGCTCAGGGTGGTGAGACGACCCGCCACGGCCCCATCGGTGTCCACACTGAGGGTGCTGCCTCCGGCGAAATCGATCGAAGAAACCGCCTGCGAGGAAATCGTGGCCGCGCCGCCGTCGCCGATGAGGCGGAGGGTCGAGGAGGTCAGGTCGATCTCGGTGATCGGGGCGAGACGGCGGTCGGCGTTGGCGACGGTGACGGCGGAGTTGTCCAAGGTCAGGGAACTGCCGCCGAAGAGCCGGAAATCCGTGTTTCCGAACTGGGCGGCGCTCGTCGCATCGGTGGTGATCGCACCGCCGAGACCCGTGACGACGGCGGCCCCGAGGGGCGAGGTGATCGCGCCGTTGATGTTGACGGTGACACCCCGGTTGACGGTGACGTTGCCCAGCGAGCTACTGTTGTTGACCCGAACCGAGACGGTGCCTGCGGCCGCCTGGGTGACGGTGTTTCCCGTGAAACCGATCGCGTTCTGGTGGTCGAAGCCGAAGAGTATGGCGTTCATCGCCCCGGCGCCGCCGATCGCGTTTTCGGTGGTGTCGAAGACGAGGGTGCTGCCGCCCGAGGTGATGCGGAGGTCGCCCATGCCAAAATTCGCCGAGTTGAAGACCGTCCCACGGAAGAAACGGTCGAAACCGGTCACGTTCCCGAACCAAACGCGGTCGCTCCCCCCGCCAACGTAATTCATGTCGATGGTGGCGAACGACTCACTGGCCGTCCCCGCCATGCCATCGAGTCCGAAGATCGCACCACCCACCGGAACACTGAAGTTCATGGGATTGAACCCGTCGATGGTGCCGGCTCCGTAATACCCGACGACCGGGAGCGCGAACCGCGAGGTTCCCAGTTGCGCAACCAATCTGAGGCCCCCCGACGTCGCGGAAATGCCATTCAAGGTCGCCACGTCCGGCACCGACACCGCGCCCCCGTTCACCACGACCCCGCCCGACCCGACCTTCGCACCGGGGCCGAGGCTGAGGACGCCGTCTTTCACCGCGGTGAGTCCACCGTATTGGTTCGAGGCGTTTTGCAGATGAAGGCGCCCGGCCCCTTCCTTCACGAGATTGCGTCCCGCTCCCCCATCGATGACGGCACCCGTCAGCTCCAGGTTCGCCCGGGTCGGGGTGGCACTCGCACCGACGTCGAAGACGTTCTGGGCACCCTGCAGCGTCGTGGCACCGGAGAAGCGCAGGGCATGACCGTTCCCGCTCGTGACCTGCAGAATCCCTCCCCGGAAGGTCAGTTGGTCGAGAACGTGGGTGACCCGGTCGTTCACGCCGGCAATCCAGTTGCGGTCAACGTTGAGACGGGCCCCGCCCTGGACGAAGACATCGTTGTTGCCTTGGTAGGTCACGAGGGAGTCGGAAGCGAGACCATTGTTGTTGAGACTGAAGATGGCGAGGTCGGCACGGCCGCTCCCGTTGAGGACGATGCCTCCGGTCCCGGTCCCAAGCGCGAAGGAGGTGTCCGTGTTGGGTCCGCCGAGATTCAGCGTCCCGAGATTCATGATCCAGTCGCCCGTATAGCCGGCTCCGAGAGCACCGGTGTTGGGATTGAGTCGGAGGGTGCCGGAGCCGTTCTTGATCGTGTCTCCCGAACCCGTGTAGGAGGCCTGGGCGTTGGAGGCGCCGTTGACGTCCAGAATCCCGGCAAAGAGATTCCAAGCGAGATCGCCCGCGAGAATGAGCGGAGCCTGCCAGACATCGGTCGCGCCGCCGAACTTGTTGAAGAAGGCGCTCGAGGCCCCGTTGTTGAACGTCATCGCACTCCCGCCCGCGAAGGTGAAAATGCTCCCGCCCAGCGCATCGCCGAGCCGGAAACCGCCGAGCGTGATCGGGGCGTTCAGCGTGATCGTGCGAGCGGCGGAAAGGTCGTTGGTGAAGGAGGCCACGTCCCCCACCCCATTCGGGATGATGCCCCCGAGCCAGTTCCCCGGAGCCGTCCAATTGCCATTGGCATCGACGTTCCAGGATCCGTCCGCGGCTCCGCTCTTGACCGTCCATGCCGAAAAACAGACCAGCAGCAAGGCGGTCACCGGCCCCTTCCCGTATTGGCGGAGCTTCGTGAGTAGCGGGCTTCCTGGCCGGATCGCCTGCGGGTCGCGAGGGGATGATTTCATGACTCGTTGAGGGTGAAAATGGCGAATGAAGAGAAGAGGAAGAAACTCCCGCGCCGGGGGACCGGTTCAGGAGACAGGCCGGGCAAATGGGACCGCACCAAAAAAACCGCACGCGAGCCGAGTCGCTCGGAAAGAGAATCCGAAGGACCGAAAAAGAATTCTGTCCGGGCGCTTGGAACGGTGACTTGCAAGGAGGGGTTGATTCCGGGGAGGTTGCATCAAGCTAAAGCGGATTCCGCCACCGAATGCAATCCCAAATTATCAAATCCGCTTCAAGGAAAAAGTCATGAGATGAGTCCAGCCCCAAAGAAAGTCGCCCGGATGGGACCGGCAAGGTAGCCGCGAGCGTGAATGAGCGGATCGACGGGCTCGGGCGGGATCGACTCGCTCACGCTCGTCGCTACGTCCGCGAAGGTAGCCGCGAACGTGAGTGAGCGGATCGCCAGGCTCGGGCGGGATCGACTCGCTCACGCTCGTCGCTACGTCCGCGAAGGTAGCCGCGAACGTGAGTGAGCGGATCGACGGGCTCGGGTGGGTCGACTCGCTCACGCTCGTCGCTACCTCCGCGAAGGTAGCCGCGAACGTGAGTGAGCGGATCGCCAGGCTCGGGCGGGATCGACTCGCTCACG
>JBILDO010000100.1:0-12734 GCA_044352585.1 Verrucomicrobiales bacterium
TTGACGGCGGAATAACGCTGTTGGTCGAAACTCACGGAGCGGGGCCACTGCGGAGCAGCCGCCCCCGGCCCCGACAAACGATCAAGAACGCCCAACCGGGGCCGAGGGCGGCCCCGCTCCTTGGCGCACTCCTTGGCGCGCTCCTTGGCGCACTCAATGTTGAATCTTTTTCTTCCACGCAAATGGCCGCAAATTCGCTGCGCTCCCGCGGATGACCGCGAATGGGTTGGGGAGTCGATCGAGGGTGAAAAGAAAATGGCAACGCAGATGACCGCAGATGCGCTGCGCTCCCGCGGATGACCGCAGATTCGGTCTTTTGACCTTTTACCTTTTACTTTCCCACCTTTTACGGCGCCGAAGGCGCTCCGCCCTCCGTGGTGCAGCTATCACTTCAACGCAAATGGCCGCAAATTCGCTGCGCTCCCGCAAATGGCCGCGAATGGGTTGGCGAGTCGATCGAGGATGAACAGGAAATCATCACGCAGATGATCGCAGATTCGGACTCTTGACCTTTTACCTTTTACTTTCCCACCTTTTACGGCGCCGAAGGCGCCCCCCTGTCCCACGGCGGCAGGCCGATCACCGGCTTCGGCAGCGGCAGCGGCCCCGGCGGCGGCACCTGGCCTTCACCGGTTTCGCGCAGGACCTGGTCGCCGAGATCCGGGGCGAGGGCGAATTTCGTCGGCCAGGCCACGAGCACATTCCCCTCGCGCTGGCACCACGCCCCGGGCGGACGGTCACCCGTGCCCGTGTGCGGTTCGGCGCGGTCGCCGCGCCAGGTGAACCAGTCCGCGCCCGCGAGATCGATCCACGGCAGCAGCCGCGCGAGGAGCGCCTTTGTGAATTCGATCTGATCCGCCTCGCTCCGCGCGACGCCCTCGGTCTCGGCCAGATCGCCACCGAGATACCACACCGTCCGCCCCCGCGAATCGACGTGCGTCGTCGAGACCAGCGGCGGTTTCGCCCCCGTCCCCACACAGACGGAGAAAAAGTCGGGCAGCCCCGCCTTCCGCACCATCACCTGGTGGAGCGGACGCCGCTGCATCGCCGGCGACGATCGCCCGATCGCCGCGAGCAGCTCCGCGTTGCCCGCTCCCGCGGCGAAGAGCACGTGCCGCGCCCGGACCTCGACCGGAGTCCCGTCGCTGCCCGTGATCCGCAGGTGCGAGACCCCGCCCTCTCCCGCCACCAGGGCCGCGTTGTCCTTCCAGTCGACCCGCCAGCTCTCGTCCTCCACCCCCTTCGCCAGTTCCCGGATCACCGTGACCGGATCCACCACCGGTTCATCGATGCGGAAAAGCCGCCCCTTGTAGAGCGGCGTGTCGAAGACCGGCGGATACTCCCCGCGCCCGATCGCCGAGCTGCGGCCGCGCACCGCCTTGCTCCCGAAGAAACTCACCACCTGGCTGACCACGTTCGGCAGGCTCCACATCAGTTGGTGATCGCACAGCAGGCGCGCGCCCCGCAGATCCACCGGACCCTCGCCCCGCATCGCCGCCAGCCACCGGCCCGGCATCGCCGCCAGCGCCTCGGACGCGTCCGTCAGTTTTCCCCCCACCGCGTATTTCAATCCCCCGTGGATCACCCCCTGGGCCGCGAGCGACTGTCCCGACCCGAGCGGGGCGTTTGTCAGGACCAGCACCGATTGCCCGGCCCGCTTCAGCACGTTCGCCGTCCACAGCGCCGCGGCCCCGCCGCCGAGGACGAGGGTGTCGCAGTGATGGAGACGTGGATTCATGGGGGGGTGCCGCCCTCTGCCAAGCCCGGCCTCACTGAGGCCGGCTACAGGGAAAAATGCGTTGGTTCGTCGTCTTGTTCTTTGTAGCCGGGGTCATTGACCCCGGGTTCGGTGTTCATTCCCATGGATTGCCGCCCTCCCCCAACCCCCGGCCTCACTGAGGCCGGCTACAGGGGATATTGCGTTGGGTTGTCGTCTTGTTCTTTGTAGCCGGGGTCATTGACCCCGGGTTCGGCGTTCATTCCCGTGGATTGCCTTTCTCCCCCACCCCCGGCCTCACTGAGGCCGGCTACAGGGGATGATGCGTTGGGTTGTCGTCTTGTTCTTTGTAGCCGGGGTCATTGACCCCGGGTTCGATGTTCATTCCCGTGGATTGCCTCTCTCCCCCAACCCCCGGCCTCACTGAGGCCGGCTACAGGGGATATTGCGTTGGGTTGTCGTCTTGTTCTTTGTAGCCGGGGTCATTGACCCCGGGTTCGATGTTCATTCCTGTGGATTGACGCCCTCCCCCAACCCCCGGCCTCACTGAGGCCGGCTACAGATGCTGGCGCATGGATTGGGCGTTTCTGTAGCCGGGGTCATTGACCCCGGATTCGGCTCTCTTTGCACCCTTCTCACCGCAGCTCCAGCCCGAAGAACCCGGCCGCGTTCTGGAAACAGATCCGGCGCACCATGTCGCCGACCAGCTCCATGTCGCGCGGGATCTCCCCGTTCTCGATGTCCTGGCCGATCACGTTGCAGAGGATGCGGCGGAAGTATTCGTGGCGGGTGAAGGAAAGGAAGCTGCGCGAGTCCGTCAGCATCCCGTTGAAGCGCGAGAGCAGGCTCGTGTTCGAGAACGTGTTGATCTGCCACTCCATCCCCTCCTTCGTGTCCATGAACCACCACGCCGTGCCCAACTGCAGGCGGCAGGGCGGATCGCCCGGCTTCGCCTCCATGAAGTTGCCCAGCATCGTCGAGAGCGCGTAGTTGTCCTTCGGATTCAGGTTGTAGAGCATCACCTTCGGCAGGTGGCCGCGCTGGTCGAGCGTGTTCAGGTAGCGGCGCACCGCGAAGGCGTGGTTCACGTCCGCCATCGAGTCGCAGCCGATGTCGCGGCCCAGCTTTTCGAAGAGACGCTGGCTGTTGTTCCGCTCCGCCCCGATGTGGAGCTGCATCGTCCAGCCGCGCGCCGCATTCAGCTCGCCGAAGAACAGCATCAGATACGCCCCGAAGGCCTCCGCCTCCGCCGCGTCCGCGCATTGCCCCCGCCGCACCTTGTCGAAGATCGCCGCCGCCTGCTCGCGCGTGCAATCCGCGTCGAAGACGTGGTGCAGCCCGTGATCCGAGAGCCGCCCCCCCGTCTCGTGGAAGAAATCGTGGCGCGAACGCAGCGCGTCCTGGAATCCCGCCAGCGTCGCGCAATCGATCCCGCTCGCCCCGGCCAGTTTGTCCGCGTAGGCGTTGAATTCCCCCGCGTCATGCACCCAGAGCGCCCGGTCGGGACGGAAGGTCGGATACACGCCAACCTTGAACTCCCCGTCCACCGCGATCGCCCGGTGATGCTCGAGCGAGTCAGTCGGATCGTCCGTCGTGCAGAGCGCCCGCACCTTGCTCTGCACGAGCAACCCGCGGCAGGAATGCGAGGGCCGGGCGAGGATCGCATTGCCCTGCTCCCAGACCGCGTCCGCCGTCTTCGGAGAGAACAGCCCGTCAAAGTCGAAGTAGCGCGCCAGCTCCAGGTGCGTCCAGTGATAGAGCGCGTTGCGCAGGCAGTGCGGCACCGTCTCGGCCCAGGCGTCGAACTTGTCGCGGGCCGTGGCCCCGCCCGTGATGCGGTCCTCGGCGATGCCGTTCGCCCGCATCGCGCGCCACTTGTAGTGATCGCCCGCCAGCCAGATCTCGAAGAGGTTCTCGAAGGTGCGGTCGGCCGCGATCTGGTCGGGCGGCAGGTGGTTGTGGAAATCGAGGATCGGCTCGTCCTTCGCGAAGTGGTGGTAGAGCTCGCGAGCCGCCAGCGACTGCAGCATGAAATCGTCGTGGATGAAGGGGGTGGACATGACCCCGGAACTGTCGCGAAGATCGCCCCGGGGGCAACGGGAAATCCGGGGGCGGAGGGGAGCGCTCACAGGCAGCCGCGAAGGAATCTCCCGATTGCAAAAACCGTGACAAGCGACGGGAATTGTTTACGATCTTGAAGATCGAGCCGCGCCCTGAACGCGCATCCAAGAACCCTGTTCCACTGGTCTTGATGAAATCCACCCTCGTTAGCTGTCTCGCGCTTCTCGCGCTCGTGGGTTGCGGCGAATCGGAAACTTCGTCGAAGCGTGACGAATCTTTGGTCGATACATCGCCGGCGATCACCTTTATGCGGACCCTCGAGAGCGGTCACGAGATCGTGTTCATCGACAGCGCCGAGGCAGGTGCCCGTAGTGACTCTGCCTCCTTCGAGCTTCGCTTTTCCGCGAATTCGAAGCTTAGCTTGAGAGAATACTCATACTCAATCGACATCACCCCTGGAACGTATTCGATCCGCGGGGATGAAGTGACTTTAATCATTGACGAGCGAAATGTCTTTGAAGAGACAAAAAACAGGTGGCCGACCTTGACCCTATCCATCGAGGGCGATCAATTCCTCTTGAGCCGCAACGACGGCCTTCGGTCGTTCAAGGAACATAACAATGTCTATCCCGAGGCGGTCGAAAGGATCTTTCCCCTGCGCGCGAAGATCCCGCATTGATTGCATCGGATCCTCCCTGCCCCGCGCATTGAAAAGGATCGAGCTCGTCGCTTGACCCTCTTTGCCAGCCGATCCGACCCTGTTTTGGATCGCGCAACACAAGGAGCGGGGCCGCCCCGGCCCCGTATGTCGTCCCTCGACTCTCCGGGGCCGGGGGCGGCCCCGCTCCTTGTCTGTGCCCAGCATGGGAGCAGTCCTAGTGAGGTTCAAGTCCCCTGTGTGAGAAACGCCGAAAAGGAGAGGCACCCGCAGAGGCCAAAGACGCGTTCGTCGATCCCACTCCCAACCTCCCCCACCCCACCCCCCGCGACGCGGCCCCGACCGGGCGTCAAGGGCGCTACCGCGGCGGAGGCGGGGGTCGGCGGGATCTTGCGCGCGGTGGCGCGGGGGCTACAATCGGGGATCCAGCGATCATGAAAACCACCCTGCTCTCCCTCGCCCTCCTCTTCCTCTCCGCCGCCGGACTGCGTGCCGCCGAACCGATCCCGGAGCCGTGCCGGATCAACGGCGTCGCGATCGGGTGCCAGGCCTACACCTTCAACCGCTTCACGGCCTTCGAGGCGATCGAAAAGACGGCGGCGGCGGGTGCGAAGGTGATCGAGTTTTATCCCGGCCAGAAGCTCTCCCCGGCCGAGCCTGAAAAGAAGCTCGACCACAACGCCCCGGCGGAAACGCTCGCGAAGGTGGAGGCGAAGCTGGCCGAACACGGTGTGACGGCGGTGGCCTACGGGGTGGTGGGGCTGAGCAAGGACGAGGCGGAGTCGCGCAAGGTCTTCGAATTCTGCAAGGCTCTCGGCATCCGCGTCATCAACACGGAGTCGACCGACGCGATCGACACCTTTGAAAAACTGGTGAAGGAATACGACATCCAGGTCGGCTTCCACAATCATCCGAAGCGCGAGAACGACGCGAACTACAAGGTCTGGGATCCGAACTACATCGTGGAGCTGGTGAAGGACCGCGATCCGCGCATCGGGGCCTGTGCGGACACGGGCCACTGGATGCGATCGGATCTGAAGCCGCTCGATTGCCTGCGCATCCTCAAGGGGCGCATCGTCAGCAGCCACCTGAAGGACCTGAACGGCTTCGGCAAGGGGGTGCACGACGTGCCCTACGGCACCGGCGCCGCCGGCATGCCGGCCCTCCTCGCGGAACTGAAGGCCCAGGGCTTCAACGGCCCGGCCTCGATCGAGTACGAGCACAACTGGGAGAATTCGCTGCCGGAAGTGACGAAGTGCGTGGAGTTCGTGAAGGGCTGGAAGCCCTGACCGGACCGTCCGCTCAACGGAACTCCCACTCGAGCGCGTCGAGGGCGCGGGTGATGGGATCGTTCCGCTTCGGGCGGGGACGTTCCTCGAACTCGCGGCGCATCTGGAAATAGCCGTCGAATTCGTTGCTGCGAACCGGGGCCCGGGTGGCCTCGAAGTGATTGAGGGAGTCCTCGGCCCGGACGAGGGTTTCGCCGATCTTTTGCCGCATCGCGGCGATGGCGGCGAACTCGGCGGCGAGGTCCTTGGTGTCGTCGCGAGAGAGACGCAGGATGGCGGACTCGTAGGCGGCGAAGACGGGGCGGTAGAGGGGAAACCCGACGCGCTTCAGGTTCTGGATGCGGTCGAAGGCCCCGGCGAGCTGGTCTTTCACTCCGGGCCGGGTCCGGTATTGCTCGAACTGGTCGAGGGTCCCGACAAAGGCCTCCAGTGGAGAGGGCGGCGTGGCGGGCTTCGGCTTGAGGAAATCGAAGAGGCCTTTCTTTTCCGCGACGGGTTCGGCGACGGGGGTGGCCTCGAAGCGGAGGGTGAGGGCTTCGTCGAGGAGTCGCTCGGTTTCGGCCCGGTCGAGGTATTCGAAACTCTGCTGCTGGCCGAGGGTGACGAGTTCGAGCGCCCACCATTTCTCAAGCCCCTGGTCCATCTCGCGGAAGGCCGGAAAATGCTGCCGCAGGAGCACCTCCATCGCGGGGGGCGCGGGTTGCCCGAGGTCGCCGAGGAGGCCGCGCAGATCGAGGTCCCCGTCGGGCTGGTCGAGGAGGGCCTCGACCATGGCGGAGGCCGAGGCCCGGAAAATGGCACGGCGCACGGGGTCGAGGCGCTCCGGATCACCCATGGCAAAGAGCTCCGTCGGCTTCAGGAACTGCCCGCTCTCGAGGTATCCGCGATAGAAGGAACTCGGGCTGCCTCCGCGACGGTGCCGGATCAATTGGTCGAATCCCTCGACGAGCCACTCCGGGGGCTGCACCTGCTCGAGGCGGAAGTCGCCCGGCCGGTTCGCGTAGGGCGCCACGATCTGCTCGATGAGAAGGGCGCGGACCAACTCCCGCTGGAAGGCGTCCTCGTCGAAGCGGTCGTGGAGTTTCGCCTCGAGCTTGATGACAAATCGGTTGTCGGGCCGCAATTCCACGGTGGTGAGGAGATCGTCGCCGGAGTGCACGTCCTGGAATCCTCCCCAGAGAGTCACCTGCACGGGGATGGTCCAGATGGAACGCTCGCCGGGGGCCTCGATGCGGAGCTTGAAGAGGAGCCAGCGGAAATCATCGCGCAGTTCGTCGATGAAGACGGAGAACCGCACCCGCGTTCGCGGATCGCCGCCGGCGACCTTCACCTGGTCCTCATCGCCCCAGTCCCGGGCCCGGACTTCCTCGACGGAGGTCCGCGCGGTGGTCTCGCCCGCGGTCGGGGCGGCGGGGACCGGGGGTTCCTGTGCCTGAAGCGCCGACAGGGGATGCCAACAGGCCATGCCCCCCGCCAAGACGAGGATGGAACGCACGGAGGGGCGATGGGGGGCCGGGAACACGGGGATGGGTTGGCGGATCCGTTTCCGCGCCGTCACTCTAACCTCTTACCCGCACAATTCCAACCGGACCGGGACCGGGGCCCGGTGTCGGGGCCCGGTGTCGGGGACGCCGCGGGAGGCGCCCGTCACCCGCGGCTCGCGGCGACGAGTTTGCCGATTTCCTCAAGGGTGGCGAAGGAGTTCTCGGTGAGGTCGTCGTCCGCGATGGTGATCCCGAAGGCCCGTTCGAGGTCGAGGAGGAGATCGATCGAGGCCATCGAGTCGAGCCCGGACTCGCCGAGGGGCTGGGTCGGGGAGAGGGCTTCATCGGCGCCGAGAAACTTCAGATGAGGTCTCACGACGGCTTCGAGTTCCGGGAGGGAGGGTGCGTCAGTCATGGGAAACGGATCGGATGTCAAAGGAGCGTCTCGTGACCACCGCGGAGCCGGTGGGCGGCGAGCACCTCTCCGCCACGATGGAGGACTTCGACGGCGGCGGGTCGGCTGAGAAAGTCGCGCACGCTCGCCGTGGCTCCGTAGGCTCCGACATTCGGGACGGCGAGAAGGTCGCCCGGCTCGACCGCGGGCAGTTCGATCTTTTTCGCCAGGCAATCGAGCGGGGTGCAGAGCGGACCGACGACATCGACGGAGACGGACGCATTCCCTCGGCGCGAGGGCGGCACTAACAGATCGACAGAAAAGCGTGGAATCCGCCCGAGGCCGGCCACGCCCCCGAGGTGATGGATGCCGGTGTCGAGGATCAGAAAGAGTCGGTCGTCCTTCGAGCGTTTCACCGCCATGACCCGAGTGAGGAGGGTTCCCGAGGAGGCGGTGAGGGATCGGCCCGATTCAAACCACCACTCCGCCCGCGCCGCGCCGCCGCCGCCGGCGCGCAGGGCCCGGAGTCCCTCGCGCAACGGAGTCAGGTCGGGGCCGATGCCGGCATGGGCGTAGGGCCAGGGAAATCCGCCGCCCAGATTCAGGATCGCGAGGGGAAATCCGATCGTCTCCGCGAGGGACTCAGCGATCGAGAGGGTCGTCTCGAAGGAATCGAGGAGCGATCCCGCATCGGCCACCTGGGTTCCCCAATAGAGGTGAAAGCCGGCGAGCTGGACGTGCGGACCCGCCGCCCGGCGGATGGCCTCGCCTTCTCCACGCAATTCCTCTTCCTCGAATCCGAACTGGCTCGCCACGCCCGCCATCGCCAGCTTCGCCCGGGGCGGAGTGTGCGGATTGATGCGCAGGAGCGCGCGCACGGTCGTGCTGGACGCCTCCGCCGCGGCGGAGAGGCGTCGCAGGTCGATCGCGGATTCCACCGAAAAACAAGCCACCCCGAAGCGAATCGCGTGGAGGTATTCGTCCTCGCCCTTGCTCGGCCCGCCATAAAGCGCAAGGGACAGGTCAAAGCCCGCTTCCCGAAAGCGCAAGGGACAGGTCAAAGCCCTCTTCCCGGGCCGCGGTGATCTCGCCGGGCGAGGTGAGATCGGCCTGGCAACCGTTCCGACGCAGTTCCGAGGCCACCGACGGCAGCGGATTGGCCTTGAAGGAATAGAGCATCCGGTTCACCGGCAGGACGTTCTGCAACTCGGCAACGCGGGCCGCCAGTGCCTCGGCGTCATAGACATACAAGGGCGTCCCGAAGCGACACGCGAGTTCCTCATGAAGCTCGCGCCCCGCTTCCGAGGTTTCGGCAACCGCGACGCCATCAGATCCTATGGGCACAAGGCCAGTCATTCGATCCTAAATTTTCCATAATTTTCGGATTCAGTAAGGCAATTTTCTGTTTCGCATTCAGAAAGGAAGCACGGACGAACGTACGGGCGAAAAGGCGGAACCTGTTGCCGGGGTCATTGACCCCGGGGCGGAGGTTCGGGCATTGCACGCCGATCCCGGCCTCACTGAGGCCGGCTACACGACCTACTTCGTGGAAAGCGCCGATCGGTTGCACGCCCCCCATGCGTCAACGCAGCCTTCGGTAGGGCGCGTTGTCCCCAACGCGCCGCCACTGCTACATTGGACGCCCGACCGGCGGTTTGAGGACAACCCGCCCGAACCCGAGGAGGATGTCCAAACACCCCTTTACACCCCCCGGCCGAGGACCTATCGTCCCTACCGCCGGAAATCGGGCCAACGAGCCCGCCGGAGGCGGCACCAGACATGGCCTTGGCAAAGACAGGAAAGCGCATTGTCATCAAGATCGGGACCGGCGTTCTGACGCGAAACGCGGGCGGCGGGATTCATCATGCCATGATCGCCCGCCTCGCCCAGGCCATCGCCGACATCCATGCGGCCGGGCATGAGGTCATCGTCGTCTCCTCCGGCGCGGTCGGGGCGGGGATTCCCGCCTTCGGACTCGAAAAACGTCCCACCGAGATCGAAATGCTCCAGGCCTGCGCCGCGGCAGGCCAAGCCCGCCTCATGCATCTCTACGAGAGCCAGTTTGGTCATCACGGGCTGAATGTCGCCCAACTCCTCGTCACCCATGAGGATCTCCAGGACGATCGCCGCAGCGGCAACGTCCTCGCCACCCTCAACGCGATCCTGTCCCACCGCGGCGTCGTCCCGATCATGAACGAAAACGACTCGGTCTCGGTCTACGAGCTGAAGGTCGGGGACAACGACACCCTTTCCTCCATCGTCGCCCGCCTCGTCCAGGCCGACATGCTCGTCCTGCTCACCAGCGTCCCGGGCCTCACCGGTCCCGATTCGCTCTCGGAGGACGACATCATCCCCCACGTCGAGGACATCGAGTCGGTCCTCCATTTCGCCCGTGATGAGAAGGGTGCTCTTTCCGTCGGCGGCATGGCGAGCAAACTCCGGGCCGTCGAGGCGGCGGTCAACGCGGGCATCGAAACCCTCATCGCGAGCGGTCTCAAGCCCGAGCAACTCCCCGAACTCGTCGAAGGCACCGGCATCGCGACGCGCTTCCGTCCCAAGGCGAAACCGGCTCCCCTCCCCTCCTGACTTCCCCCATGACTCCGGACGACATCGCCCGCGAGGTGCTCAGCATGGGCCGACAGGCCCGCGCCGCCGCCCACGCCCTGACAAAACTCTCCACGGAGGAGAAGAACGCCATTCTCCTCGCGATGGCCGACGCCCTCCTCGCGCGCGAGGCGGAGATCCTCGCCGCCAACGCCCTCGACCTCGCCGCCGCGGCCGAAGCCGGACTCAGTTCCGCGATGCAGGACCGCCTCCGCCTCGACTCCGCCCGGATCGCGGCCATGGCCCAGGGCATCCGCGAAGTCGCCGCCCTCCACGATCCCACCGGCGAGATCCTGCGCGAATGGACCCGGCCGAACGGGCTCCGCCTCCGGAAAAAGCGCACCCCCATCGGAGTCATCGGGATCATCTACGAAAGCCGGCCGAACGTCACCGCCGACGCCGCCGTGCTCTGCTTCAAAACCGGCAACGCCACAATTCTACGAGGCGGCAAGGAGGCGATCCACTCGAACCGCGCCATCGCCGCGGCCCTCCAGGACGGCGGGGCCCCGGCCGGACTGCCCGATCACAGCATCCAGCTGATTCCCTTCACCGACCGTGAGAGCGTGCGCCATCTCTGCGAGATGGACCAGTGGCTCGACCTCATTATCCCGCGCGGCGGCGCGAGCCTGATCGAGGCGGTCGTGAGCATGGCCCGCATGCCGGTGATCAAGCACTACGACGGCATCTGCCACGTCTACGTCGATTCCGCCGCCGATCCCGCCATGGCCGAGGCCATCGCCGTGAATTCGAAGATCCAGAAGCCCTCCGTCTGCAACGCGGCCGAGACCCTCCTCGTGCATCGTGCGATCGCCCCGACGTTCGTTCCGCGAATCGCCGCGGCCCTCGCCGTCAAGGGAGTCGAGATACGCGGCGACGAGGCCTTCCGCGCCCTCGCCGGAGAGGTGCCGGTGGTCCCCGCGTCCGAGGCCGACTGGACCACCGAATACCTCGACACCATCCTCTCCGCCAAGGTCGTCGACGATCTCGACGCCGCGATCGCCCACATCAACCGCTACGGCTCGCACCACACCGACGCCATCGTGACCTCCGACGAGGCCGCGGCGGCGAAATTCCAGCTCGAGATCGACAGCGCCTGCGTCTTCTGGAATTGTTCGACCCGCTTCGCCGACGGTGGTGAATTCGGATTCGGCGCCGAGATCGGGATCAGCACTGACAAGCTCCATGCCCGCGGGCCGATGGCCCTCGAGGAGCTTTGCAGTTACAAGTATCTGGTCTTCGGCAGCGGTCAATTGAAGTGAGGCTCGCGCACGACCTTGACGAGCGCCCGTTCGCCGCAGGGGAAAGCGGCGTCCCCCGGGAGTCCTGCGCCGGCGGCGGGAAGGAGCCCCCTCCCCCTTGCACTTCGGGGCCGCATCGCGGAACGTTCCTTCCCTCCGCATGCCCGACCTCGCCAGCCGCCTTTCCCTCTCCACCTGCTGGTGCTCTCACCGGCACACCGACGGCTACGAGATGCTCACCGAGATGCGCGAGCTCGGCTTCGCCCGGGCCGAGCTCAGCCACGGGATCCGCCTCGAACTTGTTCCCGGCATTCTCCGCGCCGTCGACGAGGAACTCATCGCGATCTCCTCGGTGCACAATTTCTGCCCCCTCCCCGCCGCGGTGGAGCGCGCAGCACCCAATCTCTTCCAGCCCTCCGCCCGCAAACGGACCGAGCGCGCCCTCTGGCTCCTGCACTCCCAGCGCACCCTCGAGTTCGCCACCCGGGTCGGGGCCCGCGATGTCGTCATGCACTCGGGGAGCGCCTCGTTTTTCTTCGGCTCGCCCGAGGCCGTTCTCGAAGCCAATCCCCCCGCCCCGCCCGCGCCCCGGGAAAAGGCCCTCGCCCGCCTCCGCAAAGGCGCCGCCCGCTCCATGCGGGACGTGCTGGTCTCCTACACCGCCCTGATCCCCACGGTCGAGGCCCGCGGTCTCGTCCTCTGCGTCGAAAACCGCGAGGGGGTTCTCGAGTTGCCGCTCGACGACGAATTCGACGCCTTTTTCGCCCATTTCCCCGAAGAGGCCCCGATCGGCTACTGGCACGACACCGGGCACGCCCGCATCAAGCACGAGGCCGGATTCCTCGATCACGAATCCCACCTTGCCGCCCGGGCGGGCCGCCTCGTCGGCTTTCACCTTCACGACGTCGATGCGGATGGAAACGACCATCGCCGACCCGGCACCGGCTCGGTCGACTTCGCCATGATCGCCCGCTACGTCCGCCCGCACCACACCCTCGTCTTCGAGCCCCACCCGAGCCTCACCCGCGAGGAGATCCTTGAATCGAGGGAGTTTCTTCTGGAGACTCTTGCCGGCTAGTTGGCCGTTGTCCGTTGTCCGTTGTCCGTTGTCCGTTGTCCGTTGTCCGTTGTCCGTTGTCCGTTGTCCGTTGTCCGTTGTCCGTTGTCCGTTGTCCGTTGTCCGTTGTCCGTCGTCCGTTGTCCGCGAACTGTATACATTCAGACGAAGGACGAAGGACGAAGGACGAAGGACGAAGGACGAAGGACGAAGGACCAAGGACCAAGGACCA
>JBILDO010000048.1:0-40699 GCA_044352585.1 Verrucomicrobiales bacterium
GGAAGGGAGCAACGGAAGATGAGGTGCTGGCTCGAATTCGAGATCGGCACAAACAACGACAGCGAGACATCGACCGCAGAAAGAGACACAAAACCAGCATCGCCAGAAATTTAACTAAGTAGAACTAGGTGAGCTTTTGTTGCCTCCCCCGTCCTTCGCCGGTGAAGCCCTCGTCACGGCGAAGGGCAAATCCCCCGTCTTCCCGCCACCCATGGCCCGAATCGCCTGACCACGGGAACGGTAACTCCCCCGTGGTTCCCGTTCGAAGTCGCCGCGGTCGCACCGGTCGCACCGGTCCGCTTTTCATGGATTCGCCGCGCGGGATGCGCGGGGCTCGAACCCAACGGCGGAATCATCCCCTCCCGAGCTGGAAGAGCCCGCGCTTGAGGGCCTCGGTCACCGCGTGGGTGCGGTCCTTCGCGTTCAGCTTTGCGAGGATCGACTTCACGTGGTTTTTCACCGTGTTCTCCGAGAGGGAGAGCAGCTCTCCGATTTCCTTGTTCGCCTTCCCCTGCGCGACCAGTTTCAGGATCTCGAGTTCGCGCGCGGTGAGGTGGCTGCTGTGCTCGCTCTTGGCGAGGAGCAGCGAGATCTCCGGTGGAAGGTAACGGTCGCCCCGGCCCACCGCGCGGATCGCCCTGAGCAGTTCGCCGCTGTCCTTGTCCTTCGAGAGATAGCCGCGGATCCCGGCGTCGAAAACCCGGCGAACGTCCTCCTCCTGCATAAAGCTCGAGAGCATGAGGATCTTGTGTCCGCGCAGCGCCTCGGCCACCTCGATGCCGCTCATGTCGCGGAGGCGGAGGTCGAGGACGATCACGTCGGGCCGTTCGCTCGAAGCGAGGGCGATGGCCTCTTCCCCGCTGCCGGTCTCGGCGATGACGGTGAGGTCGGGCTCATCCCCGATAAGGCTGGCAAGACCGCGGCGGACGATGAGATGGTCGTCCACGAGCATGACGGAGAGGGTTTTTTCGGACGGAGTCATGGGAGGTTCAGCAACAATTCTACAGAGGTTCCGCGCGCGGGGGCGGAGTGGATCGCGAACTCGGCCCCGAGTCCCTGGGCCCGCTCGCGCATCCCCTGGATTCCAAAGTGACCTTCGGGCGGTTTTCCTGAAACGGCAAACCCGACTCCATCGTCGGCCACGA
This sequence comes from Verrucomicrobiales bacterium, assembly GCA_044352585.1. Lineage (GTDB taxonomy): Bacteria > Verrucomicrobiota > Verrucomicrobiia > Verrucomicrobiales > DEV007 > Arctic95D-9. The sequence continues at coordinate 1,146 of JBILDO010000048.1, forward strand.
CCATGCGGGCGCGTCCCGGACGCACTCCGTCGCCCGTGCCGGTTGGTTCCGTGGCAAACGAGACTTTCAGGTGGCGGGCCCGACTGTGCCTGAGTGAATTCGTGACCGCCTCGAGGAGGATGCGGTGGCAGGCGTAGGCCGTCTCGGACGGGACCTTGACCTGTTCGCTCCATCCGGCGCGGTCGGCTTCGAAGGCGACGTTCGCTTCCTCGCAGCGGACCTTGGCGGCGGCGAGGGTGGCGTCGGGAAAATCGAGGGATTCGGCCCGTGTCGGAACGCGCAGTCCGATGAGTGAATCGCGGGCCTCGGTGAGGCTGTGTTCCACCATTTGGCGGGCGGCGTCGAGTTTCGCCCTCGCTTTTTCGGGATCGCTCGTGAGGTGGTTGGAGACCGAGGCGAGCTGATAACCGACCCCGGAGAAGCCCTGCGAAAGGGTGTCGTGCAATTCACGGGCGATGCGGTTGCGCTCCTCGAGGGTCGCGTTCGATTCGATCTGTTCGGTGATCAGGGCGGTCTGTTGCCTGACCCTGCGATTCAGGGCGACGAGCCAGGTGAGAATGAGGAGAACGCCCGAGGCAAGAATCAGGATCGCGGCGAGATACCGCGCCGGAGTCCACCAGGACGGCACCGCGAGCACCTCGATATCGTCCTTTGCCCGCAGCGCCACCGTCACCGAGCGCACCTCGCCCCGTTCGTCGGCCTCGACCTGTTTCACGCCACGGACCCGAAGTTCGCTTCCCTCCGGAGGGAGGGTTTCGCCGAGGCCCGCCGGGATCGCGACGGGCACGAGGGCTTCGTTGACCTGGAGGTTGATGAGGCCGCGCCCTTTCTCGATGAGACGGCCGGAAAAGGAGATCAACTGGAAGGCGTGATCGCGCGCGAGCGGCGTCGGGTCCGCGACCGGTTCGCCGGGAGGCTCTCCCGTCGCGGAGGGCGTCACCGTCGCGTAGCGCAGGCCGACGAAATATCCCTCGGTCTCGGGCAGCCCGGTCAGGACGACGGGCTCGCCCACGGACACGTTGACGGGATTGAGCGTGCGGATCCTCGCCCCGCGCTCACCCGCCTGCACCACGAGGCTCGAGGGGCCCTCGACGAGCGTGACCGTGCCGCTCGTCTCGACCAGTCCCTGACGCGTCCGGCGCGAATCCCAGCGTCCGATCTCATCGAGGCGGACGGGCTCGGACTCGACGGTGCGCTCGATCACGGAGACGAACTGGCTGCGGCCGCTCACGAAGTCCGAACCGATGCGCTGCCGCTGGTCGTTGAAGAGGGGGGCGCCACTGCCCTGGAGGCGCACCCAGGACCCCACGAGCTTCTCGAGGCCGGCGACATCGAAGTCCTCGTGCGCGTTCCGGAAGCGAATCACGAGATCGCTCTGGCCGGTCACGAGGAGCCCGGTGCCCTCGCGTTTGGATTCGCCGAAAGCGACATCGACCATGAGGCCCTCGATCTCGACCCAGCGGTTGTCACCCAGTCCGGTCTGGACGAAATCGGGCCGGAAGTTCAACGGTTTCGGAGGCTGGCGCCACCCAGCTTTCTTGAGGTCGTCGATGATGATGTAGGGCCCGTCATGGCCGCCTGCCACGTTTCCCGCCACCTCGATCTCGTCGCCGATGCGGGGGAGCTTGTCGGGCGGATATTCGAAAAAGGCTCCTCCCGATGGGTCCTGGCCGTCAAATCCGTCGGGCAGGTGCGAAAGAACTGTCACCCGCAAGGTCACCGGAGGAGAGAGGCGCGACTCCTCGTAGGTCATCTTCCGGATATCCGCGATATTTCGCAAGGGCCTCTGGGACACAGGCGGCTCATAGGCGTGCAGCGGGGCCGACGCCATGAGGACTGCCGCGGAAATGAGGGAGCGCCACTCCATGAAAGCAGGAGCCTAGCACGGATCGCGGCGGACCGCGAGATCCATGAAGCCAACTTCCGCCGGGGCGGTGGGCGGTAAACGGTAAACAGTGAGCGGTAAACGGTGAGCGGACGACCGACCAAGGACGACGGACGACGCTCAGCCGATCAAGGCCTTGAGGTCCCAACCTTCGCGGTAATCGCGGGTCAACCAGCGGTTGGCCTCTTCGTGGTTCGAGAAGCGCATGTTCGCGGCATCCCACTGCAGTTTGGTCTTCGGATAACGGATCGCGATGGCCCCGAGGAGAATGGTCTCGGTGAGGCGGGCTCCGTATTCGAAATCGTCCGAAGGCTGTTTTCCCGAAAGGCAGCCGTCGATCCAGCCGTGGTAGTGGTCGCGGTCGTCGGCCATCTCGTAGTCGGTGCCCGCCTCCTTGCCTTCGAAATAGAGCAGGGGAGCCGCCACATGGGGGACGACGAGAGTTCCGCCCTCGCCGATCAACATCGACCCGCTCGAGGGCAGGGCCTCGCGCTCGGGAAGGTGCGAGCCCTTGATCGAAGGCATCAAGCCTCCATTGTACCAGGTGATCTTGAGCCGCTCCACCGCCGTGTATTCGGTGCCCGGCACGGTGAAGCTGTAGGTCGATTGCGCAGGCCAGACCTCGTCGTTCATGCCGGAATGCTCGGCGATGTAGTCATCGCTGGGACCGGTGATGTTCAGGGCGGTGTAGACGGGGTCGAGGATGTGGCAGCCGAAATCTCCGATCGCGCCGCCGCCGAAGTCCTGCCAGTCGCGCCAGCCCCAGGGCGCGTAGCACTTGTTGCCCACGTAGGGGCGGACGGGGGCGACACCGATCCACTTGTCCCAGTCAAGGGTCGCGGGCACTGGATCGGTGTGTTTCGGCCGGCTGATGTAGCCGCTGCGGCAGTGGCCGGGAGTGCCGACCCACGAGTGGACCTGGATGACCTTTCCGATGCGGCCCGACTGCACGAGCTGCGCGGCGGTGCGGTAGAACTGGTGCGAATGAATCTGGTTTCCCATCCGGGTGATCAGTCCGGTCTTCTTTGCCATCTTCGCGACTTCGCGGGCCTCCCAAACGTTGTGGGTGAGCGGTTTCTGGCAGTAGACGTGCTTGCCGAGCTTCATCGCGCTGATGGAGCAGTAGGCGTGCATGTGGTCGGGCGTCGAGACGGTGACGGCGTCGATCTTGTCTCCCATCTCGGCGAACATCTCGCGGAAGTCCTGGTAGACCGGGGTCTCCGGGCTCATTTGCTTCACGTTGAGGGTCCGGTTCAGGTCGATGTCGCAGAAGGCCACGTATTGCTGCTTGTCGTGGGTCCACATCGCCTTGATGTCGCTGAGCCCCTTGCCGTCCGATCCGATCGAGGCGAGCTGGAGCTTGGAGTTCAGGTTTTGCCCGCGAACGATGGCGGGAGCGGCGGCGAGAACGGAGGCGGCGGCACCTCCCTTGAGAAAACGGCGTCGGGTCGTCATGATCCACGTATCAAACCGGACCATCCGGGTTCGGTCGAGAACGAATCAACACGCATTTGCGCACGGCCCGAGTTCATCAGGCGGCGTGGGCGGTAGTTGAAAAATGGACGTGGGAATGCGCCGGGAAGACCGTTGCTCGAAGCGCCGCTCGGCGCCCTACGGGAACGAACCGGTTCGTACGCTTCCCGGGTGCGGGCAGGGCCGGTGGAGATCGGCTGAACCGTGATTCACGAACCGACAGCCAAGCGGGAACCGTTGCAAGTCAACACCCGTCGGTTGCGGCAGCGGCCATGGACGGCCCTGGAATTCCTCGGGGCGAATTCCAATCGTGTCACGCGATCCGGACCAGCTGAAAGCCCTCCTGCCCGAGCCCGGTGCGAGCGAGTTCGACGACGTGGGCGTGGTGGGTGAAAAGGAACACCTGGGAGCGTTGCCCCAGGTGGGAAAGGGCCTTCAACGCGTTAGTCGCCCGGTCGTCATCGAAATGCACGAGCAGGTCGTCGAGGATCATGGGCATGGGTTCGTGATCCTGGAGGTGGAGTTCCAATCCGGCGAACCTTAGGGCGAGATAGAGTTGATCCCTCGTGCCTTCGCTCATTCCCGGGACCAGCACCTCTTCGGGATGGGAGGGATCGCCCCGCAAACCCGCGATGACAGGTTCGTCGCCGTTGCGGTAACTGGTTCCAATTCCGCGGAAGGAACCTCCCGTGATCTCCGCGAACCATCGGCTCGCCTTCTCCATGAAGGGGCCTTGATTCTGTCGGCGGAACGTGTCGATCTGGCCACGGAGCAGCGCAACGGCCACCCTGAGACGGACGAAACGCTCGGCGTCGGCCAGCATGGCGGACGCGGCAAAGGCCGCCTCCTGCTCGTGCCGGGCAGCGGCGTCCTGCGCGTTCTCCATTCCGGTGCGACGCCCCTCCCATTCCTGGCGGGAGGCACGGGCGACTTCGATGTCGCGATCAATCTGTTCGACTTCCTCGATCAGCCCCTCGATTTCACTTTGCAGACTGGTGCCGTCCTCTTTTTGGACTCTCTCGACAAACGCCTCGACCGATTCCGTCTGCGCGAGGCCGGCGAGATTGACTCTGAGATCACCGACTGTTTCGCGATGTCCCCAAAGATCCTCCAATCGGGAAAGAAAAATCTCCAGGGTCGCGGCGTTCTCAAGCCCGGTCTGCAAAAGCATCTTCTCAAACCGTTCCCGTTCGCTCTCGAGCTCGGTCCGTGCCCCATCGAGTCGCCGCGCGACGTCGAGGATTTGCTCTTCGAATCCGTCGTGTTCCGTTTTGGCTTTTTTGGCTTCCTCGAGGGCGGACCAGAGCGCGGCTTCCTGAAGCTCGGCCGATCCGCCACCGACTCCCAGACTCGTTGCGAGGGTTCGGACCTCCTCCTCGAAACGATCCACATTTTCCTGGAGCCCCTGGGTTTGTTTCAGCATGATCTGCCATTGGTCGTATTCCTGAAACATTTCCCTCCGCAAGCGCAGAGCCTCGACTTCAGCCACGGGGTTACCCGAACTTGAAAGCTGCAGGGATTCGCAACAACGCTCCCACCCGGCTCTTGCCGAGCGATGTTCTTCCAGCAAATCGGGCAGGGATTCCCGTGCCGATTTCAGATCTTTCTCCAGATCCGCGATCCTTGCGGCGCGGGCGCTGTCGTTGTCACGAGCGGCGTCGAGTTCATCCCGACGCTCCCGCACCCTTGCCAGAACCTCCCCGAAATCACTGGAGTCGGATCCGATCGCTTTGGAGAGGGCCGAGGCCAGTTCATTGACTCGTTTGCGGTCTGTCGCGATTTGGCCGAGGTCTTTGGACCATTGGTCCCACTGGCGACCAAACTCCTGCCATGTCTCGCGCCACTCGATCATTTCACCGGGCGATGCGGGTTCCGGATGGCAATCCTTCCACGCGGCCCGCCATGTTTCGGAGAGCTCCTTGCCGGTATTCTGAGCCGCGGCCAGTCGGGCCTCCAGATCATCCCTCGTCGCGACTTCGAGCTTGAGTTTGGTTCGCTGTTCCTCGAGTTGAGCGACGGTCTCGGCCTCCAGCCGCAGCCGGTCGGCGATCTTGTCGGCGGATACCACGGCCTCGGGATAGGCTTCCGCTAGGGACTTGCCTTCGGCCAAGGTTTCCTCCTTTCCGCCTCCTTTCCAGGCTTTCAAAACCAACGCCCATCCATGGTCGCGATGGCGTCGCATTGATTCGAGATCGGCGAGGCTCGGCACCTCGCGCTGCCGCGCGAGGCGCTCGATTTCCGCCTCGATCCGCCGAATCGTCTCCTCCGCCTTCCGCTTGTCATCGCCGAGGGATTTGGCCTCGCGACGGTTCTCCTCGATCTGCTCGCGGAACTGTTCGATTCGGGAGCGCGCGGGCACCGGGAGATTTCGGGTGGCCTCGAGATCGGCAGGGGCTCCTGTCAGATTGCGGTGCAGGGAACGCAGGGTCCGATCCAACCCATCCAGCGCGGCGGAACGGGCCGAGAGGCCATTGGCCGTGGTTTCCACGGCTGCGGCGCGATGGATCAGTTCTGACAGCTCTTTCAGCTCGGTGGCGTCGCCCTCGGCCGGTTCCGCGCGGAGTCGCTCCAGTTCGCTTTCCCGTTCCTGGATTTTTCGTTCCCCATCGGAAAGAGCCTTGGATGTGGCCGTGACGCGGCGGGCCATCTGATCGGCCTCGTTGACCTGGGGCAGGGTCACGCGCAGGGGTTCGAGCTGATCCAGAGGATTCGTGATCCCGAGGTCCCGGCACTTGGATTGCACGGACTGTTCCTTGGCCGACGCCTCCCCGTGTCTCGCGACCACGCCGCGCTGGTTCTCACGATAGGTTCCGAGATGGGTGTGGAGACGGTCGATCACCGTCGCCATGTCGAGAATCGCGGGCCGGAGTGCGCAGGAGTCCAGCTTCATCGACAACCGGGTCCGCTCCCTCTCCAGTTGTTCGACCTCCTTTGCGGCGGCTTGCCACGCCGACTGTGCCTCGCGGATTTGGGACGCAAAGCTCCTTGGCAAATCGGGCAAGTCCCTCAATTCCTCGATCTGGCGGTGCCGTTCGGCCAGTTGCCCCACGATCGGCAATGCCCCACGGCAGCGCTCGAGCCATTCTTTGCGGGCGATACGCTCGCGTCGGTTCGAGGTCAGCAACTCGAGTCGGGCCAGCTGTTCTCCGAGTCCCCGCTCGACCTCCTCCCAGGCTTCCGGTTTGATGAGATGGTCCTTCTTTCCCTGCTGATGGTCGCTGAACTTTCGGGCGGCTTCCCGAATTCGCCGCTGCGCCCGACCCGAAAAGATCGCTCCCGCCTCCTCCTCCAGTGCCTGGATGACGCGATCCACCGGCGTGCCGCCGAGACTGGCCGAAAAGAGCGCTTCGCCGAGCCGGCCTTGCCCGCGCAGCAGTTCGTCGGCCCCGTGGCGGAGCTCTTCGGATCCGAGCCCGAAGAGACTGTTGAAGTAGCCCTCATCGACCGCACCCAGCATCGAGCGCAATTCGCTCTCCGGGATTGCGGTGCCGGCTTGATTCAGGAGGGTATCCTTGTAGCCTTTGCGGCGTTGGAACACCTTCGCGGCTCCGCTCGTGTCTTCGAGTTCGGCGAGGATGCGGAGTTGCCGGTAGTCGTGCAGGAAATTGTCGGTCGTTTGCCCGTGGATGCCGAAGAGCAGGGCACGCATCGCCCTCAGCAGACTGCTCTTGCCCGCCTCGTTCGGACCGTAGACGAGATGAAAATCACCCGCACCCTTGGCAAACTCGACCGCGAAGTTCGTGAAGGGACCGTAGGCCGGGATTTCGATGCGGCGGAATCTCATGCCTCGCCTCCTTTCGCCACGAGACGGTCGAGGATCAGCGCGCGGGCGTCGTCGTAGATCGCGGCCACGCCGTCGGATGTCCAGGATTGCCCCAGTTCCTCCCGGACGTCGCCCGGCAGGACATTCAGCATTTCCGTCACCTCCGCAGGCAAATCGGCGACCCCGCGGGTTCCCGGCGTCGTCTCCACCACCACTTTGGTCAGTGCATCGCGCTCGGCCAGTTCCTCGAGGGTCACCGCCGGACGGGTCGCCAGTTTCACCCGCTCGATCCAGACCACGCCCTCCCCGAAATCCTCGGCGATCGAGCGGACCTCGGCCTCGAGCCGGTCGGGGCGACTGCACAAGAATCCGTGCAGGGGTGTCATGCCTTCCACGATCAGACGCAGCGCGAGAAGACGATCCTCGGCCTGTTCGACCGCTTCGCCCATCGCCGATCGCAACCGCGGCAGGACCGCCTCAAGGGACTCCACCCCATCGAGATCGACCTTCAATTCCGCCCATCGGGCGACATCGAGGGAGTGCCAGGCGCAGGCGGACACGGACGAGTCGTCGTCCACGGTCACGAGTCGACATCCCCGGGCTCCAGATTCGCGGATGTGGCGTCCCTGGAGGTTGCCGGGATAAACGATCCAGGGATCCTCGTGCACCACCTGCGGTTGGTGGATGTGTCCGAGCGCCCAGTAATCATAGCCCTTGGCAACCAAATCGGCCACGGTGCAGGGGGCGTAGGTGTCGTGCCCCTCGCTGCCGGCGAGACTGGTGTGAAGCAGGCCGAGATTGAATTTTCCGGGAACCGGTGCCGGGTAGCGCGGCACGAGGTTCTCCTCCACCGCCCGGTTGGGGAAGCTCATCCCGTGGATCGCCACGGGCCAAGACGCCGGCTCAAACGTTTCCGGGCCGCGGCTGGAAAAGGTGCGGACGTTCTCGGGCAGGTTCAGCTTTTTCGAGATCACCGAGGCGGCATCGTGGTTCCCGGAGATCAGGTAAACCGGAATATTGGCGGCGTGGAGGCGGGCCATGCCCCGCTTGAAGAACAGGCCGGTTTCGTAGCCCTTCCAATCGCGATCATAAACGTCGCCGGCGATCACCACGAAATCGACCGATTCCGCGATCGCCAGATCGATGAGGGAGTGAAAGGCTTTGCGGCTCGCGCCGAGGAGAGCCTGGGCCCCGCTGTCGTCTTGGGACGCCAAACCCTTGAGGGGGCTGTCGAGGTGGAGGTCGGCGGTGTGAAGGAATCGGAACATGGCGGGTCGCAGGGGCTGAACGCTTGATTCACTGCATCGGAGAATGATTCATCAATGGCCCAAAACGCTCAGTCAGCGGTTGCGTGGGGTCCATACCGCAATTGCACCAGAAGCTCAAGCATTGCCGGGTGGTCCGGGGCATTTCCGCACCGGGAACCGGCGAGGTCCCCTCCCGGGGGTAGGACGGGAGGTGGCCCGCCGAGGCGGTCCCCCCGCCTGATCGGGTCGACGAAAACGGACGGAGTCAAGAGGATGCGGGTAACGATCACACCTCAAAAATCGCACACGCGTGGGACAGCAGCGGGGGGAGGGGCTACGATTTTCCGTCATCCGCCGAAATTATTTTGAGCATGGATTCCTTGGTCCCGTGAACCCTCGCGCCGGTACCGTCCCCGGGGCAACGTGTCCCCTGGCAACGTCCCGGAACCGGGCTCAGTCTCCTCATGGCACGACCGACAGCTTGGGTTCAACCTTCCCCGGAAGGCGCGCCACCGGAAACCGGGTCTCGGGGCTTCGATGACCGATGGCGGTTGCCTCGCGACCGGATCGCCTCGCGTTTTCCGCGGCGGCAGCGTGTTGCAAGCTCCGAAGGGGCTTGATGCGGTTCGCGGAAACCCCTAGATTCCGGGGAAGATGACGATTTCCCGCCACCTGATCCTGACGCTTCTCACCATCCTCGGTTCCGCCACCGCCGCGGAGCGGCCCTGGACCAACCGCTCCGGCAAAACCATCGTCGCCACCCTCGTCGAGATCGCGGGGGACAAGGCCGTGCTCCAGATGGCCGGAAAGAACTTCGAGGTCCCCATCGCGAGCCTTTCCCCCGACGACCAGAAGTTCATCAGTGAATGGAAGAAGAGCGACATGACCGATCCGTCCGGCGACGCCTCGATCCAGCCGAACTGGGACGGCCCCTGGCCATCCACCGTCTCGATCGACATCGACCAGCCCATCGAGATCATCAAGGAGGACGACACGGCCAAGGAATACATCTACGCCAGCCCCCACTACGAGTTCATCTGCGACGTGAAGCTCAACACCTCGGTCGTGAAGCGGTTCTCCCTCCTCTTCGAGGCCACCAACCAGGTCTGCCGCGAGCTTCCCATCGGCATGGTGAAGCCCTTCCGCAAGGAACGTCACAAGATCCACCTTTTCGAAACGCGCGAGGCCTACATCTCCAAGGGCGGCCCCGAAGACTCGGCCGGCGTCTACATCAGCCGGGGGGGCGAGGGTGACATCCTCGTGCCGCTCACCAGTCTCGGAGTGAAGAAGGTCGGCAGCAACTACAGCGTCGATTACGACAAGGAGAACACGACCCTTTCGCACGAAATCGCGCACCAAATCACCGACTTCGAATACTACGCGGCAGGCTCGCGGGGCTGGTTCACCGAGGGCATGGCCGAATACATCGCCCACTGTGGATATCGCTCCGGCAAGTTCAACATCAACGACCTCGAGAAGCTCAAGGCCTACGTCACCGCCTACGGAGAGGACGATACCCGCGGACGCGCCCTCGGGGAGGATTTCGCGGCCCCGGACCTGCAGCAATTTTTCATGCAGGAATACGATTCCTTCACCGCGAACAGCAACCTCAACTACGGGATCGCCGCTCTCGTCGTCTATTATTTCTTCCATATGGATGGTGACAAGGACGCGGCCAACCTCAAGGCCTTCCTCAAGGCTCTCAAGGAAGAGAAGACCGCTCCGCAAGCCTTTGAATACCTCCTTGCCGGCCGCTCTTGGGACGAGATGGAGGCCGCCATCACCCAAGGCTGGCGCTCGCGCGGGGTGAAAATCAATTTCAATTGAACGGACGCGGTGCGGAGGATTGATTTCCGCCCTTGTCGAAACGGGCCGCATGCGACACACTGGCATCGTGTTCCAGGTCATCTTCAACGAAATCAGCGCGGCGGAAATCTCGCAGTTGCCCACCCTCGAGCAGCTTGAGGTACTCAATGAGTTCCAGGTGAAACCCGAGGACCTTGACGGCATCGAGGACAATCCGGTGGGGGCGAAGTTCGGTCAGATCGAGCGCGACGGGAAAAAACTCTACCGATACCGCGCCAGCGACGTTCGGATTTATTTCGAGGTCTCGCGGGACCACCGGTCCGTCATCGTCCACCGTGTCCTCAGCAAGAACTCGTTCCAGGATTTTCTCTTCCGCGCCAATCTGCCCGTCGGGGACGACGACGCCCTCGCCCAGTCGAAGTCGTTCTGGGCGCTCATCGAGGAGGGGGAACGGGCGCGGAAAGTGTGAAGTCGCCTCCGCCCAAGGCTCTCGCTGTCCGTTGGACGCCGAAGACTTTCCAATGGAATCTGTCGCCGTGACCGATCTTGATTCGCTGCTGGACGATGAAACGCTTCGTCGCGAGGCCTTTCCCTCGTGCCGCGACCGCATCTTCCTCGCGCACGCGGCGGTGGCGCCGATCCCGCGGGTGGCGGTCGAGGCGATGGATGAATTCAACCGGAGCTCGGCTACGGGCGAACTCGACTACGGCGAGGTGTTCGTGAAGCGCATGGACCGGATCCGTGGAGCCGCCGCGCGCCTCTTCGGCGGCGCGCCGGACGAGTTCGCCCTCCTCGGCCCGACCAGTCTCGGGCTCAGCCTCGTCGCCAATGGGATCGACTGGTCACCGGGCGACGAGATCGTGACCTACCTCGACGACTACCCGGCCAACGTCTACCCCTGGAAGCAACTCGAGCGCCTCGGCGTGCGGGTCGTCTACCTCCAGCCCCGCGAGACCGGCGCGATCACTCCTGAATTGGTCCGCGATGCGATCACTCCGCGCACCAAGCTCCTCGCCCTCGCCTCCTGCCACTTCCTGACCGGCCACCGGCTCGACCTCGCCGCGGTCGGATCCCTCGCACGGGAGCGCGGCGTCCTTTTCTGCCTCGATGCCATCCAGACGGCGGGGGCCTTTCCGACGCCTGTGGCGGAAGTCGATTTCCTCTCCGCCGATTCCCACAAATGGATGCTGGGCCCCTCCTCGGCCGGGGTCGTCTACGTGGCGAAGGCGCGGCAGGAGCTCCTCCGTCCCAGTCTCTACGGAGCGTGGAATGTCGTTTCCCCGAACTTCATCGCCCGCGACGAGATCGCCTTCGAGCCGGGTGCGCGGCGTTACGAGCCCGGGGTCCTCAACTCGACCGGGCTGCTTGGGATGGAGGCCTCGATCGACCTGCTCACCGGGATCGGGATCGATCGGATCGCCGCCCGTCTTCTCGAACTCAAAGCCCACCTCTGCGAGGGTCTCGACCGGCTCGGATTGCGGGTCGTCGGGCCGCGCGAGGGGGCCGCCGCCTCCGGCATCACCTCCTGCACCGATCCGGACCGTCCCGACCGGATCGGCGGGCTCTACCACGCCCTCCACGAGGCCGGCATCATCACCAGCTTCCGGCACGACCGCGCCGGCCGGCCCCACCTGCGCTTCAGCCCGCACTGTTACAACACCCATGCCGAGCTGGAGCGGGTTTTCGAGGTGATTCGGAGAGCCGGGACTTGACAATCCGAGGATTCCCACAGCAGTCCACGTGTTTTTTTCGCTGGAAACCGGGAACAAACTGCGTCACGATTCCGCCCCGGGTCTCTCCCTTGACGGATCGGACCCGAACCTACCAATCCAACCGAGAGGGCCAACCGCCGTGGACTTCAGAGAAATCAAACGCATCGTCGAGCTCATGGATCAGCATGGGCTCTCTGTCTTTAAACTCGAGCAGGGGGAAACCAAGCTGGAACTCAAGAAGGGCGGCGACCTCGATGTCAAGGCGATCCAGAACTGGCTCGCCTCCGCTCCGGCCCCGCAGTATGCCCCGGCCTACCACGCCGCCCCCGCCCCCGCCGCGGCGGGAGCTCCGGCCGCCGCCCCCCTCGCCGAAGGCGGACTCCCCGCCAACGTGAAGGAGATCACTTCCCCCATGGTCGGGACCTTTTACTCCGCCTCCTCCCCCGACGCCGAGCCCTTCGCAAAGGTCGGGACGAAAATTTCCGCAGACAGCACCGTCTGCATCATCGAGGCGATGAAGGTGATGAACGAGATCAAGGCCGACATCTCCGGCGAAATCGTCGAGGTCCTCATCGAAAACGGCACCGCGGTGCAATACGGCGAACCGCTCTTCCGCGTGAAGACGGCCTGACCCTCCTCTCCTTTTACCGGTTTCGCCCCGCGACCCGCGGGGCGAAACCCTGCGACACGCCATGTTCAAGAACATTCTCGTAGCGAACCGCGGCGAAATCGCCCTGCGCGTCATCCGCGCCGCCAAGGAACTCGGCGTCCGCACCACCGCCGTCTACTCCGAGGCTGACGTCGACTCGATGCACGTCCATCTCGCCGACGACGCGATCTGCATCGGCCCCGCCCGTAGCGCCGACTCCTACCTGAACATGCAGGCGATCCTCTCGGCCGCCGAGATCGCCAACGTCGACGCGATTCACCCGGGCTACGGTTTCCTCTCGGAGAATCCGCGCTTCGCCGAACTCTGCGAGAGCTGCAACGTCAAGTTCATCGGGCCCTCCGCGCGGGTCATCTCGCTCATGGGCGACAAGAACCAGGCGCGGGCCACCGCCACGAAATACGGCGTGCCCGTCACCCCCGGCTCCGAGGGCATTGTCGAGACCGAAGCCGACGCGCTGCGGGTCGCCGAGCAGATCGGTTTCCCCGTGATGATCAAGGCGACCGCCGGCGGCGGCGGGCGCGGGATGCGCCCGGCCCTGAACAAGGCGAGCTTCGTGACCGCCTTCCATGCGGCCCGGACCGAGGCCCAGGCCTGCTTCGGCTGTCCCGACGTCTACATCGAGCGCCTCGTCCAGAATCCCCACCACGTCGAGTTCCAGATCGTCGCCGACAGCCGTGGCAACGTGAAGGAGCTCGGTGAGCGTGACTGCTCGATGCAGCGACGCAACCAGAAGATCATCGAGGAGACCCCCTCGCCGCTCCTGACCCCCGGTCTCCGCCAGCGCATGGCCGAGGCCTCCGAGTTGCTCGTGAAGAACATCGGCTACGAGAACTGCGGCACGATCGAGTACCTCGTCGACGAGCAGGAGAATTTCTATTTCATGGAGATGAACACCCGCATCCAGGTGGAGCATCCCATCACCGAGGAGGTGCGCGGCTGCGACCTCATCAAGGAGCAGATCCGCATCGCCGCCGGCCATGCCCTTTCCGACCACGTCGTCTACAGCCAGCCTCGCGGCCACTCGATCGAGTGCCGCATCAACGCGGAGGATCCCTACAACAATTTCGCGCCCAGTCCCGGCAAGATCAATCTCTTCTACGCGCCCGGTGGCCGCGGCGTCCGCGTCGATACGCACGTCTACAGCGGCTACGAGGTCCCGCCGAACTACGACTCGATGATCGCGAAGCTGATCGTCACCGGCGCGACCCGCGAGATCGCGATCGCGCGGATGCTGCGCTCCCTGCGTGAGTTCGTCGTCGGCGGGATCAAGACGACGATCCCCTTCCAGGTCTCGATCCTCGAGCATAGCGCCTTCCGCAACGGGGACTACAACATCGGATGGGTCGAGAGTTTCCTCGCCTCGCATCCGACGCCTCCGGACCTGCCCTATTTCATGCGGGAGGATTGAGGCCGCGCCGTCCGGCGGCGTTGGTTCACGCGGAGCTCACGGAGTCGGGCGGAACCGCTCCTCAAGGCACCGCAAGGATCGCCTCCGCCATCCGCAGCGACTCGAGATTGGCCTTCACCTCATGGACCCGGTGGAGGGGGATTCCCTTTTCCCGGGCGAAGGCGGTGATGGCGACGGTGGACCAGTCGCGGTCTTCGATGCGGTCGGTGCAGGTCAGTTTGCCGATGAAGGATTTTCTCGAAACGCCGAGGAGCAGCGGTCGCCCGGCGACGGGGTAGCGCTCCAATTCCCGGAGGATCGCGACGTTGTGATCGAGGGTTTTGCCAAAGCCGATTCCCGGATCGAAGACGACGGCCTCGGGATCGACCCCGGCGGAGGTGAGGGCCTCGAACCGGTCGAGGAAGAAGCTGGTGATCGCGGCATGGAGGTCCGCGTAAGCGGGGGCCGCCTGCATCGTGCGGGGAGTGCCCTGCATGTGCATGACGACGAGTCCCGCCCCGGTCCGGGCCGCCACCTCGATCATTCCGGGATCGCGAAAGCCGCGCACATCGTTGATGACCCGCGCTCCGGCGGCCACCGCGGCGGCGGCGACGCCCGCCTTGCAGGTGTCGATCGAGAGGATCGTGCCGGGACACTCGACGGCGAGTCGCGAAATCACGGGAAGGACGCGGCGGAACTCCTCCGCCTCGTCGACTTCGCCGGCTCCGGGACGCGTCGATTCCCCGCCCACGTCGATGAGGGCGGCGCCCTCCGCGATGAGACGTTTCGCCTGCTCGACCGCCGCATCAATGGTGGCGAATCGTCCGCCATCGGAAAAGGAGTCGGGGGTGACGTTGACGATGCCCATGATCTCACCGCGGCGGGAGAGATCGAGGATGCGGTCGAGGCAGCGCCACTTCATCGGAAACGCTCCGCGTCACGCCAGCGCCGGGGCGAGCGGACGGCACGCCTCCGCCTCGGGCGCGGTGAGATCGCGGTTCGGCTTCTGCGGCTGCAGGCCGAGCTTGCGGAGCAGATTGAGGTCGGCCTCGGACTGGGGATTTCCCGTGGTGAGGAGCTTGTCGCCGTAGAAGATCGAGTTGGCTCCGGCGAAAAAGCAAAGGGCCTGCATTTCCTCGCTCATCTGCTTGCGGCCGGCCGAGAGACGGACCTTGGCCTTGGGCAGGGCGATGCGGGCGAGAGCGATCATGCGCACGACCTCGAAGGAATCGACGCCCTGCGATTCCGCGAGCGGCGTGCCCGGGATTGGCACGAGCGAATTGATCGGCACGCTTTCGGGCTGGGGGTTGAAATGGCTGAGGATCTCGAGCATGCGGAGCCGGTCCTCGGTCGATTCCCCGAGGCCGAGGATGCCGCCCGAGCAGACCGACATGCCCGCATCCTGCACGTGGCGCAGGGTGTTGAGACGGTCCTGGAAGGTGTGGGTCGAGACGATGTTCGTGTAGTGCTCCGGCGAGGTGTCGATGTTGTGGTTGTAGGCGGTGACACCGGCCTCCTTCAGTTTCGCGGCCTCGACCGGACCGAGTTCGCCGAGGGTGGTGCAGACCTCCATGCCGAGTTTGCTCACACTGGAGACGATCTCGAGGACCTGGTCGAATCGCTTCGTGCCGTCCTTCACGCCCTTCCAGGCCGCGCCCATGCAGAAGCGGGTCGAGCCCTGTTCCCGCGCGAGGCGGGCGCGCTCGAGGATCTCGTCCTTTTCCATGAGCCGCTCCGCGGCTACTCCGGTGGAGTAGCGGGCCGATTGGGCGCAGTAGGAACAATCCTCGGAACAGCCGCCTGTCTTGATGCTGAGCAGGGTGCAGAGCTGCACCTCGTTTTCGGGCCAGTTCGCCTCATGAACCCGGCGCGAACGCTGGATCAGGTCAAAGAAGGGAAGGGAGTGGAGCTGGGAAAGTTCGTCGAACTGCATCGGACGGGTGATTCTGGGAGATTCCGTGGAAGGGAAAGAAGACCACGGAATCGGCGGATTTCACCTCTTTCTTGGGGAAAAATCAACTCGTCCAGCGTCCTCCCGGAGAAACGAAGGGCAGGGTGCCTTCGTAGGTCTTCGAATAATCGGTCTTGCCGATCGCCCCGATCATCTTCACCCCGGTGACGCGCTTCCACTCGGCGGAGAACGATTCGCCGCTGTGACAGCCCCAGCTCTTGCAGTAGGCGCCGCGGGCGAAGGCCTTCCGGCTGAGGCGCTTCAGGTCGCTCTGGTGGAGGAAGGCCTGCGACGCGCCGAGGATGTGATTGCTGTAATCGAAGACGAAGCAGAACTTGTTCGAGTGGCCGAAATATTCGAAGCCTGAGACTTTCACCGAACTCCGGTTCTGCCCCGCGTTGACATACTGGATGAGTTCCTCGGTGCTGCTGAACCAGACCAGCCGGATCTTGTATTTGTCACGGACGCTCTCGATGTTGGCGAGGTGGGGCTGCCCGTCCTCGGTCTGCCGCGTTTCATAGCCGGGTCGGTAGACGAGCCAGGTGATGTTGACGGCGCCGTTGCTGGCCTTCTGGAGCTGCTCGATCCGATAACGGGCCGTGCGGATGAAGTTTCCCCACCAGCGGTCGTGTTGGTGGGCCTGACGCCGGAAGCTCTCCTGGGAAAGCAGCGAGGGGCCTCCCGAGACGATGATGTATTCATCGTTCGGGTTCAGGGCGGCCCCCGCCGTTCCGGGGAATGCGGCTAGGAAACCGAGAACGAGGGCCAGCGGGAGAAATCGTCGGGTCATGGCGGACTCGGTCAACTTATCGGAGGACGCGGGGAACGCAACCCGCTGGAAGGGGCCTCATCCCAGGGCGACCCACTCGGTCACGACGTTCCAGAGCCGCTGCACCATCTGCTTGCGGCGCCTCGTCTCCTCCTCCTGTCGCTTTTGCTCCTTCATCGCCTCATCGAAGGCGGCGAGGCGCTGGTAGTGGCGTTGGATCCGGCCCACGAACCATCTCCAGGTCGTGCCGGGCTGTCCGTTCTCGAGGAGAAAATGGGGGCAGTCCTTGTTGGCCGGATTGTAGCCCTCGCGCGGCCAGTGGTAGTGGGCGCGGATGTTCTCGATCGGGATCTTGTGGTGATACATGAGGTTGGCCGCGAGCTTGGCGGTTCGCTCCATCGTCGCGAGCTGGTCGTTCCCCTGGTGTTCGCACATCTCGATCCCGATGGAATAGCGGTTCCCCGGACCATCGAAATCCGCGTGCTCACCGCGCTCGTTGGTGGGAATGTGCTGGACGATGGTGTCCTCCTGCACCGTGAAGTGCCAGCAGAGGTATCCGCAAACGCCGCCGCGGAGAGCGCCGCGGTTGAGCGCCTTGGCATGGGCGTAGGCGTCGCCGGTGGGATTCTGGGTGCTGTGGATCGTGATGTATTGCGGCGACATCTCGCGGAAGAGACGGCGCCCATATTTACCATCGGGAATGAGGTCGACCTTCAGGTTGAGTTCCTTCTGGGCATCGGCGGGATTGAGCGGCGCATTGGCCACGGCCCCGAGCTCGCGCTCCCAGACCTGGCCTTTTGTCGTCCGGGTGGTCTGGTTCGAGTTGCACGAGACCAAGAGAGCAAGGGCGGTGACCAAGAGAGCCGCAGGGAGGAAGAGGAGAGCGCGTTTCATGAAACCAGGAAGGATCGGTTCGATCCCAATGAGATAATTTAATCACCTCGGAATCCGTTCGCAAATTTATTAAGCAAAATTTAAAAACTTCTTGAATCTGAGAATCAAGAATCCCGTAAGGTTGACTGGAGGCCAGTCCTCGCCGCCTCTCGAACGGACGGATGCGCCGGGAGGCCAATTCTTCTCTCAACGCTCGAGGATTTCGACCTCGTAACCATCCGGATCGGTAACGAAGGCCATCTTGATCTTCTTGCCCGAAGGAAAGGCCTCGCGCCAGTCGCCCGGCCAGATCTCGATCCCGGCCTTTTCGAGGCGGTCGCAGTAGGCCATGATGTCTTCGACGCCGAGGGCGGTGTGCATGAGATCCTCGGGAAACTTCACCTCGAAGTCGGGCGAGTAGCACAACTCGAGAAAGTGGTCGTTCCCCTCCAGTTCGAGAAAGGCGAGCTGGTTGCCGGCGGGTGACTTGTCGGTGCGGCGGGTCAGCTGGAAACCGAGAGTTTCGTAGAAGGCGATGGTTTGGTCGAGGTCGCGGACGCGGATGCGGGTGTGGAGGAATTTGATCATTCGTAGAGGATTGGCGCGAATCCCCCGTCGTGCAAGCGTCGGATCCGGCATCGCCGCAAGGCTGCGGTGGCGGGGGACCGGGTTCGGCCGATTCAAAGCCGAAGCGGAAACCGAGGGGGGGTGAGGGTTGAAAAAATTTATAAAATCCATATTTACTCGTTCTATGAGAACTGTGATCCTCTCTTTCTCCGCCCTCCTGTGGTCGGCATCCGTTTACCAGGCGAGCGCCCAGAATTTCAGCGAGGGGGATCTAGCTGCCACGATCGCCTTGGACTCGGGCTACCCGGTGCAAGGGTATGAGGCTTATGCCAAGTCGTTGGCCCAAACCCTCAACGTTCTTTCCCCGGCGCAGAGCGAAAAGGTCCTCCAAGGCAAAAAGCCTTTGAAGGCAACCGAAGCCGCGGCCGCCAAGGCGGCCCTTGAGGCGGCCCCCATCCCCGTGGAGGCCAAAGGAAACGGAAACGGAAACGGCTACGGCAAAGGAAACGGCTACGGGCTTCTGAAGAAAATGCTCGGTATCTGAACCGCCGAATTCGGTCTTCTCCGTGCCCCTCCGAGCTCACACGATGGCCTACCGATGGTGGAGGGAGATCCCGAGCCGCTCGCGGATCGCTGACCCTTCGGCCGGTTGCGCTCGACAGTCGCGGCGAGGAAATTGACGGCCTCGAAGATCGGGATGTTGCGCTTGGTGAGCAGGTAGGAGTTTCGGGCCTTGGACTCCAGACTGGATGGCCCTGATGAGTCCATTGAGAACTTTCGCGGTCTCTGAGGCTCGGAAAGCCAAATCGTGATGGGCATACGGCTCCCGGAATTTCAGCCGGTACTGGAGTCCGATCTCAAATCGTAGTCTTGAATTGGGCGGGCGGCTTTGAGATTCTAACGCGGGCGACGGCTCTCACACATCTCGATTCCCAGCGAATCCCGGTGCTCGCCGACCGCGGGTTCTCCATTTCCTCTCCACATGACCGCACCCTCCCCCGACCAACGCGAAGCTCCGCGCAACCGGCCCCCGCACGAACTGCCCGCGATGCGGCAGACCTGGTCGGAGCTGCTCTTTCTCCACTGGACCGCCGATCCCGATGTCTGGAGAAAGACCCTGCCCGACGGACTTCACCTCGATACCTTCGACGGAGCCGCCTGGGTCGGGGTCGTGCCCTTCCGCATGGAACGGATCCGTCCCTGGTGCCTGCCGCCGGTGCCGTGGCTCTCGTGGTTCCTCGAGCTGAATGTCAGGACCTACGTCCACGACGACGAGGGAAATCCCGGGGTCTGGTTCCACTCCCTCGACACGAACCGATGGCCCGCCTACAAGATCGCGAGGTCCTCCTTCAAGCTGCCCTATTTTCATGCGGCGATGCGCGCCGCGCGGGGAGCCGACGGGTGGATCGATTACCAATGCCGGCGGCACGGCGAGACGGACCAGGCCCGCTTCCGCTATCGTCCCGACGAGTCCACGGCCCCGCGAATAGCGATCCCGGGCTCGCTCGAGTTTTTCCTCCTCGAGCGCTACCTCCTTTTCAGCCACAACGCGAAAGACGGCCGCCTTTTCTCGGGCCAGGTCCACCATTCCCCCTACCACTATCGCGGGGTCGCGGTGGAGGAATGGTCAAGTCTGCCCGCCCGATGGGACGGTCTGCCGGTGTTGGAGGGGCCTCCGGTCCACGCCTGCGTTGCCGAGGCGGTCGATGTCGAGGTCTTCGCGCTCCGCGAACTCACAGCGTCTTGACCGCGATCTTGCGGAAGGCCACCGCGTCGCCGTGCCCGGCAAAGCCGAAGTAACCCTTCGTGAGATTCTTGCCGGGATGTTCCTTCTTTCCGGCGTATTCGGTGACCTTGGAAAGATCGGTGTCGAGGATGACGGAGCCGTTCAGCTCCACCTTGATCGTCGAACCTTTCACCGTCACCTCCTGGTAGTTCCACTCTCCGGCGGGGCGCTGGTATCCGCGATGGGCCGGGGCCATGCCGTAGGCGCTGCCATGATACTGGCGCGGATCGAGCTTGGCATATTTCTCCGCCTCGTTGTCGAGGACCTGGAGCTCGGTCATGCCGGTGTAGGCCGGATCCCCTTGGCCGGGATAACGGATCGCAAGACCGTTGTTGCCGCCCGCGGGAACCTTGAATTCGAGCCGCACGACGAAGTCACCATACTCGTCCGTGGTGCGCAGGACGCCGCCCTTGCCCGCCTTGCACTGGATCGCCCCGTCGACGACCTCGTAATTGTCCGACGCCCCGGTCCATCCGGTGAGATCCTTGCCGTTGAAGAGCGGCGTGAAGCCTGCGGCCGCATCGTCTCCGCGGAGGAGCTCGTTCGCTTCGGAACCGGCGATCTCACGGACCGACAGGTTGCGCCAGCGGATCTCGCCCCCGTGGGTCTGGAGGTGGATCGGGGCTTTGGCCGGGAGCGGCTTGGTCCGGTCCCAGTAATTCTCCATGATCGCATTCTCGACGACGGCCTGGCCGTTGAGCCAGACCCAGGTGCGCGCCCCGAGCTGCCGGATCTTGAAGGAATTCCACTCACCGAGCGGTTTGTCGGCTTTCACGAGGGGATCCTTGCCCGCGGCACCGGCACTGTTGTTCCAGAGGCCACCCGAGCCCTTGTCGGCGCCGTGCTTGATCGAGGGAGGGTGGTTCACGTCCCAGATCTGCACCTGCGGGGTGCCGCGCAGGTAGATGCCGCTGTCTGCGGTCGGCACGGTCTTGTATTCGACGAGGAATTCGATGTCGCCGTAGTCCTTGTCGGTCGTGGCGTAGGGGCCGTGACCGTCGTTGACGAGTTCCCCGTTCTCGACGGACCAATGGGCCTTGAACTCGGCCTGCTGGTCGAGGATCAGCGTTTCCTTCTCCTCGGGCGTCTTGCCCTTGGCGGTGGTGTGGGGATTGTCGCCGTGCCAGCCGGCGAGGTCCTTGCCGTTGAAGATCGTGACGGGCTCGGCCTGTGCCGGAAAGGCGAAGGCGGCCATGGCGAAGAGCAGGGTGGGGGTCTTGGTCATGCCTGAGAGGAACAATGCGGAGGGCGAAAGGGCAATCCGGGAGTTCGACGGATTTGCGGGATTGGGCGGGGGGCGAGGGGGGGGCGCCTTTCGGCTCCAAATCCGCCACCCGATTGTAGTCGCCAAGATCCCGGGTTCGTGATTTACTGGATCGATTCCTCAATCACCAGATGTCCACCGAACAAATTCTCTGGAAAGGCAC
The DNA here is from genome assembly GCA_044352585.1 of Verrucomicrobiales bacterium. Lineage (GTDB taxonomy): Bacteria > Verrucomicrobiota > Verrucomicrobiia > Verrucomicrobiales > DEV007 > Arctic95D-9. The sequence continues at coordinate 22,462 of JBILDO010000048.1, forward strand.
GCCGTCCCAGGTGCTGAACCTCCCCGCGTTGCTCCTCGGATTTCTCGCCGCAGGAGTCCTCACCGCCGCGGCGCTTTTGACGACCTTCGTCGCGGGACCGCTTGTGATTCCCGTCATTGCCGTCGCCTGGGTTGTCTGCCTCTTTCCCTGGTTCTGCAAGATGATCGCGACGCGCTTTGACAACTACGAGCTCACCAACGAGCGCCTCAAGCACAGCCGCGGCGTTTTCAGCCGCTCCGTCGAGGTCCTCGAGCTCTACCGGATCAAGGACATGAAGCAGGAACTGCCCCTCCACTTCCGTCTCTTCGGCCTCGGACGGATTCTCCTCGAGACCTCCGACCGCAGCACGCCGACGGTGGTCCTCAATGCCATTCATCGCAGCAACGAGGTCGCGGATCTCATCCGGAGCAACGTGGAGGCGCAGCGCGACAAAAAGCGTGTCCGTGAGGTCGATTTCGAGGACGACGAGGACGAGCCGACGGCTTGATCATCCCGCTTCCGTTGCCCCGGCTTCATGGAGATGCCGCGACCGGTAGGCCGCCGGTGTCATTCCCGTGGCCGCGCGGAAGGCGCGGGTGAAGGCGCTCTGGTCATAGAAACCGAGGTCGAGGGCGATCGCTCCGGCAGGGCGGTCGTTCGCGATCAGATCGTGCCGGGCCGCGTGGAGACGCTGCCGGATGAGGTAACGCATCGGCGACTCTCCCAGCAAACGCCGGAAGACGCGGGTGAACTGCCGTTCCGAGAGGTGGCAGAGGGCCGCGAGCTCGGCCGTGGTGATGGCCTCCCGGAAGCGGGTGTGGAGATGGCGCAGGGCCGGCTCGAGCTGCGAGAAGGGCTGGGCCACGCCGCCGATCTCGTGCTGGTCGTAGAGGACGATGGCGACGCCACAGATGCGGTCGCGGGCATCGCGCAGCGGGGCGACGGTGACGACATACCAGTTCAGGGGCCCGGCGATGTCGGGCACCATCTGCGCGTAGTAGGTCCGCGTCTCGCCGCTTCTCATGACGCGTCGGTCCTCCTCGACGAAACTCTCGGCGAGCGGACGGGAGAAAAAGTCGGCATCGGTCTTGCCGAGCATCTCCCATTCGTGACCGAGGTTGAAGATCTTCAGGGTCGGGGCGTTCGCGCAGACGAAGCGGCTTTGCTCATCCTTCGCGAGAAAAGCGACCATCGGGAGATGGGCGAAGAGGGCCGAAAGTTGCAAGCCCCCGCCGATCCGGTCGAGGAATTCCTTCTGAAACCGGAGGGCGCGGGCTTTTTCCCGCTGGGTTAACGCGTTTGCGCTCATGGCCGGAAAATACCAAAGGTTGACGCTCCCCGCCAAGCCTTTGCCGCCGGAATCCGGCTATGCTCTGTTCCGATGAGCAAAACCGTGGCAATCTTCGGGGCGGGAGGCAAACTGGGCCAACGTGCCCTCGCGCTCCTCGCGCAGCGCGGTTGGCCGGTGCGGGCTCTCGTTCACAGGACTCCCGTCACGGGACCGGGCGTCACTTCGATCCCGGGCAGCATCACCGATCCCGGGGCGGTCGAGGAAACGGTGCGCGGCGCCGACCTCGTCGTGCAACTCGCGACGACGAAGGAGGACGCGGACACCTTCTTCGATGTCAGCGTGAAGGGCACCTTCCACGTCCTTGAGGCCTGCCGGAAACAGGGCGTCGAACAATTCCTCCTCCTCGGCGGAGACGCGGCCTACGGGATCTGGTTTTATCCCCAGCCCATCCCCATCGACGAGAATCATCCGCTCACGGCCTATCCCGGCTACTACGCCTTTTCGAAGGTGATGGAGGAGACGATGGCGCAGCAGTACGCCGTGCAATACGGCGTGCCGGTGACGGTTCTGAGATCCTCCTGGGTCTTCGAGGGCGGCGACCTCCTCAGGCATTTCTCCCTGCTCCGCAACGTGAACCCCGCCGAGCCCGGTCACGGCTTCGGCGAGATCACCGACGACATCCTCGCCCTCGTCAAGGCGGGGCAGGAGCGGATCCCGATCCTGACAAACGCTCAGGGCGTCCCGTTGCGCCGCCACATCGTCCACATCGACGACGTCATGCAGGCCTTCGGGCTCATGCTCGGCAATCCCGCGGCGAACGGCCAGGCCTTCAACATCGCGGGACCGTCCTGCTTCGACTACCACGTCGCCGCCGGATATCTCTCGCAGAAACTCGGCCTGCCCACCCTCGAGATCCGCTGCCCCGATTACCACCCGTTCGAGATCAACATCACCCGCGCCCGCAGCGTCCTCGGCTATGCCCCGGAGAACGACTTTTTCCGTATGGCGGACCGGGCGGTGGAGACGGTGATCGGTGATCGTTAATCCGTTTATTCAACACTCCGCCACTCCATCCTTCCATGAGAGAATTCCACCACATCGGCCTCCCCACCGACCAGAGCCAGCCCGGCGAGTTCTTCGTCGCGGACACCCGCGTCTGGGTCACCGACCCTCGCAAACATCCCTACCAGGTCGAATACCTCCGTTTTGAACCCGACAGTCCCGTGACCGGCCCGGTGCGTGACATGCCGCATGTCGCCTATCGCGTCGACGACATCGCCGCGGCGATCGCCGGGGAGGAGGTCATCCTCGAGCCGTTCGAGCCTTCGCCGAATTTCACCGTCGCCTTCATCATCAAGGACGGGGCCGTCATCGAATACATGAAGTTCGATCGCGAGGAAGATCTGCCTTGGTAAACCCTTATGAACCTGAAGAACAAAGTCATTCTCGTCACCGGAGGCACCTCCGGGATCGGCGAGGCCTGCACGCGCCACTTCGCCGCCCTCGGGGCCAAAGTCGTCACCACCTCGAACCAGCAGGACCGCGGCGAGGCGCTCGAGGAGGAGCTGCGCGCGGCGGGACGCGAGGTGCGGTTCATCCACGCCGACGTCTCGGTCGAGGAGAGCGTGAAGGCGCTCGTCGATTTCACCGTTGTCGAATACGGCCGTCTCGACGGCGTCCACTGCAATGCGGGCGTCTGGGGCAAGGGCCGGGTCACGGAGTTCGACGACGCGATCTGGGAGAAGATCATGAACGTGAACGTGAAGAGCGTCTTCTGGACCGCGAAGCACGCCATTCCCGCGATGGAGGCCTCGGGCAAGGGTGTCTTTCTCGTCACCACTTCGGTCGCGGCCTTCATCGGATTCCCGGCCCATGCTCTCTACTGCGCCTCGAAGGGGGCGCTCGAATCGCTGATCCGCTGCCTCGCCACCGATCACGCCGGAAAGGTGCGCGTCGTCGGGATCTGTCCCGGCACGATCGACACGCCCATGCTCGCGGCCACGTGCGACGGTTGGGACAAGCCGGTCGAGGAACTCTACGCCGAGGTCGCCAGGAAGATCCCGGTGCGCCGTCTCGGCCAGCCCATCGACATCGCGAAGACGGCGGCCTTCCTTCTCAGCGAGGATTCCGAATACATCAACGCGACCTCCATCGTCCTCGACGGGGGAACGATGGCGCTGCCGCCGTGGTAGGCGGCGAAGCCGCCGGTAAATGGTGCGAAAGTGAAAGGCAAAAGGTAAGAATCTTGATGAAGAAGTTGAAACATGCGGTTTTGGGCCTCGGCTGGTTCGGGGAGAAGCATTGTGAGGCGCTCGCCGCGATTCCGAACGTGGAGATCGCGGCGGTATGCACGCGGAACCCGGAGCGGCTCGCCGAGGTCGCCGGAAAATTCGGCGTGAAGAAGACCTACACGGACTTCCACGCCATGCTCGCCGATCCGGAGATCGAGTCGGTCAGCATCACGACGATGTGGGACCAGCACGCCGATCCCGCCGTGGCCGCACTCGAGGCGGGCAAGCACGTCTTCCTCGAAAAACCCATGGCTTCAACGGTGGCGGACTGCGACCGCATCGTCGCGGCGGCGAATGCGGCGAGCGGCTTTTTCATGACCGGTCACATCTGCCGCTTCAATCCGCGGTATGCGGCCGCGAAGGAAGCGATCGAGGCGGGACGCATCGGCAAAATCGTCTCGATGTATGCGCGGCGGAACCTGCCCTCCTGGGTCGGCGCGACCGTGCTCGACAAGATCGGACCCATCATCGGCGACGGTGTCCACGACACCGACCTCATGTTCTGGTTCAGCGGTTCCCGCGCCGTCAGCGCCTACGCGCAGACCGTGCAATACCGCGGCCACGCCCATCCCGATCTCGGGCAGGTGATGTATCGCCTCGAAAGCGGGGCCTCCTGCATCCTCGAGGCGGTCTGGTGTCTGCCTGACACGACACCCTTCCAGATCGACGAGCGTCTCGAGATCGTTGGAACGGAGGGTTCCATTTCCATCCACGACACCCATCCGAACCTGATGGTCGTCGACAAGGACGGGGCGCGCTGCCCCGACACGACCTACTGGCCGACCCTGCACGGCAAACTGCGCGGCGCGTTGCGCGACGAACTCGCCTACTTCGCCCAGTGCGTCCTTGATGGGGAGCGTCCCACCGTGATCACTCCCGAGGAATCCCGCGAAGCCGTGCGCGCCTGCCTCGCCGCGGAGGAGTCGGCGCGGACCGGGCAGGTGGTGAGGATCGGTTAGGATGATGAAGTCCAAAGATCAGCGTTTTCGCCGGGAAAGTGGAATCGGCATCCTGCCCATGTGTCGTGGCATGACGCACGATTGCCCGGCGAGATCCGCTTCCTCTGCAGCCTACTCCTGGTCGTCGGCGATTCCCAGCTTCGTGACGACTGCGTGCGAGAGGGTGACTGCGTTGAAGGGACTTCCAGCGTCTGTCCAAGACGCATGGGCAGGATGCCCATGCCACCTTCCGGTCATTCCTGCAGCCTAGCTCCCTTCAACATCCGCAGAATTTGCGATGAATACAGACCCGATTCCCCGCTAAGCCATTTTCCAGCCAAAGATGAATCGAGCACTGACTCTTCTATTTCTGACCGGCATATTGTCATACGCTTCCGCGGTCGACTGGCAATCCGCCAAGGTCCCCGGTGCGATCCCGGCGGAGGGCACCGCCTGGCTGCGCTGTTGGGTGAAGCCGCACGACAGTTTCTTCACGAAACACGAGCGCAACCTCTTCGAGGAATCGGTCGGTTTCCATTTCAGCGACCTGCCCGGCGCCCACGAGGTCTGGGTGAACGGAGTGAAGATCGGCGGCGGGAGCGAGCCCGGCTTCCTCCGCTACAAGGTCCCCGTCGGCACGCTCGTGCCCGGACAGTGGAACGAGATCGCGGTGAAAACGACGCCGGTCGACGGCGCGGTCGGATTCCGCAAGGAAGCGCCCTTCCTCATGAACTATTTCTGGGAATGCATCTTCGAGGGCGAATGGGAGCAGCTCTCCGGAGACCACACTCCGGGCAAGGCCCTCGCCGAAAAACCGGCCCGCGCCGCCTTCGAGGAATTCCGCGAATCAAACCGCGTCCTCGGCCGCGCCGAGCAGGTCCATGGTCCGAAATTGTCGCCGGAGGAAGCCGGCAAAAGTTTCACCGCGACGGATGGCCTGAAGGTCGAGCCGCTCCTCGCCGAGCCCGATGTCGCCCAGCCCTTCCACTTCAGCTACGACGGCAAGGGCCGCCTCTGGGTGATCCATTCGAGGCAGTATCCCTATCCCGCGGGACTCCGCATGTTGAGCCGCGACCGCTATTACCGCGCCCACTACGACAAGGTGCCGCTCGCGCCCCCGCATCACGATCCCGGAGCCGACCTCGTCACGATCCACGAGGACACCGACGGCGACGGCCGCCACGACTCGCGCAAGGTCTTCGTCGAGGGGCTGAACATGGCCAACGCGGTCCTGCCGGGGAAGGGCGGGGTCTGGGTGATGAACGCGCCCTACCTCCTCTTCTACCCGGACGCCGACGGTGACGACAAACCCGACGGCGATCCCGCGGTGCATTTGTCAGGATTCGGTTTCGAGGACAGCCACTCCGCCGCGAACGGCCTCGTCTGGGGTCCCGACGGCTGGATCTACGGAGGCCAGGGCAGCACCGTCTCGTGTCGCGTCGTGCGTCCCGGTCTCGATCCGGAGGGGCATCCGGGCGTTTACTTCGAGGGCTGCATGGTGTGGCGATACCAACCTCAGACGCGGGCTTTCGAAATCTTCGCCGAGGGCAGCGGCAACACCTTCGGGCTCGAGTTCGATTCGGTGGGACGGCTTTATTCGGGGCACAATGGCGGTGGCACGCGGGGCTGGCATTACGTGCAGGGCGGCTTCTATCTGATGCAGGGCGTCGATCCCGGCAAGTTCGGCCCGCCGCGCAATCCCTACGCCTTCGGCGACCTGCCGATGATGGCGACGAAGGATCCCGTGGTGCGTTTCACCCACTTCGGCGCCTTCGCCGATGGCACTGCGATGCCCGAGGCCCTGCGCGGGAAGCTCTTCGCGATCGATCCGCTCCACAACGAGATCATCGCCTCGAAGTGGGTGGCTCGCGGCTCGACCTTCGAGACGGCCGATCACGGCACGGTGGTGAAGAGCAGCGATCCGGCCTTCCGTCCCGTTTATCTGGCGAATGCGCCCGATGGATCGCTCCATGTCGCGGACATGTATGAATTCTACATCGCCCACGGCCAGCACTATCAAAACCAGATCGATCCGACTTCCGGTCGGATCTACCGGGTGGCGGGGGAGGGGATGAAGCTCGAGAACGAGCTGACGCTCTCGTCCCTGACGAGCGATCAATTGCTTTCCCTTCTCGATCACCCCAACAAATGGCACCGCCGCACCGCGACCCGCCTCCTCGGCGAACGCGGCGACGAGGCGGTCGTGCCGAAGCTGAAGGAACTCGCCGTGGGCGGAAGCGGGACCGCCGCGCTCCACGCGCTCTGGGCGCTTTTCCAGATCGCGGGAATCGACGACGCGACGGCGGAAAAGACCCTCGTCCACGCCGATCCGGCGGTGCGCGGCTGGACGGTGCGTTTGTTGGGCGACGCGCATGGCATCCAGCGCAACCTCGGCCTTCCTCCGGCGCGCACCGAGGCTTATCCGCTGGCGACGAATGTCTTCGACACTCTCCTCGCCCGTGCCGCGGTCGAGCCCGACGCCGAGGTGCGCTCGCAGATGGCTTCAACGGCCCGCAGACTCGCGAACGACCAGGCCTTCCCTCTGTTGGCCGCGTTGATCAGTCGGGACGAGGATGTGAACGATCCTTACATCCCGCTGCTCTGCTGGTGGGTTCTCGAGGCGCATCTGCCTTCATCGGCGGAGGATGTGATGGCCCTCTTCGAGATCCGCGCCCTCTGGGACAAAAAGATCGTCCAAGAGCATATACTGCCCCGCATCGCGCGGCGCTTTTCGGTCGAGGGAAAACGGCAGGACTTGCTCCAGCTCGCCAAGCTCCTCCGCCTCGCTCCCGGGCCGGAGCATGCCGGGAAACTGCTCGAGGGATTCGAGGAAGCCTACCGTGGCCGCACCATGACCGCCCTGCCCGAGGATTTGCTCGCGGCGATGGCCGCATCGGGCGGTGCCTCGCTCGGGATCCGCTTGCGCCAGGGTGATGAAGCCGCGGTGAAGGAGGCGCTCGGCCTCGTTGCCGATGCGAAGGCCCCGCTCGACGAGCGGCTCCGCTACACCCGCAGCTTCGGCGAGATCAAGCGGCCGGAGGCCGTGACGGTGCTCCTGAAGCTGGCGACGAGCGAGGGCGAGGTCGATCTCCGCCGCGCCGCCTTCGCATCGCTCGGCGCCTACGATGGGTCTGCCATCGCCACCGATACCCTGACAAACCTGCAAAAACTCCCCGAAGCCGTGCGTCCCGCGGCCTTCACCCTGCTCGGGAGCCGTCCGGCCTGGGCGGGAATGCTCATCACGGCGCTTCAGTCGGGCAGCCTGCCGCTCTCGCTCGTGCCCGGCGATGTCGCCGACCAGTTGCGCTCGCACGCCGAGGAATCCGTCCGCACCGCCGCGGTGAAATTGTTCCCGAAGGTGGAAACCGCGGGGATGGATTTCAACGCGCGGATCGCCTCGGTCGAGGAGGCGCTGAAGAAGGCGCCGGGCAATCCCTACGCCGGCGAGCCGATCTACGAGCAACGCTGCGCGAGCTGCCACAAGCTCTTCTTCAAGGGCGGCAGGATCGGACCCGAGCTCACCGGCTATCAGCGCGACAACCTCGGCACGATGCTCATCAGCATCGTCAATCCCAACGCCGAGATCCGCGAGGGTTTCCAATTCATCACCGTGAGGACGAAGGACGGCCGCACCCTCGGTGGTTTCCAGGTCGACCGTGACAACCAGGTCACGGTGGTGCGCGGCCTTGATGGCCAGGACCTGACCCTGTCCGCCGCCGAAATCGACACGGTCGAGCCGATGGGGCGCAGCCTCATGCCCGAAGGATTGCTCGAAGGTCTCGATGAACAACAGTGGCGCGATTTGTTCGCCTATCTGCGGATTTCACAACCGATCAGCAAATGAAGGCGGGACCTCCATCGGTGCAAAAGGTGGCATGGGCATCCTGCCCATGCATCGTTGCGAGACGAATGGACTCCGGGAGAGTCTGTTGCGCTCCCAGCCTGGCGACCTGGCCTCGCACTTTTGGCGAGGGAGCTTGCATGGACTTCAGAAGACGCAGCCCGATGCATGGGCAGGATGCCCATGCCACAGAAGTAGGGCTGATTCACTTGTCTGAAGCGGTAAATGCAATCACCGCCCGTAGCCCCTCAGCCGGAACGGTTGGGAAATCACCGAGAATCTCAGTCTCCGTGGCTCCTTCCGCGAGGCTTGCCAGCAGTGTGCGCACGGGGACACGCGTACCCTTGATGACGAGCGCGCCGCCACCGATACCTTCCTTTCTCTCGAACCACTGGGCCGGTTCATATTTCACGCCCTCAACTTAACGAACCCCCCGCAGCCTGTCCATGAGACTCTTCACCAGCCTCCTCGCCGTCGTGGCTCCCGTCTGCCTCTCCGCCGCCGACCCCGAAACGAAATCCGTCGACCTCGGTGGCAAGGTCACCCTCGAACTGGTGAAGCTGCCGCCGGGTGAATTCCTCATGGGCAGCACAGCGGAGGAGAAGGCCTGGGCCACCGGCATCGAAGGCGGGGCGACACCGGGCACGACGCGGGAATCATTCGAAGGCGAGGCCCCGCGGCCGATGCGGGTGAAGGAGGCCTTCTGGATCGGCCGCACCGAGGTGACGATGGGACAGTTCCGCCGCTTCGTCGAGGAGAGCGCTTATGTCACCGACGGCGAGAAACCGGGTGGCGCGCCGCATTGTTTCGATCCCGAATGGACCGGTTACCGCTTCACCACCGGCGTCGTCCACCCGTGGAAGGCGACCGAGGGCAAGAGCTGGCGCGACCCGGGCTTTCCGCATGAGCTGCGCGAAGACTTTCCCGTTGTCTGCGTGAGTTGGAACGACGCGCGCGCCTTCGGAGAATGGCTCACGAAGCGCGAGCGCGAGGCGGGACGTCTGCCGGAGGGCCTCGTCTACCGTCTCCCCACCGAAGCCGAGTGGGAATACGCGTGCCGCGGCGGCAGCAAGGAAAGCCATTCCTTCTGGTGGGGCAATGAGATCGAGGAAGGCGAGGGCCGGGTCAATTTCTCCGGGATCGATTTCCTCCCCGGCCGCACCCGAACCTGGCCTCTCGCGAAGGTGCCGTGGAGCGACGGATTCGCCTTCGTCTCGCCGGCCGATCACTATGGCGAGCGCGGTCGCAACGGCTTCGGCCTCGCCGACACCTGCGGCGGGGTGTGGGAGATCGTTCTCGATCACTTCGACCCGACGGGCGGTCATGAGGAGGTCCTCTTCGCCACCGAAAACCTCCGTCCGGTCTGCCGTGGCGGGAATTACTTCGACGTGCCCGGAAACGCGCGTTGCGCGGTGCGGCTCGGGCTGCGCGGTCCGGAGTATTCCGACTCGCGCGATGGTTTCCGCATTGCCCTTGGCACGCCCCGCGAACCGAAACCCTGACAAACCTCCCTCCGCCCATGAATCCCCAGATCCACCGACGTTCCTTTCTCGGCCAATCCCTCGCGGGACTCGCCGCCGCATCGCCCGCGCTGAACGTCCTCGCCCAGGACGCCGCCAAGCCGCTCCGCATCGGTCTCGTCTCGGCGGCCAGCTACGGGGCGGCCTACGGTTCCGATCCCCAGCCGCGCACCCCGGGATCGAACCACGGAACCGCCTTCGCCACGACCTTCAACGGCTTCGACGAGGAAAAGGCCAAGGCTTTCAAGGGCACCTTCGTGAGGTCGGCGAAGCGGATCGAAGGCGCGAAGGTGGTGAAGATCTGGGACCCTGACAAAACCGCCTCGGCCGCGATCGCCGACATCTGCGGGATCGAAAGCGTGGCCGGCTCGCCGGAGGAGTGTGTCACCGACGTCGATCTCGCCCTCCTCATCGACGACGGCAGCGGCGCGCAGTGGAAATACGCCGAGGTCGCGCTGCGAAAGGGGATTCCGACCTTCTGCGACAAGCCCCTCGCCATGACCGCGAAGGACGCCGCCGCCATCGCCGCGATCGCCAAGGAAACCGGGACGAAATTCATGTCCGCGAGCAGCCTGCGTTTTGTCCCGGACATCGTGAAGCTGCGCGAGGACGCGAAAGGGATCGGCCCCATCCGGCTCTGCACCGTGACCGGTCCCGGAGACCTCGTCTACTACGGCATCCACGCCCTCTCGATGGCCTACGCGGTGCTGGGCCCGGGGGTCGTCAGCGCCCACAATACCGGGCGCGAGGGCAGCCACATCGTGCGCCTTCGTCGTGATGACGAGTGCGACATCGTCCTGATGGTCGGCGCCCGCGAAAAAATGAGGGCCGGGTTTTCGATCCAGCTTTTTGGTGAGAAGGGCGCCCTGCGCGTCGAACCGGACCTGAAGGATCTCTATGCCCATCTCCTCGAAGCCTTCCTCGTTTACGTCCTGCGCGACCAGGTCGGCGTGCCCGTGGCGGAGGAGGTCGAACTCATCTCCGCGCTAGAGGCCGGTCAACGGTCGCTCGAACTCGGGCGGGAAGTGAGGCTGGGCGAGGTGGGCTAGGGCGGCTCCAGCCCCGTGCCTTGATCGCTCCGTTGCGAACTCGAATTCGCGGGCGGTCGTGCCTGTGTTCAGCGGCGTCCCCCGCGTTTGCCGCCGCTTCCACCGCCTCCGCCAATTCCCCGGTGAGCCGTGGCCGAACCGGCCCGGTTGGCGACGATCTGGCCTCGTCCCGAGGGAGTCACGTTCTGTGTGAACGCGGAACGGGAGCCTCCGCGGGGTCCGCCGCCGGTGTAGGTCACGCCGTTGGCGACGCGAGCGGGTTTGTAAGCTCCTGCTCCGCCTGAACCACCCCGGTTCGGGTTGGCCGCCGGCCTCGGTTGACGGTATCCGGGGCTGTAGTAGTGCGGAGGATAGCGCCGCCAGTTGGGATTCTGCACGTTCGCCCAATACCCGGGCGGCGCTCCGTAGAATCCGCGATTCCATCCCGCCCGGTAGGGGCCTCCGAAGAAGGGATCCGCGTAAAGCGGGCCACCCCACGGTCCGCCGTAAAACGATCCACCATAATAGGGTCCGCCGCGATACGGGCGGTGTCGGCAGGAACCGAGCAGGGCGACGGTCGCGAGGATGACCACCGGCAGAAGGAGACGAAGGAAACTGTTCACGCGGGGATCCAACCAGAAAGAGCGGCATTGTTCAACTCCGTTTGTAGACCCGCGGAGTTTTGATCGAGGCCCGGCCCCGGATCAGCGGGGAGCCGCCCGGCCTTTTCCGCTTCCCTTCGCCGCGGCCGGGAGCGGTCCCGGTTGGAAAGCGGGATCCGCCGCATCCTTCGGCAAGGTCGCATTCCAGGACCTCACGGCCTCGTTGAGCCGGGCGGCGACCGCCGGTTCCTCCTTCGCGAGATTGCGCGCCTCGGCCGGATCCTTCGCGAGATCGTAGAGCTGCGGATCGCTTCCATCGAGATTCACGAGGAATTTCCAGTTCCCCTCGATCGCGGCGAGGTCGGGGTTGTCCTGGTCCGGGTGGCCGTAACCAAAACCGGGACGATCGGGAGGACGGCGGTAGAAGATCGGTGACCGGCGTCCCTTCGTCGATTTCCCGAGGATCGTGTCGGCGAGATCCTCGCCATCCGGAACGGCCCCTTGGGGAAAAGGAGTGTTGGTCAGGGTGTAGATCGATCGGTTCAGGTCGAGGGCGCAGAAGACCGATTCGTCATTGGTCGTGCCGGCGCTTTCCGGCGCCATCAGGCCCGGTCCCCAGACGAGGAGAGGTGAGCGGATCCCTCCCTCGTAGAGCCAGGTCTTCGCCCCGCGCAGGCCGCCCGCGCTGCCGGCTCCGGCCTCGGGACCGTTGTCGGAGCAGAAGATCACAAGAGTGTTGTCGCGCAGGGCCGGATCCTTGCGGATGCGGTCGAAGAGAGGCGCGAGCTGTTCGTCCATCTCATCGACGACGCCGAGATAGCGGGCGCGTTTCTCCTCCGACCACCGGTCGAGCGAGGGGAACCAGGGACCGTGCGGATCATCCGGCCACACGTTCACGAAGAAGGGCTGATCCGCCGCTCCGGCCCGGTCGATGAAGCGGATCGCCTCCCTGACAAACCCACCCGTGATCTCCGACCGCATCGTCCAGGTGACCGGTTCGCCGAGGTTGACCGCGTCGGCCCAGATCTTCTTCGGCTCGGGATTCCGCGGCGTCACCGTGAGCGGCAGCAGCTTCGCGCCCATGCCCTCGAAATTCGTGAGGCTGCGGTCGAAGCCGTAGTCGGCGATGGCCGGAGCGTTGGCGACGTCGCGTTGCCCGCCGAGGTGCCATTTGCCGAAATGTCCGGTGGCGTAGCCGGCCTCGCGCAGTTCGCGCGCCAGCACCGGGGCCGCCGGGTCGAGCCATTGCGCCACGCCCCGCTCGTGGTTGTTCTGCCGGTTGTTGAGGAAGGAAGTGATCCGCCAGCGCTGCGGATATTGGCCCGTCGTCAGGGCGGCGCGCGAAGGCGAACAGATCGGGGCGTTGACGTAAAAACGCGTGAATCGCCTTCCCTCCGCGGCGAGTTGGTCGAGCGCCCCGGTTTGGATCTCCGTGTTGCCGAAGCAGGAAAGATCGCCCCAACCCATGTCGTCGACGAGCACCATCACGACATTGGGCCGTTTCTCGACCGCGATCCGGACCGGCTCGCCGAAGACGGTCTCCGGGTCCTTCGTCTCCGCCATCCAGCCATCGAGGGCGCCGGAGAGCCGGTCGAGCCGCTCGGCGTGATGCGGATCGGTCGCAAGGTTGTCGCGCTCCCAGGGATCTTGGGCGGTTTGATAGAGTTCCTCGGCGGGCCGGATCTGGTAGGCGTTCACGATCGCCCGCGCCGTCGCGTCGGAAACAGCGCTGTCGAGCCACGAATCCCAGTAGCCGCTGTCGCCGGTGTTTTTCGTGACATGGGAGGTGAAACGGAATTCCGGATGCAGGTTGCGGAGATATTTGTCACCCGCCTCGTCGATGACGCCGCGCATCGGGTAGACGTTGAAATTCCCGTTCCCGCTGTGGGTCGTGTAGATGAAGTCGCGGTGCTTCGCCGCCTTGCCCTCGAGCACGGGGAGAAAGGAACGACCGTCGATCTCCGGCGGCGCGGTGCCTCCGGCGGCTTCGACGAGGGTCGGGAGGATGTCGATCCACGAGACCAGCGCGTCGGTGCGCTGCTTCGCCGCGATCCGTCCCGGCCAGCTCACGAGCAGGGGCGTGCGGACGCCGTCCTCGTAAAGCGTCCACTTCCCGAAGGGCCATTGCGCCCCGTGATCGCTCGTGTGGAGGAAAAAGGTGTCCTCGCCCAGCACCTCGCGGACGGTGTCGTAGACGAGCCCGAGCTCCTCGTCCAGTTTGCCGATCGCCGCGACGTACCGCGCCCGCCACTCCCGCGTCGCGGCATTGTCGACATGATAGGGTGGCAGGACGAGCTTCGCCGGGTCGATGCCCTCCGCCTTCTCCGGCCACGGCACGTGGGGCCAGTTCGATCCGACGAAGAGGCAGAGGGGCTTTTCGCTCTTCCGCTCGCGCAGCCACTTCACCGCCTCGGGAATGGCGATGTCCTCGTGGTAGTTGAAATGCCTCGCGAGATCGAATCCATATTCGGGCGTCTGCTTGTAGTGGCCCACCTTGCCGAAGGAGACGACCTCGTAGCCCAGTTCCTGCAGGTAGGCGGGCAGCTTCCTGAGATCGGCCCGCGGCCGCGAGTGGTTCGCCTCGGCTCCGTTTTTCGCCGGCCACCATCCCGTCAGCAACGCGGCCCGGCTCGGCGCGCAGGAGGGCGAGGCGACATAGGCCCGGTCGAAGGTCATCCCCGCGGCGGCGAGGCGGTCCAGGTTCGGTGTGCGAATGTCAGGCGATCCGTAGACCGAGGAATCGCGCCAGGTGTGGTCGTCGGAAAGGAAGACGACGAGGTCGGGGCGGTCGGCGGCCGCGACGGCGAGGGGGATCAGCAGCGAAAGGATGAGAACGCGGAGCGGGGGCATGGCGTGGGAGTGTGGCGAAGTTTCGATCTTTCGGCGAAGCAGCAGGTCGAGCCGGAGCTTCAAGGGGCGTGACGCAATTTTCTCTTTACATTCGAATCGGAATCGGAGAGCCTTTGAAAACTGCACGCGAAATTCGGCCCCGCGCCGTGAGAGCCCGAAAGGCTCCTATACGTGCGGCTTTTTATTTTTCGGGGGCTTGGGCCCGAAGCGGGCTTCGAGGGTCAAGGGGTTCGACGGGGTGAAAAAGGTGCCGTGAGCCGGGCCGAAATGGAGGTCGTGGATCTGGCTCACCTGCGGCCAGACCGCGTTCAGGTAGCGGACCTCGTGGGTGACCTCTCCGGTTTCGGGGTGAATGCGGGGTTCGTAGAATCGCTGCAGGGCCCAAAGAAAGTAGTCCGCGGCCTGCAGGCAGATCGTTTCGCGCGGATTGGTGATCACGGTCTGTCATGCGTCGATTCCGCCGCGGGAGAATCCGAAACTCTCCGCGAAGTCCGATTCGGCCTGCTCCAACGCGCCGAGGAGGGCGGCGTTCCGGTCCCGGTTCCCCCGTTTGGCGATCATCAGGTGATAGCCATCGGCCATGCGGCTGAACTTCCCGAGAAGGCTGCGGGCCAGTTCATCGTAGAGCGCATCCGGATCGTAGCGGTAACCGGGTGAGACTTTGCGTTTCTTCACTTCCCGGATCCGGATCACTTCCTTGTCGCAGACGACGGCGCGGAAACGCAGATCGGATCCGAAGGAACGGAGCAGATCGAAGACCTTCACCCGCACCTCGGGAAGATCGTCCTTCGCGTGCAGGAGCAGGGCGGTCTTCTTGCGCTCGGGTTTGAAGGACTCGGCCGAGGCGAAGTAAGGATCGGCGATCATCGCTTCGCGCAGATGCTTGAGCGCCCCGGCAAGCGCGGTGGGATTCGCCACCTCCAGCATGCCGAGAAGAAAAAAGCGGGAGCAGCCGGAGTTGCTGATATTGACGCGCCCCTTGGCGTCGAAGATGTCCGGCGTGCCTGCCTCATCGATGTAGAGGTGGCAGAGGTCGCCCTGTTTTGTGGGAGAGTCTTCGCTCATGCACGGCAAATCGTTTTAGCCTAGAGCTGATGCCTTGGCTATTGAAACCCGGCTGGCGCGACCATGAAAAATCCCGGTGTCAGGCGCACGTTTCGGCGCCATCCGTGCCTCAAAAGATGGTTGCACCGTCCGCCGCCCTGTGCGAATTGCGGCGCATGAGTCAGTTCCAGGACAAAGTCATCGTCGTGACCGGTTCGGGCCGGGGCATCGGGAAGGAAATCGCACGGGCCTTCGTCGCCCGCGGGGCCAAGGTCGCGATCGCGAGCCGCACCGAGGCGAATTCGAACGCCACCGCCGCCGAACTCTCCGCGATGGGTCCGGGCACGGCCAAGGGCTACGCCGTCGACATCGCCAATCACGACGCCACCGTCGAATTCGGCAAGCAGGTCGCGGCCGATCTCGGCGCGGTCAGCATCCTCGTCAACAACGCCGGCGTCACCCGCGACGGACTCGCCCTGCGCATGAGCGAGCAGGACTGGGACACGGTGCTGGACACGAATCTGAAAGGCGCCTTCAACGCGGTGAAGGCCTTCCAGCGTTCCCTCCTCAAGGCGGAGGACGCTCGCATCATCAACATCAGTTCGGTCATCGGTCTGATGGGTAACGCGGGCCAGTGCAACTACGCCGCGAGCAAGGCGGGCCTGATCGGCTTCACGAAGGCGCTGGCGAAGGAATTCGCGGGCCGCAAGGTCTGCGTCAACGCGATCGCCCCCGGGTTCATTGTCACGGACATGACCGACGAACTCACCCCCGAGATGCAGGAAGGGATCAAGAAGACAATCCCGCTCGGCACCTTCGGCGAAGTCGAGGACATCGCGAACGCGGTGATCTTCCTCGCCGGGAAGGAAGCGCGCTACATCACGGGCCAGGTCTTGACGGTGGACGGCGGGATGGTGATGTGAGGTGTGGGGTATCGGAGTGGTGGAGTATTGGAGTTTTGCATGATGGACGCGGAAGTGATTTATCCTGGGAACTTTGTCGGGGAGGCGACGGCGTTCATTGCGGAGCGGATCTTGGCGAAGCAGGCGGGCGGCGGGGTCTTCCGGCTCAGTCTTTGCGGGGGCTCGACGCCGGCGCCGGTTTATGCGGCGCTCGCGGTCTGGCCCGGGATCGATTGGGAGCGGGTCATGCTGACCTTTGGCGACGAACGGCCCGTGCCGCCGGATCATGCCCAGAGCAATTACCGGATGGTGAAGGAAGCCTTGCTCGATCCTTCGGGAATCCGCCCTGCGAACGTGCTTCGCATCTGCGGCGAACTGCCACCGGCGGAGGCCTCGGAGCGCTGCGAAACCCACCTGCGCAAGCTCGCGAAGCTGGCGGGTGAACCCTGTTTTGTCCACGACCTGACCCTCCTCGGGATGGGCGACGACGGCCACACCGCCTCGCTGTTCCCCGGCACGACGGCGCTCGGCGAAAAGGAGCGTTGGGTCATCGAAAACCACGTGCCGCAGCTCGACACCTGGCGCATCACCTTCACCTATCCGCTGATCGCGGCGTCGCGCGAGGTGTTGTTCCTCGTGAACGGAGCGAACAAACACGCCCGGGCGAAGGAAGTGCTCGCCGGCGATCCGGCGTTTCCCGCCAGCACGATCACCGCAGGCAAGGTCTGGTGGATGATCGGCGGGTGAGCGGCTCCTGCTGCTACCTGGCTGGCTAACTGCCGGGAAATCCCTTTTTCATCCCCCCGGCTTTGACGCTGCGCTCCTGCCCTATGGGCAGGCTACCTCCGTTTGACTTCACTACGTTCCGTCCATCTACACTTCGTTTCGATTCACTCCGGTTCTTCCCGCCGAAGGCCCGGGGTCGGTGGGGGGTTGGCGTCCTTGGTCCTGGGTCGGAGACCCGCCGCTGGGCGTCGGGGATCGCGCGCGGTCGGAACCGTCGCCGGTTCCGCTACGGGTATGGCGGAGGCGACGAACACAAGCGTCGCATCCTACCTCAAGGGATTGAGAAAGCGCACCTTCGGAAAGCGGCCGAAATCGAGATCGGCGGTGTGGACTTCGGCGTCGAGGCGCAGCGCCACTGCGGCGATCTGGGCGTCGCTGGTCAGGTTTCCGGCCGTGCCCGCCGCTTCCAGCAGACCCAGGGCGCAGGCCACGTCCTCCGGCAACATCTCGTGGAGCCGGACGTGCCGCATCGCCAGCCAGCAACGGACGTGATCGGCCGCTTCGGAAACCGAGAGGGGATCCTTGAACACCCGGGGATGGGTGGCGATACGAACGAACCCGAACACCACCGCCGGCAGCAAGGTGAGCGGAGACGGACCACTCATCACCTCCTCGCACCAGGCCTTCGCCCGTTCATGGAAGGGACTGCTCCCGTCGTAGGCGTAGAGCAGCAGATTCGCGTCGGGAACGATCATCGGGAGGCGGCCTGAAGCTTCCGCGTCGTTTCCAAAAAGGCCTCCGCCTCCAAGTCATCGGCGAGTCGGTTGAAGCCGGTGGGGTCGAGACCGGCGCGCAGACCCATGGGGCGGGCCTTCACCTCAAAACGTCCGGCGGTCAGAGGCTCCTGGGCATCGAGAGCGCTGCGCAGGGTATCGTTGAGGACGCGCTTGAAAGGCCGTCGCGTCCGCAGCGCGGTCTCGCGCAGGCGCTGTTCCACGTCCTGATCGAGCGTCACGGTCGTTCTCATCTTGGCATCATGATGCTAGAAATAATTAATGTCAAGATGCCATACCGTGGAATCGGTCGGAAGTCGGACTACTGCTAGATGGCATGGGGTTGTCAGGCGGGGGTGGAACCCCCAACCTGACAACCGATGAAGACAATCACAGAACCCAATCCTACCGAACTCCACGCCACGATCAAGCTCGGGATCGACGCCCACGCGA
>JBILDO010000049.1:0-40237 GCA_044352585.1 Verrucomicrobiales bacterium
TACCTCACAAGCTTGTTGCGCACCGAAGGCTTCAACACGATGGGAACGGCAACTCTCATGACGGAGAGTCCTTACATCACTAGAAACATGAGGCAAGTTTTATTTAACAATCTGTAAGGCGGACTACGCTAGATCGATCCGGCCGACAGCTGGCTCGTTGCCGCCTGCAAAGCCGATCTGCCAATCTCTGTCCCCGGCTGGGAAGACAGCACCTCGGCGAACTTCTTTGCGTCGCACTAACTGAAAGGCAACGTCAAAAGCCCGCAGGTCGTGAAGATCGGAATTGAATAAATGATGGAATTGGCGACCTGGTATCGCGAGACCACCCCCTCCCCCCCTCGGGTTTTTCCAAATCGTCGGAGGAATCGCGGGCGATTTCCCCATCTGCGTTGTGCCAATGCTACACCAGGATTTCGGAGCCGAGCAGGTGCCTCTCTGGGCCTACTTCTGCCCGATGAGCGACTCGACGACGAATCACGGCTCCTGTTCCGGAGCGGTTCCGGACGAGAAAATGAGCTGGGGAAAGCTGGGGATCGACCCGCCGAAATACCTCATCGAGTCCGACGCCTCCATTGGCGCTCCTCTTAGCTTCGCACGGATACTCGGCTGGTGAAAGCCACCGATGGCGCGGACGCTGTGCTAATTTTCCACATTCATAAAAATTAAAGTGCATTTCAATAAAATTTTATAAATTTAGTTGCAAGAAAAATCTCTCTTGCTACGTTCACAGCGATGAAAATCATACTTCCCATCTTATCCATCGGTCTTACCTTCTTTCTCCCTCTCTCGCTGCAGGCGGCTCCACCCGCGGAGCTCCTCGGTCAATATCTTTATTTCGAGGAAGGCCCGGAGGACTTCTTGATCTTTGACGATGCGTCCACCGGCGAAAAGCGAGATCTGCTCGGGGACATCGATCCGTTCACCTACACCTTCACCCAGAACGGGCCCACCACCGCCACTGTGGTGGTGACCTACAAGCCGGGCGAATACGAAGAGTGGGACCTGACCTGGGACGGAGCCGGCACCGGCACCTTCACTCGGGACGAATACAAGGACTCCCTCCTCGAAGACACCGACACGGGCCGCTTCGTCGAGACCGGCGGCACTTCCACCCCGCCAGCGGGCCTCTCGGGCCTCCGCCTCGAAGAATCGGTGCAGCTCGAAGACGAGCGGTTCGAGTTTCTCACCCTTACCAAAGGTCGCAAGTTTCAACCCGGTGACGTTGATCCCTTCGCCTACGTCTACACCCCCGTCGACGCCACGAACGCCACGCTCCTCGCGACCTTCAAGGCCGACAGGTGGGATGATCTCACCCTCAGCTTCGAGACCGAGACGACCGGAATCTACGTCCTCACTCGGTATGACGACAACGCCTTCAAGGATCAGAAGCGCGGCGAATTCCGCCTCGATCTGAACCAGCAAACCGTCGATGTCATCATCGGCGACGACAGCGGCCCGCTCAGGGGTGACGACATCTTCAACCTGACTGGCCGCAGACAGACGGAAGTGGTCCACCTCCCCAGAAAGCGTCCGGTCAAGATCCGCACCAAAATCGAAAACGACGGCGACGACGACTCCGTCGACGCCCGCGCTTCTCGCGCCTCTCGGAGATTTGAGACTCAATATTTCACCACCACGCCCCGCCGCAACGTGACCGCCAAGATTTCCGGAAGAGGACTCTCGGTCGGTGAGCTCGGCCATAACGAGAGCGACTCGCTCGAAATCGAAGCCCGCAAAAAGGGCAAGGGGCGAGGCCGTTCCACCGATTGGGTCGAGGGAAGGTCCGGCACTGTCGCCGGAGCCAAGGACAAGTGTCACTTCGTCCTCATCGCCAAGTAATTCGATTCAGAAGCCATTCTCTTGATATGAAAACATCACTCCTTTCCACCCTTGCCCTCCTCGGCCTTGCTTGTGCACCCCTCGCCACTGCCAAAGACGGCGACCTCATCCGCCGCGGCAAGTGTGCCAACGGAATCAAGACCAAGCTCAAGGCCAGTCCCGAGAACGGGCAAATCGAGGTCGAATATGAACTCGACAATGCCGCACCGAATTCACTCTGGCAGATCACCCTTCGGAAAAACGGGGTGGTGATCCTCCGCACCAACCGGCGCGCCAATAGCTTCGGCGACCTCAATGTCCGCAAGGTAACCCCCAACGGCAACGGCAGTGATCGCATCGAAGCGATCGCACGCCGCTCCGGTGGCGGCGCGGCCTGTACCCTGTCGCTTGTCGCCGGATTCTGAAACACGGTTCAGTTCCGCCTCTCCTCTGCCGACCTCGCCGTGATCCACATGATCGCGGCGAGGATCAGAGGGTCCCCCCCGGGCCAAGGTCTGGGTCATGGACGAGGCCCGCCTCGGACTGCACACCATCTTGCGCAAGGTCTGGAGCAAAAGAGGGCGTCGACCCGTGGTTGCCGCCCAAAGGAAGTACGAATGGGACTACCTCTTTGGATCGCTCGAGGTGACCTGCGGAGAGGCCCACTTCTGCCACATCGGGCAGGTTAATTTGGAATGCGACGCAAACTATCTCAAGGATCTTGCGGCGCAGGATCCCGGCTGCGCCCATATCCTCGTGCGTGACCAGGCTGGCTTCCACCTAAGGGACGGAGATCCCCGACTGCCTTCCAACCTACGCATCGTCGATCTGCCGCCCTACAGCCCCGAGCACAATCCCTGCGAGCAACTTTGGGACTTGGTCAAAGACGAGTTGGGCAACCGTGTCTTCGCGACCATCGAAGCGATGCGCGAGGCGCTCCACCCCATCCTGCGTCGTTGGTGGGAGGACTCGCGGGGCGTCCTCGATCTCGTCGGCAGACCGTGGCTGAGCGTTGAAGCAAACACTTCGTCCAAAATCTAATTATCCAAAACTAATTTCGGTTTCGTATCGGGCAGCCGCGCGGTCGAGTTCTTCGCAAACTCTCTCCACGGTGAAGCGATCGTAGAGGAAGCCGAGGCGGCGAAGGAGTCTGTCGCGATCCAAGGGCGGGATCCGGTCACGATCGGGTTCCTCGACGAGGAGGTGGAAATGGTTGGACATGATCGCGTAGGTGACGACGCGGAGTCCAAGAAAGGCCTCGGGCTTGCGAATGAGGGCCACGGCGAACTCCCGTTCCTCGTCACCGAAGAGGAAGCGCCTGTCGACGACACGCGACAGACAATGGTAGTAGATGAGGCCTTCTCCTCTGATATGCGCTTGTCTCATGGTGCCGAAAAAAATGAATGCTTGAACAGTATTTGGAAAGGGCGAATTTTAGGAAAACCAACTAAACTGTCCTGTCTCCGTGAATTCGTGAATTCGTTCACCATTCCCTGCACTTCCTCGCGGCTTTGGATCTCATCTTCCCGTCCAATGTCCTGACCGAAAACCTGCTGATTCGGCTTGGTCTTGCGATCGGCGAAGCGGATGTCATCACCTTGACTGCCACTTCGCTGTGTGTCGGACTCGTCTTGGAATTCCTCCCGGCGAGGGCCGGAAACCGTTGAGTCGGGAGGCGTCGCGCCGGGTGCTTTCTGGAGCAGCTCGTTGTCTTCTTTTTCAATGTCAGGACGGACCCAATCAATCCGCAGGTAAGCCTGACGACTACCCGTGTCACCGATCGGAAATCGCCCCCCTCCGACCCCGGGCCTTCGGCGGGATGGGCGCCGAGGGGATGAAAAAGGAAATCCTTAGCAATCGAACCCCCTGTCCCCGTAAATTTCCGGCCAATGGCCTGCGGCCCGCTTGAAGGGCTTGCTGGAGGAGATTTGAGATCGATGCCGCCACCGCATTTCCGGACCGAATTCCCTCCGGTTCCACTGGAAGGATGTCGATGGCTCCGCTACAATGCGACTTCCGATGAAGGAGAAATCCCACAGACCCACACGCTCCCCCGAACCCCGGGGATTCAGCTTTGAGCGGTTTTACCTCGAAAACCGGCGTTTCCTCATCTGGGTCATCCTCGGACTGCTCCTGTGGCAGCTCCGCTCCTTTTTCAGCCTCATCTTCCTGACCTTCGCGATCGCCTTCATCGCGGCGCCGATCTCGGATTTCTTCGTGCGGAAGGCGCGCTTCCCCCGGCGTGTCGCGATCTGCGCCGCCTTCGCCCTGCTCGTCACTCTCCTCGTCTCGGCCTCGACCTTTGTCGTGCCCCAAGTCGCGCGCGAGGCGATGAACCTCGTCAACAATCTTCCCAAGACCGAACAGCGCCTCCTTGAGTTGCGCCGCACCCTCGTCCAGCGCTATCCGACGGTGGAGCCGATCCTGATGAACTACCTGCGGAGCACGATTCCCGAATCACTCCTCGCCGACCTCGCCGCGAAACTGGAACAGACCAACACCCCGACCGCCACGGCAGTCCGTCCGGGACCACCTTCCGAGGTCGGCCCCCTTCCCCCGGGCGGCACCTCCGATCTCGTCCAGATGCAGACGCCCGGCGAGCGCGAACTCCTGAGGGCCGCCAAGGAAGACGAAGCCGTGATCCACCTCTTCCTCGGCTACCAGATCAAGCGCCTCACCACCGCCGCCCCCGGCATGATCCGGGCGATGTGGGCGGGATCGGGCACGATCCTGCTCGGGCTGCTCTTCAGTTTCCTCATTTCCCTCGACCTCCTGAGATTGGGCGAGGAGGTCCGCAATCTCCGCAACTCGCGCCTCCGCGACTTCTACGAGGAGACCGCCCTGCCCGTGGTGCGCTTCGGCTACACCGTGGGCCGGACGATCCAGGCGCAGGCGATGATCGCCTTGGTCAACACCCTCCTCACCTTCATCGGCCTTAGCCTGCTCGGCGTGCCCTCGCTCTCGGTGTTGTCGCTGATCGTCTTTCTCTGCAGCTTCATTCCCGTCCTTGGCGTTTTCATCTCGACGGTGCCGATCGTGCTCGTCGCGATCAATTCGGGCGGGCTGAATCTCGCCGTCCTCTCGGTGCTCATGGTCATCGTCGTCCACGCGATCGAGGCCTATCTCCTCAACCCCATGATCTATGGCAAACACCTGAAGATCAATCCGGTCATCGTTCTCATCATCCTCTTCACCGGTCACCACGCCTTCGGGGTCTGGGGCATGCTCCTCGGCGTTCCGGTGGCCCACTATTTCCTGCACGACGTCTTTGGGGTCCCGATCTGGAGTTCACGCCGTCTCGCCCGGAAGAAACCGGAAGCTCCGGAAGCGCCCACCGAGGCCCCGTCGGGACCGGATGAGGGCCCGGATCCCGCCGGACCGGCCTGAAAATCACCGCTTCCCTCCTTGCCAAAGGGGGAGAACCGGTGCATGGGAGCGCACCGTAGCAACGGACCGCTGCCGTTCATGACCCTCGAGATTTTCCTGACCTTGCTGGTCATCGCGCTCACCCTCGTGGCTTTCATCCGCGAGTGGGCTGCACCGGATGTCCTCGCGCTGACGATTCTCTGCCTCGTCGTGGCCCTCGGACTCGTCGATCCCGGGAAAATGACGGAGGTCTTCAAAAACGAAGCCCCCCTCACCATCGCGGCCCTCTTCGTCATCGGCGGAGCGCTCGAAGCCTCCGGGGCGATCGAGCACGTGGGACGTTTTCTGAAAAACCGCGTTTCCGGGGAGATCCGCATCGCCACCCTCGCCTTCTGCGCCGTCACCGCCTTCTTCAGCGCGTGGATGAACAACACCGCGATCGTCGCGATCCTCCTGCCGGTGACCCTCGGATTCGCGCGGTCGAAGGACATCGCCGCCTCGCGCCTCCTCATGCCGCTGTCCTACGCCTCGATCCTCGGCGGCTGCTGCACCCTTATCGGCACCTCGACCAACCTGCTTGTGAGCGGATCGCTCCGCGACCTGAAACTCGAGCCGCTCTCCATGTTCGAACTCGCCCCGCTCGGCATCCCCCTCGCGGTCATCGGTGTCGCCTACCTCGTCCTCTTCGGGCCGAAACTGATCCCGGCGCGATCCTCCATCACCGGCAGCCTCGAAATCGAGCAACGCGCCACCCCGCTCTACCATGTCCTGATCTCCGGCTCCTCTCCCATCATCGGGAAACAGCTCGTCGAGACCGATCTCGGCCGCCGCGACTCGGGAGTCCACATCCTCGAAGTCCGCCGCAGCGGGACCCGCGTGATGCTCCCCCTCTCGGAGATCACGGTGGAAAAGAACGACCGTTACCTCGTCGCCCTCCACCGGCGCCGCGGCGATAACGCCAATCCGGAAGTGTTCTTCGCCGGGATCGGGGCGGAGTTGCTCTCGACAATCGAAGGACTGGTCTCCGACCTCGTCATCCGCGATGAATCCTCGCTCGACGGGCAGACCCTCGCGAACTCCGATTTCCGCCAGCGCTACAACTGCGTCGTCCTTGCGGTGCACCGCAACGGAGTCAACATCACCGACCGGATTTCGGACCTGCCGCTCGAAACCGGAGACACCCTCCTCGTCATCACGCCGCGGAACAACCTCGAGGCGCTCGAGGCGACCCGCGATTTCATCATGACCGACGCGCCCGAGGGAACCTCGCGCGAGGAGGTGCGCCATCACCGCAAGAGCCACGTCCTCCTCGCCTGGTCCGCGCTCGTCGGCGTCGTCCTCGTCGCAACGCTGTCCGATTCCCTGAGCCAGGTCTACTCCTTCATTCCGAAAGTTCCGATCCACTACGCCGCCCTCGTCGGTGCCCTCGCCCTCCTCTGGCTCAAGGTCGTCACGCCACGCGAGGCCTATTTCAGCATCGACTGGCAGGTGCTCCTCATGCTCTACGGCCTCCTCGGTCTCGGCATGGCGATGCAGAACACGGGGACGGCCGAGTGGCTCGCGCAAACCCTTGTGAACGTGGCGGAGCACGCCGTCTCCCGGGAGCATCTCCCGATCCTGATGTTGTGGCTCATTTTTCTCCTGACCCTGTTGCTCACCGAGGTCCTTTCGAACAACGCCACCGCGGTCATGATGATTCCCATCGTCGTGACCCTCGCGGGGGAACTCGGGGTGAATTCCCGCCCCTTCATCATGGCCGTCACCGTGGCCGCCTCCGCCGCCTTCGCCCTCCCCATGGGTTACCAGACCCACATGATGGTTTACGGCCCGGGCGGCTATCGGTTTGCCGACTTCCTTCGCGTGGGCATCCCCCTGAATCTCATCTGCTGGGTGACGGCCTGTCTCATCATTCCCTGGATCTGGCCGTTCTGAACCTGCCGGTTCGTGGGAAACCGCGCCGCATGGATTCACGCCACCGCGGCGAGGATTTCCCCCACCTTCCGGATCGCCGCCGCCTCGACCCCGCGCATCCCGGTTTGGCGGGGATTCCAGTGGAGGACGAGGATCCTGCCGTAGTTCGCGAGCGGGGCGAAGGGAACCACGAGGATCTTGCGATCGTCGAGCCCCGGCAGGGCGAGATTGGGCAGCACCGCGGCGCAGGACTCGCGCACGACGAGCTGGCGCACCTGGAGCATCGAACCGCACTCGAACCGGGGACGGAAATCAACCCCGGCACGCTCCATCGCCGTCCGGATCGCCGCGTCGAGCTGCCCCCCGTCGCGGCCGGCCGCGAAGGGCAGCCTCCCCCAGAGCGCCGGATCCGTGGAATCGGCGGACCGCCCGCCCTTCGGGAGGAGCCGCCGCGGGATGCAGAGGTGGAGGGAGAGCTTCACGAGAGGAAAACAGTTCTTCTTCGACGGATCCGGGATGGCGTCGCGGCGGACCACCGCGAAATCGACCCGCCCCTCCCGCACCGCCTCGACGAGGGCGCGGCTGCGGTGCGACTCGGTCCGGAGGAGGGCTCCGCCGAGCGCCGTGGCGAGGGCGGGCAGGCACGGCGCGATCATCGTCTCGAGGGTGCTCGTTCCCGCCCCGAAAACGAAGGCCTTCGGCCGACCCTGTTCCTCCAGCCGGAAGTCGTCGAGCCCCTGCAACTGGGCGCGCACGAGGGCGGCGAGCCGGGCACCCGCCGGGGTGAGGATGAGACTCTTCCCGCGGCGCTGGGTCAGCTCGGTCCCGAAGAATTCCTCCAGTTCGCGGATCTGGCGGCTGATCTGGCTCTGCCGGACCGCGTCCCCCGGCGCGGCCTTGGCGATGCTCCCGGCCTCGGCCATCGCGAGGAAACTGCGGAGCCGGTCGAGGGAAAGGCCGGCCTTGGAGAAAAGGGTTTCGAACATGATCGGAGAGTAAGGATTACAACACAATTGCGGTTTCCGCAAGCGGCACGACGGGTTCCTCCCCCGCCTTCGCCGCCATCGCCACCCGCCGCACCTCGCAGTGACCGGGCGCGTTTTCCGCCCAGCTCCCGCGGAACCTCCGCATCATTCCCGCATCGACCGGCGCCCCCGGTTCGCGCAGGCGGAGCGCGGTGGCGTGGATGACGTATCCGTGGGTAAAGACGGCGGCGGACCGGACCTTCCCGGGACCGCGGAGCCGTTCAATCACCGCATCGACCCGCGCGACGAACCGCGCGAAGCTCTCGGCACCTTCCCCGAAAGTCGCGAAGGGATCGCAGCGATCCCAGTATTCCTTCACCACGCCGCTCCGCTCCGCCTCCGTCGTCCCGGCGAGACGGCGGGTGTCGAGGTAGGTGAATTCCTCGATCGGCCACTCTTCGACAAGTGGGACGCGCAAGGCCGCCAACAGGGGGGCGGCGGTTTCGCGGGTGCGCCGGTAGGGCGAGACAACAACGAGGTCCGGGGGACTCGCGAAACGCCCCGCGAGCGCCGCGGCCTGCGCATGCCCCCGGCCCGTCAGGCGGATTTCCGCCGGCGACGGGGTCGGCAATCCGGCGTTGGCCTCGCTTTCGCCATGACGGATCAGGAGGATGACCGGTTCCGGCCGGGGGAGTCCCGTGGTTTCCACGGGCGGGGGTGGTGGAAGACGTTTCATGGCGCAAGATTCCACCGGACGCTCGTTCCGAAATCACCGGAAATCGAGGGATTCCTGACTCGATGATCCGTTGTTCGAAGAGCGCCCCGGGGCGCACCCGTCGGGCCTCTCCGCCTCCGCGGACCCATTTCCTTTTGCGGGAAAGGAAAATTCATTCATGACTTCTGAGTCATCTTCCCTGCGTTTTTGCAGGTTTCGAAAGCGGGTTTCAGGAGCGAGGGATCCGGTATGAAGACCCAATCCTACGATCTCATCGGCGACATCCACGGCCAGCACGACAAGCTGCTGGCCCTTCTCGGCACCCTCGGCTATTCGCCCCGGGGCGACCGTTCGCGGGGCGAATTTGCCGGCTGGACCAACCCGGAGGGGCGCAAGGTGATCTTTCTCGGCGACTACATCGACCGCGGACCGAAGATCCGCGAGGTGCTGCACGAAGTCCGCGCCATGGTCGAGGCGGGCGACGCCCTCGCCATCATGGGCAACCACGAGTTTTCCGCCATCCTTCACGAAGCCGCTGGAGACTCCCCGTCGAAAGCCTCGGCCGACCTTCGCGGCACCCTCGATCAATTTGGGGGGCTCGAGCAGGAGTGGTCCGACCACGTTTCCTGGATGCGGCATCTGCCCGTGTTCCTCGATCTCGGAGTCCTGCGCGCCGTCCATGCCTGCTGGGACGACCGGGCGATCCAGGATCTCGGGGGAAGCCCGTCCCTCAGCCCCGGACTCTTCGAGGCCTGCCTGGCCCGGGGCACCCGCGAGCGGAAGGCGGTGGACCGCCTCCTCAGCGGTCCCGAGCTGCCCGTTCCGGACGATGCGATGGTCCTGAATTCGAAGGGCATGCCTCTTCCGAAAATCCGCGTCAGGTGGTGGAACCTACCCTCTTCTCGCTATCCCATCGGAGATCTTGCCCTGCCGGAATCGCTCGGGGGGCGTGGCCTGATCGAACCCGATGCGCTGGCGGGTTTGCCGAACTACCCGCCCGGGGATCCGCCCGTGTTCTTTGGTCACTACTGGCTTCCCGCCGATCGACGCAAGGCCCCCCTCACCGCGAACCTCGTTTGTCTCGACTACAGCGCCGGCCGGGGCGAGCCTCCTCTGGTGGCCTACCGCTGGGACGGCGAGGCGGTGCTGAGCGACTCGAAGTTTTTTACCCCCGATCCCCTGCCCCATGACTGACGCGCCTCATCTCCGATCCGCTTCCCCCAGGCCGTTGCCTCCGATGGTCGAACTCCTCGTCGGGAACATCGCCTCCGGGAAAAGCTCCTGGACCCGGCACCGAGCCGCGGAAGGCTGGATCACCGTGAACCACGATTCGCTGGTGCGGTCGATGCACGGGGGCGAGTATGCCTGGGAAGACCAGGTCCCCGGACTGAAGACCGAGCTCGGGCTCCTCATCCTGAAAAAGGCCGCGGATCAGGGGCACAGCGTCGTGGTGGACAACACCAACCGCGGTCGGTCCCATCGGCTCCCCTTCGTCGCCGCGGCCCGGCGTTCCGGGATGAAGGTGCGGGCGATTCTGTTCCCGTCGTCTCCGCCCGAGATCCACGCGCGCCGCCGCTTCGATTCGGACCCGCGGGGAAGATCCATTGACTATTGGCTGGAGGTGGCACGTCTCGTTGAGGAAGAATCGGAACGTCCCGGTGCCGACGAGGTGGACGAACTCGTGGTTTTGCCCGGGGACTGGCGTGAACGCCTCTCGTCAGCGCAAGCCTCGGGCGAACCGGTCGATCTGGACCGGCTCTTTCCGGATGAAAACACCGCACCCCGATGAGTCTCGTCGTCCTCTCCTACAATGTGCTCGCGACACGGCACCTGCATCCCGCGCGCTACCCGGACTCGCCTCGCGGGATCCTCGCGAGCGAACCCCGCTATGAACGGATCGCCGCCCTGGTCGCGTCGTTCCGCGCCGACTGCATCTGCCTCCAGGAAGTCGAAACCCGCTGTTTCGAGACGCTCGTCCGGCATCTCGGCCCGCTCGGCTACGAAGGCACCCATGACCCCCGGAGCGCGGCACTCGATGAGGGGTGTGCCCTTTTCCTCCGCTCGAGCCGCGTGCGCGTCCTCGAAAGGCAGCGGGTCGATTTCGAGTCCGCTCAGGATTCCCCCGACCCGTCGCCCCGCCTCGCGCGGATCGTGCGGCTGGAGGCGGCCGGAGGAACCTTCCTCCTCGCCAACACCCACCTGCAGTGGGATCACCCCGGGACCCTGCCCGGGCAAAAACGAGGCGAAGCGCAGGCGCGGCAGCTCGTCGCACGGATTGAAGTCCTCGCCCGCGGGGACGAGCCGGCCATTGTCTGCGGCGATTTCAATGACGGACCCGGCGGGAGTGTCTCACGCCTCCTCACCGGCTCCGGGTTCCTTGCAGCCCGCGAGACTGGCCCGGAGGTTCCCACCTGCCGCGCGAACGGCAGACTTTCCGAGGTCGATTTCATCTTTCACCGGGGATTCCACGGCGTCCGGCCACTGCCCCGCGCCGGCCTCTCCGTCTCCACGCCGATGCCGGGCGAGGAGCACCCGTCGGACCACCTCCCGGTTTGCGCGGAGTTTCAAGGATGGAATCCGCGTCCTTGAAACACCGAACACACGCTCACCCGGAGTGACGGTAAACCCGCACGACCGCCCGACCGATTTTCCGAACCAATCCCGCATGAACGAACCATCGCACGATCTCAACGCCCTCTCCAAGTCCGAGCTGAAAGCCTGGGCCGATGCGCAGCCCGTTCCAGATCTCCCCGAGGAGCCGGAGTCCTACTTCCGCCTCGACCGGCCCGGAGTCAGGCTTCTCGACCTGGGCAGCGTGTTCCCCCGTCGCGATCCCGGGGAAGACCCTGCTTCGGTCCACCGGGCCATGGTTTTCGCGGCGGCGGCGCGAGCGGGTCGCCTGCCCCGGCGCGAGCCCGTCACCGTCTCGGACCGCGGGGACGGGACCTTCCTGCTCCTTGACGGCACTTCGACCTACGGAGCGGCGGTGCGGACGGGGTGGCGGAGGTTGCCGGCGGTGATTGTCGATCCATGAGCGATAGCGTGCTCCCTTCAGGCCGCGCGGACCCGGCGGAGAAGCTCCTCGAAGGAACTCTCATCGACGACCTTGCGCATCGCTTCGACGAGCAGGAGGATCGCCTCGTCCTCGCCCAGGGACAGCCCGGCGCCGGCCCCGAGGAACTCCGTCTGGAGAGCCTTCCGGCGCCACGACGCGACGACGTGGCGCTCCCGCTGGACCGACGCCCCGTCGAAGAACTCTCCATAGGTGTGGTCCACGTCCTCGATCTCGAAGACCAAGGATCCGTCCTCCGGGAAGAGAACCGAATACCAGACATCCCGGTCTTCACCCCGCTCCCAGACACCCAGGGTGAAGGAGCGGTCTTCTGATACGACGAGGGCCACCGGCCCGGTCATGGATTGTTCGATGGCGTCCAGCGGATCGTCGTATTCGATGACTAGGTCGTTTTCTCGGTTCATGGCAACGGCAGTCTCGCCCGACCCGGACCGATCGAAACCATGAATCTCACAGATTCCCTGACGATCGAGTCAGGATTGAGTCTCCGCAGCGCCCCACCACGACCACCATTCGAAAGACGGAACCCACACCTGATCAAAAAGTCAGGCTTGCTGCGGATTGCCGTGTTTTGTTGGACGGATTTCCGGATACCCTGATCCCGTCATGGAACTCCAACGTTACGATCTCATCGGCGACATTCACGGCCAGCACGACAAGCTGCTGGCCCTTCTCGGCACTCTCGGCTATTCGCCCCGGGGCGACCGTTCGCGGGGCGAATTTGCCGGCTGGACCCACCCCGAGGGGCGCAAGGTGATCTTCCTCGGCGACTACATCGACCGCGGACCGAAGATCCGCGAGGTGCTGCACGAAGTCCGCGGCATGGTCGATTCGGGCGACGCCCTCGCCATCATGGGCAACCACGAATACAACGCGGTCCTCTACCAGATGCCCGATGGACAGGGCGGGTGGCTGCGGGCACGGTGGGGCAAAAACCGGGAGAACCACGCCGCGACCCTCGCTGCCTTCGCCGGCCGCGAGTCGGAATGGGATGACTGGATCGAATGGATGAAACGCCTCCCCATGTTCCTCGACCTCGGCGGCCTCCGGGCCGTCCACGCGAGCTGGGACGCGCCCCGGATCGAATGGTTGCGGGGACAGGACCTTGCCGGCGAGGACTTCCTCCGCGCCAGCGTGGACAAAAGCTCGCCTGCCTACCGCGCCGTCGAACACGTCCTCAAGGGGCCGGAACTCGACCTCCCCGAGGGGAAGTTTTACGTCGTTCATGATCACGTGCGACGCAACCGCATCCGGGCGCGGTGGTGGGGGGTGCCCGACGGTCCCGTCCCGGTCGGAAGTCTCGCCATGCCCGCGCCGATCGGGATCGAGGACGAGGTGTCGGCCGAGAAGTTGCGCGAGCTCCCCAACTACGGCCCCGGCGAGCCGCCCGTGTTCTTCGGCCACTACTGGCTTCCCTCCGAATGGCCCAAGGCCCCCCTCGCCCCGAACCTCGCCTCGCTCGACTACAGCGCCGCCTTCGGTGACGCACCCCTCGTGGCCTACCGCTGGGATGGGGAAAGGATCCTTTCGAATGGAAAGTTCCGGATCTCCCCCTTTGGTCCCATCCCACCCACCGCCCATGAAAGTCGAGATTGAAAGAAAGTTTCTCGTGACGAACGATGACTGGCGGACCGGTTCGGTTCCCGTGCGGATCGTTCAGGGTTACCTCTCCCGCGATCCGGACCGGATTGTCCGGATCCGGCTGCAGGGAGAGGAGGCGTTTCTGACCGTCAAGGGCCGGACGGCCGGGATCACCCGGGCCGAGATCGAGTTCCCCATCCCGATCGGGACCGCACGCGACCTGTTGCCGCTTTGTCTCCCCCCGACGATCCGAAAGACCCGCCACGAGGTGATCATCGGATCACACAAGTGGGAGGTGGATGAGTTCCACGATGAAAATGCTGGACTCGTCGTGGCCGAGGTCGAACTGAACTCCGAGGATGAAGTTTTCGCGAGGCCGCCATGGATCGGACGGGAGGTCTCCCAAGACCACAGATACACGAACTCCCATTTGTCCGGGCACCCCTTTTCCACCTGGGGCCACGCGGGATGAAGCGGACTTGCCCGAATGACCCGGAAAGGCCGGGAACGGACGCACCTGGCGCGACGTCTCACCAATCGGCTCCGGGAAAGGCCGTGCCCGCCCGTTCCGCTTCCGACGCGGTCCTGACCCACGTTCCCGGAACCTCTTTTTTCCGGATCCGAACCCGTCCCAACGCCATTTCCTCGACGAGGTGGGTTGCCCGCAACACCGCTTCCAGGCTGAACTCCGGAAGGGGAGCGCCCCTCAAGAGAAAGTCCGAGAGATAGGCGGCGGATCCGGTGTCGAGGTGGAATCGCTCGGTGACGAGGTAGGCCACGGCCTCGGCCTCGAATTCCTCGGTCTCGCGGGACAGTTCGCCACGTTCCGCCCAGAGCTTTTCCGCGGTGGTTCCGAGGTGCCCGCAGAAGACGTGGGCCATTTCATGGGCGAGCGTCCCGAACCGCTGCGTCTCGGAGTGTTTGCCGTTGAGCCTGACCACGAAATCGTAATCGGCCCCGGAACGCCGGACGACGTCGCCCGCCAAGTCGGTCCCGCCATCGAAGGATTCGATCCGGATGCGGCGGCGCGGCGCGTTCTCGAGCATCCGCCGCGTCACCTTGAGCGGAACCGAGCCCTTCGCGGGGAACGGGTTTTGGGCGAGTTCCGGGACTTCGTCCCAACCGGGGTCGACCGGCTCCGTGTCGCTGAGGTCGAAGACGAACTGGATCGGTGACATCGGCCAGAGGATGATGTAGGGCTTCGCACCCGGTCGAAGGCGGCGGCCGTAGCGGTTCCGCCAATCGCCCGCCCTCAGGACATAACGGGCTCCGGGATTCTGGATATGGACGAGCATCGCGTTGAAGGGGGCGAGGTGGGGGAACTTCCGCACGAAATCGAAGAGCTCCCGCACCTCCGGACCCTTGCGATAGGCACGGGCGTTTTCGACCAGTTCATCGATCGACTCCTTGGCCGAGCCGGCGGCACGCTTTCCGGGTCCCGGGTTCATCGGCATCCTCCGTCGTTGGTTCAGCCTGCGATTTCCCGGGCCCGTTCTCTCGCATAGTCCCAGGCCGAGAAATGCGGGCGGCCCTTCGGGGTCGGGATGACGAAGGCATCCTCGCCGAAGGACCGGTAGCGCCCCTCCAGTTCCTCGGCCGACATGCCGGGCTCGTGGTTCCCGGCGAGGGAACGGTCGACGATCCGCTTCGCCGCGGCGAGGGCGCGGTCGTAGTCGTAGAAGCGGCCCGCGAAGGAACGCGCGTCCTCGTCCATGTAGGCGAAATTGTCATCGACGAAGACCTCGAAGGCCCGGACCTGGACGAAGTTCCCGGGCTCGATGCCCCGTTCCCCGCTCCAGCGGTAGGCCGTCGCCGGACCGCGGTGACCGAGACCGTAGTCGAGCGTCGCCACGTTGTCGGCCTGCGGCGCGGCCGGATATCCGATCAGCTTGTAATGGCCGAAGAAAACCGGCGGCTCGACCGGCCCGTAGGAAAGAATTCCATCGATTCCGTTCCACTCCGCCTCGCCCTCGGGCAACCCGGCCACGAGGGGAAAGGAGACCTCCTTCCAGCTGAGTCCGGCGAGGTCGCCCCACCAGCGGACCCTCATGTTCCTGCGGGGAATTCCGTTCGCGTCATTGACGACGATGCCGTCCGGCATCCCGAGTTCGACGGCCTTGAGGACCCGGTCGATCGCCTTCCTCGCGTCGCTTCCCCGGCGGTTCGCCTCGAGGAGAAAGTCCCGATCCAGCAGCGTTTTGTCGGTGAGAAAGGCGATGTCAGCCGGCACCCAGGCCGCGTGGACGGCCCGGAGACCGCCGAGGTCGAGGAACAGGGGCAGTCCCTTCATCCACTCGACCCAGCCGTCGATCTCATCCTCGTGCCTGCGGAACGAGGCGAGGGTCGCCGCGACCTGGCGGTTGTGATCCTCGGTGTGGCTCCTCAGGGGGAGCCCCTCGTCGTCCTTGGAGTGGTAGGCGATGAAGTTGAACTCGTGGTTGCCCATGATCGCGAGCGCGATGCCCTCGTCCACGAGACGGCGCACGAGGCGCAGGACGCCCCGGCTCCGGGGCCCGCCGTCGATGTAGTCGCCGAGGAAGAGGAGTTTGCGCCCCTCGGGATGGGAGAAGGCGCCGCCACGGTCCCGGTAGCCGAGTTTCCCGAGCAGGTGCCGGAGGGCGTCGAGTTCGCCGTGGATGTCGCCGATGAGGTCGTAGGGTTGGGTCGTTGGGTTTTTCATGACGGGGACAGCTTATCCCGGAGACCGTTTCCTGAAACACCGGAAAATCCAAGATCCATGACTCACCGATCAGGTTTTCAACCTCGCCGTCCGCCGTCCGCCCGACGCGGGATCGGCGCCCGGACCGCGCGCCGGGTTCTTCCCGGACGGACCTCAGCCCGGTTTCCCGAGCCCGCGTTCCCCCAGCCATGCCGCCGGCCGCCGGATCGCGGGCTTCAGTCCGAAGGGCTTGATCGCCTTCTCGAGGAGGAACCCGGCCGCTTCCTCCACCGAATCAGTGACATGAAACAGGTCGAGGTCGCCCGGCGAGATCATCCCGGAGTCGGCCATCGTGCGGATCATGGCCAGTTGCGCCGCCCAATACTCCGAGCCCATCAGGATGACGGGGAAGTCGCTCAACTTGCCCGTCTGGATCAGGGTCAGGGCCTCGAACATCTCGTCGAGGGTGCCAAACCCGCCCGGCATGACAACAAAGGCGTAGCTGTATTTCACGAGCAGGGTCTTGCGGACGAAGAAATACCGCATCGTGACGAAGCGATCGAGATAGGGGTTGGCCGACTGCTCCTGCGGCAGCTCGATGTTGCAGGCGACCGAGCGGCCGCCCACGTCCTTGGCGCCGCGGTTGGCCGCCTCCATGATGCCGGGACCGCCCCCGGTCATGACGGTGAAGCCCAGCTCCGCGATGGCCGCCCCCATGCGGCGGGCGAGATCGTAGTGCGGATCGGTCTCCGCGGTCCGGGCCGAACCGAACACGGTGACGCACGGCCCCACGAAGTGCAGGGCCCGGACGCCGCGCAGGAAATCCGCAAAGATCGAGAACAGGGCGCGAGCCTCGGCGATGCGGGAGCGGGGCTCGCCGAGGAGAAGCCGGTCGGCGACCGGCGGAACGAACAACTTGCCAGGGTCGGGGTTCATGGGAGGGGGGCTGCGGCGGAGCGGTGGAGGTGGAGGTGGAGGTGGAAAGAAATCATGGAAGCAAACGCGGGTTTGTTTTAGTCCTAGGCGACGGCTGGAGCAAGTGGATTGCGCGACACCGGGGGCGCCATCCGCGCCGTCCGCGCTGCCATCATCATATGCCGGAACGGGATCTGTCGAAGGGCGTGAAGGCATGGAAACGGTCACGGAACCTTGCGAAAGCACCTGAACCCGCAAGCCTGCGTTGAAGCGCACCGCCGCTAAGGATAGCGGCGTTCCTCGGAGCTCTTGGATGTGCTGCACACGCACAGGGAAGGAGGCTGTCCCCAGCCTCCGTTGGGCGCTCAACCGCGCCCAGGGATCGCGGCGATTCTCGGGCGGATCGTCTCGCGCCGTGGCGCGCGAACCCGCTCGCGGGTTCGAATCCGGAGGGGACTCAGTAAAAAAACGGAGCGGACGGGATTATCGGGCTTCACCCGATGCGCGGTTTCGCTTCGGCGATGCCTTCGCGTTCTTGCGAGCGCCACAGCGCCGTGGCGCGCACCCGCTCGCGGGTTCGAGTCCGAAGGGGACTCAGTAAAAAAACGGAGCGGACGGGACTCGAACCCGCGACCTCCGCCGTGACAGGGCGGCGTTCTAACCAACTGAACTACCGCTCCAACGGTAAGGCGGGAGACCGTGGAAAGAACTTTCCAGAGCCTGCCCGGCTGGCGAGCGGGACAGTAGACAGGAAAGCCGGAACACGCAACAAAAAATGTTCCGGAAAATCGTTGCTTTCGGAGAGGTTCTGGTTCATCGTGTCAGCCCCCGCGAAACCTCCGGGTCTCGGGTCCCCAAGCCCGGCACCCTTCTCTCGCACACCTTCCCCAAAACAGCCATGAACGTGATCAACAAAATCGAGCGCGAGCAGATGAAAGCCGAGGTCCCCGACTTCGCCCCCGGTGACACCGTCAACGTGCACACCCGCGTCGTCGAAGGCGGCAAGGAGCGCATCCAGCTCTACAAAGGCATCGTCATCAGCCGCCATGGTTCGGGTCTCAATGCGGCCTTCACCGTCCGCAAGATCTCCAACGGCGAAGGCGTCGAGCGCTCCTTCCAGCTGCACTCCCCCGTCACCGCGAAGATTGAAGTGATGAAGAAGGGCAAGGTGCGCCGGGCCAAGCTCACCTACCTCCGCAACCGTCTCGGCAAGGCCGCGACCAACCTCAAGACGCGCGAAGAGAGCAGCGGGTCCTGATCCGGGCCGCGCCGGTTTCCATCCTCCAATCCTCGAACGGCGGAGACCTCTCCGCCGTTTTTTCGTGGCGGGATTCGTGTTTCGCGGCGGAAGAGGTGTGCCGGCGGAATTCGTTCGCATTCACCTGATCGCGGACTGGGTGGCGGCCGGAATCTGCCGCATGATCCGTTCATGCGAAGACTTCTTTCCCGCCGCCGGTTCACCGGCCTCTCCCTCGCCTCCGCCGGTGCCCTGCTCGCGCCATCCCGTCATTCCGCGGCAGCTCCGGCCGGAAAGGTCCTCGAGACCCGGGTGATCTCGCCCGAGGCGGAGCTTTACCACGGCTGGCCGACCCTGACACGCACCCAAAAGGGGGAACTCGTCCTCGTCTGGTCCGGCCGCCGCAAGGCGCACGTCTGTCCCTTCGGCACGGTCGAGATGATGACCTCGCGTGACGGGGGCACGACCTGGTCCTGGCCCCGGACGGTTCATGACGGTCCCATCGACGACCGCGACGCGGGCGTCCTCGAAACGTCCAACGGGACCGTCCTCGTCACCACCTTCACCTCCCTCGCCTACGCCCCGATGGTGGCCGAGGGTGGCGGCAAGGCGAACGATCCGGCCTGGCTCGCGGTCCATCGCCGCATCGCGGACGGGAAAACGCGCGAGGGCGAGCTCGGGTGCTGGTGTTTCCGCTCCACCGACGGCGGGCTCTCCTTCTCGGGTCGCATCGACACGATCGTGAACAGCCCGCACGGCCCCTGTCAGTTGTCCGATGGGCGCCTTCTCTATGCGGGAAAGGAATTGTGGACCGGAGAGAAACGGATCGGGGTGAGCATTTCCGGGGATGATGGCGCGACCTGGGAATGGCTTGCGGAGATTCCAACTCGCGAAGGCGACGCGGGGAAGGAATACCACGAACTTCACGCGGTCGAATGCAAGAGCGGCACGATCGTGGTGCAGATCCGCAATCATAACAAAGCGAACGCGGGCGAGACGCTCCAGTCCGAGTCCACGGACGGGGGCAGGACCTGGTCGGTGCCGCGCCCCATCGGCGTCTGGGGGCTTCCCTCGCATCTTCTCCGGCTCCGCGACAACCGTCTCCTCATGACCTACGGTCACCGCCGGAAGCCGTTCGGCAACCAGGCGAGGATCAGCGCGGACGAGGGGGCGACCTGGTCCGAACCCATCGTGATCTCGGGAGACGGCGCGGGAGGTGACCTCGGCTATCCCTCGACGGTCGAGTTGGACGACGGCAGCCTCGTCAGCGTTTGGTATGAGAAGTTCGCCGACTCCCCCATGGCCCAATTGCGAATGGCGAAGTGGCGGATCGAGGCGTCGTAATGCCCGAGGAGAGAACTTCGGTCATTTCGACAGTCCCCTCACGTAGGAAGCCAAGGCTCCGAGACCGGTCGCGAAGCGCCCGCTGTCGAGATACGCCTCACCCCCGGCAAACTTCGGTTGCCCGACAAGGCGGGTGTCCGATCCGTCGTGGTTCGTGATCCACAGGCCGGAGGGATCGAGTTCGCCCATCAGTTTCACCACCGTCGCCGCGTCCACGACCCCGGGACCGAGCACCTCCGAGAGGGGCTGTTTCGCCGCGAGGGCACGCCACGCGTCCTTGATCCGCTCGAGACGGCTCGGGTTCTTCCAACCGTAATGATCGGGCAGGATGGAATCGTCGTTCGTCAATTCGTAGGTCTTGCCATTGCGCTGCATGTAGAGAGGCCGGTTCGTGCCAATTTCGTAGTAGCGGGCCAGTTGTCCGTCGGAGAGGAGGGATCCCTCGAGATACTTCACCGCGGGAACGACCGGAGTTGCATACTTGTCCTCGCCGGTGGCTTCGGCGATGCGCAGGAGGGCGATCATCGCATCCTCCGACTCGCGACCGCTAACGGCCGGCGGCTCGAAGGCGCGCGCCCAGATGGGGTGCATGTCAGGACCGTATTGTTGGGCCCACGCGGGCTGGGGATCGGGCAACTGCGCGAGGAGGAGGAACCCGCCGAACCCTTCCAAGGCCCCGCGGGCCGGTTCGTATCCACCGATCTTCCACGCCGTCAGGAGGAGGTCGGTCATCGACAGGGCCATGCCGTCGTTGAGCGTGTATTCGTTCCAATATTCCTTGATGCGTCCCTCGGTCCGCCAATCATACGATGGAAAAGAGGCCTTCACGACGGGGCGGCCCGGCACCGGTCCGGTCCAGCCTTGGGGAAATCCGCCGTTGGGATACTGGGCCTCGAGCAACCGGGGCAGCGCATAGGCGACGGCATCGCGAATGCCCTGATTTTCCCCCGCAAGCGCTCGGTCGAGCCGGATGAGGAACTTCAGCGCCGACTGCGTGATCCCGTCGTCGAGCGTCGAGAAGTTCTTTCCCCTGCCCTTTCCGTTCCGATATTGATCGACACGGGGGCCCGACGGGTCGAAGTCGATCGAGTTACGCCAGCCCCCGGATTCCAATTGACCGTAGGCGAGCGCCTCTCCCGCCCTCCGCGCCGCTTCGAGAAACGAAGGCTCCCCCGTGGCCTCGTGGGCGTCGAGAAAGGCCTCGCCCACCGCCGGGGTTCCGGGAGGCTGCACCCAGATCTCCGTGGGCTCGGCTTCCCCTTCTCCGAGGCGGCGGCTCCCGAGGGTGACATAGTAGACATAGCCGCCCTGGAACGAGGCTTTTTCCTCAAAGGCGACCGCGGCCTTCTTCATCGTCGCCACGACCTCGTCCCGCGTCGGCGCGGAATGGAGGGAAGCGGCAACCAATCCGAGAAGGGCGGGAACAAGAACGATCCGGGATCTCATGGGCCCGAGGCTACGGGACTCCACCGTCCCGTTCAAGCCCGCGTGCGTTGGCACCGCGTTTTCCGGAGCACGACTCCGGAAAGGGGCCTGCTCACGGCAGGGGAAATCCCGCGAGCTTCTCCCCGATGTCGGCGGCTCGCTTGCGACCGTCGGCATCGAGCTGGGTGAGATCATAGAAAAAGCGTTTGCCGCCCTTTTCGAAGATGCCCTTGGTGTCCTTCACCGCGACGAGCCTCGCGACCATCGCCTTTCCTTCCTGGTTTTTCCATTCCTGCTCCATACCCCAGAGCGGCTTGGCCACGGTGAGAAGCGGAATCTCCTTCGCCGCGATGCCCAGGTCGTAGGTGTAGGTGCCGCGCTTGTGCGCCACGATCTCGACGGCGGCCCCTTCCTCCTGGGGCAGATTCGCGGGCAAATCCTTCACGATGACGAGACCGGTTTCGAGGATCTTGGCCCCGTTCCTGTAGCCGATCGCCTTGTGCTCCTCGGGGATCTCCACCTGGATGACGACACCGTCGGGGCGCTTCTGGAACACGGTGCCCTTGATGAAGTGGGCGTCGTAAAGCGCGTTGTCGAACGACGCGCCCATCTTCGCCCGGGCCGCCGAGAGCTGCGGGGCGGAGACCGAGGCCCACAGGAGAGTCACATAGTTGCCTTCCTCGGTCTTGTAAACGAGGCCCTCGCGGCAAAGCTCGACCATTTCGGCGTTGCGATGCTCCATGTCGCCGACCCGGATCGTTTCGCCCGCATCGATTGCCATCGGGAACCAGGCGAACAGGAGCGGAAAGAGAAAGGGAAAGGGTCTCATGAAGCAAGGTGCCAGCTAGAACAGATCGATGCCACGATCCACGTTTGTCCGCAACGGCAAGATTGCGTTTCAACGACCCGGAGAAGGGGCAAATTCGCCACCGGAGGCCGAACCTCCTCCCGAGGCCGCCTTCAGATTCTTGTTCTGGACGACCCCTTCGGTGCCGTCGTCGAGGCGGATGCCCGACCAGGTTTCCCCGGGCTTGGTCACCATGACGGAGGTTCCGGCGGGCAAGGCGCGGATCTCGGACTGCATCTGCTCGGTCCCATAGACCATGAACTGGGCGGCGCTCGTGACGACATGGTAGCCGGAGGAAACACTGCCTCCGCCTGATCCGCCCGCCTTGATCGAGGGAAGGGAGGGCAGGCTCGGCTTGGGCAGGGAGAACCCACGCGGCTT
This sequence comes from Verrucomicrobiales bacterium, assembly GCA_044352585.1. Lineage (GTDB taxonomy): Bacteria > Verrucomicrobiota > Verrucomicrobiia > Verrucomicrobiales > DEV007 > Arctic95D-9. The sequence goes on from JBILDO010000049.1 coordinate 22,238, forward strand.
TTCCTCGCCCTGTCCGGGCAGCGCGATTGATCCGGTGGACGAGGGCGCCTCGACCGCGTCTTCGGCGACATCGGCGACAGTGGCTCCGCCGGTCAGGCGCCCACCGCGCGGTGCCTCGCTGACCGCGCCTTCCGGGAACAGGCTCGCATCGATCTTGCCGGCCGGTTCGGGAGCCTTCTTCTTGCCGAAACCGAAGAAACCGCCCCCGCTGCCACTGTCGGAGTCGGGGACCGGGGAATCCTCTTCACCGGAATCGGAACCGGAACCGAACTTGGAGAACAGCCCCGGCTTTTTCTGCGGCTCGGGCGTGGCATCGGCGAACGAGACCGTTTCCGACGGCGTGGGCGGACGATCCGCGACCGGAGCCGCGCCCGATGTCGAAGTCACCGGAGAACGGCCATCCACCAGTTGCGCACCGGAGATCATGGGAACGCGGCCGGGAGTGGCTTGACCCGCGGGAGCGGGAGACGGGGCCGGGGGGGCCCCTCGGGAGGACGACGTCGGTTGCGAGAAGACGGGCTCGCTGTTGTCGGACGGAGCCGCTGCGGTAGGGGTGGCGGGATCGGGTTCCCCGCCCCCGTCGCCTCCCATGAAGGGAAGACGAGGCGGGCGGATCCCACCGAGGAACCCCAGCGGTCCCGCGCCATCGGAGGAATCCTCGCCGTCAAAGAGGGCAAAACGCTTTTTCTCCCCGCTCGACGCGGCCCGCGCCGCGGCCTGCTCTTCTTCCGCAATCAGGGAGCTGAGGAATGCATCGGGAACGTTGCGCTCGACGCGGACCCCGCCGTTCTGGGTCCAGGTCGACATGTCGTTCGCGGTGACCTTCTGCTGTTGGGAGGAGGCACGATCGAACTTCAGCCGGTTGCGCATCTCCTCCTTGATCGCCTTGTTGGTCCGCGCGGTCGCGAGCGCGGCGTTGCGGTTCCGCTCCTCGATCGTCTCCTCGGCGGAGCGGGCCATCATCGCCGCGGCGGCTTCGCCCTGGGCACCTTGGGCGGAGGTTCGCACCTGCATCATCTCGGCCTGTCGATAGGTCACGCCGGAGGGAAGGCCAGAGGTCATTCCCGCGGCCGCGACGGGATCCACCGGATAGGAGGAAGCCTCGGGAATCTGGGCGGAAACCCATGCGGGCCAGGCCCATGCCAAGATCATCCATGGCAACATTCCACGGAGACCCAAGAGCGGTTCCGGCGCGCGGGGCGGAATGAGGACGGATGCGGTCATGACGATCGGGGGACGAACCGGAAGACCATTAACCCCTCGCAAAGATCAAGTCCAACAATCGCCTGATTTTTTTGAGCAAAACCATCGAAAATTGAAGATTTTTCTCAAATCCTTTAAAAAAATCGGTCTACGAAGGGAATCTGGATTGTGAAGCCTCTTGATAAAGGCCTCCAAAAGCTTCTTCAGGGAGTGGCTTGATACCTCATGGTGAAGGACGCCGTGGCTTGGGCGTTTTCCGTTCGGTCTGGTTGCTTGGGCAAGGAGCTTTCAACGGCATTGGCAACTTCAACCATTGGCTTACCGGGGGGGATGAAGCGTAGGAAGAGCTGAAGCTTGGGCGACCGAGCGAGCGGAGCGCAAGCCCGTCCCCCGGCAGCGGCGCACCGCAGGAGTGTGCTCCTCCGCGCTCGTTTCAGCCTCCACATCCTGTTGTTCGAGAAGCTCGTAAACCCACCGGAGGCTCTCTACAACTTGAATCCTGAGACTGATCGGGGCGCGCTCTTCGAGCAGATCCAGAAGCCTCTGCCGCCTTCCAGGTTCGAGGTCGGACCGGGCATGGAGTCGGCGGCTTCGGCTGCTGGCCCGCTTCTCGTGGTGACGCTTGACCTTGCCGTCGGGCTGACGCTCCTTGCGCAAGAGTCGGCGCTGGGCACCATGGCGGTTTGGTGATCGGGAAAGGCAAGGCACCTTCCAGCTCGCGCAAGCTCGCAAGCGTGGTAGGGGCTCCCCGGTTCCAGACGGCACCCACCTCGGTCCGACCGGTTCGGATGACGGTGGCACCCAAGGCCCAGACAATGGCTCCGCTGAGACTGCCTCCGAAGGGGGTCACGGTGCCGATCTCCAGCGCCCCCGGACCGGTCTCCGTCCAAGGCTCGCATCGCACCGCCACCTCCTTTTGCAAGGCGGCCAGGCCCGCGCCGGCGATGCGGCGCTTGCCCCCGGTTCTGCGCCAGGCGGCCGTCTCACGATCAATCTGCGCGGCACTGATGAGGGCGAGTCTCAAGGCCTGTCCCGGCTCCAAGGCCTTCACGCTTCTCCCACGAGGCGATCCAGATGGCAAGCTTCTCCCCGGCAAACCATTTGCCGCAGGGTTGTCCGGCCAAGGAACCAGATAGGCTTGAATACCGCGATAATCAATCGTGGCGGCATCCGCCATGGAGTGCTCATTGATGGGGCATCAAGCCCTCCCGTGGGCTCCGCCGACATTTCCTTCGGTGTCTTTTTTAATGAGGCACTGCGCGCGAGGGCTTCCGCGAATAACTGCTTCCCTTTGTCACCGGCTTCGCTACACTCCCTGCCGGAAATCCATGAAAAAACGCACCCTCGTCGCCGCCCTCGGCACCCTCGCCTCCGTCTGCCTGCTCGTCGCGCAGAACCAAAAGCCGGCCCAACCGGAAAAACCGAAAACCTGGGAGGAGAAGGCGGCCGAACGCTTCGGAGCGAATCCCACGGCCGAACACCAGGCCCAAATCGAAGCCAACCTCCCCACGCCTTCCAAGCCGGCCAAGGGTCACAAGATCCTCGTCTTTTATCGCTGCGAGGGTTTCATCCACACCTCGATCCCCTTCTGCAACCACGCCCTGAAGTCCATCGCGGGAAAGACGGGGGCCTTCTCCGCCGATTTCGCCGACCAATACTCGGTCTTCACCAAGGAAAATCTCGCGCAGTATGACGCGATCGTCTTCAACAACACGACCGCCCTGAAACCGGACGAGGCACAGCGCGCCGCCATCCTCGATTTCATCAACGGCGGCAAGGGGATCGTCGGATTCCACGCCGCGGCGGACAACTTCGGCGGCTGGGACAAGGGCATCGCCCTCATCGGCGGCATCTTCAACGGGCACCCCTGGAATGCAGGAGGCACTTGGTCGTTCAAAGTCGAGGATCCCTCCCACCCCCTCAACGCCGCCTTCGGAGGAAAAGGGTTCTGGCACAAGGACGAGATCTACTGGTACAAGCCCGAGAGCTTCCAGGGACGCGACAGGCTGCGCGTCCTTCTCAGCCTCGACATGAGCAAGGCGGCGACCCGCAAGCCCATCGAGAGCGACAAAGAGGCCGCCAAGCTCGGGGGCAAGTCGCCTTCCGAGGTGGATGTGGCCGTCTCCTGGTGCCGCGAGGTCGGTAAAGGCCGCCTTTTCTTCACCAACCTGGGCCACAACGACCTGACCTTCGCCAACCGGACCGCGTTGCAACACATGGTCGATGGCATCCAGTATGTCCTCCGGGACATCGACGCCGACGCGACCCCCTCGTCCAAGGTGAAGGTCGGGATCGCCACCGCGCCCGAACAGCCCTGAACCCGCGATGCGCGGCCGCTCAACGAACCCAGCCCGATCCTGACAATGCTTCAAGACTTCCTCCGATTCGCCGAGACCACCGCCCGCGAGGCCGGGGTTCTGACGATGGAGTATTTCCTGACCGACTCGGCGCGGCCCGAGTTCAAGGCGGATGACACCCCCGTGACCGTGGCCGACCGGCGCGCCGAGGAACTGATCCGTCGCCGCATCGGCGAGTCCTTCCCCGGCCACGAGATCGTCGGCGAGGAATTCGGGGCCACCTCGGGCGGATCGGATTACCGTTGGATCATCGATCCGATCGACGGGACGAAATCCTTCACCCACGGGGTCCCGCTCTACGGGGTGCTCCTCGCCCTCGAAATCCGAGGAACCGTCGAGGTGGGGTGCGCCCATTTCCCCGCCCTCGGCGAGACCATCGCCGCGGCGACCGGATGCGGAGCCTGGTGGAACGGCAAACCCGCCCGCGTTTCCGAAGTCTCAGAACTGAACCGAGCCGTCTGCGCCCACATCGACACGGCCTACTTCGGCAAAAACGGCAAAGGGGAGAAGTGGGAGCGGCTTCAAAAAGCGGTCTACTATAACGCGGGATGGTGCGACGCCTACGGATATCTGCTCGTTGCCACCGGCCGTGCCGAGATCATGCTTGATCCGGTCATGGCGGTGTGGGACTGCGGTCCCTTCCCGCCGATTTTCCGGGAAGCCGGGGGCTATTTCGGAGACTGGTCGGGTCACGAGGGACGCATCGACGGCGGCGAGGCGCTCGCCACGAACGCGGCGCTGAGGGACGAGGTCGTGGCCTTGTTGCGGGACTGAAGGGGAGGATATGCGGTGAACACTGGAATGGACAGGGACGGAAACGACTGGGGACGCTTCACCGCCCCGCGCCGTCGTCTGCCGGGTTTGCTGATCGGCCGCGGCCTTGCGCTGGTATTGGCGCTCGCTCCGGCTTCGCCGGGTCTCGCCCGCGACTGGATCGTGAACGCGGAATCCGGCGATGATGCGAACGACGGCAGCGCCGCGTCTCCTCTCGCCACGATCCAGGCCGCGGTCGACCAGTCGGGCCCCGGAGACCAGGTCGTCCTCCAACCGGAAGGCGCCGTCTATCGCCAGAACATCGATCTCAGCAGGGCCCCCACCGGACTGGTCCTGAACGGCAACGGGGTGACGCTCGACGGCAGAGGGGAGCGCGAGCACGGCTTGAGTTCCCGGGGGAGCAGCCGCAACGTCAAGATCTTCAACCTTTCGGCACGGAACTTCACCGGGGAAGGGTTTCTCATCGGAGGCGACGCGCGGGGATTCCAATGTTTCGGCGTTTCGGCATCGGACAATGGCGTGGCTGGATTCGCCGTCGCCGACAAGGCGGAATGCTGGATCCGTGGCGGCCGTTTTGAACGGAATCCGCACGGTTTCATCTCGAGGAACGCCGCCGAATCCTACCACATCGAATGCCGTTTCGACGGACCGATCTCCTTCGAAGGAGGCCGGCACAGCCTTTCCCAAAGTCTCGTCGTGCTGGCACCCGGACGCGATCCCGTCCTGTCGATCAAGGGGAGTGCGGGAGCGTCGAGCCTGGTCATCCGGGGACTCGGGCTCGAGGGCGACGCCGGAGGCGGAAAAGCCGGTCTCTCGATCGGCCCGGGAAGCTTCGTCTATCATGATGCCGCCTCGAAGGACGCTCTGGCAATGCTCGAAATCTCGCTGCATCCCTCCTCCGAACTGAGCGAAAGCCTCTATCACACCTATCCGATCGGCCGGGACGCCTCGGGCACGCCGGTGATGGCCTGGGCCGGTGGAGGCACGCGCTACCTGCCCTCGAGCGCGTATCGCATCATCCACTTCGGCAAACACGTGCCCGAGGAAGTCGCGCGCACGCTTTCACCCGACAATGACTGGCTGGGTCTCCTCGCGCCCCTCGACACCACCGCCTTCCCTCCCCCGGGTTCCGCCTTCACCCCGGAACACTCGTCGGCCCACGCGATCTGGCGTTGGATCGGTCTCGCCGCTCCCGATGCCGTCTTCGTGCCCGACTCGCCGGAAGGACGCGCCCTCGGCGAGGCCCTCGTCACGCATCCACCCGCCGGAGTCGGTATGGTCGATGTGTTCATCAACCGCACCAGTGACGAGGGCACCCAGGAATCGATCGTCCTCCCTCGGGTGGGCGGCGATCTCCCATCCGCGAAATCGGACATGCTCGAGCGCGTCTCGCGGGGGCCGGACGAGGTTCTGCGACAGATCGCCTCGGCCTACGGCGACCGCTTCGCCGGATCCTACATCGAGGCCCTCGCCGTGATCGCCCGGGCCGAGGGTGGCCTGGCCCATCGTTCCGCGGAACTGGCCCGGGCCCATCTGGACAAAAAACCCGCCCTGCCCGGGAACGGGGGCGAGATCGCCGGCACCCTCCTCTACGCCACGATCGAGGAGGATTGGGCGAAAAAGCGCGTCGTCGCGGTGGCGGACATGGCGTTCGACCCGGAAGGCCGGCCGCTCGAGGCCATGCCCCATCACAGCGAAATGAGCGACGCCGTCTTCATGGCGAGTCCGGTTCTCGCCCATGCCGGCCGCATCACCGGGGAACGCCGCTATTTCGACCAGGCTCTGCGCAACTACCGCTTCATCGCCGCCCTCTGCCGCCGTCCCGACGGAATCTACCGTCATTCCCCGCTCGACGAGGCGGCATGGGGACGCGGCAACGGCTTTCCCGCCCTCGGCCTCGCCCTGACACTGCAACAATTCCCCGAAGACCACGGGGGATACGCCGAGATGCGCGACGCCCTCGTCGCCCATCTCGAGGCCCTCGCCCCACATCAGGACAGCGACGGGATGTGGCACCAGGTCATCGATCATCCCGACAGCTACGCCGAACTCACCGCGACCACGATGATCGCCTGCGCCATCGCCACGGCCCTCGGCGAAGGATGGCTCGAGGACCGCGGGGAATGGGAGTCCCGCCTCGACGCGGCGTGGTCCTCGGCCAGGATGCACGTCGCCAACGATGGAAAAACCTTCGTCAACGTATGCACCGGCACCGGGAAACAGCCAACCCTCGAGGATTACTACCGCCGCGAGGCCATCCTCGGACCCGACGGCCGGGGCGCGGCGATGACGATGATGCTCGCGGCGAAGCTCAAGGCCCTCGGGAAGCGGTAGCGGCGAACCCGGCTTTTTCCTGACAAACCCACCCGTCACCGCACCGGCGGAACGGCCCAGTCCGGTTTGGACGGGGGTTCCGGGTCGATCGCATAGAATTTCTTCCGCCACGCCTCGTCGGTGAGGCGTTCCTGAAGCGGCAGGGTGAATTCGTAATGGTCGTAGGCCGTCCCGGCGACGAGCCGGTTCATCCCGGAGTCCCCGACGAGGGCGAGGATGAGGTAGGGACGCCCGAGCGCCTCGTGGAGGACCTTGCTTTCGCGCACGTTCGTCTGGATGTCGGCGACGATGGCGGCCTTTCCGTCATCGGGACCCTGCACGTTCATCGGATCGACCGGCTCGGCCATGTAGGAGGGATTGAACTCGAGCAGCCAGAGCCGGTCCTCGAGATTCCACTTTTCTCCAGCGGCGGTCTTGTTGGCAAGAAGGCGCAACGCCGCGACATCCCTCTTGAAGCGTCCGAGATGCCCCCATTCCTCGACCGTGTTGGGGAGGAGCTTGTGTTTCGTGAAGCCTTCGAAGGTGTAATTCACGAGCCGCCCGAGCTCGGCCCAGAAGCGGACCTCGGGCTGGACGAATCCGTAGGGCACGTCCTCTTCGTCGATCTTGTCGGTGTCTCCGCCCTCGCCCATCTCGGCGTAGCTTTGCTTCGCGTAGAGCAGGGTGTCGTGTTTGAGCTGGGTGTAGGCGCCGAGCATGCCCTCGACGTGCTTCGCCCCCCACTGGGACGAGCGCATGAAGGCGGGGAATCCGTCGCCCTTCGCCCCGGCGAGGGTGCCGATCAGGTGGAGCTTTTTCGTCGCCATCGAAGCGAACCAGTCCGAATCGGGAACCTCCGCGATCGTCGACGCGAGGCGGTCCAGTTTCCCTTCGAAGAGGGTCTTGTCCTTCACTCCCTGCCGGTCGAGCCAATCGAGGGCGAGTTCGCGGGCCTTCGGGTCACCTAGGGCCGCGGCCACGTAGAGCGCCGTCGGTGTGCCGGGGAGGTTTTCCATCAGCGGAGGAGTCAGTTCGGTGAGGACCCAGGCATCGTAGGTGAAGCGCTGGCCGAAGACGCGGAACTGGAGCGAGTCGTCGCGCACCTCCTCTCCGATTTCACCCGTTTCGGCACGCCGACGGACCTGGCTGAGAATGCCGGGTTTGCGCAAGTCCCGGAGCTCTCCGCCGAGTGCGGAAAGGGTCGCGGGGTCGACCGCCTCGTCCGCGGTCCAAGCGGCGAGATCGACGTTGCCTCCGAGCCAGCGCCGCAGCTCGGGGTAATCGACGTCGTCGGAGCCCCCGGCGAAGAAGGAGGTGATCTCCATGATCCGGCGCCAGTCCTCGACCGGCGCGATGCCGTCGGGTGCCGGCAGTCCGAGCGAATGCCCGAGGAGAAGCGAGTGGCTCAGGCCGGTCGCCTTTCCCGTTTCGTCGGGTGGCTGCAGCGGCCAGCCGTTCCGTCCGAGGTAGATCATGGCCCGGAAATAGGCGCGCAGGGCCTGGTTTTTCGTGTAATGCGAACGCGGGGTGAACTGGGTGTAGTCCTGACCCTTTTCCGGATCGTAGGAGGCGAAGAGAGGCGAGGGCGAAAAGCCATTCTTCCCGAGGATGAGCCGGACTTCATTCCGGGCCGGTTCGCGCCATCGCTCCGGGAGCGCCCCAAGGACGTTTTCGACGCGTTCCTGGAGGCTTGTCAGGGTGACGGCCTTGGGGCTGCCGTCCCCGTTCCAGCCGGAGGTGATCTCCTTGCGCGGTTCCTCGCCGTCGTCGCCGAGGAGCACGAGGGCCACGGCCATCTGCGCCTCGAGCTGCTCGTAATGCGGGACCAGGTCGGGCGAAGCGGTCTCGCGGAGGACGCGGAGGACGGCGAGCCAACGGGTCAGAAGCCCGTCGAGGCGGGCGTGGAGATCCTTGGTCTCGATCTCCTCGAGCGCGCTCTCGAAAAACCGGTGCCACGCGTGCAACATCGAATCGGTCGTGACGAAATGGTTCCGCCAGGGCTTGAGGTCCCCGCCGCCCCCGATGCGGTTGTAGATGGAGAGCATCTCGTCCTCGTAAACGGCGAGGCCGCCGGTGGGCTTCGGGAAAAACTTCGCCTCCTCGGGGGATTCGGGAACATAGGGCTCCCGCTCCATCGGGTCGAGCGACGGGATCGTGGAAATGGGGATGAGGATGAACTTGTCCCTCTGGAGCGCGGTCTTTTGTGGCACGGTCAGGGTAAATCCGAGCTCCTCGAACAATCCCGCGGCGGCGCGCGCCGTGGAGAGATCGAGCGGTGCCTCGTCGAGGGGTTTCACCGCGGGCACGGTGACTCCGGCGGGGACTTCGGCAAAGGTTCCGATGACCGCCTCGGGCCAGGGCGCGGCATGGACGGACGTTGCCATCAGCGAGAGGACGAGGAAGCGCGGGATCGTGTGCATGCCGAAAATCTACCGGGACCGGGTTGTTCATGATAGAACCCTTCCCCTGAGGAAACACGCAAAAACTTCGGGTTGGCCCATCAATGACAAATCCGGCGAAACGATTGCCAAGCGTCGCGCAAGCCCACCGCCTTTTCGCTGGAATCCGCGGGAAGGCTCCTTCATGGTGAAGGCGACGTTGTTCTTTGCCATGAGGATCCGATACATCCTGAGAATGCCCCCGGTCGCCCGGTTGCTCGCTTCCGCCACCTTTCCGGTTCTGGTCTTGTTCTCCTCCTGCGGAGAGGCACCCGGCCCAGCCAGCGCGGCGAAGGATCCCGGAGCCGGGGCAGACACCCCCGAGCCGGCCACAACCGCACCCGCGCCGCCCAAGCCGGAATCACCGGCCGGGACCTCGTCTCCGGGCCAGACCACGGTTCCCGCACCCGCGCCGCCGCCCTCGCGCTATCGCCCCCGTTCGATCGGAACCCCGTCGGCGGGATCCACGGAAGCACGGAGCGTTGCCGACGCTCCGTCACCGGAGGCGAAAAGCTCGAAGGAGTATCACACCGTCGAGGTCTTCTACGGGACGAACCGGAAACCGACCGGGTTCCGGGAGGCGAACGAATTCTACGGCACCGAGCGCCACCGCGAGGGCCCGATGCAGTATGGAAAGATCCACGTCTCCATTCCGCTGCACCACACCGTCGGCGTTGTCGAACGCCCGAAGTGGTACAAGCTCGAATTCTCCGAGGATCCGAAAAAGCACGTCATGCTGCTCGATCTCGAGACCCTGGGCAAGGATGCCTTCTTTGAGGCGGTGGACACGAAAACCGCGGAGTCCCCGGAACACGAGGCCCTCCTTTTCATCCACGGGTTCAATGTGTCCTTCCCCAGTGCGATCCAGCGAACCGCCCAGATCGCCTTCGACCTCGACTTCCACGGCACCGCCCTCGCCTTCAGCTGGCCCTCGCAGGCCGCGCTCGAGGCCTACACGGTCGATCAGGACAACGCGATCTGGTCGGTGCCCCATCTCAGCCGTTTCCTCGTCGATCTCCAGGAAAAGACCGATATCGACGCGATCCACGTGATCGCCCACAGCATGGGGACGCGGGTCCTCACCCAGGCGCTGGCACAGGCCCGTGACGAGGGATTCGACCTGAAGCTCAACAACGTCATCCTTGCCGCCCCCGACATCGACGCCGACGTTTTCAGGGAACAGATCCTGCCAAAGATCTCGGGAGTGGCCGATCGGCTCACGATGTATGCGTCCTCCAGCGATACGGCCTTGAAACTCTCCCAGACGATCCATGGAAACGACCGCCTCGGACTCGGCGGAACGTTTCTCAAGACGATCGAAGGGATGGATACGGTGAATGCGACGGACATCGACACCAGCCTGCTCGGCCACGCCTACTATGGCAGCCACCGCCTCGTTGTACGCGACCTCCTCAATCTCGTGGTGCGCCACCTCGATCCCCCGCGGCGCGACCTCGTCAAGGGGCCGCTCGGGGAATGGGACTTCAAGGCCGGAGCGCTCGAGGAAGCGGACAAGGTGTCGGACACCGCGGACGCGGCCGAAGAGGCGCCAACCGCCGATTCCCCCGTCAAGCCAAACGATCAATGACCGCGGACTCGTCGGGCGGCGAAATCCGCTTCGTCCCTTTCAGCTCCCCGCCCGGTTGATGACGAACGCTCCGAAGAGGGCGATCGCCTCCCCTCTCGCGTTTTCGGATCGAAAAACCCGCAAGGCTTCTCCCTGCGCCCCGGCAAAGGCGGCATTCACCGCCGCCCCCTGCTCGAGCCGCTCGTAAAAATCCCGCATCAGTTCGACGGTCATCTCGTCCGAGATCGCCCAGAGGGTGGAAAGGACGTGACGCGCACCGGCCGCGAGAAAGGCCCGGCGCAATCCGATGACCCCTTCCCCGGAGGCGAGATCGCCAATGCCGGTCTCGCAGGCGGAGAGAGTGACGAGTTCGGTGCCGCGCAGGTCGAGTTGCACCGCCTCAGCCGCGAAGAGCCAGCCATCGTCGTCGGCCGGGGGGAACCGGGCTTGTTCCCACGACCCCACCGCGCTCTGGGCTCCGGTCAGAGCGAGCGCTCCCCGCAGCATCGGATCGATGCCCCCTCCCGGTCCGCCGGGGCGGCCCGAGACGACCGCACCGAAATCGAGGTCGAAAAAGACGCCATGGGTGGCGACGTGCACGATCGAGGGCCCCGAGGCGCCGGCCACGGCGCGCTCCGTCGCCTCCGCCGCGGTGAGCAGGGTCACCTCGGTGCCTCCGCCACGAAGAGTCTCCGCGACGAGACCGGCTTCCTTCGCGGCTCCCGGCAGAGGAGTGAGATCGACCCGCAGGGCCCGGCCGATCCCGCTCCGCACGGCGGTGGCCTCGACGAGGAGCGGCAGCGAGGCACCCTCCTCCGGATTGGCCGCCTCTCCCGCGAGCGGTTGCCGGTAATCGGGCCCGCCCACGACGACCGCGGACGAAAGATCAATCCCGCTTCCACCATTCTCCCGGCAAAAATCCCGGGCTGAACTCACGTAATCGAAGATCCGGTCCTCGCCGGGAAACCGGTTTGCCGCATCGAGCAACACGGCGAAGGGCACGAAATGGACCGGTCCGTCGGGACAGAGCACGACCCGTCCCTTCTCCTCCGCCGGAGGAGCGAGAGGCTCCCAGATCAGGGCATGGAGCCTGCGCGAGGCCTTCTCCAGCGTTGCCGAGGCGTCCGCACGCGACTCGTCGGTGGCGGCGGCGAGATAGGCATCGACGGATTCGCGGAATCGCTTCACCGCGATCCGTGTCATTTCCGCGCCGCCGAGTTTCACCCATTTCAGGGAGTCGGCCGTGATCACGAAGGCACCGAGATAGGATTCACCGTCGAGATCGGTTGCGACGACGAATTCATGGAAACGCTCCCCCGCTCCGAGGCGTTTCCGGACCGTTTCAAGATTGACCGTTCCGGACTCCGACGGGCTTCCGGGGCCGCTTTCGAGCAGCAGCCCCTGGATCCTCTTCATTTCCCGCCTCAACGTGCCCAGCGCGGGATCCCCTGCGGGCGGAGCGCCACCCTGTTGCAGGGCGAGGGAGACGCGCTGGAACTGACGCTGGCGGGCGCGCAGCTCCGCGACCAGTTTCCGCTTGTCCGCGTCGTCGGCGAGACCCTGTAGGGCCTTCGCCTCTCGGATGCTCTGGTCCATGACCGTGCCCTTGCTGCGCAACGAGAGTTCGCAGGCCTCCTCCGTCGCGCCGGCGGCGAGAAGGATATGGACGTCGTCTCCCGTTTCAAAGAGGCTGCCGAGGGCGAGCTTCTCCGACTCCGAGGCGATCGCGGAGGCATTTTGGAGGTAACTCTCCGCGAGGCGCACCGACTCGCGCACGTGATCGACCGCTTCCGCGACACGCCCCTTCCGCATCGCGAGGACGGCAAGGGCGTCGAGAACGATGGACAGGTTCCGTTGGTCCTCCCAGCCTTGGTTCTCCAGGATCCCGAGTGCGCTTCGAAAAGCGTCCTCCGCTCCGTCGAAATCGCGTGTCTCCCTCCGGGCCGCACCGAGATTCATGTAAAAGAGGGCGAGACGAGGATCCTCGTGGCGGCCCATCGCCTCCATTTCCGCGACGATCGAGGCGTAGATCTCCCCCGCCGCCGCCGGATCCGACCCCATCAGGAGAATGGCCCGGTTGTTCCGGTAGATCGTGGCGCTTTCGCGCGCCCATTCGCGGTCGGGATGGTTTGCGGCGACCCGCAGCGCCTCGTCGGCCATGCGGAGCGCCTCGTCGCCTCGCCCCATCGCATTGAGCGGGAGGACGAGATTGTTGCACGCCACCGCGTAACCCGTCGAATCCGTTCCCAGCTTCTCCGCGGCGAGACTCCGGCTTTTTTCGATGAGATCGATCGCACCCTGCTCGTCCCGATAATGCTTCCGAACGAGCGAGAGGTCCTGCAACAGCGACACGTAATCGGCAACGAGCGATGCCTCCGGCTCGAGGCGCTCCACCCCTTCGGACCAGATCTCCTCGGCGCGCCCGTAGCGACCTTTCCCTTCGTAAAGCATGCCCCATGCGCTGTAGAGGCCGCCGATCGAACCGCGCAGCCCCGCCTCACCGTCCGCCGCGGCGAGGGCCCGGCGATACCAGGCATCGGCCCCCGCCTCGTCGCCGGCATCGAAAATCATCGTCGCCGTCAGCTCATGCCAGGCGAGGCGGAGACCGGGATACGGCACGTCGGTCAGGACGAGGTTGCGTTCGGCGACCGGCTTGGCGACCGCTTCGATCGCGGCTCCGGCACCCCGGTCGGCGAGCAGCTCCAGATACTGGGTTGCGAGTTGCAGAAGGCGTCCGTCGTAAGGCTGGAAAACCGCCACGGCCCATTCGAAATGACTCCGCGCGAGGGTCTCGGCCTCGTCCGGCTTTCCCGCCGCGGTGGCGAGACGGACGAGCAACTCACGGGCCGGAATCCCCGGCATTTGTTCCTGCCGCGCGGGCGAGTCGAGAAAGGCGAGCGTCTCTTCGCAACGGCGTTTTGCGGCTTCGAACTTTCCGCGGCGGAATTCGTCGAGGGCGAGAAAGAGGAGCCCGTCGGCGAGGGGCAGGAAGGTTTCGTCATCGACCTTCGTCCGATCGATCGGCTCGACGCGTTCCGCGAGACGCCCTAGCAGGAGATCGTAGTCCGCCCCCCGCCGTTTCGGATGGACGGAAAGCGTTTCGACGAGCGCGGCGAGCCGAGACGCGGTCGAGGCCTCGGGATCCGAGTCGATCCGCTCCCATCGCGCGAGGACCTCCCCGTAGGTGGGACGCTCCGTCGCCTCGGGAGACTTCCCCGCGCCTCCGGAGTCGAGCAGGGATCGGAGTTCCTCCCGCCGTGCCTCGTCGAGATGCCATCGGCCGGGACTCTCGAGGAGTTCGTCGAGGAGCCGTTTCGCCGCGGCGTCCTCGCGGAGAAGCCTCCGCGCTTGAACGAGGAAACCCATCACGGCGACAATCGAGTCCGGACCGACTTCGCGTCCCGCCGCAGCGCGGAAATCGCGCTCGATCTCCCCGAGCAGTGGACCGGCTTCGGCGGCCGCGTCCGATTGCAGGAGAAAACCGGCCAGCTTCACCCGGGCAAGGACCGCTTTCTCGTGCCCATGCCCATGGATCAGATCCGTCATCCGGATGAGATCGCGCAGCCCGGCGGAGGCTCCGGGATCGCCGGAGACGGCGAGGGCCTCGGTCTTCCAGGCGCGGTCTTCGAGCAACTCTTCCTCCGGGAGCATCTCGGACCGCTCATCCGCATCCGGACGTCCGACCCGCATCCGGTCTCCCTCGCTCGCGACGAGGACGGTCACCTTCACCGTCTCGCGACGGGCGAGCGGTCCGGCGATCATCGGATCGAGCGAGAGCGGCACCGAATCGAAAATCACCCGTTCCGCCGCCGAAGTGAACCAAATCTCTCGTTCGTCCCCGGGATCCGCTTTGCCCAAGCGGTTCACGTTGGCCCGGTCCTGCTTCAAGACATCGCGCAGCCGCGTCCAGGGCGCGCCATTCGAATCGACCCAATCCCGCGGCCCCAAGGTGGTGGCGTAAGCGACACGGAATCCCTCGGGTGCGCTCTCCGCCATCGGGGAGGGTTCCGTCGTCGGGGACAATCCCGTCGCCAGAGTCGGCCGCGACGACGCGGGTATCGCGGGTTGCGGCTGGAGCACCGGCGCCGGCGGCATGCCTTCGTCCCCGACCCCGGTGACGCGGAGCAGGAGGGACTTCTCCGTCCCGGAGACGACCACATCGAGAAGGGTGACGCGTCCGGAAACCACCGCGGCTTCCAATCCCGGCGCGGAGACAAGGCGGCCGTTGTCGATCATGGCGCGGTTCGCGGGCGTGGCGAATCGCGTGTCTTTCGTATCGCCGGGGTCGAGGTGATGGCCGCCGTGGACGTTGAAGCGATCCTGGCGGAGGAATTCCTTCAGCGTTTTGAGCTCGCCGCCCCGGGAATTGACCCGGTCGGCCGCCGAGATTTCGGCGCGGTAGCTCGTCTCCTGCGCGACCGTCACATCGCATGCCACGATCCCTCCCGCCACCAGCCAGAAAAAGAAACTCGGCTTCATGCTGTGCCCGGGTTCCCGACCAACGATCTCCTGACGAAGCAGTCTGACCGGGTTCCCCCTTCCTGTTCGATCTTACGGCCGCTCTCCCTCCCTTTCAAGGATTCGCAGGCTCGAACGCATCCCCGCGCTCACTTTTCGCCGGGTCATCGATCTCACCCCGCCATTTCGACCACGCGATACCGCCCAGTTCGTGGAGCACGGTGTTCGTGAGTTCCAGGTTGGCGACGCTCGGGATGAGGGAACCGGGCTGGTAGGGATCGTAATCGGTCGGGGTGGGCCAGATCACGAAATCGACCGGAGCCGGCACGGGATCGAGTCCCGCGGCGCGGAAAAGGGCCACCGACCTCGGCATGTGCGTGGCCGAGGTGACGAGAAGGAAACGATCGTCTGCGAGAATCGGGGCAAGCTTGCGGGGGTGGTCCTTCGTGTCGCGTGATGCCGATTCCTCGACGATGCGTTCGGTCGGGACCCCCAGCCTTTCGGCGATGGACCGCATCGCCGCGGTTTCCTCCGGATTTCCGGTCACGATGAACCGCGCATCGGGAAACGTCTTCCACAGATCGACGCCGCCGACGATGCGGGCGAGACCGTGGCGCGTGAGACGGGAAAGAGTGGGTTTCCCCTCGACACTGCGATGGCCGGCCGCGAGGACCACGATCGCCTCCGGTTTCGCTCCGGGCACGGCGGGCTTCCCGTCGCGTTCCTCGAGGGGCGGGTATCGTCCTTCCAGACGCAGGGTCAGGGCATGGGCAACCGGATCGATGCCCGCACTGAAAAACGTCAGGAGTCCAAGAACGACCAAAAACACTCCGAGATCCCCGAGAAAAGCACGGATTTTCAACCGGCGCGGTCCGGGAGGCTTCCGCGGTTGGCGGCTCGCGAATCCGATGAGGACGATCCCGAGCAGGACAAACTCCAGCGTGATCGCGACCGGATTGAGGAAGATCGAGAGCAGCTTCTTGAGTGAGAACCAGTAATCCATCGCGCTTCGGCAGAGCTCCGGCGATCCGGCAGACGCGCCGCGACGGTTCCACAGGTCAGGCATCGCGTAAAGAAGCGCTTTTGACAGAGGAGGAATCGTGCGTTTCCGTCCTGCTCTCGCGATCCCGCGAATTTCATCCCATGAGCGAAATCCCCACCCCTGCCACCTTCAACGAAACGACGCGGCGCGCCTTCGTCAAAACCGCCGGAGCCGCCGCCGCGGTCACCGGAGCGATCGGCTTCCCCTCGATCACCCTCGGCGCCCCCAACGACAAGAAGCTCAAGATCGGCGTCGTCGGCACGGGCGGACGCGGTGGCGGCGCGATGCTCAACGCCCTCGCCGCGGATGACAATCTCGAGCTTTACGCCATGGGCGACCTTTACCGCACCGAGGCGGAAAAGAAGCTCGAGATGGTCCGCAAATCCCCCATCGCCAAGGACAAGCTCGCCGACGGTCTCGACGGCCGCGTCTTCGACGGGATCGACTCCTACAAGAAGGTGATCGACTCCGGGGTCGACGTGATCCTCCTGACCACGCCCCCGGCCTTCCGTCCCACCCATTTCCGGGCCGCGGTCGAGGCCGGGATCCATGCTTTCGTCGAAAAGCCCTGCGCCACCGACATGGCCGGAGTCAAGGACTTCCTCGCCACCGCCAAGGTCGCCGCGGACAAGGGCATCTCCGTCCTCTGCGGATTCTGCTACCGCTACAGCGAGCAGGGACGCGCCCTCTTCGAGCGCATCCAGGGCGGCGAGATCGGCGACATCGTCAGCGTCCACTCGATCTACAACGCGGGCCCGGTCAAGGCCATGCCCGAGGCCACGAGCCGTCCCGACGGAATGAGCGACACCGAGTGGCAGATCTCGAATTGGTACAATTTCCCCTGGCTCAGCGGCGACGGCATCGTCGAACAGGGCTGCCACAACGTCGATCGCGTCGCCTGGGCCTTCAAGGACGCCGATCCGGTCGCCGCCTTCGGCACCGGAGGCCGCACCCGCCCGAACAACGAAGGTACGATCTACGATCACTTCAGCATCACCTACGAATACGCGAACGACGCGACCGCCCACATCGAGTGGCGCCAGTATCTCGATTCCTACAACTTCACCGGCGACACCTACTACGGCACCAAGGGCATCGCGAAATTCGGCACCAGTTCCGCCGAGATCATCGGGGAGAAGAACTGGGCCTGGCGCAAGCCCCGCACGCCGAAGAGCATGTATGACCTCGAGCACGAGGAGTTCTTCGCCGCGATCCGCTCGGGCAACCGCAAGGACGACGCCACCTGGATCGGCCACTCCACGACCATGGCGATCCTCGGCCGCACCGCCTGCTACTCCGGCAAGCGCATCACTTGGGATGAAATGTGGAACGCGGAGCAGAAGCTCGTCCCCGATGTCATCGACATGGCCGGCAAGCTGCCCATCGCCCCGATGCGCATCCCCGGCGTCGCCGAGACGCAGGACACCGTCTTCGCCGAATCGGGCCAAAAACCGGCCTGAGATCCGGACCGTCCCACCCGCACAACGAAGGCGCCCCGACCGACCCGGCCGGGGCGTTTTCGTTTCGGGGGCGAGCACCGACTTGAATTCAGCGGGGGAAGACCGGATATTCCCTCATGCCTCTCTACGAATACATCACGACCGATCCCGAGAAAGGCTGTCGCATTTGCCGAAAGGGCTTCGAACTGCGCCGCCCCCTCGACCGTCCGGCGCTGGAGCTCTGCCCGCTCTGTCGGAATCCCGTGAAAAAACTCGTCTCCCGGGGCGTGACCTCACCGCAGATCACCAAGCCGCTCTCGGTGAGTGATGCGAAAAAGGCCGGGTTCACCGTCCTCGAAAAGCGGGACCAGGGGACTTACGAGAAGTTGTGAGCCTCCGCCGGGAAACC
>JBILDO010000101.1:0-12301 GCA_044352585.1 Verrucomicrobiales bacterium
GGGCGGGTTGTCCCCAACCCGCCGCCGGACGAGCTTCGGAGGTCGCCCGGTCATCCGCGCGGCGCGTTGGGGACAACGCGCCCTACCCGGCCGACGTGCCTGGAAATGGGTAGGTCGGGTTGTCCCCAACCCGCCGGACGAGCTTCGGAGGTCGCCCGGTCATCCGCGCGGCGCGTTGGGGACAACGCGCCCTACCTTGGCCGGCGTGCCTGGAAATGGATGGGGCGGGTTGTCCCCAATCCGCCGCGAGACGCCGTCTATTCGTCTTCCCTCCCGTAGATGAACCACAGGTTGCGGATGTAGACGAGCCAGCCCGTGCTTTGACCGAGGAAGCCGACGATGTCCTTGCGCCAGACGAAATAGACCATCAGCATCGAGGCCCCGAGAATGCTGAGCCACCAGAAGACGGGCGGGACGATCGAGTTTTTCGCCTTCTCGCTGGCGTGCCACTGCACGATCATCCTCGCGGTGAAGATCCCCTGCCCCGCGAATCCGAACAGCACCCAGAACACGCCCGTCAGAGAGGTCACGTCAAAGAACCGGTAGATCCACGGCAGGTTGCGCTGCCGCCGGTGAAGCTCGTCGAAGAAATCGTCTCCACTCATCCCGGGCACACCCTCGGGCCAACCGTCGAAGGTCGCCCGCAATTGTCCGTCCCCGTCGGGCTGGACGTCGATCGTGACGATGCGGTCCGACACGTTGAACGGGGGGCGAACCGGATTTCCCGGGGTGCCCACGTAGCCAAGCGCGAGCAGGAGCGACCACACCGCGGCCGGGAGGACGAGGAGCAGGAACGCGACCACGACGAGCCGCTGACGCGAGTGTTTCCGTTTCATCGGTTCGCGAGCCACTTTTGAAAGGCGAACGTCACCGCCGAAAAGAGCACCCCCTGGACGATCGCCCCGGCGGCGGCCTGACTCGCGTAGGAACCGAACCCGAAGGTCGTTTTCGCGCCCTCGGCGATCTCGGCGATGCGGGCCTCCTCGACCCCGAGCGATTCATAGTGGCGCCGCGTTTCCCCGACCATGTAGTCGGTCCAGCCGGGATTGATCCAGTGGAAATAGGCGAATTGGCCCCCCACCGCGATGAGCGCGGCCACCACCGCGATGAGGGCTCCGGATCGCAGCCCCTCGAGCACCGTGGTCTCGGGTTCACGTTTCAAGATCGAACGCATCGCCAGGGCATAGCCGACGAAGGTGAGGGCCATCGCGAGGAACACCGTGACCTGGATCATCCCGATGCCCTTTGCATGCCATCCGGCCGCCCATGAAGCCACGAGCCAGGCCACGTTGGCCAGACCGATCAGGCAGCCCCATTTCCACTCCAAGGATTTCATTTCCGCAGACGTATCCCCGCTAACCCACGTCCCGCGCCAAGGCAAGCCCCGATGCGCCCCTCCCAGCAATCCGCAATCCGACTCACTCCACCTGCCGCAACTGCAGGGTGTCGATCACCTTGTCGTTCGCGAGCGCGTTGGTGATGACGACGAGCCATTCTCCCGGCTTCGCCCACTCGCGGCGCTTCAGGTAACTGAGCGCGTCGAGGATGGTTTTCTCGGGATCCTCCGAAAACGGCATCAGAAACGGCTCGACTCCCCAGGGAAGGGTCAGTTGTCGGAAAATGTATTCCACGTCCGTGAAGGCGTAGATCGGGATCCCGTGCGGCCGCAGGGCGCCGAGGACGTAGGCGAGGAACCCGCTGCGGGTGAACACGACGATTCCCGAATTGCCCATGCCGTTCTGCTCGAGTTCTCCCGCGAGGACCGCGGCGGAACGCAGCATCATCGCCTTCGGCTCCCTCAGGACGATGTGGGGGTTGAGACCTTTCGGCACCGAGGGCTCGATGCTGTGGATGATGTTCTTGAGCACCTCGAGCGTCTCCATCGGGTAGGCTCCCACCGTCGTCTCGCCGGAGAGCATGATCGCGTCGGCCTGCTCGCGCACCGCGTTGGAGACATCGCTGATCTCAGCGCGCGTCGGCATCGGCGACGAGATCATCGACTCGAGCAGGTGGGTCGCAATGATGACCGGCTTCCCGTCGGCCTGGCAGGCGCGCACCAGTTCGGTCTGCACGAGCGGCAGCTTGTGGTAATCGATCTCGATCCCGAGGTCGCCGCGGGCGACCATGATCGCATCCGCGGCCCGAACGATCGAGGTCATGTTCCGCACGCCCGCCTGGTCCTCGATTTTCGCGATAATGCGCGCCTTGGAACCCAATTCATCGAGCAGTTTTCGCAGGGTGCGCACGTCCTCGGCCTGGCGGACGAAGGAAAGGGCCACAAAATCGATCCCGCTCTCCACCCCGGCGCGGAGATCGGCCTCGTCCTTCTCCGTGAGCGCGGGCAGGTTGACCTGCACTCCCGGCAGGTTGATGTGGCGCTTGGACCCGAGTTCCCCGGGCGTGAGGACATCGAGCCGGACCTTCGTCGCGGTCTTCTCGAAGACCCGCATGCGGATGAGGCCGCTGTCGACGAGGACGATGTTGCCCACCTCGAGATCGCCGGGCAGCCCCGGATAATTGACCGAAACGAAAGGCAGGTCGCCCGTCGGTTCGGCCCCCTCGACATGAAACTCGATCCGGTCGCCGACCGCGAGGCTGATGGGGCGGTCAACCTTGCCCGTCCGGATTTCCGGCCCCTTCACGTCCATCATCACCGCGACATGGCGCCCGAGTTCGGCCGACACCTCCCGGATGTACCACATCGCGCCCTTCACCCACTGGTGCGTCGCGTGGGCCATGTTCAGCCGCAGGATGTCGACCCCGCCACTGATCAGTTGCGCGAGCATTTCCCTTGAGTCCGTGGCCGGACCGAGGGTGGCGATGATTTTCGTGTGGCGGTAGGATTCGGACATGGTGGAACGGAGGAAGGAAGGGGAGAGCGAAGAAACGACTTCGCCAACTAAGCAGGAAAAGGGCCAGAATCCAGCGCCGGGCGCACGAACAAGGGCGGGAATTTCGCGGCGGGATTCCGGAACCGGAACGACCCGGACCCCCGGGGCAACTATCGAAAGATCGGAATGGAACGAAAAATAAATGAAAACGTTTGCATAATTCTTTTGACATACCCGTCAGGCATTCTAATTTCAAAAACGCTAACGCACCATGACAGCAATCCACAGCCAATCGTATCGCTCGGCGGCCCCTGCCAAGGGTCGTTCCGCGGGCATCGTTGACTCCTCCGGATCCGGTCTCATGGTTCGCCTCACCAAAGCGGCTCCGGCGCACGCCCCCAAAGGTTCGAATCCGGGCGGAAATTATCATCATTGGAGGACGCGGTTCACGTAAACCCAGATCACATCGATTTGCGTGAACCCCGTTCTCCGAAAGGAAGCGGGGTTTTTTGTTTCCCCATCTCATTCACCATCAACGAACTACAGAACAACAAGGGCCGGACCGGCCAACCACCAACCCCCTGAAAAAAAGAGACCCGTCCCCGGCAGCCACCGGAGACAGGTCCCGACGAGAGAGAGATCCTGATCGGTCGCGAGACCGCGGAACGCCTGCTGCCAAATCGAGCCTATCCGCGAATCTCCGGCCGGTCAAGCCGGACGAAGCGAAGCCATCCGCCCGTCCACCGGACCACTATGCATTGTTCCGGAGGCGGACGATCGATACCTCCCGCCGCATGCAACCAAAGGTCGTATTTCAATACCTGGAAAGAACCAAGGCTTCCCCCGGGAGGTGTGCCTGCGAAACACCGAAACGTCCGCTTTGAAATACCTGCGGCTGCCTGCGATCGCGCGGCAAGGGTGTTCGGTTTTTTTCATCGGAAGGATTCATCCGGAAACGGAGCCCGAAGCGGTTTCCCGCGGTTTTCCCCGCCGGCCGCCAGTGGGATCGCTCACCGAGGTCCCGCAGGCCTGGCAACGGTCCGGGGGGACTTGGGCGAAGACCAACCTTTCAAATCCATCCTTTTTCATTTGCCCGTGGGATAACGGTAATCCACCGGATTGTTAATCCGCGAAATCTTGGTTCGAATCCAAGCGGGCGAGCCTTTCCAAACCCTGACTCTCCGAAGCATCGAAGCGATGCAGCAGTCTCTCAAACCGCAGAGGCAGGAGCGTCACCTGCCGGTGAGACCTTTTTTCAACCAGACATTGGCCGTGGTGTATCAGTCAGCATTTCACGTTGTGAGCGTGACGGAGCGGGTGCAAATCCCGTCGGCCAGTCGGGTTTTTTCCTTCGGGAACGTCGGCATCGGTTGAGTTTCGGGACCGCACCCCGTGAAGCGACGTTCCTTGCGCGAACGACGGCGGGTTGGGGACATCCCAGCCGACCCTTGCCGGTTTTTCACCCACGTCGCGGCTTCCGCATGACAACGCTCCCGCAACGGAATCGATCGAACCGAATACTGAACGTTTTCTCCGCTTCCCCCACCAACCCTCCAACCGCGCTCCGGATCGGCCCGAAGAAACCGCTCCGATGCCACCCGTTGCCCGTTCTCCGCCCCTTTTCCCAACGCTCCGGAATGCACCCGATTCTCGACAAGCACACCGTCCTCGTCCTCAACCGGAACTGGCAGGCCATCAACGCGCGCACTCCCGCCGATGCGTTCTGCCAGATTGCGACCGATGTCGTCACCGCTCTCGATATCCGGGACGACGGAACCATGATCCCGACGAAGTGGAACGACTGGAAGCGTCTCCCGGTGAGGGAAAACGATTTCAGCGTCGGCACGGCCCACGGCAGGATCCGCATACCCACCGTGGTGATCGTGGCGCGCTTTGCGAAGGTGCCGATCAAGAAGCCGAAATTCAACGCCCGCAATCTCTGGGAGCGCGACGGCGGACGCTGCCAATACACCGGCCGCCCCCTGCGCCCCGGCGAGGGCAACATCGACCACATCGTTCCCCGTTCGCGCGGCGGTGCCACGACCTGGGAGAACTGCGTCCTCGCCTCGCGCGAGGTGAACTCGCGCAAGGCCAACCGCACCCCCGAGGAGGCCGGCTTGCAACTCCTGAGGAGTCCCCGGGCTCCCCGTGAGCTGCCGGCGACGCTGCTGTTGCGGAATATCCACGGGATCCCCGACTGGGAACCCTTCCTGAAGCCGTGAAGTGGACCGTTTTGGGTCGATGACCTGACCCGGTCCGGAGAGCCAGAAAAAGTAAGATCACCCGGTTCGACGCGAATTCTCCTCCCTTGTCGAACCCCGTTTCACGGCGAATGTTCAGCTTCGAAATCATCCATGAATCCGATCAGCCAAAAAATCGATGCCAAACTATCGGAGCTCGAATCGCAAAGTGGCTTTCGGATTCTCTTTGCAGTCGAGTCCGGCAGCCGGGCGTGGGGTTTCGCGTCGGAAGACAGCGACTACGACGTGAGATTCGTGTATCGGTGGCCGACGGAACGCTACCTCGCCGTCGTTCAGCCTCTGGAAAACCTTGAAGCGGGAATCGACGAAGACGCGATCGACCTCTCGGGTTGGGAGTTCCGGAAGGCCCTGCGACTGTTCCTCAAATCCAACGGAGCCCTCTGTGAGTGGATTCGTTCCCCGGTCGTTTATCGGAAAGACGCCCGGGTGTTGGCCGAATGGCTTCGCCTCCTCGACGAGGTCTTCGATCCGAAGGCCAATGCCGTTCATTATCTCGGGCTTGCGCGGCAAATGTGGCAACGCATCCGCGATGAGGAAAAGGTAACCGCAAAACGCTATCTCTACGCGCTGCGGGCGCTGCTGTCCGCGCGGTTCGTTCTCGAGCGGAAAGGGCCGGCTCCGGTTCCATTCGGTGAATTGATCGCACGGCTTTCCATTCCGGACGGGTTGCGTGCCGACATCGACCGGATGATCACCGAAAAGTCCGGCGGACGAGAACGGGACGGCATTCCTCGCGAAACGCTGTTGGAAGACTTCCTCGCATCGGAACTCGATGCCCTGGGAGGAACCGCCGCAACCCTTGGAACGAGGGTCTTCGACGACTCCCTGCTCGACCGGTTTTTTCGCGAGACTCTCTCAGCATGATGGAGTCCCGTCTCAATCTCGACCAGGTGAGATCTCGCGACCTGCTGCTCTTCGAATGCTTGACCGGGAGCCGTGCCTACGGAACGGACACTCCTCAATCGGATTTTGATTTGCGCGGCGTCTTCATCGCCCCGCGGTCGCTGTTCTTCGGACCGGGGACCCCGGAACAGGTCAGCGACCCGATGAACAACGAAACCTATTTCGAAGTCGGGCGTTTCGTGAGCCTACTGGCAGCGAGCAACCCTAATCTTCTCGAAATGTTGTTCACTCCGCCGGATTGCGTGCGTTTTCGCCACCCTGCGATGGACCGGATTCGCCCCGAGGCGGTTCTTTCAAAGCAATGCCGGGAGACCTTCTCGGGTTACGCGGCGACACAGGTTCGAAGAGCCCGTGGCTTGAACAAGAAGATTGTCAATCCCCACGACGGGCCGCGGATGAGCGTCCTTGAGTTCTGCCATGTGGTTGAGGGGCAGGGCTCGATCCCGTTGCGATCATGGCTTGAATCGCTCCGGATCCGCCAGGAGGATTGCGGACTCGTCAAGATCCCCCACATGCGCGATGTCTACGGAATCTATCACGATGCCGGTCAGCATATGGCCTTCCGCGGCATCGTGCGGCGTGAAGATTCGACGGAGCTGAACCTCAGCAGCATACCGAAAGAAAGCCGCCCGATCGGCTGGATGAACTTCAACAAGGACGGCTATACGAAATACTGCCGGGAATATCGTGAGTATCACGAATGGCTGGAGCAGCGCAATGAAGCAAGGTATGAGCTCAACGCCTCGCATGGCCGGAACTATGATTCCAAGAATCTCATGCACACGTTCCGGCTCCTCGCCATGGCGGAGGAAATCGCCGTGGAGGGCATCGTCCGGGTCCGGCGCCCCGAGCGAGATTTCCTGATGCGAATCCGATCCGGGGAGTTCGCCTACGAAGATCTGTTGGAGATGGCCGAAGAACAAGTTGCGCGGATCGATGCGGCATTCGCGACCTCCTCGTTGCCGGACGCACCCGACATCGGGTCATTGGAAGCGGCGCTTATCGCGATCCGGGAGGAATTTTACCTCACGGAACACCCCTTCGGACCATGACCACCCTCGTCATTCCCGACCTCCATCACCGCGTCGCCGCGGCGGAGGAATGGATCGCCCGGTATCCGGCGGACCGGGTCGTGTTTCTCGGGGATTATTTCGATGACTTCGACGACACGCCGAAGATGGCCGAGGCGACGGCGGAGTGGTTGAAGGATTCCCTCGCGAAACCCGGACGCCTGCATCTCTGGGGCAACCACGATCTCTGGTATCGCTTCCCGATGAATCCGCAGGTCTGCTGGTTCGGCGCGGGGTTCACTCCGGAGAAGTCGAAGATCATCTCGAGCGTTCTTGAAGCCGCCGACTGGGCCAGGCTGGAACTGGTCGAGTTCGTCGATGGGATCGCCCTCAGTCACGCCGGGATCGGGTCGTCGGTCTTCGCTCCTCCCGTCGGAGCCCTGACGAAGGAGCGGGTCGAACGGCTCTGCGCCGAGGCTTGGCTCGACGCGGAGGCGGGCCTGCCCAACCCGGTCTTCGATCTCTCCGGGATTGTCTGGCTGCGGTGGTGGAATCTCCGCCCGCTCGAGGCCTTTTCCCAATTCGTCGGCCACACCCCGGACCGAGCGCTGCGGATCGACCGCGGCGTCGCCACCGCGAATGCCTGCCTCGACAGCTTCGGCCGGTATCTCGGATGGATCGAGGACGGCTTCATGTCCGTGCTCGACGACCACCGCGGAGAGCCCGTCTGGGGCATGGAAACCCGGACGGCCTAGCGCGACCATGCCATTTTTTGATTTTTCCTTGTCAACCCTGACGGATCCCCCTAAAGACTGCGTCCCATGAGCAAAATCAACATTCTCTCCACCGTTGCCGCCCTCTTCGCCTTCGCCACCTTCGCCGTGGCCGACGAGAACCACGAAACCATCGAAAAAGTGATGAAGGAAGGCATGAAGGGCGACACCAGCCCCATGGCCAAGGTTCTCGGCGGTTCCGCCTCCGCCGACGAGACCAAGTCCCTCGCCGCCCTCGTCAAGACCATGGCCGGCACCAAGGCCCCCGAGGGTGACCAGGCCGCCTACGAGAAGAAAGTGTCCGAACTGATCGCGGCGATGGACGCCGTCGCCGGCGGAGACAAGGGCGAGGCCGCGATCGGACGCCTCAAAACGGCCCAAAACTGCAAGGCCTGCCATTCCGAGCACAAGCCGAAGTGATTCCGCAAGCAGGAATTCTCATCGATTTCCGCGCAAAAACCCCGCCCGTGTTCACGGGTGGGGTTTTTTTTGGGCCGGATCCGGGCTCCGTTCGCGGGTTCGGGTGTTATCAAGAAACGAAACCGTTGCCTGCAAGCCTTGCCGACCGGGCAATGTGACGCTAGAATACGCGTCCCTCCGAATGAAACCGGGACGACTTAACGGACGCGGGTTCACCCTGCTCGAGTTGCTCATGGCGATGGCATTGTTCGCCATCGCCGCGGTCAGTCTTGCCGGTGCCCTGAATCTGATCAGCCTGACCGTGGCTGAATCGATCGACGATGCCGAATTGCGTGAAAGGCTCCGCGGCACGATGCTCGAAGCGACCCGCGACCCGGCCTTGAAAGAAGACTCCCGCGAGACCAACCCCGACGAGCGGGGCCTCTATTTCCGCATCGAGGTCGTGCGCGTGGACCTCAAAAATCAGGAGGGCCGCAATATTGAAAATCTCTTCGAGGTCACCGTCACCGCGATCCGGGAGACGGCGGGAGGCCGCCGGGAGACCCTCGATCAGGCGTCCACCTTTGCGAATCCAAACCTTCTCTGATCGAACCGATGAAACGACCGAAGCCGCGCCGAAAGGCCTTCACCCTTCTCGAGATGATGCTCTCGGTGGCGGTGTTCGTGCTCCTGGTGACCTCGGCCTTTTCGCTGGTCGGAGCGACCTCGGAACTGATGACCGAGGTGTCCGAGGCCCAGAACGAGGCCGCGGAGAGGATGCGGCTCATCGA
Source organism: Verrucomicrobiales bacterium (assembly GCA_044352585.1). Taxonomy (GTDB): domain Bacteria; phylum Verrucomicrobiota; class Verrucomicrobiia; order Verrucomicrobiales; family DEV007; genus Arctic95D-9. The sequence continues at coordinate 8,969 of JBILDO010000101.1, forward strand.
GACCTGCCGGGCGGCCTTCGAAAGCATGACCGCGAAATCGGCGCTGGAGTTCCACTATTTCGACCGCAGCGGCAGGTTCGACACCTACCTGACGATCGTCAACGCACCCGGGGCCTTCGACTTCGGGGTGAATTCGCGCGACGAGATCCGCCGGGTGGTTCTCGCCGCGGAGATCCAATCCACCGGGTTCATCCGCTCCCGCGTCTATTATCTGACCGATCTCGCCTTCGAGGAAGCCCGGAAAAACGATTTCCAGAACCTCGACGCTCCCTACGTGGAGCTGATCCCGAGGATGCGACAGCTGAGCTGGAGCTTTTTCGATCCCCTTTCCCGCAAATGGAAGCAGACGCTGGACGGAAACCTGCGGACGAACCTGGTCGAGTTGACCTTCCAGATCGACGCGGGCTCGCCCGCGATGCGCAGCGTTTTCTGGCACCTCAACGGAAACGGATGAAGGACATCTTTCCAGAATCCTCCGATACCGCTCCGGCCCGCCAACGGGGCTCGGCCCTCATCGCGATCCTCTGGATCGTCGCCATCCTCAGTCTCGCGGTTTTTTCGGCGACGCAGTTTCTTTTCATCGAACTCGAGTCGGAGGCAAACGCCTCGGCCGCCTTTCAGGCCGAACTCCTCGCGGACCGGGGAATCGCGATCGCGTCCAATCCCTCCGTGAAAAAGGGCGATCCCGTGCTCCGCCAGTCCATCGGCGGCGGAAAGAGCTTCGCCGCACGAATCACCAGCGAGGGCGACCGGCTCAATATCAACTCGCTCCTCGAGAATGCGGAGGCCGACCGCATCGTCCTCGAGGAACTTTTTTATCAGTGGGGCCTCCGTTCGGACCAAGCCGTCGATGTGGTCGACAACCTCATCGACTGGATCGATGCCGACGACCTGCCCACCAACGTGGGGGCGGAGCGGTCCTTTTATATCTCGCAGGAGCGCCCCAACCACCCCTTCAACCGTTCCTTCGAATCGCTCAACGAGGTTCTTCTGGTGAAAGACTTCCAGCTCGTCGTGGCGGCCAATCCCCGGTGGCGTGAATCATTCACCCTTCTCAGCGGCGGCCCCCTCGACCTCAACGAAGCGCCGCCGGACCTGATCTCGGTCGCGTGCCAGTGCCCGCTGGAGGCCGCCCGTGACCTCGTCTCGATCCGGGACGGGCTCGATGCCACCCCGGGCACGATCGACGACCTGAAATTCGAGGATGTGCAATCCGTTCTCGATCTCCTCGGAACTCCGGGAGACGCGACCGAGAGCATCGCCCCGAGACTTTCCGTTGAAGATCCTTCCCGCCGCATCCGGTCCGTCGGCCGGATGGGGTCAATATCGGTTGAAAGGTCGGTCACCGTTCAATACACTGGGGACCGTGGCACGGTCGTGAGCATTACCACGCGGCGGATTGAATGATGCGAAAATGACACGGAACCCTCCAGAATGGGCCTATCTCGTGGACGAGACGGGACGCTACTGGTATCACCTCGGGAACGGGACGCGCCAGCCCGTGACCGGAGACCGTGGGGAGCGCCCTCCCGGGAAGACCCTCTTTGCCATCGCCACGAACGACCTCATCTCCGTGCCCCAGTGGGTCAGCAGCAAGGATCCCGAAATCATCAGCGAAGTCGTCGAGGCCGAGATCACCCGCCTCGGTTTCCATCGAAACGGAGGGCCCGGAAAGGTTTCCGACTGGAAACCGGTCGAATTGAACGGCACCCGCACCCTCGTCCAGACGGTGACGACCCCTTGGAAACTGGAGGAGTTGTCCAAATCGACCGCTCCGGGCGAGTTCGTCGGGTTTTTCCCTCAATACGCCCTTTACCCCCCGCCCGAAAATGCTGCCGTGCTCTGGCGCGAGGGATCAAACTGGGTGGCCGGTTATTCCCGCGGCCGGCGCTGGATCCACGTGCAGACCCTCGGCGGCGAGGAAATGCGACCGCTCCTCGCCGGAGAAATCCACCTGACCCTCATCGAGCTCACCGCCAAAGGCCTCCTCGACGGTGCCTCGCGCCTCATTATCTGGGCTCCCTACGACCTCGACCTGCACCGCTCTCTCCAGGAAGAGACCGGGTTGCCCGTCGCCTTCGAGGCCCGCCCCTCGCCTTCCCCGGCCACCGCTCCGCCGTGGGATTTCGAACCGCACGAAGTCTCTCTCGCGCGCCTGAGCAAGGCGCGGCGTAGGCGCGGGCTGGCGGTCGGCCTGCTGGCTCTCTTGGCGATCGTCCTGCTCGCCGCCGCGGCCGTCGGTCACCTCTGGTATCTTGCCGAGGGCAACCGGCGCCTCGAGGCAAAGATCCGCGCGAACGAGGCTGACGCCGAGGCGATCGAGTCGGCCCAGGCCCGCTGGCAGGTGCTCAGCCCGGCGATCGATCCGAGACGCTCCCCGGTCGAACTCTTCCATCAGGTCGCCTCGCTCCTTCCGGAGAAAGGGCTCCGACTCACCGCCTTCGAGGTGCGCGACGACAAGGTCATCGAGGTCCGGGCCGAGGGCGCGACCATGGCCAACGCCCTCCAGATCAAGGGAGCCCTCGAAAAAGGTGAAACCCTGTCCGACTACACCTGGGTGATCCCGCCGCCCCGCCCGAAAGAGGATCTCCACGAATTCTTCGCAACCGGCACCTACCGCTTCGCGCCCGAGTCCAATGAAACCGAGTGAAAAGCGCCTCCTCCTCGCACTCCTCGGCATGCTCTTGCTGGGGGCTGCCGTGATCGGATCGGACTTCTACTTCGACCAGCGTGACCTGCTCCTGTCGCAGCGGGCGACTCGTGATGAGGAATGGGTCGTCATCGAAACCCTTTTCGAGGAAAAGGAACTCTGGGAGGCACGGAGCCAATGGCTCACGCTGAACCAGCCCAGGTTCACCACCATCGAGAAGATCGATCAGGACATCTACCAGTCAGCCCTCGCCGAAAAGGTCGATGGGGTCACCACCTCGAAACTCTCGCTCCTGCCCACCCTCACCACTCCCGAATACGTCCAGGCAGGTGTCTCCCTCAGTGCGGCCGGCGAACTGCGGGACGTCTTCCGCTGGATCTACGAACTGAACCGTCCCGAGGGTTTCCGCGTCATCCGCAATCTCAAGGTGCAGCCCGACAAGGAAGCTCCCGAAAAGATCATCGCCACCTTCGACCTTCTGCGCTGGTATGCGCCGCCCGACGCATGAACCCACGCCTCCTCCTGTTGTGGGCTGCCCTTGCCTTGGCCGCCATTCTTCCCGCCGAAGACTCGCCGGTGAACGGGGCAGCTTCCGCCCCGCCGGTGTCCACCGATGAACCGGCCGCCGCCGAACCCGCGGGCGCCGAACCCGCGGGCGCCGAACCCGCGGGCGCCGAACCCGC